>JBMNOF010000111.1:0-6135 GCA_050942925.1 Candidatus Spyradocola sp.
GTTACGATGCGTTGAAGCAAAATTATTCGTCCATATTAACTCCAGATGACATTAACATGGCGTTTGATAATGACAAGATCATGACAAAAATGTCATCTGAAGTAGATAGGGGAATACGTAGATATACTTGCTTATGGGGTGCATTCATAGTAGTATCGCTAATTGCCGTAGAAATGATTGGCGAAGAACCTATCATCCGGCCCTTCTTGCAACAGCTATTCGCCACGATAAAAAGCTTAATAAATTAATTTGCGCTCCAGCTTCCACACAAATAAAGCGGCATCTATAGTGTTGCGATTATCCAAAGAGCACCGCAATTTTGATACCATGCGTATTCAAAATTGCGGTGCTTTCTTTTGTCAAAGGGCCCGCGCGGCGGTTGTGTTCCGGCAAGGGGGCCTTTTTCGCTGTTTGCGGCACATGCAGAAAACAGTTCATTTGTCAAGTACCAATTATGCCGCGAGGGGCGACATCTTCGGTACTGGAAGAGAAACGGAAAAGTTCTGTAAAATAAAATAGGATAGAGAGTTACTGCCCAAATCCATTCTGCGCCGCATGGGCGCACTCTCCCCCGCGAGATAGAAAGGATGAGCTGCATGAAACGAAATCCACTGTGCACAGCCTTAGCTCTTCTGTTGGCCCTGACCTTGCTCCTGGCCCTGGCGCACACCGCCTTGGCGGAGAATGAAGACGGATCGCAGGAAAACCCATATGTGTATACCGGCTTCAACGAGGGCAAGTTTACAGAAGAGAACGGGTTTAAGGTTGAAGGCTATGATAAGGAAGACTTGGCCTTTGGCGCGTTTGTCAATTGGGTAAACGCGAAGTTGCAGACCGTAGATGATTTGTATGTCCGGATTGAAGTAGCACTCATAACTTCCCGCCAAGATATAGGCAGAGCGTCCATCATCATTCCGGATGGCAAGACACTTCATCTGGAGTTGGCGAATTCTGCCAAGGTCGGAAATACACATGGCGCAACAGTGGTTAGCGAACCGTATTTCCTGGTGGAGCCGGACGGAACCCTGGAGATTACGGGAACCGGCAGAATTGTCAATGAAGAAGAGGACTATGGGACTGCAGCAAGTGAATCAACACCTATTCAAGATCTTGCGCTGATCGTGAACTATGGGACGTAGATACGAGCTGGGATGGATCGAACACCGGGCGGGAAGTTGGCATGGAAGTCGACACCACGCCAGATGCAACCAACGTTACGCTCGTGAACTACACGCTGAACGACGTCTACCTCTACGATGATGTTAAGGATGGGTCAACCAACGGAACCGTCGGGGTGGAGGTGCAAAGCGGCCTGTACGGCTTTGACAGGGAGGAGCTCACGGAGCTTTTAGACAATTCGAAGCTCACCGCGCACACCGCGACCTACGGACCGGTTCAGGCTACGATCGCCCCTGCGGCTGCCGAGGAGGGCGAGGTTGCCAAGCCCGTGTACGCGGTCGCCCAAGACAGCGAGGGGCTGCAGAATCTTCTCCGGCAGGCGAACCTGCAGAAGGGCGACACCGTGACGATCGAGAACGTGGCCGAAGGGGAAGGCACGAGCCTGGCGCTGTCCGGTCTCCCCTCGTCACGGTTGAGAACCAAACGGAGGCGCCGATGACGGTCAACGGCGCCGAGCTTGGCGCAGGCGCATCCCTGGTCATCCCCGAGCCCGTGAACACGAGCGATACGCCGTTCACCGAGCCGACCTACTACCCGGACTATGACGAGGACGCGGAGGTTCTGCCGCCCGCCTCCGAGGAAGCGCCCGAGGAAGCGGATCTCTACATGGTGACCTGCCGCACGCTGAACGTCCGCGCCGGCGGCAGCACCGCCTTCTCCAAGCTGGGCACGCTCTCCCGCGGCACGATCCTCACTGGCACGCTGGAAAACGGCTGGCTGCGGTTCCTCTACAACGGCGAGACGGCCTACTGTTCCGCCGACTACCTTCAGAAGGTGGAGGGCGGACTGGACGACCTGCGGGTGATCTGCCGCACGCTGAACGTGCGCAGCGGCCCGAGCATGAGCTTTGACAAGATCGGCACCCTGTCCAGGGGGACGGCCGTGGAGGTTCTGGAGGTTCTAAACGGCTGGTACAAGATCGTCTTTGGCGACGGGGAGGGCTATGTGTCCGCGCTGTACCTGGGATAGAGAGAACGACAAAGGAGCCCTGCGGCAAAACCGCCGCAGGGCTCCTTATCCATCTTGCGATCAATGGCCCAAGGGTTTTCTCTCGATCATGTCCTTTTCGATGGTCAAATCCGCGTGGAGCAGGGTTCCGAAAACCACCGCCATGGGGATCAGGGTGAACCAGAGGGCCTTGCCCAAGAACAGGTTGCAGAGCACCGTTCCAATGACGGCTCCCAGCACGAAGAACACCAGCATTTCAAAATGCTTGCGCAGCTTTTCGCGGTGGGCTTTGCTGCCCGTGCGCAGGCCCTGCACTTCCTTTGCCAGGCCGATGCCGATCTGCCGGATGTGGTTGGTGGCAAAGGTGGTGGCCATGGGGGTGCCCTGGGACTGGCGGAAGGTGTTGTACTGCATGGAGGCGATGAAGTTGATCGCCACCTGCGAGATCTGCACCGGCGCCGACTCCGGCACAAAGCCCAGCGCCAGCACAACCAGCATCTCGACCGCGATGAGCAGGGTATCCCACCGGAACGGGAAATGGCTCTTCAGCGCTTCCGGCGCCAGCTCCGAGAGAAAGGAACCCAGGAGGTACGCGGAGATGGGGATGACGTAATAGAGCGCATGCATCCAGTTTCCGGCGCCCAGCGCCATGCCCATGAGCACCACGTTGCCGGTTTGGGCGTTGCAGAACACGCCGCCCCGCAACAGATACGTGTACGCGCCGAAAAAGCCGGCCACGGTGATGAGGATGTGGAAGATCCAATCCCGCTCGCACATGAGATAGTATCGGTCCGTCTTTGCTGTTTTTGCTTCCAAGGTTCTCGTTCCCTTTCTTCCCAAGACGAGTGCATCCGCCGCAGCGGGGCTCCGGTGCGGACGCATTTTAGGTCCATTATAGACAGCCCGGCGTTTTTTGTCAAGAAAGGCGGGACCGCCCTCTCCCCCTTCCGCGCGGGGTCAGGCGCTCCATTCCCGCGCCTGCCGGCGGTTGAGGTAGAGGTAAAACCCGATGTTCAAGAGGATGCCCACGGCCGTCGATGCGGGGGCGGCAAGGCCGATGAGCGTAAGGCTGGCGTTTGGCTGAATGCTCATCAGATACGCCATGGGAAGCCGGACGAGGAGCGTTTGGATCAGCCCCTGGAGCATGACCCAAACCGTCTTTTGGTTGCCGTTGAAATAGCCGATCATGCTGAACAGAACTGCCGTCAGGATGGTTTCGGGGGCAAAGCCCTTTAGGTAGGCAAAGCCCTTTTCAATCACCTGGGCATCCGTGGAGAAGAGCCCGGCGAGCACGTCCCCCTTTTGCATCACGAGGGCAAATACCGCGATGCCAAAGCAAAGCCCCACGCCAATCCCGGTCAGCATGGACCGCTTGGCGCGCTTGATGTCCCCCGCGCCGACGTTCTGGGAGACAAAGGATGCCATGGACTGCATCAGGGCGCTGGGGATCAGCATGGCGAAGTTGACGATCTTGCTGGCCACGCCATACCCCGAAGAGGCCTCCAGGCCCAGGCGGTTGACAAAGGCGCACAGCGCGAGGAACGAGAGCTGGGTCAAGCACTCCTGCAGGGCAAGCGGCAGGCCGATCCGAAGAAAGTCCCTGCACGGGGCGCCGAGCCGAAAATACGCCCGCTTGATAGAGAAGGGCAGCTTCTTTTTGAGCAGCATGACGACCGCGCACACCACGCTGACGGTCTGGGCAAAGACCGTCGCCAGAGCGGCGCCGGCCGCGTCCATGTGCAGCCCGGCCACCAGCAAGAGGTCGCCCACGATGTTGACCACGCAGGCAACCAGGACAAACAGCAGCGGCGACTTGCTGTCCCCCAGCCCGCGGAAGATGGCGGAGAGCACGTTATAGGCCACGATGAAGAAGATGCCGCCCCCGCAGATGCGCACGTAGCTTGTGGTCAAATCCAAGGACTCCTCCGGCGCCTGCACGAGGATGGAAATGGGTCTGGCAAGGCCCACCAGCAGCGCGAACAACCCCACGGAGATCAGCGCGAACACGGCGACCGCGCCGCCGAGGACGGGGCCGATTTTTTCCGGCTGCTTCTCCCCCAAGTACCGCGCGATCAGCACGGTGATGCCCATGGCCAGCTGCGTGACGACGAAGGTGACCAGGTTGAGGACCTGGCTTCCCGTGGACACGGCGGAGAGCCCGGAGGTGGAGCCAAACCGCCCCACAACCAGCAGGTCCACAGCCCCGTACGCTGCCTGCAAAATCAGTGCGCCCAGGATCGGGACCATGAACCAAACCAGCTTCTTCAGGATGCTGCCCTGCGTAAAATCGGCGATGGACTTATTCAACGAAAACTCTCCCTTCCGTCATGACTCGATAAAACCGTGCGATCGTTTGGATAGTGCAGCGGACGTCTTCTTCGGGAATCCCCTCCAGCAGGGGCGCCAAGAGGGAAAAATACTGGGTGTTGTACGTCTCGGACAGCCGCTTTCCCGCCTCCGTGAGGGAGATGTACGCGATGCGCCCGTCCGTTTCCGACGTTCGCTTGCACAAATAGCCCTTGGCCTCCATCTCCTTCACCGTCCGCGTCACGCCCGGCCGCGGAATCTGCAGCGCGTCGCTGATGTCCGACACCTTGACCTGGGCGCCCCGCGCTTCCAAGGATTCAATCGTGTCCAGGTAGTGGATGTAGGACGGCGTGACGCCCTTGGGCAGCGCCGGGAGCAGATCCCGAATCCGCTTGGCCTGGTAGCAGGCGTCGAACATCGCCTTGATCGTTTGAATTTCCATGGTCGTCCCCTTCTCTAAATAGTTACCATTGGTAATTATATGGGGATCGTCCCGATTTGTCAAGGTGCTCTTTTGGGGGATCTGCGGGGGGATCAAATTCCTTGTGCGCGGTAGCGCTTGCGGTACTCGGAAGGGGTGAGATTGGCGAACTGCTTAAACGAGCGGCAGAAGTGGTAGACGCTGGAAAACCCGCATTGCAGGGCGATTTCCGTGACGGAGAGCCGGTTTTCCTGCAGGAACTGCTCCGCCTTCTTGAGACGGGTTTCGATGATGTACTGCTTGGGCGTGGTCTTATAGTTTTCCCGAAAGAGGCGGCGGAGGTACACCTCGCTGATGTCGATTGCGCTGGCGATCCTGTCGTTGGAGAGCTTGGGGTCTGCCAGGTGGGCGAAGATAAACTGCGTGGCGTGGGCCAGGTGCGGGTTCTGGGACTTGGACTCGTGGACGAGGCGCGCCAAGATCCCATAGAACAGGCTCATGCGCTTCAGCCGGCTGCCCCGGGTGGCCTCGAGGTACCGCATCTTCTCGTAATCGCTGAAGTACTCCTCGGTTTGGGTCAGAGGGATGACGAGGAATTCGTCCGTAAAGGGCTCGGCGCAGGTGAAGTTCAGCACGGGGAACTCCCCGCCCTGGTCGTTGTAGAGCTCATAGCTTGCGCCCTGCGGCAGGAACACCGCCCGGTCCGGCGTGGAGAGGAACTTCTTCCCCTTGTGGGTATAGGTGATTTTCCCGCTCTTGCAGAAGGACAGGCCAAACGTGCTGCGATTGCGGATCTCAACGTGCCTTCCCTTTTCGGCCTCGACCGTCAGGGTTTCCACATCTTCTACGGAGATGGAGTCTAAGCGCTGCATTTGGATCACCTCCCCTACCATTATCCGTATTTTTCTATCTTTTTCAAGGATTTGGCGAAAAAAGAGTATCAAAAATGGTAAAACGCGACATTTTTGACATTGAACGAGCCGGGGGGCTCCCGTATAATCAACCTAAAAAAAGGGAGGGGATTTCATGGACTTTTCGGGGAAGACGGCGATATCGACCGGCGCGGCCTCCGGCATGGGGCTGCTGTTTGCGCAGAACTGGGCGAAGCTCGGCGGAAACGCGGTCCTGTGCGACGTCAACGAGGCGGTGCTGCAGGAGAAGGTCGACGAGATCAACGCGCAAGGCGGGGGCCGCGCGCTGGGCGTCGCGTGCGACGTGCGAGACTACAAGCAGGTGGAGCGCGCGTGCCAAGCCGCCTACACGACCTTTGGGAGCCTGGA
>JBMNOF010000112.1:0-6116 GCA_050942925.1 Candidatus Spyradocola sp.
TGGCGCGGTCCCTCGGCGCGCGCGAGGTCCTCGTCGTCAGCCGCCACCCCCAGGGCCCGGGCCAGATCTCCTATGCGGAGGCGGCCGCCGCCCACGCGGACGCCGAGGGCCTGTTCAACACCACGCCCGTGGGCATGTTCCCGGATCTGGAAGCCCAGCCCCTGGACCTCGAGCCGTTTTCGCGCCTGACCTTTGTGGTGGACGTCATCTACAACCCCCTCTCCACCCGCTTGCTCCAGCAGGCGCGGGAGCGGGGCATCCCCTGCGCAAACGGCCTGCGCATGCTCGTGGCGCAAGCCAAGGCCGCGGCCGAGCACTTCCTGGGCACCGCCTTGCCCGACGGCGAGGTGGACCGCGTCTGCGGGGAACTGACGCAGGAAATGCGCTCCCTCGCCTTGATCGGGATGCCCTCCTGCGGCAAGACCACGCTGGGCCGGCTGCTCGCCGCGCACATGGGCCGCGAGTTCGTGGACCTGGATGAGCGCATCGAGCGCGAGGCGGGCCTCTCCATCCCGGAGATCTTCGCGCGGGAGGGCGAGCCCGGCTTCCGCGCGCGGGAGACGGCGGCGCTGCGCGGGGTCGCGGGCCAGCAGGGCCTTGTGATCGCGACGGGCGGCGGCATCGTCACGCGGCCGGAGAACGTGCAGCTCCTGCGGGCCAACAGTGCGCTGTGCTTTGTGCGGCGGGACCTCTCCCGCCTGGCCAGCGCAGACCCGGGCCGCCCCCTCTCCACCAGCGCGGAGGCCCTGCAGCGCATGTACGCCCAGCGCCTGCCGCTCTACGAGGGCGCGGCGGACTTTTCCGTTTCCAACGAGGGCGCGCCGGAGGACGCCGCGCGCCGCATTGAAGACCGATTTAAGGAGATGTTCCGATGAAATTTCTGATCCTGAACGGCCCGAACCTGAACCTTCTGGGCCTGCGCGAGCCGGACATCTATGGCCGGCAGACCTATGCGGACCTGGTGGACTTTGTCGAGGGCGTCTGCGCGCGCGAGGGCATCGAGTGCGAGGTGCGCCAGAGCAACCACGAGGGCGTGCTCGTGGACCTCATCCAGGCCGCCTATGGGAAGGTGGACGGCATCGTGATGAACCCCGCCGCCTATACGCACACCTCCATCGCCATCCTGGACGCGCTCAAGGCCGTGTCCATCCCCGCGGCGGAGGTCCACCTTTCCAACATCTATGAGCGCGAGGACTTCCGCCACATCTCCTACCCGGGAAAGGCGTGCGTCAAGACCGTCTACGGCAAGGGTTTTGCCGGCTATGAAGAGGCCATTCTGTATCTCAAGCAATACATTCTGGAGAGGAAGGGATAAACCATGATCATATCGATGAAAAAGGGCGCGCCCCAAGAGGAAATCAACAAGCTCGTCCACTCCTTTGAGGAGATGGGCCTGTCCGTCACGGCCATCTACGGCGAGGACTACAACGTCTTCGGCCTGGTGGGCGACACCACGCGCGTGGACGAGACGCAGATCGCCGTCAACCCCTATGTGGACACGGTGACGCGCGTTTCCGCGCCCTATAAGAAGGTCAACCGCCTCTTCCATCCGGAGGACTCGGTCATCGACTGCGGCGGCGTGCGCATCGGCGGCCAGGAAAAGATCGCCATGATCGCGGGCCCCTGCTCGGTCGAGGGCCTGGAGCCCATCGTGGAGACCGCAAAGGCCGTCAAGGCCGCGGGCGCCACGATGCTGCGCGGCGGCGCCTATAAGCCCCGCACCTCGCCCTACGCCTTCCAGGGCCTGGGCACGGAGGGCATTCTGGACCTGGTGGAGGCCAAGAAGGAAACGGGCCTGCCCATCGTCTCGGAGCTGATGGCCATCGAGCACCTGGACGAGTTCGTCGAGTACGTGGACCTCATCCAGGTCGGCGCGCGCAACATGCAGAACTTCGACCTGCTCAAGGCCCTGGGCAAGACGAACAAGCCGGTCCTGCTCAAGCGCGGCCTTGCCAACACCATGGAGGAATGGCTCATGAGCGCCGAGTACATCATGGCCGGCGGCAACGAGAACGTCATCCTCTGCGAGCGCGGCATCCGCACCTTTGAAAAGTACACCCGCAATACTTTGGACCTGTCCGTCATCCCGATCGTCAAGGAAAAGACGCACCTGCCCATCGTGATCGACCCCTCGCACGCCACGGGCGACTGGCGCCTGGTGGAGAGCATGTCCCTGGCGGCCGTGGCCGCGGGCGCGGACGGCCTCATCATCGAGGTGCACCCGCACCCGGACAAGGCTTGGTCCGACGGCGCGCAGTCGCTCACGCCCGAGCACTACGCCTCCGTGGTCAAAAAGGCCCGGCGCATCGCCGCGGTCATCGACCGCGAGCTGTGAGCGCGGGGAGGCCGGTTGCATGATCGTCAAGGTATCCCCCGCGCGCCTCTCGGGCGCGGTGGCGGCGCCGCCCTCCAAGTCCCTGGCGCACCGGGCGCTCCTGTGCGCAGGCCTTGCGCAGGGGGAGTCGGCCCTCACGGGCATCTCGGACTCCCAGGACATGCTCGCCACGCTCGACGGCCTGGCCGCGCTGGGCGCCTCCGCCCGGCGTGAGCCGGACGGGACCCTGCGCGTCCGGGGCGCGGACTTTCCCCGGGCGCTCGGCCCGCGCCGGGTCTTTTGCCGGGAGTCCGGCTCCACGCTGCGCTTCCTCATCCCGCTGTTTGCCCTGTCCCCGGAGGAGACGGTCTTTACCGGCTCGCCCCGGCTCCTCGCGCGGTCCCAGTCCGTCTACGCGGACCTGTTCCGCGAGGAGGGCCTGCCCTTTTCCCAGCAGCCGGACGCCCTGCGCATCCGCGGCCCCCTGCGCGGCGGCGAGCTGACGCTCCGCGGGGACGTCAGCTCCCAGTTTTTGACCGGGCTGCTCTTTGCCCTCCCCCTTCTGCCCGGGGATTCGGCGCTGCAGATCCTCCCGCCCTTTTCCTCGCGGGGCTATGTGGACCTCACCCTGCAGATGCTCGCGCGCTTTGGCGTGCGCGCGGGCTTTGCCGGGGAAAACCGCCTGGAGATCCCCGGCGGCCAGCGCTACCGCAGCCGGGACGTCGCCGTGGAGGGCGACTACTCCCAGGCCGCGTTCTTCGCGGTGGCGGGCGCGGTTCAGGGCGGCGTGCGCCTTTCCAACCTCGCCCCGGACTCCCTCCAGGGGGACCGCGCGATCCTGTCCATCCTGCGCGCGTGCGGCGCGCGCCTGCTGCCCGAGCCGGACGGCGTGGGCTTTGCCGCCGCGCCCTTGACCGGCCGGGAGATCGACGTGGACCCCATCCCGGACCTGGCGCCGGTCCTGTCGGTGTTGGGCCTGTACGCGTCCGGACAGACGCGCCTTGTCAACGCCGGCCGCCTGCGCGACAAGGAGAGCGACCGCATCGCCGCCATGGAGGAGGAGCTCCGGCGCCTGGGCGCGCGCGTCTCCTCCACGAGGGACAGCTTGACGGTCGAGGGCTTTCCCGGCGGCCGCGCGGCCTTCCCGGAGACGGCGGTGGACTGCCACAACGACCACCGCGTGGCGATGAGCCTGGCCATCGCCGCGACGCTGGGCAGCGCGCCGCTCATCCTGCGCGGCGCGGAGGCGGTCAACAAGAGCTACCCGAATTTCTTTGCGGATCTTTCCGCCCTGGGCGGAAACGTGGAGGTGCTGGAATGAATCGAAACACGCGGTTTCTGATCGTGGGCCTGGGGCTGATCGGCGGCTGCTATGCGCGGCGGCTGACGGCCCTGGGGCACAGCGTGGACGCGCTGGACACGGACCCGGACGCCATCGCCTACGCGCAGGCGGAGGGCATCATCCGCCGGGGCGCGGCAATGGACGAAGAGCTCGTGCGCGAGGCGGACGTGGTGATCTTCGGCCTCTACCCCAAGGCGCTGATCGCCTGGCTGCGGGCGCACCAGGGCGCGCTGCAGCCCGGCGCGCTGCTGACGGACGTCTCCGGCGTCAAGACCGGGGTCGTGGACGTGATCCAGTCCTTTTTGCGCCCGGACGTGGAGTTCGTCGGCGCGCACCCCATGGCCGGGCGCGAGGTCTCCGGCGTGCGCAACAGCGACGCGCGCATCTTCCAGGATGCGAACTTCCTCATCACCCCGACGGAGAAAAACACCCGCGCCGGCATTGAGGCCGTGCACGAGCTGGCGGAGATCCTGGGCTTTGCCCGCATCTCCCTCCTCTCCCCCGCCGAGCACGATGAGATGGTCGGCTTCCTCTCGCAGCTGACGCACGTCATCGCCATGTCCCTGATGAACTGCAACGAAAACCCGAACCTCGCCGCCTACACGGGCGACTCCTTCCGGGACCTGACGCGCATTGCGCGCATCAACGACCGGATGTGGAGCGAGCTGTTCCTGCTCAACCGCGAGACGCTCCTGCGCCAGATCGACGCCTTTACCGCGGAGCTGGCCGCCGTGCGGCAGGATCTCGTCTCCGGGGACGAAGACGACCTTCGCGACCGGATGCGCCGCTCGACCGCGCGGCGAGCCCTCTTTGACAAGGAGAAGAAACCAAATTGAATACTCCCTTTTTCCGCGGCGCGCGCGACGGCGTGCCGATCTGCCTGGGCTACGTTTCCGTGGCCTTTGTCTTTGGCATGATGTGCGTCGAAAGCGGCCTGTCGCCCTTCGCGGCGGCGCTGATCTCGATGACGAACCTCACCTCTGCGGGACAGTTTGCGGGGCTCTCCCTGCTGCTGGCGGGCGCGCCCTTGTTTGAGATCGGGGTCACGACCCTGGTCATCAACCTGCGCTACACGCTGATGTCCCTCTCCCTCTCCCAAAAGGTGGACCCGCGCATGACCACGCTCCAGCGCGCGATCCTCTCCTTTGGCAACACGGACGAGGTCTTTGCCGTCTGCATGCAGCAGAAGGGCGCCGTGACCGCGCCCTACCTTGCGGGGCTGGTGCTGTGCGTATACGTGGGCTGGGCCGCGGGGACGGTCCTTGGCGCGACGGTGGCCGGCGCGCTGCCGGACATGGTCCGCTCGGCCCTGGGCCTTGCGATCTACGGCATGTTCCTGGCCATCATCGTGCCGCCCGCGCGCAAGATCCGGCCTGTGCTGTTCGCGGTGCTGCTCAGCGCGGCGATCTCCTCGCTGTTCTACTACACGCCGGGCCTTAAGGAGATCTCCCGCGGCTGGGTCATCATCCTGTGCGCGGTGGGCGTTTCCGCGCTGATGGCCTGGAAGTTCCCCGTCCCGACCGAGGTGCGCTCCGAGCCCGCCCCGGACCCCGAGGGAAGGGAGGCGCAGCCATGACCCCGTACTTTTTGGGCGCGGTGGCGGTGATGGCGGGGGTGACGTACCTGACCCGCATGCTCCCGCTCGTGGTCTTTAAGCGCCGGATCGAGAACCGGTTCTTCCAGTCCTTTCTCTACTACGTTCCCTACGCGGTGCTGGCCGCGATGACCATTCCCGAGGCGCTGCACGCCACGGAGAGCCTGCTCTCGGCGCTGATCGGCATTGCGGTGGCGCTGGTGCTGGCCTTCCGGAACAAGTCCCTTCTTACGGTGGCGCTGGGCGCCTGCGCGGCGGTCTTTGTCGCGGAGCGCCTGCTCGCGCTGCTGTGATTCCCTCGAAAAAAAGGAGGCGCGTTTCCATGTCCATTTCCGTCCGCCCCTATGCGCCGGACGACCTGCCCGCCATGTGCGCGATCTGGAACGAAGTCGTGCGCGCCGGCGACGCCTTTCCCCAAGAGGACGAGCTGACGCTCGAAGCGGGCGCGGCCTTTTTTGCCGCGCAGGTCCGGAGCGGCGTTGCCGAGGATGCCGAGACGCACGAGGTTCTCGGCCTATACATTCTCCACCCGAACAACATCGGCCGCTGCGGCCACATCGCCAACGCGAGCTATGCCGTGCGCTCGGACTGCCGGGGCCGCGGCGTGGGCGAGGCGCTCGTGCGCGACAGCCTGGCGCGCGCCAAGGACTTCGGGTTCCGCATCATGCAGTTCAATGCCGTAGTCGCGGGGAACCGCCGCGCGCGCGCCCTTTACGAGCGGATCGGGTTCCGGTGCGTGGGGAGCATTGCGGGCGGGTTCCGCCTGCCGGATGGCCGCTACGAGGACATTTACCTATACGCCTACGCGCTTGCATAGGTTCTCGGCCAAAAAGATAGAAAGAAACGGCGGTCCGGAGAATCCGGAC
>JBMNOF010000113.1:0-6114 GCA_050942925.1 Candidatus Spyradocola sp.
GGGGCGGAGCCGCGCCGCCAAGGGCTGACTGCGGTCGCCTGCGGATTCAAACAGCGATGTCTGTTCCAAATTTCTCTTCCTCTCCTACCGGCCCACGATTTCGAGGTATCTCTTGTACGCCTCGTCCCAGGGAGCGCGGTCTCCCGGATCGATGCAGCGAACGCCGAAGGATGCCGCCACAATCCGCCGCATCTCCCAGATGTCTCCGACCAATCCAAGCGCACGCGCCTGCAGGAGCAGGTTCCCGATGGCCGTCGCCTCCGAGGGCCCGGCGAGCACCGGAATCCCCAGGGCATCCGCGGTAAACCGATTGAGCATTTCGTTGTTGCTGCCGCCGCCCACGATGTGCAAGGCGGTCACGGCGCGGCCGCGGGCGCGCTCCAGCGCCTCGACCGTGTGCCGGTAGCACAGGGCCAGAGATTCATAGACGGCGCGGGCCGTCTCCCCCACGCTCTCGGGCGCGCGCTGGCCGGTGCGCCGACAAGCGGCGGCGATCTTCTCCGGCATGTCCCCTGGGGTGAGGAACTCCTCCCCGTCCGGGTCGAACAGCGCTGCGAAGGCGGGCGCGCGCGTTGCCTCCTCCACGATCTGCGGGAAGGTCAGGCGCATGCCCCTTCTCTCCCACTCGCGCCGGCATTCCTGGATGATCCACAGGCCCATGACGTTCTTGAGGACGCGATACGTGCCGTCCACGCCGCCCTCGTTTGTGAGGTTAAAGGCCTTTGCCTCCGGCGAGATAATGGGTTCGCGCGTTTCGACGCCCACGAGCGACCAGGTTCCGCTGGAAATATAGGCAAAGTCCTCGTCCGAAGCCGGGACCGCTGCCACAGCAGACGCCGTGTCGTGTCCGGCGACGGCCACGAGCGGAACGGGTCCGGCGCCCGTCTCCCGCGCCAGCTCGGGGAGGAGCGTGCCGCGGATCTTTCCGGGTTCCTCCACAGGCAGGAGGAGCCGGTCGGGAATGCCGAGCTTTTGCAGCAGCTCCTTGTCCCAGGAGCGGGTATAGGGCGAGAGCATCTGCGAGGTCGAGGCAATGGTGTATTCGCAGCCCTTGACCCCCGTGAGCAAATACCCCAGAAGATCCGGCATGAAGAGCAGATCCTGGGCCAATTCAAGGCGCGCATCTCCCTCCAAGACCTGAGAATAGAGCTGGTAAAGGGTATTGAAGGAGAGGCGGGCAAGGCCCGTGCGCCGGTAGATCTCCTCCTCCGAGACGACGGAGAAGGCCTTCTCCATCATGCCCACGGTGCGCTCGTCGCGGTAGTTGACCGGATCGGAGAGCAGACGGCCTCGCGCGTCCAGCAAGCCGTAGTCCACGCCCCAGGTGTCGATGCCCATGGCCGCAAGGGAGATGCCCTGAAGGGCCGCTTGATTCAGCGCCGTCTTCGTCTCAAAGAAGAGGCGCGGCAGATCCCATTGCAGGACCCCGGCCAAGCGCACCGGGTCGTTGGAGAAGCGATGCAGCTCGCTGAGCTCCAAGCGGCCATTCGCAAGGGTTCCAAGCATGGCGCGCCCCGAGGACGCACCCAGGTCCATCGCCAGAAAGGTTGCGTTCATAAAATGGGTTCCCCCCATCCATCCATTTTTCTTCAGTATACAACAGGCAATGGACGCTTGCAAGGACCGAGGCGGGTTCAGCCCTCCCCTTGCGCAAAGAAATCCTCCAGCCCATCCGCGATGGCGGCGGCAAGCGCTCGGCGGTAGGACTCCGTGCAGAGCCGGGCCTCCTCTTCGGGGTTGGAGAGAAACCCGCACTCGACCAGGGCAGAAGCGGGCGTGCCGGTCAGGATGTAGTAGTCCCCGGCGTTCGCCTCGCGGGTGTTGTCCGGATCGAGCTCCTTCAGCGCAGACTGCAGGGTGCGCGCGAGGCGTTCGCCCTCCTCCGCACCGCTTTGATAAAAGACCTGTGCGCCGTGCTGCGAAGCGTCGGAGAACTGGTTCATGTGGATGCTCACCACGCATTCCACCTGGCCCTGTTCAAAGATCTCCAGGCGCTTGGTCAGCTCCTTCCGCTTTTTGTATCCGGTCGTGGTGGCAGGATCAATGAGCGCGACGTCCTCTGCGCGCGAAAGGATCACCGTCGCTCCCCGCGCCTCCAGTTCCTCCCGCAGGAGCGCGGCGACAGCGAGGTTCAAGTCCTTTTCGCAGGACCCGTTTACGCCTGTACAGCCGCTGTCGTACCCGCCGTGGCCCGCGTCCACGCCGAGGATGCGTCCCGAGAGCGTGCCCGCATCCGTCTGCTGTGGCAGAAAGACCGGCTCGCTCCCCTCTCCGCCCTGGATCGCGAAAAAAAACAGCAGCCCGGCCACCAGAACCACCAGGGCAACCTGCCTCGTCTTCAAGTCCACTCCCTCCCATTTTTTGCACGGTTTTGTTCGCCATAGCTACTCTATGCGCGAAACATTCCCAATATGCCCTGGAATTTTTCCGAACGTTCTTTCATAAATTTTCAAAGCATACGGGGAAAATTTCGGGTTATCCCCACTGTCCACAATGTTATCCACAGGCAAATGTCCGAAAACGCGAATTTTCTTTTGCTTTTCCACAGCCTTCGACGAGAAGGGCGGTGGAAAACCGAAATTCGGGTGTTCGCCCCACTTCCCCCAAGAAAGATGTCAAGGGATTTTTTCTTTCGTCAGAAAAAAACTTTTCCCCTCTCTTTTTTCCTTATATTTTTATGGAAACGATCAAATGAAAAAAATCGCCCCGTCCGCAGTGGGGCGGGGCGAAAACAGAACCATCATCTCGGTAGCGGCAGGGACGGCACGGCGTTCAAGTCCAAATCCGCGATGCAGCCCGCGCGGAAGCGGTAGAAACCGGCACAGCCGATCATGGCCGCATTGTCCGTGCAGAGAATGGGCGGGGGCAGGAACACGCGCGCTCCCAGGCGCTGGCAGGCCTCGTTTGCGCGGGCGCGCAGGAGCGAATTGCAGGCCACGCCCCCCGCGAGGACCAGCTTCTTCAGGCCCGTCTCGCGCAGGGCCAGCTCGGCCTTGTCCACGAGCTGGTCGACCACGGCGCGGCGGAAGGAGGCGGCGATGTCTGCGTCGCTCGGGCGCGTGCCCTGTTTCTCCATGCGCGCAACCGCCTGCAGCAGCGCGGTCTTGAGGCCGCTAAAGGAATAGTTGTAGCCCTCCTGACGGGCGCGGGGCAGCGGCAGTGCGTGATCGTCGCCCTCGCGGGCGAGGCGGTCGATGGCCGGGCCGCCGGGATAGGGCAAGCCCAACACACGCGCGGCCTTGTCAAAGGCTTCGCCGGCGGCGTCGTCCCGGGTGCGGCCGAGGATCTCGTGGTGGCCGTACTCCGCAACGCGCACGAGGTGGCTGTGCCCGCCCGAAACGACGAGCGCAAGAAACGGCGGCTCGAGGTCCGGATGGGCGAGGTAGGCTGCGGAGATGTGGCCCTCGATGTGGTGGACGGGCACGAGCGGGAGGCTATAGCGGTAGGCAAAGCCCTTTGCGTAGGACACGCCGCAGAGCAGCGCGCCCACGAGTCCGGGGCCATAGGTGACGGCGACGCCGTCCAGGTCCTCCGGCGCGGTCTCGGCCTCCTCCAGCGCGCGGCGCACGACGCCCGTGATCGCCTCGACATGGGCGCGGGAGGCAATTTCCGGCACGACGCCGCCATAGAGCGCGTGCGTTTCCACCTGCGACGCGATGACCAGCGAGCGCTGCGTGCGCCCAACGGTGACGGCCGCAGAGGTCTCGTCGCAAGAAGACTCAATGGCCAGCAGCCGGATATCCGCGCGGCCCGCGGCTGCCTCCACCTTTTTTTTCGCGGTTTCGAAGTAGGTCAACGGCGCTCTTCCTCCTTGCCGTTCTGGGGAAATCCCTTCATGAGTTCATCCATTTGCTTGAGCAATTCCTCCGGAGAGGGGGCGGGTTCCACGGGGCGCTTCGGGCCGACGGGGACGGCGTCCGCGCCTTCCCAGGTTTCCGGCGCTGCATCGGCGGGCGCCGCCGGCTTCTCCTCGCTCTGCGAGAGGGCAACGGGCTCGCCGGCGGAAAGGCCGGGGGCATCTTCGACGGTGAGGTCCAGCCGGCCGGGGCGGCTGCGCAGCGTGATCTCCGGCTTCTTATCGGGGTCCATGGTGAGGGTCAGTTCTCCGTCCGCGCTGCGCTCGACGCGCAGATCCAGCTTCATTTCCAGCCGGACGGACAGGTCCCGATCCTCCAAATGGGTGGGGAAATCGCCGGAGAAGCGCGCAGGACGATGCACGGTGGGCGGGTCGTCTGCAAGCGGGGACGCGGTCGGGGCAGGCACTGCCGCCTCGTGCCGGGGAGCGAGGTCGCGCAGGCGCTCCAAGGGAAGCGTCTCCTCCTCGTCCTCCTCGTCGTTGTCGTTCAAGCCCATGCGGGCGAAGATTTCGCGGGCGTCGGGGCGCTCCTGCGCGTCCGCCGGGCGGTCGATGCGGAAATACCCCTTTTCCCTGCCGCCGACGGAGCGAATGTCCCAATCGTCCTTGGGCTCCCCGTCGTCTCCGCGGCCCTTGCGGCTGAGCGAATCGCGCACGACCATGACGATGGCCAAGGCGACGGTCGCGGCGGCGCCGACGCCAAAGACCGCGGCAATGAGCGCCGCGCAATCCGCAAAGAACGGCTCGGGCACAATTTGGATGAGCATGTCATCGGCGTTCAGCAGCCAGAGATCGTTTGTAAAAAAGATCTCGTGGAAGCGAATGAACACGCCCGTAAAGTCCTGCATGGCAAGGAACACGATCGCGGCCGTTCCCAGGACCAGCGAACCCGCCCCGGCCAGGTAGCCGATGCCGGCCGCGCGCACGCCGCCCTTTTGCTTCTTCCCGAGAAAATAGGCCAGCACAAAGAGCGATGCGCCCGCGACGAAGGCCGCCACCATGACCGTGCGCGCGAGCATCACCAGGTTGCGGACATCGACCATGTGGTCCTTTTCGCGCTGGGTGAAGACCTCGCGCAGCTGTCCGCCGATTTCCGCCTGCATGTCCAGCGTATCGCGCGTGCCCCACAGGTAGTCGAGCAGGGCGTTTGTCACGCGCATCAGGCCCTCGTCGCTGATGCCGATGGTTTCCGCCTGGCCGTATTTTTCGTATTCGTACGCGTAGAAGCTTCGGGATGTGGTGCAGATGAAGACGCCCAGCAGCGCCATGGAAAGCAGCAGCAGCCACGCCGCAAGGGCGGAGAGCACGGCGGCAAAGGTCTTTCGCATAGGGTTTGCGCCTCCTCGTCAAATCGCGCAGAGCCGGTATTAGAGCATCTGCAGGTAGGCGGTGATGAAGCCGTCCAGATCGCCGTCCATGACGCTGTCGATGTCGCCAACCTCGTAGCCTGTGCGGTGATCCTTGACCATGGTATAGGGCTGGAAGACGTAGGAGCGGATCTGGCTGCCCCATTCGATCTTCTTGAGCTCACCCTTGATCTCACTCATCTTTTCCTGGTTTTCGCGCTCGCGCAGTTCCACCAAGCGGGAGCGAAGCACGGCCATGGCCTGCTCGCGGTTCTGGATCTGGCTGCGCTCGTTCTGGCACTGGACGACGATGCCGGTGGGGATGTGCGTGATGCGAACGGCGGAGTCCGTGCGGTTGACGTGCTGGCCGCCCGCGCCGCCGGAGCGGTAGGTATCGATACGCAGGTCCTCGGGCTTGATGACGATGCCGCCGTCGTCCGGGAGGACGGGCATGACGTCGAGCGAGGCAAAGGAGGTGTGCCGGCGGGCTGCGCTGTCAAAGGGCGAGATGCGCACCAGGCGGTGCACGCCGCGCTCGGCCTTGAGGTAACCGTAGGCGTTTTCGCCCTTGACCTCAAAGGTGACGGACTTGATGCCCGCCTCGTCTCCCTCTAGGAAATCGAGCTCGCGCACCTGGTAGCCGTGGCGCTCGGCATAGCGCGTGTACATGCGGTAGAGCATCTGCGTCCAATCCTGCGCCTCGGTGCCGCCTGCGCCGGCGTGCAGGGACAGGATGCAGTCGTTGGCGTCGTATTCTCCCCGCAGAAGCGTGGAGAGGTAGAGCGAACCGATGCGGTCCGTAAGGTGCTGAATCTCCTCTTCAATTTCGGGCACGATGCTCTCGTCCTGCTCCTCGTCGCACATGGAAATCAAGGTGCGGACGTCCTCGCACTGGGAGCGCAGTTCCGCAAT
>JBMNOF010000015.1:0-30655 GCA_050942925.1 Candidatus Spyradocola sp.
CCTCGGCCGCAACCTCGCGGCCGTGCAGGACGTAGATCGCAGCGCGCAGGTCCCCGTTTCCAACGGTCTGAAAGACCACCTTGCCATTGCTGACAAAGCGCACGGCGATTTCCGGACGGGAAAGGGCCAGCTCCATCGCCACGTCGGAAACGTAGCCCGCCTCCGTGGCGGGGCGCTTGAGGAACTTGCGGCGCGCCGGCGTGTTAAAGAAGAGGTCGCGGACGACGAAGGTCGTCCCCTTGGGGCATCCCGCTTCCCGCACGTCGAGGAAGCGCCCGGCTTCCACCTGCAGGCGCACGCCCGCTGCCGCGCCCTCGGTGCGGGTCGTCAACTCCACGCGCGCGACCGACGCGATGGAGGGCAGCGCCTCGCCGCGGAAACCCAGCGTTCCAATGCGCGTGAGATCCTCTCCCGAGCGAATTTTGGAGGTGGCGTGCCGCTCAAAAGCCAGGCGGCAATCCTCCGGCGCGATGCCGGAGCCATTGTCTGTGACGCGCAGGTAGGAGATGCCGCCGTCGCGGATCTCCAGCGTCACCGCCGTTGCGCCGGCATCCAATGCATTTTCAAGCAGCTCCTTGGCAACGGAGGCCGGCCGCTCCACCACTTCCCCTGCGGCAATTTGGTTGGCGGTCTGCACGTCCAGCACCTGAATCTTTGCCACTGCCTCTCCCTCCTTTCTAAATCTTTCGCGCCTTCTCGCGCAAGACGTACAGCAGGTTCAGCGCCTCGCGTGGAGAGAGGGAATCCATGTCCAGATTGGCCACTTCCTGCGCGAAATCCACGGCGCCGTATTCCATGAGGGAGATCTGCTTGTCCGCCTTTTCCCCGCCGAGGATGTTCTTGCCGATGGTCTCTCCGTTGACGTTGTTGACCTCGAGCTTGGCCATGATCTCCCTGGCGCGGGAGATCAGCGGCTGCGGCAGACCCGCCATGGCCGCCACTTGCACGCCAAACGAGGAATCCGCGCCGCCGCGCTGGATCTTGCGCAGGAAGAGAATTTCGTCGCCGTGCTCCCGCACCGTGACCTGATAGTTCACCACGCCGGCCAGGCGGCCCTCCAGCTCCGAAAGCTCATGGTAATGCGTGGCAAACAACGTCTTGCAGCCAAGGCGCTTTTCCTTGAGGATGTACTCCGCCGTCGCCCAGGCAATGGAGAGGCCGTCGAACGTCGAGGTGCCTCGCCCGATTTCGTCCAGAATCAACAGGCTCTTTTGCGTGGCAAAGCGAAGGATCGAGGCCATCTCGCTCATCTCCACCATGAAGGTGGATTGCCCGGCCGCCAAGTCGTCCGAGGCGCCCACGCGCGTAAAAATCCGGTCGCACAGCGGGATCTTCGCCTCGGCGGCCGGCACAAAGCTGCCCATGTGCGCCATGAGGACGATGAGGGCCACTTGGCGCATATAGGTCGATTTTCCCGCCATGTTCGGCCCCGTGATGATCATCATGCGGCCGTCCTCGTCCAGCTCCGTGTCGTTGGGGACGAAGAGATCCTTGCTGGTTGCCTCCACGACGGGATGGCGGCCCTCTCGAATCGAAAGCGCAAATCCCTCGTGCATCTCGGGCCGGCAATAGCCGCGCTCATTTGCCACCGTGGCCAAGGATTGCAGCGCGTCAAGTTCCTTGATGGCCGCGGCCGTCTCCTGAAAGCGGACAATCTGCTCGCTCAAGCGGTCGCGGACCTCGCAAAAGAGCTGGTACTCCAGGTTGACGCCCTTTTCCTGCGCGCCCAAGACCGTCTCCTCAATGCGCTTGAGCTCCTTGGTCGTGAACCGCTCACAGTTGGCCAGCGTCTGCTTGCGCTCATAGCGCAGGGGCACCAGGCCGGTCTGGGATCTGGGCACTTCGATGTAATAGCCAAAGACCTTGTTGAAACCGACCTTGAGGCTTTTGATTCCCGTCGTCTCGCGCTCGGTGCTCTCAATCTGGGAAAGCCAGGTCCGCCCGTTTTCCGCGGCGGATCGCAGCGTGTCCAGCTCCTGATTATAGCCCTTCCGGATGATGCCGCCCTCGCGGATCGGGAGTGGCGGGTCCTCAGCTATGGCCCGCTGGAGCAATCCGCAGACGTCCTGCATGGGGTCCATGCGCTCCCGAATCTCGGCGATCGCCTGGCAGGTATAGGTTTTCAGCAGATTCCGGATCTTGGGAAGCATTTGCAGGGACTGGCAAAGGGATTGCGCGTCGCGCGCGTTGAAGCTGCCATAAGAGAGTTTGGTGACGAGGCGCTCGATGTCGTAGATCGGCGCCAAGTCGTGGATGAGATCCTGTGTGGTGAGGAATGCGCGCATCATCTCCTCCACCGCATCCAGGCGCCGCTCGATCTGCTCCTTCTGCGTCAACGGTTCCTCGATCCAGGCGCGAAGGAGTCGTCCCCCCATCGAGGTCTGCGTGCGGTCCAGGAGCCAAAGCAGCGTGCCGCGCTTGCCCCGGCCGCGCATGGTCTCCGTCAACTCCAGGTTGCTGCGGGCCGTGGCATCGAGGAGCAAGTGCTCTCCGCGGTTGTACAGATGCACGTCGTTGAGGTGCGCAAGGGCGTTTTTCTGCGTCTCCTCCAAGTATTGCAGCAGCGCGCCCGCTGCGCAGACCGCGTTTTCCATGCGGGAGAGTCCAAGCTGCGTCAAGCTTTTGCGCATGTGCTTTTTCAGGAGCACGGCGGCCCCTTTCTTGTCAAAATCCGTCTCGGGGCGCAGCGTTGCGCACAGGGAAGAAGCCGCTTGATCCAAGCTCGCCCGATCCTCCGCGCGCACGAGAACCTCTGTGGGGGCAATGCGCGTCAGCTCCTCCGACAGCTGGGCAACGGGAAGCTCCAAGACGTACATTTCGCCCGTGGATACGTCCGCGTAGGCGAGGCCCGCCTTTTTCTTTCCCGCATCCAGGCAGAGTGCAAGGAGGTAATTGTTCTTCTTTTCCTCCAGCATGTTTGTCTCTGTCACCGTGCCCGGGGTGATGACGCGCGTCACCGCACGCTCGACCAAGCCCTTTGCCAGGGCTGGGTCCTCCATCTGTTCACAGATGGCCACTCGAAACCCCTTTTCCACGAGCTTTGCGATGTAGGTATCCACCGCGTGGTAGGGCACGCCGCACATGGGTGCGCGCTCTTCCAACCCGCAGTCCCGGCCTGTGAGCGTGAGCTCCAGGGCCTTGGAGACCGTCACCGCGTCGTCGAAGAACATCTCGTAAAAGTCGCCCAGGCGGTACATGAGGATGCAGTCCTTATACTGCTCCTTTGTCGCCAGGTAATGCTGCATCATTGGAGAAAGGGCCATGGATTTCCTCCCGCACAAAGTCAAATGCGCACCGCGCCCCAGGCTGGGTGCACGGTGCGCGTGGGTGCTTGTTGGGGTCTGCCGTTACTCCTCCGGAGTTGCGCCGCAGGAACCGCCACAGGAGCCGCCACAGCTCTCGCAGGAGCCGCCGCAGCCGCCCTCGTCCACCTGGCCGGTGATGATGAAGCGAAGCACCTGGTTAACCTGGTTCAGCAGCTTCGAGAACTCCGTCTGCGCCTCGTTCATCGCATGGATGGAAGGCATTTCCACCAGCTCCGCCTGCATGTTGCGCAGCGCATTGGACTGCTCCGCGATGCGGGCCTGATCCGGGTCCGGCGTCTGCATGAGCGTCTGAACCTCCTGCTGGAGGGCATTGAACTCCGCGACCTTGGCCTGCGCCAACTCATCGTCCTGGAAAGCGGCCTCCGCCTCCTGGACCTTGCGGTACTCATCCGTGTTAATCAGGAGCTCGCCCAGCTCCCGGGACTTCTGAAACAGTTCCAAATTCATGGTATATCCACCTCGTATCCTTCCTTATGTTCTTAAGAGTTTGCTTTCACCATCTCGCCGCGGAGCGTGTTGACGCCCGTGCCGAGGATTTTCACCGGAACGATCCGCCCCGTCTGTGCCACATCGCCCGGAAAATTCACCGTCATCCCGCGACCCGTTCGGCCCGCGAGGAATCCCTCCCGCCGGCGCGCAGGTCCCTCCACCAAAACCTCCTGTACGGAGCCGACCTGCTGCGCAAGGCGCGCGGCGGTTGCGCGCTCCTGCACGCGGATGAGGCGATCCAGGCGCGCATGCTGCACTTCTTCCGGGATCTGGTCCTCTCGCGCGGCGGCACGCGTGCCGGCTCTGGGGGAATAGATGAAGGTAAAGGCCGAATCGTACTGCACTTCCTCGACGAGGGAGAGCGTGTCGGCAAATTCCTCCTCCGTCTCGCCGGGGAAACCCGCGATGACGTCGGTCGTAAGGCCCACTTCCGGAATCGCCGCGCGCAGGGCGCGCACGCGCTCCAGGTAGTGGGCCCGCGTGTAAACGCGGTTCATCTCGCGAAGGACTTTGTCGTTGCCGGACTGCACGGGCAGATGGAACTGCGGGCAGACCGAGTGCGAACGCGCCATTTCCGCAATGAGCGCATCGGACAAGTCCTTGGGATGGGACGTCATGAACCGAATGCGCGGCACCACGCCGTCCAGCGCGTGCAGGAGCTCCGGGAAGGTGGCTCCGCCCGCGTAGGAGTTGACGTTCTGCCCCAGCAGGAGAATCTCCTGGATGCCCTCGGCCGCCATGCTTTCCGCCTCCCGGACGATGTCCTCCACGCGGCGGGAGCGCTCGCGCCCCCGAACATAGGGCACAACGCAGTAAGTGCAGAAATTGTTGCACCCGTACATAATCGTCAGCGCGCCCTGGATGCGGCTGGAGCGGTGCACGGGAAGCCCCTCCGGAATGCGCCCGCGCTCGTCCCCGTCCGTCTCCCGGACTTTCTCGCCGCAGAGCGCCCGGAGCAGGAGCTCCGGCAGGCGGTAGAGGTTGTGCGTTCCAAAGATCAGATCCACAAACGGGCAGAGATCCAGCAAGCGCTTTTCGCCGCCCGCCTGCTGCATCATGCAGCCGCAGACGCCAACGAGCAGGTCCGGCTTCTCCCGCTTGCGCTGCGAAAGCGCACTGACGTTGCCCAGAAGCCTGCGCTCCGCGTTGTCGCGGATGCAACAGGTGTTAAAGAGGATGAGGTCGGCCTGTTCGTCGTCCTCCGTGGGGAGGAAGCCCATGTCCTCCAGCATGCCGGCGAGATTCTCCGAGTCGTGCGCGTTCATCTGGCAGCCGTACGTGACGAGCTTGTATCGTCTGCCGGGAAAGCCTTCCCGCACGCGCGCCGCACACTGCCGCTGCTTTTCCATCTCCTCCGGGGAGACGACGAGGGATTGTGCCATGAAACCTCTCCTTATTCGAAAATTCGCGTTGATCCCATTCCGTAAGTATAGCAAAGACGGGCGTTTTCCGCAAGCGTGCGGCGGTCAGAAGCGCTTGACCTCCGTCCCCTCGCCAAAGACCAGGTAGCCCGCATAGCCGCCGTCCTGCAGGCGCTGCAGGGCCTTGCCCAGCTTCTTGGGCCGCTCCAGGACCGAGACGGCATACGAGGCGCGCAGGCTCTCTGCAAGGGCCGCGGCCTGCGTCGCGTCCTTTTCCTCACAGAACAGGGCAATGCGCTCCTTGCGCTTGGGCGCGGCAAAGCCCGCATCCGACAGGATGCCGAAGATCCGCTCAAAGCCGATGGAAAAGCCCACCGCAGGGACGGTTTCGCCCGTAAACTTTCCGATGAGGTTGTCATATCTTCCGCCGCCGGCGATGGCCCCGTGGAATTCGTTGCTCTCCACCTCAAAGACCGTGCCGGTGTAGTAGCCCTGGCCGCGCACGAGGGAAAGATCAAACCGCACGCCATAGCGGCCGTCCGCAAGCGCCTGCGCCGCCGTCAGGATGGAAGAAACGCTCTGCACGGCCGGATTCTCCGGCAGGAGGGCGGCAACCTTTTCCAGAGACATCTCTCCGGCGGACAAAGCCGCGCACAGGTTCTCCACGGCCTCGGCCGAATATCCCTTTTCCAGCAGCTCCGCGCGCACACCGTCCACGCCCACCTTGTCCAGCTTGTCAAAGACGATGCACACACCATCCAAATCTTCTGGCGCAAAGCCCATCTTTTCCAGCATAGCGCGGAGGATGCGGCGGTCGTTGACCTTGACGGTGAAGTCCTTCATGCCGATGGCCAAGAGCGCCTTTGCCGTCGTCCCGATCAACTCGATCTCGCACAGGATGGAGGAAGAGCCGATGATGTCGATATCGCACTGCACAAATTCGCGCAGGCGGCCCTTTTGCGGGCGCTCCGCGCGGTAGACCTTATCCATCTGGATGCACTTGGCAGGAAGGGACAAATGGCTGCGGTTGTTGGCATAGTACCGGCTCAGGGGAAGCGTCAGGTCGTATCGCAGCCCCATGTCCGCAAGGTCCTTCTCGTTGCCGGAGCGCAGCGCGCTCTCGAGCTTCTCCCCGCGCTTGAGGATTTTGAAGATCAGATTGAGATTTTCGCCGCCATCGCTCTTGTCCAGGTTTTCGATGTCCTCGATCGCCGGGGTGGAGATGCGCGAAAAGCCCGCGTCCTCGTAGGTCGTCAGGATCACGCTCTGCAGGTAATCCCGCAGGGCAACCTGCTCCGGCAGGTAGTCGTTGGTACCCTTTACGGTGGAAATCTTCATGCTTTCTGTCGCCATCCTTTGCATCCTTGCGAAAATCCGCATTTTTCCTGCCCATGTTAGCACATTTCCCCTCGCAATGCAAGCGCGTGCGCGTTATGCCTGCCGAAAACTTTGCGCCTTTGCGGAACTTGCGGCTTGCGCAGGCGCGTGGTATAATGACCCAGAAAAGACCGAGTTTGCAGAAAGGAAGGAAAAAAAATGGAAATACGCGAAAAGGCCATGGACGCAAACGCGATTACGCGCGCGTACTTTGACGAAATTCTCATTGAGATGCGGCACATGGATGCCGTCACTCCGGATACGACCCTCACCCTGTACGGAGAGACCTTCCGTACCCCCATCATGATGGCGGCGCTCTCCCACATCAAGGGACTGGGCGGCCAGGGCGACGGCATGGTGGAAATGGCCGAGGGCGCGCGCCTTGCCGGCGCGGTCAACTGGGCCGGCATGGGCGAAGAGAGCCAGTTTGCGGCCATCTGCGCCAAGAACCGCCGCTCCATCAAGATCATCAAGCCCTATGCGGACGAGGATATGGTCCTGCGCCGCATCGACCAGGCAGAGGAGCTGGGCGCGCTCGCGGTCGGCATGGATCTGGACCACTCCTTCGGCGGGAACGGCAAGCCAGACGTGGTTCTGGGCCTGCCCATGCGCCCGCGCACCCAGAAGGACATTGAGGGCTATGTCAAGCGCACCAAGCTGCCCTTCATCATCAAGGGCGTGCTCAGCGCGGTAGACGCGCGCAAGTGCCTGGACGCCGGCGTGCAGGGCATTGTGGTCTCGCATCACCACGGCATTCTTCCCACGGCCGTTCCCCCGCTGATGGTGCTGCCGGAGATCGCCCGCGTCATCGGCGGCCGCATTCCGATCTTTGTGGACTGCGGCGTGATGAACGGAACGGACGCCTTCAAGTGCTTGGCGCTTGGCGCCACGGCCGTTTCCGTGGGCCGTCCCGTCATGGGCCCCATTCAGGAAAAGGGACCGCAGGGCGCTTGCGAGGTCATCGAGGCGGTCACCGCGGAGCTGGCCGGCGCCATGGCGCGCACCGCTTCGCCCGACATTCGCCACATCGATCCCTCCCTGCTCTGGCGCCGCAACGGGGAGCACCTGCACCTGTAAGCCTTACTTTTCAAAAAACCGGAAGGAACTCGTTTCCTTCCGGTTTTTTTGCGCATGTGCCTGCCGATCCACAGCGCCTCTTCATTCCACGGTTAGAGAAACCGTGCCGGTGTAATCGGTCAGCTCGACGTAGAGATAATTGCTTCCGGCAGGAAGGTCCAGCGTTCTCTCGCAGGACTCTCCCGCTTCGCACAGCACCTGCGTCTCGCCCTCCGGGGATTGCAGGCAGAGGCGCGCCGACCCTTGCCCCTCTTCCATCTCGCAGCGCAACGAGAGCCCGGTATGCGCATCCAGGCTCGTCCCGCCAAACAGGAATTCCGTTCCCGTCTCCGAGGCGTATTCTGCGCGGTATTCGCCTGTATAGTGATCTGAACCAAATGTGCGCTCCCCGCAGAGCCGAGCCTCCTCACGGAGCGGAAGATCTCCCACCCAGGCAAGGCCCTCCTCGTATCCGGAGATCAGGCCGTCCTTGGAGCAGCCCGTGAGCACATGCAGGGCGACGGCCAGCACGAGCAAAAGTAGAATGAGATCTCGTTTCATGGTGTCCCTCCTTTGCCCTTAGTTTGGCAGAAAGGGCGCGGGGGTTCCATGGATTCTCCTTACCCTTTCCTTACAGTTTCGTAAGGATAGAAGGGCATACGCATTTTGCGGTAACAAATTCTATTGATTTTTAAGGGGGAATGTTTACTCCCACTCCGCCCAGATTTCCGGGCAGTATCCGACCGTGGCCTTTCGTCCATTCCGCACAATCGGCGTGCGCAGAAGCTCGGGGTGCTCCTGGAGCTGCGCGCGGATCATCTTGGGATCGCTCATGAAGCGCAACGCAGATTCTGCATATTTTTTGCTTTGCGTATCGATGATGCTCACAAGGCCCACCTGTTCAACCACGGAGTCGAGCTCGCGCGGGCTGATGCCCTTTTTGAGCAAGTCCACCGCTTGATAGCGAATTCCGCGCTCCTTAAACCAGCGCTCTGCCTTCTGGCAGTCAAAGTTCTTTTTCCCCATAAAGATCTGGATGTTCACCGGCATGCCTCCCCTTGCAACAATAAGCAAAGGGGCCGCCCGGGCGAACCCGGACAAGCCCCTTTGCGAAAACTGGAATGCCGTACACCCAAGGCGCGCAGGCTTCCCCGCGGCACACCCCGCGGTCCGCTTAGTGCTGCTTTCTTCCGAACCTGACACGGTTCACGGTGCGACGTTGCACGGGACCCGCGCACTTGGGAATTCCGTCTTGCGACCTAGTACGGCAAATTGCAAACGCAAAATGTCGACCCAAACAGTATACCCGAATTCAACAGAAAATGCAAGCCCCTCTTTTTTTGCGAAAAAAAGGAGCAAAAATGCGTACACCAATCAAACCCCAGGACACAGCTGTCCTCGGAACCGTTCTTGCAGCGTCCAAGGGGAAAAAGTTACGCCTTCTTTTCGTAGGGAATGCGGTTCTTGCCGTCGTCCCAGAGGCGCTCCAGGTGATAGAACTCGCGCTCCGGCTCGTAGAAGAGGTGCACGATGATGACGGCGAAGTCCATGACAATCCAGCGGCCTTCGTTATAGCCTTCCGAGCGGACGAGCGGGAAGCCCATCTCCTCCATCTTGATCTCCAGTTCGTCGTAGAGGGATTTGACGTGGTTGGGGTTCCGTCCGGATGCGATGACGAAATAGTCCGCGATGATGGTCATGTTCGTGATGTCCAGGCACACGATGTCCGTGCCCATCTTGTCGTCCAGAATATCGCAAGCCCGCAGGGCAATTTCTTTGATATTTTCAGTCATTTTTCTTCTCCTTTTCGGCTTTGGAACGCAGGATCAGCGCGTTCCAGGTCAAAAGCGTGTCCGGATGCAACACGCTGCCTTGGCGGATGGTCAGGATCATGGTTCTGCCTAGCGCTTCGCAGAGAGTGTCAAAGAGAGATCCTTCCGCAAGGGTACGAAGTTCCTCCACGCCTGGATAGCTGCGCGTGGGCTCGATGTAATCAGCCAGGTTGACCGCGGCGTCCAACACGGACATGTCCGGCGCGCCGCACATGTGCCGCCGAATGGCGCAAAGCACCGCCCCATCCGTCACGCCGAGATCGCGCGCTGCGAGCATGGCGCTGACATAGGGGTGCAAAAGCTCGGGGTTTTCGAGCTGGTAGGGGTCCGGCTCCATGCCAAAGGCACGGGCCGTAGCGACCATCTCCTCCGGGCGCAATCCCTTGGAACAATCGTGCAAAAGTCCGGCCGCCTCCGCCCGCACAGGGTCCGCCCCGTATTGTTCCGCGAGTTTCACGGCCGTCTCCGCAACGCCAAGGCTGTGCTTCAAGCGCTTTTTCGAGACGTGGTCCTCCAGATAGCGAATGTATTTTTTGCGCAGATTTTCATCCAAACGCTTCATAAACGGTATAAGTTCTCCCTGTCGATGTAGGCCCGCACCGCTTGCGGAAGCAGGCCCTCGGTGGATCGGCCGGCGGAAACGCGCCGACGGATTTCCGTGGAAGAGACGTCCGGTCCCGAGGCGGGAACCAAGTACACCTGCGCGCCGTATTGCGCGCGCAGATCCCGCATCGCCTGCGAAACGGCCTCGTCCGCGATGCCCGGCCTGTGCAAGCAGATGAAGCGGCACAGCGTGCACACCTTCTGCGTATTGCGCCAGTTGGGAAGATCCAAGAGCGTATCCGCGCCGATGATGTAGTAAAACTCGGCTTCAGGATGCTGTGCGGAGAGGATTTGGAGCGTATCCACGGTGTAGATCGTGCCTTCCCGGCACACCTCCACATCGCTGGCCTGCGCCCATGGGAGGTCCTGAACCGCAAGGCGCGTCATCTCCAGGCGCTGCAGGGGCGCGGCGCCCAAGTGGGCCTTGTGGGGGGGCTTTCCCGACGGAAGAAAGAGCACGCGCGCAAGCTGCAACGCGTCCCGAGCCTCGTTTGCGATGGCGATGTGCCCAACGTGAATCGGATCAAAGCTGCCGCCCATCAGGCCCACGCGTGTTTTGCTGCTCATCTTTGCGCACACTCCTATATTCCGTACATAGTATAACCGATTTTGGGGAAAAAGTAAATTGATTTTCCAGCCGGACTCCAACAAGCCGGGCGGACGAAGGGAGATGTCGGAAACCATGCAGGCACGCACAAAGGCGGCCCGCGCGCTCGACCGCACGCTGGGCGCGGCGCTGCTTTGGGGCCTTTCCTTTCTCTGGTTTGTCACGCGCCTGCGGGCGCTTTGGCCGGCCGCCGCAATGGCGACGCTGCTCACGGCTTTGAGCGCATACGCGCTGTACCTCTATCGCCGCCGGACAACCCGACGGCGCCAGGCGGCGCAAGAGCGCGCGACGCTGCGGCGCGCAGCGCTCTACCGGCTGACCATGCTTCCGGAAAAGACCGCGCTCTACCAGGCGACGGAGGCCTTGCGGTCAGCCTATCACCTCGCGCCTGCCGGAAAGCAAGGTACGCTCCCCCTCTTTTCCGATGCACAGGGACGGCGCATTGCCGCAGGGCTGTTTCAAAGCCCGCAGCCGGCTGACGTGCGGGAAGTACACGAGTTTCACTGCGCGCGGGGGACGGCGTTCGGGGTCCTGCTGTGCGCGGGCGGGGCAACGGAAGCCGCAAAGGCCTATGCGGAAGGTCTGCAGCCGCCGCTGCGCCTGCTGGACGCCGGAGAGCTTCCCCTGCCCGTCCCCTCGGGCGCGGCAGACGTCCCCCAGCCGCATCGCGCAAAAAAAGGCCCGGCCGCCGTGTTGGCGCGGCTGCCGGGCAAGGAGCGCGCGCCACGCTGCCTTCTTTTGGCGGCGCTTTTTCTGACGGTGTACATCCTGCTGGATCTACAAAGCTGCGTATTTGCCGCGCTCCTTCTCCTCTTTTTTGCCCTAGCGGGGCGAGGGCAGCCGGAGGAGTCCCGCGGGCGCGAGCTATTTTAAGCGCGTGCGAAACGCACCCCGCCTGCGTTCTTCGGGACTACACCAAGAGAATCTTCGGGTCCTTGCGCGCCGGGCGGTAAATCACAAAGCGGTTTCCCACGCACAGGACAGGGTCCGCATGGACCGCCTCGCACAGAAGCCCACAGGCCTCGCGCGCCTCGTAGGGGGCGTTTTTGAGCACCTGCACCTTGATGAGTTCGCGGGCCTCCAGCGCATCCCAGGCCTGCTTGGAGAGGTTTGGCGTGATGCCGTCCTTGCCGATGTAGACGACGGGATCAAAGCCATTGGAAAGGGCGCGCAGCTGCGCGCGCTGTTTCGACGTAAGGGGCATGAAAAAGCCCTCCTTTGTTAGTTGATGAACTCGAATTCAATCTCGCCCAAGCGAACCGTGTCGCCGTCGCTCGCGCCCTTTGCGCGAAGCGCGTCGATGATGCCCATGCGGCGAAGCGTCCGCTCAAAGTACGCCATGCTCTCGGCGTCGTCCAGGTGCACGCGCAGAAGCAGCGCGTCCACAGCCGGGCCTTCGACGACATAGTCCTCGTTCTCCCGGCGCACGGTAAAGGAGGAACCGAGGCCCGCGGCAAACTCGTCTGCCGCGCTCTCTTCTTCAAAGGACTCCACGGGGGGAATCTGGCTCAGCGCCCGCACACAGGCGTCCACCAGCGGGGCAAAGCCCTGTGCGGTCGCGGCGGAGACGGCAAAGATCTGCGTATCCGTGCCTTGGACCGCCTCCTTTAGGCGCGCAAGGTTCTCCTCTGCGCCCGGCAGGTCCATCTTGTTGCAGACGAGGATCTGCGGCTTCTTGTCCAGTTCCTTGTAGCGCGAGAGCTCGCGATTGATGATCTCCCGGTCCTCCAGCGGATCGCGGCCCTCGCTGCCGGAGATGTCCAGCACGTGCAAGAGCAGGCGCGTGCGCTCCACGTGTCGCAGGAACTCGTATCCAAGGCCGGCGCCCTCGCTGGCGCCCTCGATCAGGCCGGGAATGTCCGCAAGGACAAAGCCGTCGGTGCGGGCCTTTACAACGCCCAGGTTCGGAAGCAACGTCGTGAAGTGGTAGTTGGCGATCTTGGGCTTGGCCGCCGTGAGGACAGAAAGGATCGTGGATTTTCCCACGTTCGGGAAGCCCACGAGGCCCACGTCCGCGATGGTCTTGAGCTCCAGCTGCACGTCAAAGACCTTGGTGCGAACTCCAGGCTTTGCAAAGGATGGCGCCTGGCGAATGGAATTGGCAAAGTGGCTGTTTCCCCAGCCGCCGCGACCGCCATGCAGTACGGCGCGGGGGACGTTGGGCTCGCGCACATCGGCCAAGACCTTGTCATTGGACAGGTCGCGGACGATGGTTCCCGGCGGAACCTTGATGACGAGGTCCGCGCCGCTCTTTCCGCTGGCGCGTCCTGCTCCGCCCGGCGCGCCGGCTTCGGCAAAGAACTTGCGGTTGTAGCGGAAGTCCAGCAGCGTGTGCATGCCGGGATCGGCCACAAAGACGATGTCCCCGCCGCGGCCGCCGTCGCCGCCGTCCGGCCCGCCGGCCTGGACGAACTTTTCGCGGTGGAAGCTGACCTTGCCGTCCCCGCCGTCCCCGGCCTTGAGCTTAATGCGTACAATATCGACAAATGATGACATTCTCTTTCTCCTCGCGTGCACATTTACGGGAAATGCCCCTGTGCGGATATCCCGCACGCAAACCCTTTCCCGATGCATTTCATCATATCGGATTGCGCGCGCATTTGCAATGCACAATGCGCAAAAATGAGGGGAGATGCGCAAAATTTTACTTTGCGCTCTCCTCTTTGTTCTCTGCTTGCGCGCCCTTTGCGGCGTAATACTCGCAAAGATCGCGGAGCGTACAGGTTTCGCACTTGGGTGCGCGGGCCGAACAGACCCTGCGCCCATGGAAAATGAGATAATGGTGCGCCTTGGACCATTCCGACTTGGGGATGGCCTGCATGAGCTGCTCCTCGGTCTTGCCCACGTCCTTTGCATGCGCAAGGCCCAGGCGGTTGGAGACGCGGAACACGTGCGTGTCCACGGCAATGGCATCGCCGTGGAAGGCGTTTGCATACACGACGTTTGCAGTCTTGCGGCCAACGCCCGGCAGCGCGTTGAGCGCCTGCCAATCCCCGGGGACCTGGCCGCCGTACTGTTCGCAGATCATACGGCAGGCGGCGACAATGTTCCGCGCCTTGTTGTGGTAGAGTCCACATTCGCGGATCTGGGGTTCCAGCTCCTCCGGGGTGATGGCGGCGATGTCCGCCGGGCACTTGTAGCGCGCAAAGAGCTTCTCGGTCACGACGTTGACGCGCTTGTCGGTGCACTGTGCCGAAAGCATGGTTGCAACCAACGTCTCAAAGGGATTGGTAAAGTGCAGCTCCGGGCCGGCGTCGGGATACAGGCGCCGAAGCTCGGCAAGGATTTTCTCCTTCCTCGCCGCATCGTTGGTTTGTGTCACAAGATCTTCTCCTTCCTCGCGGTAAAAGAGCGGAAATCAAAGCGGAACCGGGGTGACCTGCAGCGATCCGCCTTGGTTTCTCGCAATGTAAAAGCCGATGAGATTGTGCAGGGGATTGGCGCGGTACGCCTGTGCGGCAACGGGCATATCCTGCACGGGAAACCGCACCGAGAGGCCGCATCCCAGGGACACGGCCCGCGGCGTTGTGACCACCTGCGCCTGCACGCCTGCACGGCGCAGCATATCCTCAAAGCGAAGGACCGCCTGTCTGGAACGGAAGGCGGCAATTCCGTAGCTTTCCATGAAACTTTCCCTCCCAAAGGTCGTCGTAAAGCAGAACTTCCTGCCATACATTTAGAATACGATTTGGAATTGCCAGTGGTGCGGGAGGGAAAAAACATGGTGTATTTGGACAACGCGGCGACCTCATTCCCCAAGCCGGAGCGCGTGCTCCACGCGGTGGAGGAAACGATGCGCTACCTCGGTGCAAACCCAGGCCGTTCCGGGCACCGGATGTCGCTGGCGGCAGCGCGCATCGTCTTGGACGCGCGCGAGGCGCTGGCGGCCTTTTTGCATGTGCAGAATCCGGATGACATCGTCTTTGGTTCCAACTGCACGGACATGCTCAACCTGGCCATACAGGGCGCATGCACGGACGGAATGCACGTCTTGACCTCCGCCTATGCGCACAACTCCGTGCTGCGGCCTCTGCATCGGTTGGCGACAGAAGGGCGCATCCGCCTGACCATTGCCGTTGATCCGCTCGCCCGCATGGGTGCGGACGTGGACTTTCTGATTCTGCCCCACGCGGACAACGTGACCGGCGCGATTGCCCCCATCGAGCAGGCCGCCGTTCTCTGCCACATGCACCACAGCCTTCTCTTGGTCGACGCCGCGCAGACCGCAGGCGTGCTGCCCCTCTACCCCGAGGAATGGGGGGTGGACCTGTGCGCCATGCCGGGACACAAGGCGCTGCTCGGCGCACAGGGCACGGGAGCGCTTTACATCCGCCCCGGGCTCTCCCTGCGCCCGCTCAAATATGGGGGGACGGGAACCTCCTCCAACCTGCTCACGCAGCCGGAAGAGCGTCCCGAACGCTACGAGAGCGGAACGCTCAACACGCCGGGAATTGCGAGTTTGGGCCAGGGCGTCCGGTACTGCCTGGAAAACCGTCCCGAGATTCGCGGACGGGAACTCCTTCTGACGGAGCGCCTGCTCTGCGGGTTGATGGACATCCCGCGCGTCACGGTCTACGGGCCGCTGGATGCGATTTCGCGGGTGGGCACGGTGAGCTTCAACGTGGGGGACCTGCCCTCCGGCCGCGTCGCGGACGCATTGGACGAAGCGGGGATCTGCGTGCGCGCGGGACTGCACTGCGCCCCCTTGGCGCACGAGGCGATGGGCACGGGAGAACGCGGCGCGGTACGGGCAAGCCTTGGCTATGCAAGCACGCGCGCCGACGTGGACGCGCTGCTGCAGGCGGTCGCGAGAATCCAAAAGGAGGTACAGGCATGAGCAAGGCGTGGCATGAAGGGCTCTTTGCGGACACAGACGATGCGCTCAGCCGGGCGCTCTTCCTGCTGGAGGAATTGCGCGGCGCCCTGCCATACGAGCGGGACGGCGCCATCGACGAGGCCGCGGCCCTGCTCCGGCGAGCCTGCGGGCTGTATGCCTGCGCAAAAAAGGCCGCGGCACAGGACCCCGGCCCAAAAGGCGACCCGACGCCGCCTCAGTAATCGTCCGAAAGCTCTTGCAGGAGCGCCGCTGTGATGCGCTCCTTCTCCTGTGCAAACGGAACCTCCGGATCAAAGAGAATCGGGGTGCCGAAGCGCAGGTATCCCTCCTGTCGGTTGAGGCTCATGGGCACAAAGGACAGGCGCTTGCCCGTGCGCTTATAGTAGACCTTGCCCAGGTGCAAAAAACCGGTGTAGATTTCGCCGATATCCTTACCCTCCTGGTCGTAGTGGACGTCGCTCATGATGAGAAGGTTTTCCCCCTTCTCGAGCTCGTCGACGGAGAGGGCGAACGTCTTCATCACGGCCTTCAGCCCGCGATAGACCGGCACCGCGCGGATCTGTGTGCGAAAAAACCAAGCGATGGGATGGCTCATCACATAGGCCAACGCGCGAGAGAGAAACCTGGGCATCCGAGCGCGCTGGGGCAGCGTGTAGTTCGCAAAATGATCGCAGCAGAGCTTCGCGTCAAAGAACATGTGCAGCGACCAGATGTGGAACTCCACGGGAGAATAGAGGTATACCGCCACGGGGCCGTAGTTGTTCAGGTGCCGCGTGACCAGCACGCAGGGCGACTGCACGTGTTCCGCACCGCGCACCTCCATCTTCTTGGCAAAGACGCGCACAACCGCGCGCACGCCGCGGAACCATCTTGGGTAGATCGACATCGGGTCCCTCCCCCCAGCAGAATAGGGATCTTAGGCGCTGGGCGCATGTTTTTTGCCCTTGCGCACGGCAGCAATCAGGAGGGCGAGGGCGGCCAGCACAAGGAGCAGGCCCGCGCCCAGGCAGAGAATGGTCCCGTCATAGTAGACATCCAGCCTGCTAAAGATGTCGGGAGGCAGAAAGGTCGTCAAAACGCCGTCCAACCAGCCAAAGATGAAGTCCATGGTGTTTCCTCCAAACCCGATTTTCGTGCAAAACGGAAAGAGGACCGAGCGGGCGAGCGCACCGCTTCCCCTCCTCTTTTTATCCTATGCAATACAGTATACCATCCTTTTCCGAATTTGTGAAGTCGGTCTGCAAGATTGCCGGTGGCTTGACTTGGAGCCGCGCAGCCGATACAATGAAAGGAGATTGGGGAAATGGGGTGGCACGGTGTTAAAGGGCGAAAAGCGGCGCGAGGAGATCCTGCGCACGGCGGAATCCCTCTTTTACGCACAGGGATACGAGCGCACCACAATCCAGCAGATTCTCACAACCCTCGGCTTGTCCAAGGGGGGATTTTACCACCATTTTGCCAGCAAGGAAGAGCTTTTACAGGCTATTTGCGACCGCAAGGCATTGGAGTCCTACGAAGCGGCGCAAAAGGCCGTGCGCGAGTGTCCGGGCGGTTGGCCGGACAAGTTCAACGCCCTCTTTGATCAATACGGCATGTGGCAGCCCGGCAACGCGGACTTCATGGGGCTGCTCATCCGCGTTGCCTATCGAGAGGACAACCTTGTCATGCGCGACAAACTCAAGCGCCGGACGATGCGCCTTATGCTGCCCCTTGTCGATGAAATCGTTCAGGGAGGCGTTGCGGAGGGGGTCTTTCTCACGCCCTATCCCGAGGGGACGGGCTCGCTTGTCCTGCAGCTGGGCGCGAGCTTTTCCGATGCGATTGCGTCGCTCCTGCTCTCCCCGGACGCACCGCCGGACACGGCGAAGATTCTTGCCAACCTGGAGCTCTACCGCTATGCGGTTGAGCAAATTCTGGGCGCGCCCTATGGCAGCATCGTCCTCTACCAGATGCGCCAGATGGTGGATGTCTGCACCGCGATCTATGAACGGCACGTGCGCCTGCAGCATAGCCCAACGGAATAAATGCCCGGACCGCGGAAAAAACTAGGAGTGGATTCGGATGGAAAAAAGGAGGTTTCTCTGGACATGAACAAACCTTCCCCCGCGTTTCGGCGCGCATTGGTGCTGATCGCCTTTGCCGCGCTTTGCCTTGGCATCGTGCTCGAATGGACGCGCGTCTGCGCGCTTCTTTCCGGCGCCATGGCGGTGTTCCGCCCGATTCTACTGGCAATCGTCATCGCGTTCTTTGTCAACCTTCCCATGCGCCTGTATGAGCGCTGGCTGCACAAGCTCTTTGCGCGCGCCCGCTTGGGAAAAAAGAAGGACCTATTGGTCCGTGCGCTGTCGATGCTGCTGGCATTTCTCACGTTTCTCGCCGTGATCGTGTTTGCCGTCTGGCTCCTGTACCCGCAGCTGCGCCAGAGCGTGACCCAGCTCATTCAGAGCCTGCCGGCCTACGAGCGCAAGCTGGTCGAATGGTCGCAGACCTATCTTCCGGCGCTGGATCTGGAGGCAAAGATTCAGGAGCTCTATCAGAAATACATGACCATGGACGCGCTGCAGGATCTGCTCTCCAACGCGGCGCCGCACCTGTTCTCTCTAACTTCGTCCGCCGCCTCGATGATCACGGACTTCGTTCTTGCGCTGATGCTCTCCTTCTACCTGCTGCTCTCCAAGAACAAGCTGGTGCGTCATGCCAAGAACGTGCTCACCACATATGCGCCGCGGCTTTCCCGCGTCGTTCTCCCGGTGGCGGCGCGATTGAACGACAAGTTCCGCCGCTTCCTGGGCGGGCAGCTCACCGAGGCCATAATCCTGGGCATGCTCTGCTTTATCGGCATGACGATCCTGAGCCTGCCATATGCGCCGCTGGTGAGCACGCTGGTGGCGGTCACGGCGGTGATCCCGATCTTTGGCGCCTACATCGGCGCGATTGTCTCCGCCTTCATCATACTCATGGACAATCCGCTTTCGGCGCTGATCTTTCTTGTGTTCCTGGTCGTTCTGCAGCAGGTGGAGGGCAATCTCATCTATCCGCGCGTGGTGGGCGACTCCATCGGTCTATCGGGACTTTGGGTGCTGCTGGCGGTCATTGTGGGCGGTGGATTCTTCGGCATTCCGGGCATCTTCGTCGGCATCCCGGTCATGAGTGTGCTCTATGACCTGGTGCGCGAGGACCTTGCGCGCCGGCGCGCCCTCCCCAAGTCCTAGACCGCGTTCTGCACGCGGCGCAAGGCCTCCTGCGCGATCTCTCCGTCGGAAACGATGGCCGCAAGTCCGGGGGCATAGCGGTCCAGCATGGCCGCCGGCATTTGGATATACCGATCCAGGACCTCGTGGGAGACGGGGCCTTCCGCCATGAGCGAGGTGCGGAATCGGACTTCCCCCTCGTCATAATCCATCTCAAAGTTGCCCAACAACAGGCCGTAATTGATGCGGTGCAGGTATTCGGCGGCCTCCAGACGGCGCTCATCCGGGATGGTTTGCCGAAGGCCGGCAACGCAGATCAAAAAGGGCTCGCGAGCAAAGACGAGCACGGAGTAGACGCCGTTCGTGCCCTTGGCGGCGAAGGTATAGAGGCTTCCGCCTTCCTTCTCCCGACGGCAGCGGCAGCCGGATTCTTCGAGATACGCGCGCGTGCAATCCTGCAAGGAATCCATTTTTTCTTTCCCTCCCTCCTCTTCAAGGTATGCGGAAGAATGCGCGAAGTTGCCCGTCCACCTTGGGGGCGAACCAACAAAGAACGGCCCCCGGATGCGCTCCGGGGGCCGTTTTCTCTGCAAAGACCCTGCTTACTCGTCGTCGTCGGGCAGGTTTGCCGCGGCGATGATCTTCTGGGCGATGTTGGCGGGAACTTCTTCATAGCGGACAAAGCTCTTGGTGAAGGAGCCGCGGCCCTGCGTCATGGCGCGCAGGTCGGTCGCATACTTGAAGATTTCGGACAGGGGAACCTCCACAACGACCTCCTGGCCATCCTCGACGGGGTTCATGCCCAGGACGCGGCCGCGCCGGCGGTTCATGTCGCCAATGATATCGCCCATGTACTCGTCCGGGACCGTGATGTCCAGGGAGTAGATGGGTTCCAGAAGCACGGGATCGGCATCGACGCACTTCTTGAGCGCCAAGCGCGCAGCCGTCTTAAACGCCATTTCCGAGGAGTCGACGGGATGGTAGGAACCGTCGTGGAGCGTGGCGCGCAGATGCACCATGGGATAGCCCGCGAGCACGCCGCGGGTGATGTTCTCGCGCAGGCCCTTTTCCACCGCGGGAATGAAGGCGCGCGGCACGACGCCGCCGACGACGTTATCCACGAACTCGAAGTCCTTGTCGTCGTCATAGAGGGGCTCGAACAGGATCTTGACGTGACCGAACTGGCCATGGCCGCCGGTCTGCTTCTTGTGGCGGCCCTCCGCGTCGATCGACTTGCGGATCGTCTCGCGGTAGGGGATCTTGGGATCGACGAGGGTCGACTCCACGCCAAACTTGGAGGCGAGCTTCTTGACGGTGACATCCAGCTGCATTTCGCCCTGGCCGGAGAGGATCGTCTCCGAGGTCTCGGCCGGCTTCTCGATGCGGAAGGAGGGATCTTCCTCGGCGAGGCGCTGCAGGCCCTGCATGATCTTGTCTTCCTCGCCCTTCTTCTTGGCGACGATGGCCATGGAGTAGCAGGGTTCGGGGTAGGTCACCCACGGGAAGACGATGGGATGCACGGGATCGCAAAGCGTGTCGCCCGTCTTGGTCACGGCGAGCTTGGTCAGCACGCCGATGTCGCCCGCGATGAGCTTAAAGACGGGCGTGAGCTTCTTGCCGCACATGGTGGAGACGGAACCGGCCTTGGCGATCTTCTCGTTGTTGGCGTTGACGAACTGGGTGTTGGGCGTCAGCACGCCGGAAATGACCTTGATGAGGGAAATCTTTCCGACAAAGGGGTCGGCCAGGGTCTTAAAGACCTGCGCGGAGAAGGGCTCGTCCACGGAGCAGATGCGCTCGGCCGGCTCGTTGGTCTTGGGGTTGGTGCCGCGCTTGGGGAACGCCTTCTCCACGGGAGAGGGCATCAGGGTCACGATGAAGTTCAAAAGGTTGGAGATGCCCAGCGCCGGCAGCGCCGCGCCGCAGAACACGGGCGTGATGGTTGCCGCCGCAATGCCCTTACGCAGGCCGCGGAACTTCTCCTCGTCCGTCAGCTCCCCGGTCTCGAAGTACTTCTCCATCAGCTCGTCGTCCGCAGACGCCGCCGCCTCGGTGACTTCCTCCCAAACCTCGTCGATCTTCTCCTGCATCTCGGGGGTGGTATCCATCTCCTTGGAGAACTTGTCCAGGTAGCGGTAAGACTTGCCCGTCACCAGGGACGAGAATCCGATAAACTTGCCGTCCTCGTAGATGGGCAGCATGACCGGGCAGATCGCGGTCTGATACTTTTCCTTGAGCTGGGCGATAACCTTGTCGTAATTGGCGTTATCGCGATCCATGGAGTTGATGAAGATTGCGCGCGGGATGGAGTGCTTGCTGGTATAGGCCATGGCCTTCTCCGCGCCGACGCTCAGACCCGTCACCGCGCCGATGACGATCAGCGCCGCGTCCGCGATGCGCAGGGGACCCATCATCTCCCCGATGAAGTCGAAATACCCGGGGATGTCGATGAAGTTGATCTTCGTGTCCTTCCATTCCACGGGGGCAACCGCGGTGCTGATGGAGAACTGGCGGCGGATTTCCTCCGGATCATAGTCGGAGACCGTGGTCCCCTCCTCCACGCGGCCCATGCGGTCAATCGCGCCGGTGGTCCACAGCAAGGCTTCCGTCAGGGTCGTCTTGCCCTCGCCGCCGTGACCGACGATCGCGATGTTGCGAATATTCTGAGAACTATAGTCTTTCATGGAATGGGGTCCTCCTTCTTCCGTAATCAAGGAACTCGATAACGCCATTTTAACATACTTTATCGATGTTGAAAAGCCCCTTTCCCGGCCGACAAAAAAATTATTTTTTTAGGAGTATTTTTCTCCCGTCGCTTCCGCGGGGATTTGGGCTCAATCCCCGCGGTATTTGACCATCAATTCGCGGAAGAGCGCCGCGGAAGTGGGCGGCGTGTAGGTAATGGCGTTGGCGCCGGCCTCGATGGTGCGCAAGATGGTTTCCTGTGTGGAGCCGCCGGTGGCGATGATGGCGGCCTGCGGAAACTCGCTGCGAATGCGGCGGACCAGCGCGGCGGTGTTTTCGGCGGCGGAAACGTTGAGGATGTCCGCGCCGGCGGCGAGCCGCGCCTCCACGTCCGTGTCCATGCGCGCAACGGTGACGACAACCGGAATATCGATGACCTCTTTGAGGCGGCGAATGCACTCATTGCTCGTGGGCGCGTTGACCACGACGGCCGTTGCGCCCAAGGCCTCGGCATCCATGGCCAGGTTGATCACGCGCGCGCCGCTTGTGATGCCGCCGCCGACGCCCGAGAACACGGGCATCTCCGCCGCCGTCAAAACCGCGTGGGTGATGGCGGGCTGCGGCGTAAACGGATAGACCGCGATGACCGCGTCCGCATTGATGTTGCGGATGATGGCCACATCCGTCGTAAAGACCAAGGACTTGATTCTTCGGCCAAAGATGCGGATGCCGCTGGCCTGCGCGATGCAGCGCGGGATCTCGATCATGTGATCTCGGAGCTGACCGCGGTATTCGGGCACAAACTTTTCCGCCTTGTCCGGGCGCTCCACCCGGTCATTTTCGTGGATTTCCTTGCACATTCGCTTTCCCCTCTTTCGCAAAACAAAGCTCTTTTCTCCTTTACGGTATCATATTTTTCCGTTCCCGTCAAATGCTGGACTGCGCGGCGCCGGGCATCCACAGCCGCAGAACCTCCTCGACGCAGGAAAGAAAGCTGCGGGCCGGAAGGTCCTGCACGAGGACCAGGGGTATGCGTGCGACCGCCTCTCCCTCCCGCATGGCCACCGCTTCCCCGACGATCTCGCCCGCGGACAGCGGCGCGCGCAGCACGCTCGGCGCGCTCCACTCCACGGTCAGGGAGGCACTCTCCCCTTTGCGCGCGAGCACGGAGAGGTCCTCCTTCGCCGCGAGGTCTGCCGTGTGCGCGGCCGCGTTTTCCACGGCGACCCCTTCCACCACGATATCGCCCTGCGAGAGCAGCGACGCCGTCTCGTAGTGATCAAAGGCATACGTGAGTAGCTCCTGCGCAAGGGCAAACCGCTTGGCGCTTGTGGAGGAGCCCAGAACAACGGCAAGGAAGCGCTCCTCCCCGCGCTTTGCCGTCGCGCTGATGCAGTATCCCGCCTCGTTCGTCGATCCAGTCTTGACGCCATCGGCGCCTTCATAGAACCGGATGAGGCGGTTGGTATTGACCAAATCCGTCACACGATCGTTTTTGTGCACGATCTCGTCCATCCAAATGGTCGAATATGCAAAATACTGCGGATGGGTGAGCACGGCGAGCGAGAGCGTTGCAATGTCGCGCGCCGTGGTGTGCTGTCCCTCCACCGGTAGGCCGGAGGCATTGACGTAGTGCGTGCCCGTCAGGCCCAATTCTACAGCGCGCTCGTTCATGCGGGCGGCAAAGGCTTCCTCGCTGCCACTGAGGAGCTCGGCAAGCGCCACGGCGGAGTCGTTTGCCGAGGCCACGATCAGGGACTTGAGAAGATCCTCCACGGGATATACGCCTCCCGCATCCAGGAACGCCTGGGAACCGCCCATGCCTGCCGCGGTTTCCGACACGGTGACTTCGTCAGACAGGGAGATCCTCCCCTCGTCCAGCGCCTCCAGCGTCAGCAGGATCGTCATGAGCTTGGTCAAGCTTGCGGCCGGGCGCTGCTCATCCGCATTCTTCTCCAGGATCACCGTCCCACTGCGCGCGTCTAGCAGAAGAACCGAAACGGCGTCCGCCTCCATGGGCAGTTCGCTTTCCAAGGGGCCGACCGCCGCGCCCTCTGCGCGTGCGGCAGCCGGTACGAGCAGCAGAATCGCCGCAAGAACGGCGGCAACCCATCGCTTTTTCATGCAAAATCCCTCCCGTCTGCTCCATAGTAAGCAGAACAGGAGGGATTTATGCGCGATGCAGGCACTCTTTCTCCGCTTTATTCGATGGCTTCTCCCGACGACCAGGGAATGCCCAGGTGTCGGCAGACCGTCGCGGAAAGATCGGCAAAGCTCTGGCGGACGCCAAAGTCCCCCGTTGCCCCGCCGTGCAGAAGGAGGGGGACGTACTCCCGCGTGTGGTCCGTGCCGCGGAACGAGGGATCGCAGCCGTGGTCGCCGGTCACGGCCAGCAGGTCGCCCTTGTGCAAAAGGGCCAGCGCCGATCCCAGCGTCTTGTCGAAGTGCTCGAGGGCATGGCCATACCCTTCGATGTCGCGGCGATGGCCGTACAGCATGTCAAAATCCACCAGGTTCACAAACAGCAGTCCGGAAAAATCCCGCGCGAGCAGCGACAGCAGCTGTTCTTCGCCCTCGGCATTGGAGTGGGTGAAGAAGGATTCCGTGATGCCCCGGCCGGCAAAGATGTCGTAGATCTTTCCGACCGACAGGACGTCCTTTCCCGCAGCCTGGATCGCGTCCAGCATGGTGGGGCCCGTCGGTTCCAGGGAAAAGTCATGCCGGTTCGCCGTGCGCGTGTAGTGCCCGTTCTCCCCCACAAAGGGGCGTGCGATGACGCGGCCGACCGCCAAATCCCCGACGAGCATCTTGCGCGCCGTGCGGCAGATCTCATAGAGTTCCTCCAGGGGCACGACGCCCTCATGTGCGGCGATTTGGAACACGCTGTCGGCAGAGGTGTAGACGATCAGCGCGCCCTTGCGGACGGCTTCGTCTCCCAAGCGCTGGATGATCTCCGTGCCCGAGGCCGTGCAATTGCCCAGAATCGGCCTTCCGACCGCCTGGGAAAACCGGTCCAGGAATTCCTGCGGAAATCCGTGCGGAAACGTGGGAAAGGGCTTGTCCAGCACGAGGCCGCTCAACTCCCAGTGGCCGGTGGTCGTATCCTTGCCGCGCGAGCGCTCGGCCATCTTGCCCCATCCCGCCTGCGGGAGAACCGCGTCCCGCGCATTCAGCAGGTGGAACAATCCAAGGGACCGGAGGTTGGGCACCTCCAAGTCCGGCATTCTGGCCAGTATGTGCAGAAGCGTATGACTGCCCTCGTCGCCAAACTGTGCCGCATCGGGAAGCGCCCCGACGCCCAGGCTGTCCAAAACGACGACGATGGCGCGTTTTTCTTTCATTCTTCTGTCCTCCTTCGGATGCAGAGTAAAAATGCGCTCACGAAAGGCTCGCCAATGCAAGGCACCGAAGCGCCAACGCGAGCGCCTGCGCGACCCAAACGGCCGCAAGCAGCCAGAGGGTGGCGTTCCTGTGCAGGGTCGTGACGCGCAAAGCGGCATAGGCCGTGACGCAGCACCCCGCGCACCACGCCGCCAGCGACAGCAACCCCTGCGGCAGCAGGAGCAGCGCAAAGGGGAGCGCGCCCGCCCAACCCTGCGCGGAGATCCATGCGCCCCACGTCAGTCCCACGGAAAACGCACGGCTTGCCAGGAGCGCCGCGCAAAGCGCGCAGCCAAACGGGTGCATCGCAAAGAGCAGCAGCGCCAGCACCGCCAGTCCCTCCCGCAGGAGCGTGAGCAGCACGCCGATCGAGAGCGAAGGGGCGGAAAAGAGCACCGTGCCCTCCCTTCCCGCACAAAAGCCGCAGGTCGCCGCGGCGATGGCGAGAAAGCCCGCGATGCCATACCCAATTCCATACTGCGTCACGTGCTTTGCCACGGTGCGGACTCCGTCCTTTGCCTGCCACACGGCGCATCCCCTCCCCTCTCTCTAGGAAAGGTATGCGCTAGGCTTTCCTCCCATGCCCTCGCGTCGGAGGCGCAGGTTCTCGCAAATCTGCGCAAGAAACGCCCGGTTTGTGGGCTTGCCGCGCTCGGCCTCCACCGTATAGCCAAATCGGGATTGTAGGGCGCGCAGATCGCCCCGAACCCAGGCGCACTCGATTGCATAGCGAATGTTGCGCTCCACGCTCTCCGGCGTGCGGCCCATTTCCCGCGCGATGGGCGCATAGATTCGGCTCCGGACGTCGACGAGCGCCCCTTCGTCCCGAAGCGCGAGTTCCATTGCGCGGCGGAGCTGTCGCGTGCCCAGCGTGTTCGGCTTAAAGCCCAGGCGCAGGAGTTCCTCTCCCAGCGCGCTGCGGTCCCGGTCGGGCAGGGCCGACCCCCGAATGGCATCCAGCGCCGCGCAGAGATCCTCCTCGCGGGCAAAGCGCACGTTCTCCGGCGGGGAAAGAGGCGCCGCGGACGGCAGGAGCAGCACGCAGGGCGACGGCGCCAACGCGCGCGCCAAAGCCAGACCATCCTGCCCAGGCAGAACCGCGTCCAGCACAAAGAGGTCTGCTCCGCTGCTGCGAAGCCCTGCCTCGTCGACCGTGCCGCTGGCCGCCATGCGGACAACGCGGTCTGCGCCTGTTGCGTGGATGCGGTCCCTTGCGCGCTCCGCGTCCTCGCGCGTGCGCCGGAGAATGGCAATCCGCATGTCGCTCTCCCCCTCTCGCCTCTCAAAAAGGGTTCGACGCGCGGCTACGGATTCCTTCCTGCACATTATGCACTTTTTTTAGTGCATTTTACATTGTGTCTCTCATGCACTCTTTTTTGTGCATAAGAGAAAAGGGGGCGGCGGAACTCCGCCGCCCCTCCTCCATCACTGTGTGTCGAGCATCCAATCGATGTAGAGACCATAGCCCTTTGTGGGATCATTGACATAGACGTGCGTGACCGCGCCAACGATCTTTCCGTTTTGCAGGATGGGGCTTCCGCTCATGCCCTGCACAATGCCGCCTGTGACGCTGAGCAGATCCGGGTCTGTGATCTCCACGACCATGGACCGGGAGGCTTTGGAAGCCTGGGGCGTCAGGCGAATGATTTCGCAGTCAAATTCTTGCACGCCTCGGTCGTCAATGGTGGTCAAGATTGTGGCCGGGCCGAGTTCGACCTCGGACTGCGCGGCTGCCGGGAGTCCTTCGGGATAGAGCGGATTGGGATCTGCGTCGCCGGCGGTACCGTAGACGCCGAATTCCGTGTTTTTGGACAACGTCTCCAGCGCATCGAAATTGCCGGTAAACACGCCGTGCAGCTCCCCGGCCTGGCCTCTTGTCCCCTTTTGCACGTCCACGATCTCGCTCAAATAGACCTGACCGTGGTCAATGGGCAGGATGCTGCCCGTGTCCAAGTCCGTCACCGCATGGCCAAGCGCACCGAAGGCATTCTCCTGCGGATCGATATAGGTCAAGGTGCCAATGCCTGCGGTGGAGTCGCGCACCCAGATGCCCAGGCGCCGCTGGCCGGTTTCGTCGGTTGCGGGTTCCACGGTCGTCGTGCGGGTATCCCCGTCGCGGACGTATTCAATGGAGAGCGCGCCGCCATTGCTGCTGCGCACCACGTCCGTGAGATCCTGCATGGAATCGATGCTTTCGCCATTGACGCGCTTGATCAAGTCCCCGGAATTGAGCCCGGCGTCGCGCGCGGGATTCACGGTAGTTCCGTCCGGCAGATAGACCTCAGCGCTGTCGACGATGAAGACGCCGTCGGTAAACAGCGTAAGGCCGATGCTCTGTCCCCCGGGAATGAGGATGCGCGTGTCCTCCACGCGAACCTCGACGGTCTTTAGCGGAATCCACCCCAAGAGGGAGAACTCGACCTGTGCGCTGCCCGGTTCCTCGGTGGTCAGCGTCGTCTTTCGCGAGCCAAGCGTTTCATCCGTGGAGGAGAGCACACAGGTGCTGTCCTCCTCCACTTCTACAGTGATGGGCAGAAAAAAAGAATACGACTTTTCCTCGCCCGGCGTCAAATGAATCAGGTCCGGGATGTTGCGCAGGCTTTGGACGGACGGCATGGAGTTCCATGCCACCAAAGCACATGCCAATATCCCTCCCAGCACCCGTTTTGCTTTCATTTTCCACACCCCATTTGCGATTTTTCACGCTTAAGGTGTGGACTTTGCATCCGCGTTATTCTGGGAGTTGTCGGAACCCTTTCCGCGACGCGGTCCGGTTGGCCGCATTCTCTTCGGACCACAGGTCCGTTGGAAAGTTTTGCCTACTTCAGGTCCAGCAGCTTGTCAATGGCTTCCTGCAGGACGCCCGCTGCCCGGTAGTTGAGGACGAGCTTCTTTTCGCGCTCGCTCAGATCGGTCACGTTGTTCTCCAATCCGCCATCCATGTACGCGGACTGCATCGTGCCGATGCTGGTGTCCAAGCCGTTGCAGATGCGCACCACGTTATCCAGCGAGGCGCCGCCCAGATTGCCTGCCAGCATGGAAAGAAGCGTGGAATAGGGCATGTTGATCATGCGGGCATAATCCTTCAGCGTCATGCCTTTTTCCCGGATCTTCCGTTTGATAAACTCTTCGCGTGTCATACTTACCTCCGATGCCGCGTACTTTTTACAGCCGCAGAAATAGTTATGAAGCAACTTACTTATTCATTGTATAACAACCTATGCAAACATTCAATAGTGTTATTATCCATTTAGCAAATCGCTTTAGTATTTTCCCCAGAATCATTGTAAAGAAAGCGAAAATTTGCGGCGAAAAACACGCAAACTTTCGCATAAAAAGGTTAAATTCAATTCGAAAATCCGAACATTCTTTATAAAATTATACAAACCTTGGATTTTCCTTCATGGTTGGGAGGATTTGTAAATTTTAAGTTAATCGGTTTCGCAATTCCGCAGCCATTTGCAGCATTTCGCGTGCATGCGAGAGGGTTGCTGTCGTCTCCTGCGCGCCGCCAACCATGCGGGCAATCTCCCCGACCCGCTCTTCAAAGGACAGGGCGCGCACGCGCGTGAGGGTACGTCCATCCTCCTCGTGCTTTTCGACGAGGTGATGGCTGTCGCCCAAGGCGGCAATCTGCGGCAAATGGGTGACGCAGATGACCTGGCGGTGGCGCCCGATGGCGGCCATCTTTTCTCCGACGACCTGGGCCATCCGTCCGCTGATGCCGGTATCGATTTCGTCAAAGACGAGGGTTCCCACGTCGTCGCTGTCCGCGGCGATGGTCTTAAAGGCGAGCATGATGCGAGAGAGCTCGCCGCCGGAAGCCGTGCGGCTCAAGGGCTTGAGCGGCTCGCCGGCATTGACGGAGATGAGAAAGCGCACGCGGTCCAGGCCAGAAGCAGAGAAAAACTTTTCCGCCGCCTCCGACTCCGGCAGGGCCGAAAAATCCACGTGCAGGTGGGCGCTCTTCATCCCAAGGTCCCGAAGCTGCGCCTCGACCGCTGCGCAAAAGCGCACCGCGGCCGCGCGCCGCAGGTCGCTCAGATCCCGGCAAGCGGCATAGAGCTCGCGGGAGAGCTTGGCAAAGCGCTTGTCCAGCGCGCCGGAATCCTTCTCCTGACGGGTGAGCTGGTCGATTTCCTTCTTGGCTTCCTCGCAGTAGCGGAGCACGTCCTCGACGCTGTTGCCGTACTTGCGCTTGAGAGACTTGATCTCGTCGAGGCGATTCTCGACAAACTCGGCGCGTGCCGGATCAAAATCCATCTTCTCGGCCTGCACGTGAACCTGCATGGCGAGGTCTTCCAAGGTGTAGTAGACGTCGCGAAGCTGTTCCTCCAGCTGGGCAAACTGCGCGCCATAGCCCGAGATTCCGCCCAGCAGGGAGACGGCTTGGCGGATGGAATCGGTGCAGGCCGGCATGTCCTCATAGCCGTCCAAAAAAGCCGAGCACTGCGAGAGCGCGGAAAGGATGCGCTCCGCGTTGCGGATCAGGTCGCGCTGTTCGGTCAGCTCCTCCTCTTCGCCGGACGACAGGTGTGCGCGGTCGATTTCTTCCACCTGATAGCGAAGCATGTCCAACCGCTGGGCGCGTTCCTTCGTGCCCTGGCGCACCCCGCGCAAGCGCAGGCGCACAGAGCGATACTGCTCAAAGAGCTCGCGGACGCGCCGGGCGGGCTCGGCGAGCTCCTCGTGCGCAAAGTCGTCGAGGAACTTGAGGTGCCGACCCTCATCCATGAGGGATTGGTGCTCATGCTGGCCGTGGACGTCGACGAGTGCGGACGTCACCTGCCTAAGGAGCGTAAGGGGGATGAGCGTGCCATTGAGCCGGACGATGTTGCGCCCGGAGAGCGTGATCGTCCGAGAGACGATGAGCTGGCCGCCATCGGTCTCCACGCCGTTCTCCTCCAGCAGGGGGATTAGGGACGGACAGGCGCTGGCGTCAAAGAGCGCCTCGACAACGGCGCGGTCCTGGCCTGCGCGAATCAAATCGCGGTCCGCGCGTTCGCCAAGGGCGAGGTTCATCGCGTCGATGACAATGGACTTGCCCGCGCCCGTCTCTCCCGTCAGGACATTGAGCCCCTCGGTGAACTCCAGCGTAAGCAGGTCGATGAGCGCGATGTTCTTGATGCTCAGCTGACAAAGCATGTCTCGATTCCCTCCTGCGCCCGCGGCGCGGATTTGCTCCTACTTTTTCATGCGCTCAAACTTGCGCATGAGGGCGGCGACGTCCTGCTCGTTCTGCGCGATGACGAGCAGCGTGTTATCGCCCGAGATGGTGCCGACAATCTCCGACCACTTGAGGGAGTCGACGGCCTCGCCCGCGGCATTCGCGCTGCCCGAGAGCGTGCGCACCACGATCAGGTTGCCCGCCGGCGTGATGCTCAGAACCGACTCGTTGAAGATGCGGATGAATCGGTCCGCCAGGCCATGCTCCGCCTTGTCCGCGGTCGCATACTTATAGCCGCCGTTGTCGGAAAGGACCTTGAGAAGGCGCAGTTCCTTGATGTCGCGGGAAACGGTCGCCTGCGTCACGTCGATGTTTCGCGCGCGCAGGGCCGCCGCGAGCTCCTCTTGGGTTTCGATTTCCTGGGATTCAATGATCTCCTTGATCACGGCATGTCGTACCGATTTCATGCGTTCCTCCTTGCAGATGGAAAGTGGGAAGGGCAGGCCGGATTTGCCCAGGTGGCGCCGTCAGCGTTCCACGAGTTTTGCGTGTACCTTGGCAAAGAAGTCTCGCCGGTCCAGGCGAATGAGCAGGGCGTCAAAGGGCGCGCGGCGGAGGCGCACGGGTTCGTCCGACCCCATGGAGATCAGTTCCTGGCCGTCGGCGCAGATCATGGCTGGAAGCGACCGGGGCCTGATCCGCACGCAAATCTCCTGATCCGGGGCGAGCATGACGGGGCGCGC
>JBMNOF010000115.1:0-5932 GCA_050942925.1 Candidatus Spyradocola sp.
CTGCACCACGGCGCGCCCTGGTTCGTCCTCAAGGGCCGCTACGACGAGGCGAGCGACACCTGGACCTATGGCGGCGAGGGCTTTGATCCCTTCAACCTCATCGCCTACCGCCGAAAGACCCTGCGCATGGTGGAGGGCGAGCAAATGACCGCCTTCCTTCCGGGGGAGGAGGGGCTGGAGGCCGCCCGGCAGATGCAGGCCCTCTACGAGGAGGTCCTGCGCTACGAGAACGGCCGCCTCTTCCCGCACAAGGACCTGCCGCACATGGACCTCGCCTGCGCCCGGGCGGATTGGATGCCGGGCGGCTACCTGCGCCCGGGGCTGATCTTCTTGGGCGAAGGCCCCATGGAGGGAACGGCGGCCGCCAACTTCCTCGCGCACGAGACGGCGCACAACTGGTGCACCGGCGCGCCCGCGGAAACCTGGGAGGACTGGCTCAACGAGGGGACCGCCGAGTGGGCCGCCTATCTCTTCCTGCAGAGCCGCGGCGATGCGGCCGGGGCGGAGGGCCTCCTGGCCGACTGGAGAAAGCACGCCACGGGCAAGCCCTCCCTGCGCACGCCGGACGGCTCCCGCGTGCCCTACATCCACAGCGCCGGGGCGCTCCTGCTGCGGCGCGCGTTCCTGCGCGTGGGCACGCCGGGAATGGAGCGCCTGCTGCGCGTCTTCGCGGAGCTCCCGAAGCCCAAGTCCACCGCCGCCTTCCTGCAGGCGCTGCGCGCCCAGGGCCTGGGCGATGCCGCCGAGGCCATCGAAACGGGACTCTCGGACGAAAACGCCCTTGCCGGCCGCGCGAAGTATGTGTTATACTTGGGTTAAGGAGCGCAGGTCCCCCTGCGAGAAAAGGAGGGTTTGAAATGGATGTGCGCATCATCACCATCAGCCGCGAATTCGGCAGCGGCGGCAGAAGCGTCGGCAAACAGCTTGCGGAGCGGCTGGGCATTCCCTATTACGACAAGGAGCTGGTCAACCAGGTCGCGCTGGAGACGGGCTTTGACCCCCGCTACGTCGAGGAAAACGGCGAGCAGGCGCCCATCGGCGGCCGCCTGGCCTACGCCTTCAACATGCAGGGCGTGCCCGGCATCATGCGCGGGCTCTCGGCAATGGACTTCCTGTGGTGCATTCAGCGCGAGGTAATCCTGAAGCTGGCGGACGAAGGCCCCTGCGTCATCGTGGGGCGTTCCGCGGACTACATCCTCAAGGACCGGCCGGACGCGATCCACGCCTTCATCCACGCGGACATGGCCTTCCGCGCCGACCGCATCGTGCGCCTCTACGGCCAGAGCGAAAAGGCGCCGGAGCAGCGCCTGCGCGACAAGGACAAGAAGCGCGCCGTCAACTACCAGCACTACACGGGCCGCGAGTGGGGCAAGAGCCAGAACTACACGTTGAGCCTCAACAGCGGGGTGCTGGGCATCGACCGCTGCGTGGACATTCTGGCGGGAATCGTCGGAACGATCCCGGCCAAGGACAAGGCGCCCGAGGCCGCCAAATAGGCACAAAAAAAGGCATCGCTTCTGCGATGCCTTTTTTTGCGCCTGCCTTAGTCCTTCAGGACCGTCAGCTCGATGTAGCCGCCGCGGGTCTGGCCGGCGGGCAGCTCCAGGATGTTCGCCGTGGGGATGCCCTTGGCGTGCAGGTTCAGGAAGTCCGTGGCGTTGGTCTGGTTCTCCAGGCAGAAGCCCGGGCGGTTGCTGGGCGTGTAGACGACCATGTTCTTGAACTCGTCGCTGGCGTGCAGGGCGAGGGTGAGGCCCAGCTTCTCGTAGTGGATCAGCGCGCGCTTGCTGGAATCCAGTCCCGTGTAGACGTGGTCCAGGAAGAAGGACCCGACCGTGTGGCGGCTGTAGACGGGCGCGTTCTTGTCCTCGCGGGCAAAGAGGCCGCGCTTTTCCGCCGGAACCGGGCGCAGGTCGAAGTCGCCCTCCACGGGCAGCAGCTTGCCGGTGGGCAGCATCTCCTCGGCCTCGTAGAGCTCGTCGCAGGGCACGGTGATGGTGATGCTGTCCGGATCGCCCATCTTGTCAAAGTAGGGGTGGATGGCAAAGCCGTAGGGCAGCGTCTCCTCGCCGTCGTTGGTGACCTTGTAGTCCAGGCGCAGGCTCTCCGCGGTCAGGGTGTAGGTGAGCTTGAGCGTGCAGGGGAAGGGATAGCTGGCAAAGTACTCCTTGTCCGGTGTGATGGACGCCACGCCCGAGCACCAGGCGCTGTCCGCCGTCACGCCGTAGTTGTAGGTAAAGGGCTCGTCGATCATCATGCCGTGCAGGTAGCGCGGCTCGCCGTGCTTCTTGACCTCGCAGGTGTGGCCGCCGTAGGTGTACTTGCAGTCGCGCGTGCGGTTCGGGAAGGGGAAGAGGATCGGCACGCCGTTGGAGGCCGAGCCCTGCAGGGGATCGTCCGTGGGCATGAGCATCTGCCGGTTCTCGTAGATGGCGGAATAGAGCTTGAAGCCGCTGCCCGGCGCGATGAAGATCTGCGCGCCCGCGCCCTCCAGCGCCACCTGCACCGCGCCGGAGTCCATCCGCTGTTCGTATGCCTTGAAGTTCTGCATGATAGAACCCTCCTTGCATTTCGAAAATTCTCTCTTTTAAGCATACCAGACTTTTCCCCTTCTTGCAATTCCTTCCCGACCAATTCCGCAATTTTCAGATTCTAAACCAATTTTTCGCGTAGGAAAGTGCGAAGGGAGAATATAAAAAAATAACGTTAAAACACATAAATAAATTAAAATCAAAAAAGAATTGATAATATTTTACGAATATGATAAGATGTTCACAAAAGAAGGGAGGAGATCCCGATGGGCTGGAAACGGAAAGCAGAATCTTGAACGACAAGGAGAAGGGTTTTCCCGTGAAAGAGGCTGCTGCTGTGTCATGGACCGTCCTGCGCATGACGCTGGTGTCCCCCGGCACTTGCAGCAGAACCCCAGCGCATGGAGGCGAATCCACTCTCCGACAAAGCGCTTCTCTGGATGGCTAAGCTCCATGTGGATCAGAGAGGCGAGAACGTCAAGGAAACTTCGAAAATACATACAATACGGGGAAAAGGATAACTCTCATATGCTCTCGCAGCCTTCCAACCATTCTTGGTGCACGCTTTACGTCCCATCTTATTTATGAGAAAGGAGCATGCAGATGAAACATCAGAGAATCCTCACCTGCGTAGGAATTGCTCTGCTCGTTGGCCTGTTTTTTTTCGCGCAAGGGAAAATGATCACCGGCCTGCCGGAACTCAACGAGGCGGGCGAAATCACGGGTTCGTATACGGGTTCGCTCCTGCCGCCCCTTCTTCTGGGCCTGGGCGCCGCCGCGGCGATGTGGCTTGTCGGCCTGCGCGGGCGGGAGCGGACGGTGCTGGAATGGATTCCGGCGATCCTGGTTTCCCTGGCGCTTCCCCTCCTTACGGGCATGCCGCTGCTCGGAGGCCGCTACCCGGAGGGCAATTTTTATCTCTCGCTTCTGACGTACGCGATTTTGGGCGTTGCAGTGCTGGATGCCATCGAAGCGGCCGTGCGGAAGCGCATCCTGGGCTTCCGGCCGATGGCCGCGCTCGTCCCGGCAGTCGCTGCGCTGTGCACGGGGATCGCACCCTACCTGCTGGATGCCTTTGCGGTCTACCGCGCGGAGCAAACCTTCAGCCCCGGTCCCGGCATTCCGCATGCACTGCTCGTTTTGTACATCGCGGGGCTGCACGCGCTGTGCCTGCTCTCGGGCCTGGCGCTCCTGCCCTTTGCCCGGCCGCGCACGCGGACAGCGCGCTGGGCGGCGCTGTCTGTAGGCGCGGTGTATGTGCTGCTGTACGCCCTGTTCTATTTCTGGACAGACGCGCCGCGCATTCCCTGGTTTTCGCAGTGCTTTGACTGGCCTGGGAACCTCTGCCTGCCGGCGGGGCTGGTGTTTGCCGGGCTCAGGCCCGCGCCCGGGAAAGGGGAGCGCACTTGACAAAACCCCGTCTGCGGCGTAAAATAAGGAAAGTAGCGGCCGTAGGCGCCGCAAACCCGGGCGCAAACGGGGAAGAATCGCGCGAGAAACCCTCCCAAGGGGAAAGAGAGCGGGCGGCAGGTGAGAGCCCGCAGGGACGGCGCGCGCGAGCCTCAGCCCCTCAGTCCGGCGCAGCCCCCGCGTTATCGGGGGAAAGAGAGGGCGCGCAAGCGCCAAGCAATCGTGGTACCGCGGGAAATCCACTCCCGTCCTTTGCAGCGCAGGGGACGGGGTTTTTTTTCTTCCCCCGAAAACGCATCAGGAGGTTTCAGCCATGCCCAACGCACCCTATGACTTTGCCGCCATAGAAAAAAAGTGGCAGAAGATCTGGGACGAGGAGAAGACCTTTGCCGCCAGCGACGACTTCTCCAAGCCCAAGTACTACACGCTGATCGAGTTCCCGTACCCCTCGGGCGCGGGCCTGCACGTCGGCCATCCGCGCTCCAACACGGCCATGGACATCATCGGCCGAAAGAAGCGCCTGCAGGGCTACAACGTCCTGTTCCCCATCGGCTGGGACGCCTTCGGCCTGCCGACGGAAAACTACGCCATCAAGAACCACATCCACCCCGCCATCGTCACCAAGAAGAACATCGACCACTTCCGCGAGCAGCTCAAGATGCTCGGCTTCGGCTTTGACTGGGACCGCGAGGTCAATACCACCGACCCGAGCTATTACAAGTGGACGCAGTGGATCTTCCTGCAGCTCTTCAAGCACGGCCTCGCCTACAAGACCGAGATGCCCATCAACTGGTGCACGGGCTGCAAGGTCGGCCTGGCCAACGAGGAGGTCGTCGGCGGCAAGTGCGAGCGCTGCGGCAGCGAGGTCGTCCGCCGCGTCAAGTCCCAGTGGATGCTCAAGATCACCGACTACGCCCAGAAGCTGCTCGACGGCCTGGACGAGGTCGACTTCATCGAAAAGGTCAAGACCCAGCAGCGCAACTGGATCGGCCGCTCCGAGGGCGCAGAGCTGGACTTCGCGGTCAAGGAGATCCCGGAGAAGCTGCGCGTCTACACCACGCGCCCGGATACGCTCTTCGGCGCGACCTACATGGTCGTCTCCCCGGAGCACCCGGTGATCGCCAAGTACGCCGACCGCATCGAGAACATCGACGAGGTCCGCGCCTACCAGCGCGAAGCGGCCCGCAAGTCCGACTTTGAGCGCACGGAGCTCAACAAGGAAAAGACCGGCGTCTGCCTGAAGGGCATCACCGCCATCAACCCCGTCAACGGCCGCGAGATCCCGGTCTGGGTCTCGGACTATGTCCTGGTCTCCTACGGCACCGGCGCGATCATGGCCGTGCCTGCGCACGACACCCGCGACTGGGAGTTTGCCAAGAAGTTCGGCCTGCCCATCGTCGAGGTCGTTGCCGGCGGCGACGTGGAGAAGGAGGCCTATACCGACATCGCCGACGGCGTGCTGGTCAACTCCGGCTTCCTCGACGGGCTCAAGGTCGCCGAGGCCAAAAAGCGCATGATCGACTACCTCGAGGAGAAGGGCATCGGCGAGCGCAAGGTCAACTACAAGCTGCGCGACTGGGTCTTCTCCCGCCAGCGCTACTGGGGCGAGCCCATCCCGGTCGTCTGGTGCGAGAAGTGCGGCTGCGTGCCCCTGCCCGAGGACCAGCTGCCCTTGACGCTGCCGGACACCGATCACTACCTGCCCACGGACAACGGCGAGTCCCCGCTGGCGCGCATGGACGACTGGGTCAACACCACCTGCCCGCACTGCGGCGGTCCCGCCAAGCGCGAGACGGATACCATGCCCCAGTGGGCTGGTTCCTCCTGGTACTTCCTGCGCTATACGGACCCGCACAACGACAAGTGCCTGGCCGATCCGGAGAAGCTCAAGTACTGGCTGCCCGTGGACTGGTACAATGGCGGCATGGAGCACACCACGCTCCACCTGCTCTACAGCCGGTTCTGGCACCGCTTCCTCTACGACATCGGCG
>JBMNOF010000003.1:0-115551 GCA_050942925.1 Candidatus Spyradocola sp.
ATATCTTTCCGCATAATGCTACAATGGGTGATCAAGTGCATGATAGACAAAAACAAGGCGCCTTGGAATCCTTGATTCCAGGCGCCTTGTGCTGGTGGGGTTAAATGGACTCGAACCATCGACCTTCACGATGTCAACGTGACACTCTAACCAACTGAGCTATAACCCCGTGACTTCTATTATTATACTCACTTTTCTCCAAAATGCAATACCCAAAACAAAGTTTTTTGAAGATTTTTTAGGAACCCCTTGATTCTGGGATTTTTTGTGCTATACTGGAAGGGTAATTGAAAGGAGGGTTTTTCCATGAGATCGGTAACCATCCACCTGTCCTTGGCGGAAAACGTGAAGGATTTCGTGAACATCGTCAGCAAGTACCCCTACGACATTGATCTTCGTTCCGGTCGCCATGTGGTCGATGCGAAGTCCATTCTTGGCATCTTCAGCCTCGATCTGAACAAACCCATTACGATGGAAGTCTACGAGAACGACTGCGACGATCTTCTTGCAGAGATCAAGCCTTTCATCGTGTAGGTATTCCCCGGAGCGCCCGAGTGTTGGGCGTTTTCCCTTGCCGAAAAGCGGCCCTCCCCCCGTACATTGTGAAAAAGCCGTTCGGTTGTCTCCCTCCGGAGACGCCCGAGCGGCTCTTTTTTTCTTCTCTACTCCTCGTCCCGAATCTGCTCCAGCGCCGCCTCCGGGGTGAGGTCGCCGTTGCCCACGGCCTTCACCGCGTCATAGACTAGGTGTAGGTACGCATCGGCAAGGTCCAGCGCGCCCAGGACCACGGTCTCCGTCCGATCGTCGTCCAGATCCGCCGGAAGGACCAAGTCGTGGCCATACTCGACAAAGCAGCCCGCCTCCGTCTGCGCCTCAAAGCGTCCGCCGCTGATCATCCGGTTGACCTTTGCCAGGAAGGCGCGCAGCGCATCGGCCGATTCCTCCGGAAGATCCCGCTGGAAGACGAGGTTGCACTGCACGATCTCCAGGCCGTTCATGTCCTCCTCCGTCAGGTCGCTGGCAAAGAACATCTCGCCCAGAGCGTAGTCGTTCTCATAGTCGTCGGAAAGGGGCTGGAACCATTGCAGGCCGGGCTGGCCTTCGATCTCCTCGCAGGGGAACGCCTTTTCCTCCAGCGCCGCGCGGACGCGGGCGACGAGCTCCGTTTTATTCATTGGGATTGTCTCCTTTCTTCTCTTCGAGCGACTGCCGCAGGCGGGCCTGTATGCGGTCCAGCTCCTCGCGGGCCAGATCCATCGCGGTCTTAGCGGTGCGCTCGCCGCGGATCACGGCAAAGATCGGGTTTAAGAACGCCAGCGCAAAGGCGTTCAGCAGGCCAAAGACGATGCCATACTGCCGCAAGAACGTCTCTTCCGTCATCTCCTTGGGCACGGGCAGCGTATACCGCAGAAAGACCGTGCCGTCCGCATCCACGTCAAAGGCGCCCACGGGCATTTGGAAGTTGACCTCCCCCAGGAAAGCGCGCAGTTCGCGCACGGTGGAGGGACGGGTGACGTGCTCAATATAGCCCATCATGTGCAGGAGGTCGTACTCCAGCCGCTCCATGAAGGCATAGGGGCTGTTGGCAAAGTAGACGGAAAAGGACATGGGCGATGCCTTTTCGTCCGGCGCCTGCAGAAACGCAGGCAGAAAGAGCATGTCAAAGGGCGCGTCGTTTTCGCCCTTGCGGGAGAGCACGGCCGCAAGGCCGGTCTCCTCTGCATAGGCGGCGCAGAGCCGCAGGGCATCCCAATTCTCCATGGCTTAGTGCGCTCCTCTCAATTTCATGACGAGATCCTTGAGTGCCGGGGGCTTTCCTCCGGGCTGGAAGGGGACCTTCAAGCCCGCAAAGAGCTGCGCCGCGGCGATGCGATCCGTGTTCTTGGGGTCCTTGTCGGTGTAGGCGTAGATCATGCAGCTGGCGGTCTTGCGGCAGATGTAGTCCAGGGCGCCCTGCTCGCTGCGCAGGCCGCTTTGGCGCAGAAGGAGCTTTTTCATCTGCCCCTCGGTCAACAGGTCGCGCCGCTTGAACCCTTGCACGCCCGGCTGGCTGTTGAAGGCCTTGACCCGCTGGTTGAACAGGTGCGTGCGCTCCTTGACCTGGAGCATCTCGTCGACGCGGCTTCCGGCGACCGCCGAAATGATCTTGTTCACGATCCACCTCGCCCCGCTGAGAATCCACCCAGCGACCTCGGAGATGAGGCTGGTGATGGGCGCAGGCATGCCTCCCAGGGACAGGCCCTGCACCGTCAAGGCGCAGATGTTTTCCAGGATGTCAAAGACCTTGCCGTTGACGTCCTTGGCCTGCACCTCCCTGGCCATCTTAAACCCGCCGCGGAGCGACTCCTGAACGATGTCGAGTTTCTCCTCCAGCGTCAAGGCCTTTTTGTAGTCGTCGCTCTGCGAGCGCAGGCGGTGCATGTTGGCGGACTCCTAGCCGAGTTGGACCACATTCTCGATGGTTTTCTTGGTCTCCTTCACCAGGCTGATGACCGCGCCGCCGCCGTTCTTGAGGATGTTATAGGCTTCGGATGCAGTGACCTGGCTGATGAAATCCTTGATGCCGCTGACGCTAAAGATGTCCGAATCGACCTTGAGTTCCCCGAGGAGCTTCTTGACCTCCCCCGAGGAGGTGGGCAGCTTCTCCACCAGCTCCTTGACGTTGTCGCGCTCCATGCCAGTGTGGGTGGCGATCTTTTTGCTCTGCTTGTAGATCTTGTATCCGCTCTGGAGATAGCCCTTTGCCTCCATGGCCGTGTCGAGCGGACCGCCCTCGCCTTCCTCTTCGCCGGTGCGGAACGTGCCGGGGCCGCCTTCATCGGTGCGCTGGTCCTTTTCGCGGCGCTCCTGCATGCGCACCTCATCGTGCGCGATGAACTGCACAAAGGCAAGGCCCTCTTCCAGCAGATTCCAGTCCACCACCGTGGAGCGGACCTCGTGCTGGACGTAGCGGGAGCGATTGTCCTCGCCGCTCAGGGCGCGGGTGGTGGTCAGGGCGACGGTCGCGTCCTTATAGGCCCGATCGCCCAGGGAGAGGGTGCCGGCGACGTACTGGTTCAGCAGCTCGGTGCGGCCCTCCTCGTCCTGCGACTCAAAGCTGGCGCCCTCCTCGTAGCTCTGGTCGAGCACCTTGCGCTTGCCAAGGGCCGCGATGAGGAGGGTAAAGTCCTTCTCATCCAGCTTCTTGATCGCATTGTAAACGCTCATGCGCTCGTTTTGCCGCGCATGGTAGCCCACATAGCTTTCGAAGCCTTCGCGCGAATTCACAATGCGTGCGGCCTGTGCGCCCTCGGCCTCGGTATCGACCCTGTCGCGCGAACGGAACCAATACAGGGGATTGGCGTACACGGCGGCGCGCCGGAAGGCATTGCCCACGCCCGTTCCGTTCGTGTTTTGGAGGCGCGTGCGCAGGCTGTCGGTGTAGCTGGCATAGCCCTCACGAATGCCGCGATCGGCGTTGTCCATGGTCTCGCCAATCTTTCGCCGGGCAAAGGAGCGCCCGGTGTGCTCCGCTTCGCCCCCCAGGATGGGCGACTCAAACTCCGTCCTGTGCTCCATCTGGATGGGGCTCATGAACTGCTTTTCCTCTGCAAACTTCTGCCGGTCGGTCTGTCCTCCCGGTCTGCCGCTCTGCTGCTGGAACCGGAATTCGATGTGCTCATTGACCCGGTCGACGGCGTAGTGCAGCGCGGGGCTATTGCCCTTGATGTGTTCGAGCAGGCGGTAGGCCGCGGCGCGGTAGATCGTGTCGCGATCCTTGGCATGGAACAGCTGCAGGCGCTGATCCTGGATGGGGAGCTTGGCAAAGTTTTCGGAGTAGCTGGCCACGGCCGCGATGAAGAGTCTCTTCATTTCCGGGCCATAGCTGTTGAACAGATAGAGGAAGCGCTGCTTGCCCTTTTCCTCCATTTGCGCCTCAAAGAACGCCGTAAAGTCCTCGATGGTTCGGATCTCGTCGGCCTGCTGGCGCAGGGGCTGGCGCGCTCGATGGTTGAGCTTGGTGATGCCGTAGGTCCGCATGATCGTCTCGCGGTCCTCGGCCTTGAGGCGGGTATCCAGCTGGGCGTCCGTTTCCTTGATGAGCCGGAACGCACGGTCCAGCAGCTTGTTGTCCGCAGCGCCAAACTTGATGCCCAGGAACCGGCGCTTGCCAAGGGCGCGGCCCTGGCTGCTGAGCACATTATAGGCGGCCAGGCGGATTTCCTGCGCCGTGGGCTTTGCCCCCTCGATCATGGCCCTCTGCTGGCCGGAACGGCTTCCCTCTTCGGTCCTTTCGGCGATGTTGGCGCCCTGGGCCTGCAGGCTGAGGTCCTTCCGCTTCCGTTCGTTCACGCGCTGTCTGTTCTTCTTGTCCAGCGCGTCGCGGTTGGCTAGCGCCTTGATGAAGAGATTCTTCTGGTCCTCGCGCAGGGCGACGTACTTCTCCAGACGGGTCGGGGTTACGGTCTTGGACAGGAACTGGGCAAAGCTGGGAAGATCCTTGGCCTCGTCCGCGGCGCGCTGGATCTCGGCGGTGCCGCGCCGGGTGATCTCGCCCTCCATGCCCGCCTGCTCCAAGATCTCATTGCGCTTCTTTTTCTCCGCGGAAAGGCGCTTCTTTTCCGCCACTTCGATGAGGTGGAATGCGCGCTCGATCAGGCGCTCGTCGCTGACCTTATCGTGGTGGAGCTTTGCCAGCTCATTGGAACGCCGCCCCTCGCGGGAGAGAATGGCGAGGGCAGCCGCGGTATAGGCGGACGCATCCAGGTTTTGCAGCTCGCTGACCTGCTCGTCCGCATGGCCCTCGAGCCGCCGCTTGCCGACCCGAGCGTATTCGTCTTTCATGCGGTCGCGCGCTTCGCGGTCGTAATAGCCGTGGTGCAGCGCGCTGATGGAGAAGAGGCCGATGACGTTCTCGTCGCGGCCGCGGGAGATGGCGTCCCGGTGCGCCAACCCCCAGATGAACAGAGACTTCTGCTCGTCCGTGAGCTGGCTATACCGCTCCGAAAGGCGGGTGTTGTCATCCGCCTCCATCTGCTGGAAGAAGAAGGTTTCAAAGGTCGCTCGGTCGGAAACCTGGCGGGCTGCGTTGATGGAATCGCGGCTGGCCATGGACACCGCCTGGTACTCCGCCTCCGACACCTTGCGCTTGTGCTTCTCTGAGCCGCCGGCGAACTGCTGGCGCAGCGCCTGGCCCTCGCTGCCGTATCCCTTTCCGGTGGCGCCGCCGTGATGTTCCTCGATCTTGCGCATCTGCTTTTCCGCATAGCGCACAAGGTTCAACGCGCGCTGGACCATGCCCACGTCGATGAAGTAGCCCTTATTGCCCAAGAGCTGCTGCGTGTCCTTGGAGACGAGGTTGACCGCCGCGCGCCATGCATCGCCCTTGGCCGTGACCTTTCCGCTCTGGTCGCGCTCGTCCTCCACCATCTTCCCAAACCGCGCTCTTTGCTCCTCTTCGGACTCCTGGCCCGTCAGGCCGCGCTTGTCCTGGATATAGCGTATGACCATCTGGTTGCGCAGGGCTTCGTCGTTGACGGAATACTTGCGGGTCTTGTTGCCGATGCGCTGGATCACGCCGACGCGGCTGCGGTCGCTCTTGCCCTCGATGGTGGAGCGGTGGGAGAGGCCCTGGATAAAGAGCATCTTCTGTTGGCTTTCCAGCGCCTGGTACTGCTCCCAGAAACTCAACTGCTTGCTCTTTTCCAAGCCGCTCTGGAGGAACACTTCAAAGGAGTCCAGGTCCTTGACCTTGTCGGCGGCGATGCGCATCTTGGCGCGTTCGACGTCGATGGCGTTTGTGGCGGACCACTTGGCCGCGCCGGAAAGATCCTGATCGCCCTTGGCGGCGGCCTCGTGCTGTTTGCGGAGCTTGGTGACGCGCACCATCTGCGTGGCGCGGACAAAGTGCATCGCGTCGCGGATGATGGGCTGGTTATAGGCGACCTTGGTCTTGTAATACCGTCCTTCCTCGGAAAGGAGCATGAGTGCGGCGCGGCGGTACTCGCTGGTGCCGACCGCGACGTCGCCCTTTTCGGAGATGTCCTGCTTTGCGGCCTGGCGCAGGCTGTCGTCGTGGCGGGCATTCTTGCGCAGTGCGCCCACGCTCTTGACCACCTTGGAGGGGTTGGCCAGCGCCCAAACGAACATGCGCTTTTCCTCCTCGGGGAGGGCCTCAAACGCCGCGATGTTCTTGCTATTCTCCTTGCGCAGGCTCTTATAGAATTCCGTAAAGGCCTCCATGCTGGTGACCTGAATCGCTTCGATCTTCTGCCCCTGCGTCACGTCCTTATGGAAGTGGACGGTGCGCTGGTCCATGTATCCCCCAGCGAGCTGGTCGTTGACCGCGCCACCCTGCCTTTCCGCCTCTTCGACGTCGCGCCTGCCGGCCTCCACGTTGGCCTCCCGCACAAACTTCACGGCGCGGTTGAGGAGCTTGATGTCGTAGAGCGTATCGCGCTTGGAGAGCGTCGTTTCGTCTGCGTCGCTGATCTGCGCCGAGAGCATGGCGTTTGCGGCCAAGGTGTAGACCTTCCCCCCGGCCTCGCGCTCCTGCGCCTGTGCGCCGGAGCTATTGTTCATGCGCAGGGACTCCGTCGCGTCGGCCATAATCTCGCCGCGCAGCTTCTCGTCGACGTGCTTGCGCTTGGAGGGCGCGTGCTTCTTCTGCTTGTCGAGAATGCCGCGGTTGGCCAGGGCCGTGGCGAAGAACGCCTTTTCCGTCGGGCTATAGGCATTGTAAACGCGGGCGATGTCGTCGCGGCGCGTATCCTGCATGGCGCGGAAGAAGAACTCCTCGAAGCTCGCCAGATCGTGCACGGCGGCGGCACGTGCCTTCGGTCCGGCCACCCGTGCGCGAACGCTTTCCGGAGTGGCGCTCTCCGCGCCTGCCTGGCCGGTATAGCGCTTCTGCCGCTCCAGAGCCGGTCCTTCTGCGGGTTGCATGCCCGGCATCAGGGCGCGGGACTCCTGCACGCGTCTTTCCCGTTCCTGATCGTATCTCCGGATCATCTGGGTCATATTGGTTCTCCCTCCTGTCTAGTCCACGTCGTATTCGCGGAGCTTCGATTTGATGAGTATTCCGCCGCTCTTCTGGTATTCGTGCTTGAGCGCGCGGATGATGTGCCGCATTTCAATGTCCGCTCCCTCGGCGGCGGCCATGTAGGCGGCCGATACGGCGATGGACTTGATGGTCGAGCCGGTGAGCTCAAAGCTCTCGGCGAGAAAGTCGAGGTCCAGGCGCTCGGGCGCGCGCGTCTCCTTGGGGAAGACCTTCTCCCACATGGTCCGGCGCTGCGCGGCGCTGGGCAAGGAGAAATGGACCATGTAGTTGATGCGCCGCTTAAAGGCGTCGTCAAAGTTATAGGCGAGATTGGTGGCCAGGATCACCAGGCCGTCGAATTCCTCGATCTTTTGCAGGAGGAAGGCGGTCTCGGCATTGGCGTACTTGTCCTTGCTGTCGGCAATCTCCGTTCGCTTGGCGAACAGGGCGTCCGCCTCGTCGAAGAAGAGGATGCCGCCGCAGCCCGCCGCCGCGTCGAAGATCTTGCCCAAGTTCTTCTCCGTCTCTCCCACGTATTTGTTGAGGATCTGGCTTAGGTCCACGCGATAGAGATCCAGGTCCAGGTCGTTGGCCACGACCTGCGCCGCCATGGTTTTGCCCGTTCCCGGAACGCCGTAGAAGAGCGCGGAAACGGCCCGGCCATAGGCCAGGCGGCTTTGGAAGTTCCAGTCCTCCATCACCTGCGCCCGGTAGCGCACGCGGTCGCAGAACAAGCGGAGCTCGCGCGCGGTTTCTTCCTCCACAACCAGGTCGTCCCAGGTATAGAAGGCGTTGATGCGCCGGGCCTGGCCGTCCATGGACCGCACGGCGCTGCCCCGCACCGAGGCCACGATGCGCCGCTGTGTAAGCTGGGTTTCGCCGTGGAGGGTGGCCTCCATCTCCGCCCGATCCAGGATCTCCCGGACCTGGCCCGCGGGCAGGATGTACTTGTCCGCCAGCGCGCGCACCGGGAAGTCCTCGTGCGGGCGGGCGGCGAGCGCATCCTCCCAAATCTCCCGGGCAAGGCGCGCGGTGGGCGCGGGAAAGTCCACGCGCAGGACCAGCGGGCCCTCCGGCAAGGGGACCGGCTCCCGCGCGCTGAGCAGGACGATCTTAAGCCTTCGGCTCAACTCATCCACGGTTTCCTTCCGCTGCGCTTCGTCCCCCGCTTCGTCCAGGCCCCGCAGGAGCACGAGCGCCCCGCCCAGCAGCGCCTCCGCCGCAATGTCGGAAGCGCGGACCCGGGTCTCTCCCGGAAGGCGGAAGAGGCGCCGGCAGTCCACGGCCAGCGCGCGAAGGCCGGTCTGCGCGCAGAAGTGCCGAAGCACCTGCGCGCGTCCGACGCCCGTCTGCCCCAGCAGCTGCACGACGGCGTTGCGCTCGCCGTTCAACAGGGCGAGCAGGAGCTCCGGAAGGCGGTTTTCCGCAAGGCCATACCGCAGATCCGAGCTGTCCGGCTCGAGATAGGAGGCAAATCCCGCCACCGCGCCGCTGACCGTATCCGAGCCGAGCGCGACAAGGCGCGCCTTTTCCCGCAGGCGCAGGCGCGCACGCAGGCCCGGCTCCTGGGGCGGCGCAAAGGCGTAAAATGCGCCCGAGCGCTCGTCCGAAAAGAGGGCGGCCGCCTCGCCTGCGTCCGGGACCTCCAGCAGGCGGTACAGGCTCAGCGCGCAGCCCAGGTTGGGCTCGCCCTGCTGCCTGTCGTCGTTGAGGTCGCCAAAGAGCAATTCGTACTTTCGGTCGCAGGCCGAGGCCAGCGCCAGCAGGGCGCAGAAGCGGGCAAAGGGCGTCAGGTCCAACAGGTCGCAGAGCGCGCAGAAGGGCGGCGCCGGTTCGCTCTGCGCGCCACGGGAGAACAGCGCCGCAAAGGCCTGGCGAAGGGCCGGGTCGCGGGGCGGGCGCGGCTCCGCCAGCGCCACCGCGGAAAGGTCGGCGGCAGCCGCCTGCCCGCGGGGACCGGTCAAGTTTTCCGCGCGGCGGGAAAGCGCGATCTTTAGGCACTTGTCCGCAAACCCCATGGCGGCTTCCAAAAACTCGCCGTTTGAAGCAAACGCCGCTTCCTGCACGTTAGACGCCTCCTTTCCGCTTTGTTCGTTGTTGGACGTTTTCGTCCCAGGGAATTACGCCGTAGCGCCCTTTCTGCGGTTCTTGCCAAAGCTGGAGATTCCGCTGAGGACCGCGAAGATCACGGCGCAAGCGATGTACACGCCCGCAAGCGCCACCAGGGCGACGCTGACGTTCCCCTCGGTGATGACTTCGATGATGACGGGCGCCACGACCGAGATGACGTTGCTCAAGGTGAAGTAGATGGCCAGGGCCGAGACCTCGGTCATGCGGTTTTTGAGCGTGGGGATGGCGAGGAACCCGTCCGTGCACATGGGGCTGCCAAACCCGTCGAACATGCCCAGCAGCGTCGAGGCGACGAGCACCGTCACCGAGAAGGGCGGCATGCCCAGCACCACCAGCGCCACGGCGGCCAACGCCATGACGGCGACCAGGCACAGGCTATTGCCCAGGCGCTTGCCCAGCAGTTCCACGAGCTTGGGCCCAAAGTAGAAGCCCGCGATTCCGTTGAAGATGTAGCAGTAGGACAGGAGAATCGTGCTGCCCTGCGCGTCCGCCATGGAGGGGATCAGGGTCACGATGTAGATGTCGCCAAAGCAGATGGGGAGCATGACCAGCAGGAAGTACTGCAGCACACGCGGCGAGAACACGACCTTGACGTAGTCCAGAAGGCTGAACTTCTCCTCGGACTCCGTGACCTGGCGCTCCTTGAGCACGGCGTTGCGCTCCAGCAGTCTCCAGGGCATCATCCGCAGGACGAAAACGCCAAAGAGCAGGAACATGGCCGCCGAAATGATGTAGGAGAACGCGTATCCCGCCAGCGCCGCGACGATGGCGCCGATGCCCGCGCCGCACATGATGCCGCCGATGATACCCGCGTTGGACTGCGCCAGGTTGATCTGGTGGCGCTCCTCGGTCTCGTCGCCGGAGGCGACGATGAGGTTGAGCATGTGCATGAATCCGGAATAGGAAAGGCCGCCGATGAAGCGCATGAGGATGATCGTAAGAGCGGAGCCCGTCAGGAAGCAGGCCACGTTCACCGCGATCATCACGCCCAGGCACGCCACGAAGAACAGGCGGCTGCGCCGGTCCGGGCGCTTAAACCAGACGGGATAGAGCATCGCGCCGATGACCTGGCCCGCGCTCTCCATGGTCAGGGGCAGCGCAGCTGTGACGCCCACGCTCAGGCCTCCGACCGCCTGGTTCCACTGCTTGATGAGCATGGCGGAATAGGGCAAGTACATGTAGTTGCTCAGCACCCGCAGGAAGGAGGCGATGCGCACGCCCGAGGAAATCTGCTCGTAGTTCTGCTCGGTCGGCTCGTTGAAGTCCTTGCGGCTGCGAATGTCGATCATGGCCGGGAGCTTGGTCATCTCGACGATGATGACGATGCAGAAGATGAAGGTCGCAAGGAACATCAGGAACAGCTCCCCCATCTTTTCATCGATGTACTCCTGGGAGATGAAGGCCTCCACCAGCAGCGTTCCCTCCGCCCCTTCCATGGGGATGGAGACCAGCGCGTCGTTTTCGCGGTCCAGCACCGTGTCGCTGTCGGACACGATGGAGGAAATGCGCAGGTTCCACAGGACCGGCACATCCTCGACCTTCTTGGCCAGGTATTCGTCCAGGCCGTACATCTCCTCGTACGCCACGCCCTTTGCGTGGAGCTCCTCGGTGGTATCGCGCACGTATTCGACGATGGAAGAGGCATCCTCGCGGATGGCGGCCTCGTACCGATCCTGGAAGAGGATGTAGTTCATCACGCCAAGGATGAGAATAAAGATGATGATGATGACGGACGGCACGCCGAAGAGCAAGAACTTGCGCGTGCTCGTGTCCTTGTCCCAGAAGCGCTTGCGGATGACCAGGGAATAGATCAGAATCGCCGCAAGTCCGCCCGCAAACGCAATGCCCAGGTACAGCGCGACCGCGCGCAGCATGTCGACGCGCTGCGCCGTGTAGACGGAGTTGGGATAACTCAAGACAAAGTATCCCGCCGTTTCCTCGCCGTCCTGCACGGGCATGAACAGCATTTCATATCCATTGCGGTTGAGCAGCTGGTAGGTGCCCGTTTCCGCCACGCTCTCCAGCGCCAACAGGGCTTCGTCGCTGCTGGCGATCCGGTCCTCCTGGGAGCCGGCGGCATAGGTGCTGTACAGGCGGTCGCCGGACAAGTCCAAGGTGGCCACCTGGAACTCTCCTTCGTCCGAGAACAGCGCCTGCGTGCGGTCAAACACATCCTCAATCCCGTAGTAGCGGTCGATGCGCTTGCCGTAGGAGATGGAGGTCTCCATGTCGGAGATGACCTGTTCGCACATGGCGGCATAGTAGCTTTGCTTGATCTCGCGATAGTTTTGGTCAAAGCTCAGATAGCACACGAGCGAAACCAGCGCCAGGGTGATGAAGAGAAACAGGCAGAAGATGGCAATGACGGTGTTGACCCGCTTTTGCGTAAGTTCGCTCATTCGCCTGCGCCTCCTTCCGCGGTAGAGGAGTAGATCGTCTCGCAGGAGAGCAGGATCTCAAAGCTCGGCCGGAAGCCGATGCGCTTTGCCGTGTCCAGGTTGATGCTCATGTACGGCGAGGAGACGTATTCGCAGGGGATCTCCCCCGGCTGCACGCCGCTTGCGACCTGCGCGATGGTCTCGGCGACAAACTGGCCGACGCCCTCGTTGTCCGTCGAGGCAACCAGCAGCAGCGCGCCTTCGCGCACGTAGTTTTCGCCGTCCTGCACAAAGACGGGAATGCCCGCCGAAAGGAACGGTTCGATCAAGGGCGCCAACTCCATGTCGCTGGTGACAAGGTCGGCGTTGAGCATGTAGGCGTCGATGTTCCGCTCGATGAGGGAGTCATACGTGTCCAAGAGCAGGTCCGCATACTCTTCGTTCGTCATATCCCCCTGCTCCTGCACGAGCTCGCCCGTGATCTGGATGCCCAGCTCGTCCGCGCCGTTTTGGTAGTCCGAAATGCCCGCAACGACCGGGTCCGTATAGACCATGCCGATATTTTCAAAGGGGATGATGTTGTGGTAGAACTTGATCTGGCGGTAGTACGGCAAGGGTTCGACCTGCGCCCAGACCTGCGGATCGCCGGAATCCTCGGTGGAGTTGATGATGCCCGAGGCCACCGGGTCCGTGGCCATGCAGACCAGAACGTTGACGTCCAAGTCGCTGTGCCGCTGCATGAAGAGGCCCGGGTCCGTGCCCATGGCCAGGATGATGTCCAGGCCCTCCTCGGAGTCGATGTGCGCCTGCATGCTTGCCACGATCTCCTCCTCGCTCTGATACTCCGAGTAATAGGCGGCATCGCCCACGAACTCGACATAAGGGCCGAGGTCCATCTCGGACAGCGCCTGCACCATGGCAACGACGTCCATGCTCGTCTCGGTGAAGGGCAGCGTGTCAAACTCGATCCAGCCCTCGTTCTTCAGGCCCTGGATCACGTAGTACAGGTAGATGCTCGCCGGCTCGTACTCGTTGATGTCCAGAAGGCCGATCCGGAGCTTCCCGCCGTCTTCCTGCAGGGTGGGCGGATAGCTCGCCTCCTGGCCCTGTCCGTCTACGGTCACGCCGACGCTCGCCTCCTGGCCGGAGACCGATCCGCTCGTGCAGGCGCAAAGGCCCACGACCAGCACCATGCACAGCAGCAGGGACAGAACACGCCCGACCACTCTTCTCATGCTCTCTTCCACCTTTCCACTTTTTCCGTCTCACGAAACGGTTTCTACCCGGCGCAAGCGGCTCAGGTAATCCGGCACGCGCTCGGCGGCCGGAACAATGTCTGGGTATAGATTCGCCAAAGCTACGCGGTGTGCCTGCTCAAAATTCAGGTCCAACCAGTTTTTTTCCTCTGCAATCGACGGTTTCCAACACAAAAGCTCCACAATTCCCACCGGCGCGCCATCCCGGCCCTCGAGGAACATCGGCCCGGAAAGGTATCCGGAGGGGTCGCGCGAGGCGACAGCCTGGGCCAGCGCCGCGCGGCCGGCGCGCCGGAGCGCTTCCGCAAGCCCCTCCCGCATGGCCCGCAGGTATTCCGGCTGGAAGCACCCGCCAAAGCAGCGGATGTTCCGCGCAAAGAGCAGCGGCAGAAAGCTCAGGAACAGGCCGGGATAGATGCGCCCCTCTGCGAGCGCCGCGGGAACCTCCGCATAGGGCAGGCGCTCGCCCGTGCGCACGTTGCGCAGCGCGTCCGCCTCGTCCAGCATCGGCGCGCGCGTCCACTTGTCCCCGACGGCCCAGAAGAAGCACGTGCCGCCCGCGGCAAGGTTTCCGCTCTGGAGCGCCTGCCGGTTCCAGCACCCGGTCGCGCCATCCAGCGCGCAGAGCGTTTCCTGCCGGAGCGACGCATCCCGAAGCAGGAGGGCAAACAGGGAATCCGAACGCTGCGCGTCCCGGCACAGGAGCTTTGCGGCGACCTTTTCCAGGTCCGCATACGCATAGCCCGCGCCCAGCGCCTCCTGCGTCATGTGCAGGTTGATCCGGCAGGCCTGATCGGCATAGGTCTTCAGCGCAAGCGTTTCCTCTTCGCCGTAAAAGTCCCGCAGCACGTGCTGAACGGTGGCGCGCATTTCCTCCGACAAACGCAGGGCGTACTTTTCGCCCGCGACGGCCTCCCGGGCGCGCTCCACCTGCTCCCGCGCAATCGCGGGGAAGAGGCCCACGATGCTGTCGTTGAACCGGTTGGGGATCACGGGCACGCGCAGGGGATACTTGCCATCCAGCGTGTCAAACAGGAGCAAGCCCTTGCCGTAAGAAGAGTTGTCCAGCGGCACGGACCCACAGGCCAGGACCGGGATCGTCTTTCTCTCCACCCCGCGGCACCGCAGGAGCTCGCGGAAGAGCACGTTGCCCTGCACGGACTGCGCAAAGCAATCCACGCCGTGGTGGTTCGCGGTGAGCGCGCAGCCCCGCAGCGCGGAGGCGACCTCCCAGGCTTCCGCCTTGCCCAGGGCGGGCTCCAGCACCTCGGCTGCGGCGGCCGGAAGGTCCTCCGGGTCCTGCAGGGGCTCCCCTTCCGGGAAGTCCGCCATGCGCTGCACGTATTCCCGCAGTGTCAAGTGCGCTCCCTCGTTTAGTGCGCGCGCCAGCGCCGGGCTGTGCTGTGCCGCCTGCCGCAGGAGCGGGCGCCATGCGGCTCGTTCCGGATAGTTGATGTATTGCTTGGGCGTGCGCCGGCCGGTCTTGAAGGCGAGCTGGCAGTTGGAGAGCGTAAAGCCCGCGTCCTGCATGATTTCGCCCAGGGTGATCTCCTCGTCGCCCTGCCGGCCCAGGAGCACGACCTCGTCGTCCAGCTCAGCATCCGGAATCTCCGTAACGTCGATGGTCGTCGTGTCCATGCACGCCTCGCCCACGATGGGCGCGCGGCGGCCGCGCACGAGCATTTCGCCCTTTTTGACGAACATCAGGAACAGCGCGTCCTCATAGCCGCCCTGGACCGTCGCAAGGCGGCGCGGGCCTTCGTGGGTCTCCGCCAAATGGTAGCCGGTAAAGGCCTCGCCGCAGACGGTCTTTAGGCTGATGATGCGGCTGCGGATGGACATCACGGGCCGGAAGGGCGAAGGGCCTTCATCATACGGCAGGCCGTAGAGCGCCGCGCCGATGCGCACCATGTCCAGCCGGGCCGCCGGCTCCTCCATGGCCGCGGCGGTGGACGCCGCGTGGATGCAGAGGGTCTTGCGAAGGTCTCCGGGCAGGGCGTCGACCACCTGGAAGAAGCGCCCGAGCTGCTTGTCCATCTCCACGCGATCTTCGACGTAGGCGCCATAGAGCTGTGTGTACAGGCCGGCAAGGCGCAGGTTGGGCAGCGCCAAGAGGCCGGGCAGCATCTCGAGAAAGTCCTTTCCGAGCATGCCCGGGCTGCCCGCGCAGACGTCCAGGCGCACATGCACGGGGATGCGCCGTCCCTCCGCCACGGCGTTCAGGCGCCGCGCAAACTCAAACCGGTAGATCGAGGGGATGAGGTCGTAGCGCACCACGTCGCGCGCATCGCAGTCGTCGATGTCGCAGAGAACGAGGATGGGCAGCGTAATGCCGCTGTCGCGCAAGTGACGCGCTTCGTCCAGCACGGCCACGGCGATCATGTCCACGTCCGCGTACTGTTCGAGCACGCGCGTCATGCGCACGTCGCCGCAGCCATAGCCATCGCCCTTGACAACGCAGCAGAGCTTGCTCTTCGGGCCGATGATCCGGCGAAGCTCCCGGACGTTGTGCAGGATGTTTTGCACATTGATTTGAATCATGGTCTTCCCCTCATTTACCAATCGGCATGCGGTCCTCTTTGTCTAATCCTCCAGCAAATCCTCGTACTGACGCAGGTCCTCCCGGACCACGACGATCTCGTTTTTGCGCTGCTCATACACGGCGGCGCGCAGCAGATGCTTCATGGAGATCTCGCTCCCTTCCCCCGCGGCGAGGAACGCGGCGTGCAGCGCAATGTTTTTGATGTTTCCGCCGGCAACGGCGAACTTCTCCGCCAAGAAGGCGAAGTCCACATCCGCGGACACCGGGGCGCTCGGAGGCAGCATTCTGCGGAAGAGCTCCTGCCGCGCCGCCGCATCCGGGAAGGGAAAGTGCACGACAAACCGCATTCGCCGCAAAAATGCGCCGTCCAGGTTCTGGGACAGGTTGGTGGCCAGCAGGGTAACGCCGTCGTACTCCTCCATCTGCTTGAGCAGAAAGGCGACCTCGGCGTTGGCGTGGCGGTCCTGCGCGTCGCGCACCTCGGCGCGCTTGCCAAAGAGCGCGTCGCACTCGTCGAAAAAGAGCACGGCGCTGGCCTCGGCCGCACGGGCGAACGCGCGCCGCAGGTTTTTCTCCGTCTCGCCCACGTACTTGCTGATGACCTGCGAAAGCTGCACCACATGCAGGCGCATGTGCAATTCGTGCGCCACGAGCGTGGCCGCCATGGTCTTGCCTGTGCCCGGCGGGCCGGAGAGCAGGATGGAGACCCCGCGCCCATAGGGCGTTTTCGCGGCAAAGCCCCAGGTGTCGTAGACCTTCCGGCGCAGCAGCACCTGGTCCACGGCCTGGCGGAGCTGGCGCTTTTGCGCCTCGGGCAGGACCAAGTCGTCCAGGCTTCCGTCGGCGCTCTCCGAGTGCACCGCGCCGTCCTCCAGCACGTCGTAGCAGGCCCTGTGCAGTTCCGCCTCGTCCAGGCACCGGCCCAGGCTCTCCTGCCGCGCGCGGGCTGCCGCCATGGCCTCCGCAATCTTTCCCGGAAGGAAAAAGAACTTTGCGGCCAGGCCCTCCACCGGGCCCTGCACGTTCCATGCCCCGGCGTACAGGCGGAAGAGCGCCTCCCGCTGCTCGTCGCTCGGGGGCGGAAACTCCAAGCGCAGCGCCATGCGCCCCGGAAGCGCGACGCGGGCTGGAAGCGCCGTACCCGGCGGCACGCACAGAAAGAGGGGCAAAAGCCCCTCCGGCAGGGCGGAAATCTCCGGAAGCCCGCCTTCCTCACAATCCACGCAGAGGCGGGCGCCGTCCAACGCCGCGCGCGCCAGCCCCTCCTGCAGGTCCTTGGCGGCGCACTCGATCACCTCGCGGCCCGCCGCGCGACGCAGCGCCGTGCGGCGGCCGCAGCCCTTGAGTCCGCAAAGCAGCACGACGCGAGGGCTTTCCTCCTCGCAAAGGCGGCGCAGCGCCTGCTCCTGCTCGGGATAGAGCGCCATGGTCGGGCCGTCGGACGCAGCCGGCGCTTCCGCCTGCCAAAGCGCGCGCAGCAAAGCGGCGCTCGGCGCGAGGACGCCCTCCCGGAGCTTGTCCCCGTCCAACAGCGCCGCAAGGCCTGCGCTGGACGCAATGCGCCCGGCCAACGCCGCCGTCCACGCCCCCTTTGTTCCGCAAAGCCGCGCAAAGAGGCGCAGGCCGGGCTGTGCGCGGGTCACGTCGTCCTGCAGATAGGCAAAGAGCTTTTCATACTTTGCATCCAGCGTTGTGGCCAGGGCAAAACGCAGAGCTTTCTCCTCGTCCGGGGTCAAGCCGAGCGCGCGGACGGCGCGCACATAGGGCAGTCGGTCCCCCGTGCGCTGCATCCGCATCCGCAGGATGGCGTCGATCTCCTCCGCCTCCGCCGGCATCCCCAGCGCATACAGGTCCCCGGCGCCGAGGAGCTTGTCCTCGAACTCTTCCCTCGGGACAACCAGGCCCATCAGGTCCCGCATCTCGGGGTTGCGGCCCACCCACGCGTCCTTCTCATAGGCATGGGCGAGCAGCGCATCCAGCCACAGGCAGATTTCGCCCGCCATCTCCGCCATGTCCCCATAGCGCTCGTCGACGCGCAGGGCCATCTGCTCAGCCCGCCGCATAGCCGTTGACCCCCCTGTCCGCCGGTTTGCCGCCCAGGGTCCTTCCCCGTCCGCGCCGGCTCCACCGGCCAAGGAGCTTGGGCGCAAACGCCACCAGGACGCAGAGCAGCGCGCAGGCCCCGGCGAGCAGACCGTACTGCCCGGCCATCTCCCCAAAGGCTGTGCGCAGGCGGGCCGTCAAATACTCCGTATCCATCACCGCGCGGACGCGCCCCTCCTCCGTAAAGTCCAGGCGCGAGACCATGTCCAGCGTGGAATCGATGTCGTCGAGCCAGCCATAGATGTCGTACAGGTCGTTTACGCTGACGCCCTTGTCCATCACGCTCTCGACCTGCTGCTGGAGAACCTGGGCGATCTTCTGCACGGACTGGGATGTGATGGTCTCCAGCTCCACGCTGAGTTTTGCCATCTCAATGCCGATGTCCAAGCCCTGCGCAAAGAGTACCGACACCGCAAGGAGGATCGCCAGCGCCAGCGCGCTGAGCCGGCGCTTTCCGGCCTTGGTCAGGCGCGTGTGCACCAGGATGAAGAGCAGAAGCACCTCGCCCAGGATCACCCAGCTCTGCGCGCGGCCCTCGCTCTGATAGGTCTCGATGAGGCGCGTCATGATGTCGTCGTTGAGCAGAATCATCAGCGTGCCTGCGCGGCCGCCCGAGGCGTCCTCGATGTCCATGAACATGATGGCGTACCCGAACTGCTCCGAGGAGGCGTAGAGCGCATCGCCGTTGTGCAGCACGCGGATCTCCTCGGGATTGGGCAGAGCCTCGCCGGCGGAGTAGAGCAGGACGTTTTCGTTGCTCAGTATATACGCGCCTTCCACATAGGGAGAGGTGCGGAGAATCGACTCCAAAACCTCGTCCATGTTGAAATAGTTTTCGAGGTTTTTGCCGTAGCGGATGCCGAACTCCAGGCTGGTGATGTACTGGGTCAGTTCCGTGGCGCGCAGGGTCTCCTGCGCCGTGCGGTAGGCGCTGCCCACGGCCTGGTTCTTTGCCCGAACCGTCCACTGCATGCCCGCAAACAGGCACAGAAAGGCCAGGACGTACGTCAGGCCGTTTCGCATCCAGGTTTTCATCCAGTATCCCGCCTTTCTATAAGGGACTTGCGCTAGGGCACCTGCACCGTGAACACACCCGGGGTAAGGATCCGGATCATGCCCCCATAGGCGCAGGTGAGCTGAGAGGTGGAATTGAGCGCCGGCTTGCCTCCGATGAGCACCGTCGGGCTGCCCGTGACCCAGGTTCCCACGATCACCGGCGAGCAGGGCTGCGGCACATAGGTGCCAAAGGGCGTCACCGTCGCGGCCACCGCCGGGTTGAGCAAAGAGGTGCACATGCCGAACGTGGGCAACATCGTGTCCGAGATCACCGCAAGCGGCAGGGACCCGGAGATGGTCTGCTGCTGCGAGGTCATGGACAGCACGCAGGGCGCGATGCCAAACGTGCACTGGCAGGTCGCCCCCATTGCAACCGGAAACGCCATGAGCTTCCCCTTCCTTTCCTAGTCGGCAACGAGATCCCTCTCGTTGTGCGCGAGCGCCTCCAAGGCCACGCGCTCCAGCGCCAGGCCCTTTTTGCCGGGCACGAGGAGCACGACCTCCGCCGCCTCCGGCAGCGCGAGGAAGGCGCGTCCCTCTGCATCCGTCTCGACCGCGCGCGCTGGGCGCAGCAGGCATCCGCGCCGATGCGCGGACGCGAGCGGCGCCCCCAAGGTATAGAGCGCGCCTTCCGCGCCGCAGAGCTGGATCAGCTCGCTCGTCTTCCCATCCTCCAGGTAAAAGGGCCCGGGAACGGGCAGCCGGCTCTGTTGCTCCGCGGAGAAGAGCCGCAGGGCCGTCGAGCCGGGACCGGCGTCGTCCTGCGCCAAGCGCAGGCTCTGCCGGTCGCCGCCCAGGCGATAGAGCGTCCGGCCGGCCAGGGGCGCCTTCTTCTTGTCCACCAAGCGGAGTGCCAGGGTCGTGACGCGCCGGGAAAACCGGTACGCCGGCGAGGGCAGCAGGCGCAGCGTCTCCACGCGCTCCGCATCCGGCCCGCCCTGAAAGCGCAGCTCCTCGCGCTGAAAGCCCGTGCCCTCCACGGTCAGCGCGTGTTCCCCAGCCGGCTGGTTGACAAACAGGAACCAACCGTCCGGCTTTGCGATGGGGTGCATCTCTTGCCCATCCAGCGTAAAGCGCACTTGCGCGGGTTTGACCAGACGGCCGGTGAAGTCGTCCAGGATCTCCAGCGCAAGGGATACATCGATTGCGATCATTTTGACGTGTCCTCCGTTTCGATGCGGATATGGCGCACGCGCGCAACCGTGCGCACGCGCTCGGAATCGATGTACACGGCCTGCACCAGGCACCCGAAGGAGAGCTTGTAGGGCTTATTGCTCCCGCTCCAAACGCGCGGCAGCGCATCCTGCGGCAGGGCCTTTTCCAACGTCAGACGGACCGGCTGCCCGGAGGCGGCCAGGGACCCCGTCGCGTAGGGCGCAAGGTCCGGATGGTCCCGCACGACCTGCAGGGCGCGCCCGAGGATTCGGTATTCATCGGCCGCGCGCGTAAGGACCGGCGCCTTGGAGTGCGCGGTGAGGATCAAATGCAGGTTCAGGGCCAGCGGCGCCATGCGCTGCGTCTGCCGCCCTTCCTGTACAAAGCCATAGGCGGGTTCGCGCCCTGGGGTGTCCTCCTCCATGGAATAGAGGTAGACCGTGAGCTGAAAGTCCTCCGGCTCATAGGGCGCACACATTCCGATGAGCTCGGGCTTGGAGATCGGCTCCGGCGTCATCTCCTGCCGAAGCAGTTCCACGACGGCCTGCGCCGCCTCGTAAAGGGCCGTGTATTCGGCCACGTTCATCCCTCCTTTGTTAGGATTCCGTCCCCAGGTATTCGACGAGGAGGCCCGCCTGGTCGCTCAGCGCGCCGCCGCAGGTCTCGTTGATGCGGTAGAGCAGCCGGCTGTAGTCGGAAATGGCGGTAAAGACGTCCAGCCGCGCCTGGCGCATGTCGCTCGTGGCCTGCGCAAAGTCCGCGTCGGTCGCATTCCCCATGATCAAGGCCTCGGCAACCTCGTCGCGCGCGGCGATGGCGTCGGTGTACGCCTTGGCCGCGGACGACACCTCGGAGTAGGTGATGGTGATGTCGATGTAGTCCTGCTCGATGTCCTGCACCGCCTGCTGCACGTTTTCCGCCATGCCGTAGGCGACGATGGCGTCCTGCAGGGATTCCAGCGTGATTTCCGAGGGCTGGAGCGTCAGGAAGAAGTCCTGCGCGTCAAAGGTCTGCGCGCTGACGTCCTGCCCGGTCAGCGACCGGACGCGGGAGACGAGCTTGAGCTTCTCCAGCTGCGCGGTCTCTTCTTCGCCCTTGGCCGCATCCACCGCCTCCTGCGCGCTGTCCAAATCCGCCTGCTGGACCAAGCCCATGAGGTACTGCGCCTGCAGCTCCTCCAGGTTCGCCTGCGCCTGCGTCAACGCATCCTGCTTCATGGACAGATTCATCTGCGCCACCACCATCTCGTGCAGCGCATCCACCAGGGAGGTGCGGCTGGAGAGCTGATGATCCGTACAGGCCTCCAGCAGCGCCGAAACGTCTGCATAGCTCGTCTCCGTGGATTCCGTCTCCGTGGCGGCGGGTTCCGCGTCCGTGGTGCTGCTGCCCGTCTCCGCCGTCTCCGCCCAAGCCGAGAGCGGGAAGAGCAGCGCCAGCGCTAAAAGCAGCGCCGCCAGGCATCCTCTTCTTGCCTTCATTGCACGATCGCCTCCCCTCCGGAAGCAAGGCCATCGAAGGCCTGCCCGGCGGCATCGTCCTCTGTGGTCGTGCCGTCTGCGGTGGTGCCGTCTGCGGTGGTCGCGCCGTCCGCAGCGGCAGTTCCGTCCTCGGCGGTCGTGCCGTCCGCAGCAGTGCCCGTCTCGGCGCCCGCGTCCGTGGAGGCACTACCCAGGCCCAGGTCGGCCAGCAGGCCGTCTACCATGCTGGTTTCGGCGTCGGTTTCGCTTCCGCTTCCGCCGCTCTCCGTGGCCAGATCGCGCGTGGACCGCCACTCAATCAGGTCGATGACGCCCTTCGCGTCCGTCCAGACGCGGAGCGTGTAGTCCCCGTAGTCATAGCGCGTCACGGCGTGGCTGGTCTGCGCCGTTGCCACAACGCCGGGGAGGAGCAAGGGCGTTTCGCGCGTCTCGCGCGCGTCGGAATAGCCCTCCGCCGGGGTAAAGCTGCCGCCCGCAAAGCGGGAGGACAAGCTCTGCCCATAGAGATACACGCGGTGCACCACGATTTCCGCGTCGTTGTAGCCATAGTTGCAGAACACCGCCGCCTGCAGCGTCGGGTTGTCGATGACAAAGCCCTGGTCGGCGCGGGACTCCGTGAGCGTCGTGCCGGCAAAGACCGTGTCCCGCAAGTCGGTGACCGCCATGTCCAGCAGGCTCGCGCCGTCGAGGAATCCGCCGGAGAAGTTGCCGACGTAGATCGCCGCGCCGTTTGCGTAGAGCGTGCCCGCCCCTTCGGCGTTTCCGTCCGCGAGCGCGCCCTCGTAGACGAGCGTCTCGCCCTGGAAATAGCGCGCCGTGCCCGTGACCGCGCCCGCGGCAAACGTGCCCTCGATGCGCGCGCCGCCCTCCAGGTTGAGCGTGCCCGTGCCCTCGTAGAGGCCCTGGGAGAAGCCGCCCGCATAGAGGACGGTTCCGTCCTCGTTGTAGAGCGTGCCCTCGCCGTCGCGCTGGCCCTGCACAAAGCCGCCCTCGTACTCTTTGCGGCCGTCGGCGTAGTACTCCGTGCCCGTGCCGGACTTGAGCCCCGCCTCGAACCCGCCGTAATAGGTGCGGTTCCCCGTCTCGTCGTAGAGCGTGCCCTGGCCGGAGGCCTCGCCCTGGGAGAAGTTGCCCTCGAACTTGATCTGTCCGTCCTCGTAATAGAGCACGCACGCGCCGTCGATCATGCCGTTTGCGAAGGTCGCGCACTCCGCCCGGAGGGTGCCGTCCGCGTAGTAGAGGCTGCCGGCGCCGCTGTACGCGTCGTCCTGGAAGCCGCCCTCGTACACGAGCGCGCCGTCCTCATAGGCCTTGCCCTGGCCGGTGCGCCGGCCCGCGACAAAATCGCCCTCGTAGACGAGCTGTCCGCCCGCATAGAGCTTTCCCTCGCCCTCGTACAGGCCCTGCGCGAACTCGCCTTCATAGAGCAGGGCGTTGTCCGCATACAGGCTTCCCTCGCCGGAATACAGCCCCTCCAGGAAGCCGCCCTCGTACAGGACGTTTCCGTCCTCGTTCCGAAGCGTGCCCTCGCCCGAGTACAGGCCGTCTACGAACGTTCCCTCAAAGGAGATCACGCCGTTTTCGTAGTACTCCGTGCCGCGGCCGGTCTTCACGCCTTCTTCGAGGCGCCCGGCAAAGGACAGGTGCTCCAGCTCCGCATCGGAATAGAGCTCCACCCGGCCCGTATAGGTCTCCGCCTTGGCGTCCAGTTCGTACATGCGCGCGGTAAACCAGCGGCTCTCCATCCAGGGCCAGATGAGGAACTGCACGAGCAGCCAGATCGCCGCGATGACGCCGATCACCACGAAGATGAGCGACTTTGCCACGTAGACCGGTCCGGCGTCGATGTAGTCCTCGCGCTTTTTCGGCTTGACCTTTACGGTGGTGACGGTTTTGACCACCTTGGGCACGAGCTTGGACGCCTGGCGGCTCAGGTTTGTGGCCGTGCGGGCGCGCGCATACAGCGAGCGAAACGGCCGCAGCACGGCGTTTTTGAGCATTCGCCAGAGCATCAGGATGGAGCGATAGAGTGCGTTAAACAATGTCTTTTCCTCCGCTTTTTAAGCGACTCGATGGGCAGCGCGTCACATCGTGCGGTAGCCCGGGGCGCCGTTGCCATGCAGGTGCGCGTCCGCGCAATAGAGGTAGTTGCGGGATACGCCATCATCGAAGGCTGACTTGACGATCTGCAGGAACAGGAGGCGCGCCTTGTTCATGTCGCCGCTCTCGTAGGCGGCAAGCGCCTGCACGAACTGCGGCTGGATCGTCTCCTTGAGCTTGAGCAGCGCATAGGGATCGCCGTCGTACACGTCGTAGAGCGTGAGCTTTCTTCCGCCGTCAAAGTATTCGCCAATGCAGCGCATCCGGTAGAGAGCGGAATCCCGCACGACGTCCTGCGTGCAAAGGATGTAGACGGAACTCGGGCGCTGCAGGGCGCCCAGGCGCTCCGACATCGACACCACGTCCGAAACCACCGCCGGGGCCATGCGCTTTTCGTCGCCGATGATGCCCAGCATTACGTCTCCGCCGCAGAGCACCAGCCGCACGTCCACCGCGCACATCCCCTGCGCCTTGCGGTCCGCATCCAGGACCTCGGCGGCTTCGCGGATGCGCAGGGCCGCGCGCAGCGCGTCGTCGCTGCGCGCAAAGACCGCGATGAAGCTGTCCGCGCCAAAGTCGTAGATCGTGCCGGCGTTTTCCGTCACGACCGGGGACAAGTGCTCGATGACGTTGTTGATGTTGCGGAACAACTCCTTTGTGGAGTGGCTCACGCGCGCGTCGGCGAACGTGAAGTGCATCCGCAGCAGCGTCATTTCCTTCTCCACGCTCGAGGACTTGCCCACCTTTTCGATGCTCGTCTCGCCCAGGAGCTGCACGAGGTTTTCCGGAACAAACCGGTAATAGGACCGGGACACGTCCTCCAGGCGCTTGGTGTTGTCGCGGATCTTGTGCGCCATGGCCGTGAAGGCATGGGCGAGGTTTTCGACCTCGTCGCCGGAGGTGACGTTGATGGTGACGTCGTAGTTTCCGGCGCTGACCGCGTCCACGCCGCGCCGCAGCCGCTGCAGCGAGCGCACCGTGAGGCTTTCCACGGCGAGCAATGCGGCAAACAGCACCGCGCACGCCGCGACCAGGAAGATTTGAATCCTTGTAAACAGCTGGGTCAGGGAGGCGCCCACGTTTTCCGCGTTCATGCCCGCCACGACCACCAGGTTTTCCCCGGCAGAGATCAGCGCGTACATGTTCTCTCCCAACGGGTCGCGCACGCGAACCAGCACCTCCGTGCCGGAGAGCGCACGCTCCATGGCGGAATTCAAGTCCGCGCCCAAGGGAATGGCGTTGCAGGTCACGCCGCTGACGTCGCTCTCATTGGTGGCTTCCAGCCTCTTTGTGCTGCCGTCCAAGCGGAGGAGGCTGAAGTACACCGGGATCTCCTCGCCGTCCGAGCCCAGCACGGAGATCTGGGCGCTGCGCACGGCCTGCCCGCGGCTCTCCTCGTCCAATCCCTGCACCTCCGCGGCGAGCACGCGGCCCGCGGTGCTCACCTGGTGCTCATACTGCACCGTCATGGCGCTCTCCATCTGCGGCAAAAGGATGAACTGCAAGAGCACGTAGACCAGAATGATCAGCGAAATGCCGATGAGCACTGCCTGGCGGACCAGGACCGCCACGCGCATCTTGAGCACGTTGCAGTAGATGTCCCAGATGAGCACCGTCAGCAGCAGCGCGCCAAGGAGAATCGCCACGGCCACGAGCTTGCCCGTGTCAAAGCTGGACCTGCGCGCGGCCGGGCTTGCGGTCATGCGCGACTCGCTGCCCGTATAGACCACATAGTTGTCGTCATAGAGCATGCCGGCCAGCTGTCCGCGCGCGCCAACGGCCACCTCGGCAAAGTCCGAGAACACGCGCCCGCCGTCCAGATCCATCTCTCCCGAGACGATCGTCGAAACGCTGTCCTGCGCGAGGTTGACCTGGCCCACGCCGCCCGTCTGCGCGTCCAGATAGTAAAACGTGTTTCCGCTGCCATGGTACATGCGGAAGGTCTGCACCCTTCCCACGGACAGCACTTCCATGCGCGCGCCGTCTGCGGTCGAAAGGCGCAGCACCCCGTCCGCATTTGCCGCGACCAGGCGGCCCTCGGTCGTCACGTACATGGCCGTGATCTCGTCCCCCACGTTCACGTTGGCGACCGTCGTCACGGACCCATCCGACTTTTCGTGGGCGAGGATTTCGGCTTGGCCCTCGTTGAGGTAGGCGAAGTAGACGCGGTCGTCGTTCTCGCTCATGGCGGCGAACATGGCGCTTGCGCGCGGGGCGCGGACCCCCTCGGGGACGATGGTGCGGTCGAGCGGCGTGCCATAGAGCGAGCCGTTTTCATCCAGCGCCACCAGGACCGCGCGCAGGGCCTGCCGGTTGACCATGTCCATCTCAAAGCCCGCGACATAGATGTAATTGTCGCTCGTGACATAGATGTTCTGCACGACGAAGCGATCCGCGTCCGTCAAAACGGGCAGCTCCTCGTCCACGATGAGGTTGCCCTGGTCGTCCACCTTGACGATGTGGTTGACGCCGCCGACGTTTTCGATGTAGTAGACGATGCCGTTCTCATCCATGGAGAGGGCGTATTGATTTCCCGCCGTCTCCTCGTCGGTCTGCCCGACGACGGCGCTGTACAGGTAGTCCCCCAGCGTCGTGATGACGCATGTCAACACGCACAAGAGGATCAGCAAGAATGCGCCAACTTTTTTCACGGCCTATTCCCTCCTCGTCTGCGCCGGCGCGCGCGGCGCTCCGGGCTTTGGGATCAATTCGTTTCTGCAGGTCAAAGCGCCTCCTCGCGCAAGCGCTTTTTCCTTGCGCGCTCCTCCTTGCGGCGCTTGCGCCAGCGGCGGAAGGACCGCCTCAGGAACCGAATGAGCTTTTCCAGCAACCTTCCGCGCTTCCTGTCCTCCTCCATCTTGGGCAGCAACTCGCGCCAGGCCGAATACAGCGCGCTCACCGACGCATACCCGCCGGCAGCTGCGCGGTCCAAAAAGTCGATCTGTTCGTCCGTCGCGCGCCAGGGTCTGCGCAGCACGCGTTCCAGCATCGGGGAAAGCGCCCCCGGGACGCCGCCTCCCTGGGCCTTTTCCTCCCCGGCCACGGGCGGGAGGATGCAGTTGATGCAGACGCGGTTGTTCTTCCGCTGCACGGCCACATTCTCCGGCTGAAGCACGGCCGAGAGCAGCCGCGCCGGCATGGACGCGCACTCCAGCGCGCCGTGCAGAAGGCTTTCGGCAAAGGTTTCGCGCTCCTCAGCCGAAAGGGAGCCGCCGCGCTGGGGAAACACGTCCTCAAACGGCTCGCCCTCGTGCAGGGCAAATACGGCGGTAAAGCGGCCGTCCTCCGTATAGACGCGAACGAAATCCGGGCACACTTCCGAATCCATGCCGTAGAACATGGGCACCATCTGCCGGACCGCGTCCGGGCCGAAATAGATGTTGAGCAATACCTGCGGCCGTGTGGAGACCTCGATGTCCAGGGCCGAATACGCCTCGTATCCCTCCGCCTCGTGCAGGCGGCGGATGAGCTTGTACCGCCCCACTCCTGCCATGTTCGTGCGCATCTCCCGCTTACTCCTTTACTGCTTACTCCTCCACGATGACAAAGGCGCTGACCTTGACCTCCGGGTTATAGCGGCTCGCCGCGACGATCTCGTAGGTGCCGCGTTCATCCGGTGCCTGGTAGAGGCCGTTTTGATCGATGGACCCGCCGTTCTTGTCCTTGACGGACCAGATCACCTCGCGGTCGTCGCAGCCGTAGACCGCGGCCTTGAGGTGCAGGCGCCCGCGCGCGGGCACGCGCTGCACTTCCGGCACGATGCGGACCGAGACGCTCTCCTCTTTCTTGACCGCGCTCAAATCGCGCGTGACCTTAGAGGCATAGTAGCGCACGCGCAACACCGAGCCCTCGACATTGTCCAGCAGCCAAACGCCGACCTTAAAGGTGCCCTTTTCCGGGTAGAGGATGGCTGCGGTCTGCACCTGCGGTGCGGCGGTGGCGCGGGACTTGAACACCTCGCGGTTGCCGAAGAACTGCGCCTTCTCCCCCGCCTCCTCAAACTCCACCGCAAGGCGGATGTCCACATTTCCAAGCCCCAGATTGTGGGGGATTTCTTCGGAGATGTAGCGCGCGTTGACGCGCAGGCCGCTGGACATGGGGATCTCCACCACGCCGGAAGAGGTGGCGTAGTCATAATCCTGCGCGCGCGGAATGCCGAACTTAAAGTGCAGGGACTGGGTCGCGTGGCTGTAGCGGGCCTGCGCCTCGGGATTCTGCCAGCTCTTGAGGGTTTCGACCTCGCTGGTGACGTTGAGGGGGGCAAGGCCTTCGCCGGAGGACTGGCCCTCGGCGCGGCGCAGGCGCTGGTCAAAGGGCAGCGCGGTCACCGACCCGATCATGGTCATCGCGCCCGCGGGCAGAAGCTGGATCTTGGCCAAATACATCGGCAGGTCGTCCGCCTGCATACGGGTGCGAAGGTTGTCCTTGACGCTGCGGAAAGCGCGCAGCTCCTCCTCGCTGCCGCAGATCTGGGCCTTGGCGGGCAGGCGCAGGGCGATCTGCTCGCTGGTGTCGCCCAGGCGCACGTTGAGCAGACCACCGTTCGGCGCGAGCTCGGCGGAAACGCCCGCCAGGTTCGCCGCGTGCAGGTTGACCTCCAGCGTCCGGATGTGGCGCTGCTCCAGCGGGTTTTCCTTGAAGCTGTAGGAGATGTGCGCATCCCCGCCCTCTCCGGTGAAGAACTCGCTCTCCAGGGACAGGTCCAGCGACACAGGCGTGGTGACGGAGGACTTGAGCACCAGGAGCCGCGCCGAAAAATCCTCGTCCGCCAGCACGGCCTGCGGCATGGCAAAGGCCACCGTCAAGTCCTTGCTCTGGTAGAGGAGGCTCACATTCTCATAGCCCGACGCCGTCAGCAGCCGTGGGATATCCGGCTCCTCCACATCCAGGTACAGGCGGTAGCTCTCCTCGGTCTTGTTGAACTGGTTCTCCTGCGCCTCGGCCGCCACGACGCCGACGGGCTCCGCCTCGTGCTCCTCGTACTTCAGGCACAGATAGCACTGGGGCGCGCTTCCCAGCTTGTCATATCCTTCCAGCATCTGGAGTCGCCGCACCACGGGCGCGTCGACCACGATCTCCCGGCCCAGGTAGTCCAGCGCCAGGCCGCTTTCCACAAGGAGGGTATAGTCGTCCGCCTGCGTAACCCCCAGGCCGCACACGACCCCTGCGCCGAGAACCGCGCGGTTGATCAGGCGGCGCTTGTTGTTCATATAGGTTTGTTCCAGCTCAAAGTCGCGCACGGTCAGGAGTTTGCCGTAGAAGTAGCGGTTGCGCTCCAGCGGAAAAATGCTTGCGTTCTTCAATTCTGTTCCCCTCCAATCACGGTGTCGTACTGAATGGCGGCCTTGCGGTCAATCGCCGCGCCGGTGTGGCCGGAGATGACGGAGTTGACGCCGAGATAGGTGTGCGTGTCCAGGTACACGCTGTCCTTGAGCGGCACGAGCTCCGCCTCCGTGTCCGCCGGGATGACCTGGGAGATCTTGTTGAGGAATTCCTTTGCCGCTTCCTGGGAGGGGAAGCAGCTCTCCGGCAGCAGGATGTGGAAGACGTTCTCCTGCGTGCCGAACAGGCGCGTATAGAGCGCGGCGTCCTTGCCGCTCTTCTGCATGGGCTCGACCTGGAAGTGCTCCACGAGGAACGGCCGGTGCCCGGTCATGCGCGCAATGCGCTTTTTGAGGCCTTCAGGCGTCTGGGCGCGCTCATAGTCTCCCACTGCGCCGCGCACGATGGACCGCAGCGTCTCGTCGCTTGCCTCGCTCTCGTTGACCCCCACCCAGGAGGCCAGGTATTGCAGCATTTCGCCGCCCTGCTTGTCAAAGTCGAGGTTCTCCTCGAAGTGGTCGATTCTCTCCTCCAGATCCTTGACCATCGCGTCAAAGATCGACAGGTATCGAAACAGGAATCCGTCCCTGTCGCTGCGGGCATAGACCGCGGGCAGGTAGTCCAGCATGTGGTCGCCGGAAAGGCGCGCGCGCACGGCCCGCAGAACGGGCGGCGGTCCGCCTGTTAGGACAATTTCGATCTTCAGGTACAAATACCTTCCCCGAAGGCCCAACAGAACGTCCCGTCCGTCTACAAACCCCGTGGTATAGAGGGGATCTGCCTGGCCCGCCTTGACGCTCGGGGAGACAAAGGGGTCCCGGAGGTACTCGCCCAGGGACATCCCCTCCTCCGGCAGGATGTCGTTGTCCGCCGCAAACGCGGCCACGCGCACCATGCCCTCGAAATCGTCTATGTCCAGCGTAAGGCGCGTCCACGCAAAGTCCCGCCTGCCCGAGTCCAGCCGGGGAAGGTAGGCGCAGCCCCGCGCAATGCCCTCGGCGCTGCGCAGGGTCAAGCCCTCGCCCTCGGGGCGGAGGTTCACGAGCAATCCGCCCGTAAAATCGCTCCTGCGGTTGATGACAAGATAGGTATCCATGGCTCCTCCCCTCAGCGGTACACCTCAAGCGCGCCGAGCTCCGGCAGCGCGTGCGGCGGCAGGACGATGTCCCCCGCCGGTGTGCGGCCCGCCCGCGCACTTTCGGCCGTCATGAGCAGTGACTTGACTCCCAACACGCCGCGGACCTGGCCGATGGCCCCCGCGATCTCCCCTTCGGTGATGCGCTCGCCCAGGCGCCAACCGGTTTCGTCGCTGGCAAAGCAGCCCTCCACGGCGCGGCGGATGCCCGCCTCCACGTCCTGCGCGCCCACGCGGGTGAGCACCGTGACGCTGATGTGAATGCGGATGTAGAGCGGCGCCACCGCCTTGACCCGCGTGCAGACGGGCCGCACCGCCTCCAGCTGCGCCTGCACCTTTTGCAGGAAATCCGCATCCGGCAGGGGCCGGGGGCCGGTGCTGTAGGGCAGCACCGCAACCGTCACGCAGCGGTCTGCGCCCAGGGGCCGGTCGGGGTCGTAGCCCGCGATGGCGCCCGCCTGCATGACGCGCAGGCCCGGTGTGCGCTTGGCAAAGGCCGCATAGTCCGCCTCCGTCACCGCGCGGGAGGGTTCCCGGAGGCGGCGCATGAGCCGCGCGCGCACCGCCTGTGCGCTCTCCCGGTCCTGCCCCTCCTGAAAGTCGCCGGCGCGCACCGTGATTTCCGTCCCGTTCACCTGCAGGTTCTTGGCCGCCGGGAAGTGCCCCTGGCCGCCCATCGTCAGCGAAAAGTCCGCCAACAGCAGCGCGTCCTGCCCGCGCGGCGCGACCTCGCCGCGCTCGTTGTCCCCGAACAGGAAGGCGCCCTGCTCGGGATCGTAGGAAAAGCAGCGGTCAAACGGGGTCAGGGCGTTGAGGTCCGGCGCGTACGTCCACTCGACATACCGGTCCCCGCCCGGGGTGCGCGCCTTGCCCAGGATGCGGACCGCGCCCACGTCCGGGACCTGCCCATCCACGGGCAGGGGCCAGGCGAACCCGCTCTGCCCCTCTCCGTCGGACGTCAAGTGCGGCGCCATCCATTCCTCATAGAAGATTGCGCGCAGGTTCGGCTCGCCGTCCTCGGCCGGGTCAAAGGGCAGCTCCGCCTCGACGGTCTCCGCCGCATAGCGGATCTGCTCCACCGCGCGCCAGCCGTGCGCGTCCCGCGCCAGAAGGAAGCACTTTCCCTGCTTTTCCAGCACGCCGCGCCGTGGAATGCGCGCCTGTCGGCCTTCCGCAAAGAAATCGCCGCTGCGGACCAGCGTCTTTCTCTGCGTGGCCTGGGCAAAGGCGGCGCACACGTCCTGAATCTGCGGCTCCTCCTCGCAGCCGGGGCGCTCCTGCGAAATGCGGACCCAGGTCCGCACCCCGCGGCCCAGGGGATCTGTTTCCCCCTCCGCCGAGGCGTCCAGCGCGAGCACACCGGTCTTGGACAGGGCGCACGTGCCGTCCTGCAGGACCGGCAGCTCCGCGCCCGATCCGCCAAAGACGCGGATCTTCCGGCCGGCCGTTTCCCCCGGCGCAAAGGGATTGCGGGGGACGGGGTACTCGTCCGCCACCGTCAGGAGGAGCGAAAGCGGTCCCGGCCCGCCGCTGCGCGCAAGGCCGATCCAAAGGTCTGCCCCGCCGTGGAAGGCGCGGATCTTCATCTGGTCGCGGAGGATGAGCTCGGTGATGTCGGTGACATCCTCTCCCCGCTGCAGGAGCAGGGCCTCGACGCGGTCGCCGCCGACGCGCGCATCCTCGTCAAAGGTAAAGGTGGCCCCGCCCGGCGCGGAGATCTCGTCTCCCGCCGTGATCTGGAACTCGCCGGCCAGGTTCAGGAAGCAAACCGTGGCCCGTGCAGGCGCAATGTCCCTGCGCTCCATGCCCAGCAGCTTGAGGTACATGTTCATCGCCCGCTCCGTCGGGCAGTTCAGGTGGTATTGCTGCATTTCCTTGTACCAGCTGAAGAGCTCAAGGAGCGTGATGCCGGGGTCATGGGCGTTGTGGTCCGTCCACTCGGGAAAGACCGTCGGAATGGACTTGACCGCCTCCTCCACGATCTCGGCAAAGGTCTGGTCGTCCAGGTTTTCGGTGCGGAGCATGGGCTCACCTCGCTTTTCTTACCGCATTGCGCTAAATGCGCAGGATGTGCCGGCCGCTGCGAGGCACGGCAAAGGGATAGGAGCTGTCCACGTCCAACGCGACGACGCGGCTCCGGTTGTAGTCGTAATAGCTGCTCTCCAGGAGCACGTCGCGCACGGCCAGGATGTGCGGCACGCGGCGCAGCGCCGCGTAGAGGTCCGTAAGGCCCGGCAGCACGCCGATGGGGTTGCCAGCCTTGGCGCGGAAGGGATCGAGAAGCTCCTCCAGGCAGGCCTGCGCGGCGCGCTCGGCCGCGACGGCGTTGTCCGGGGAATCGACCTCGACCGAGGCGGTGACGTTGATGGTCATCACCATGGCGGGCAGGACATGCAGTCCCTCCCGCGCAAGCCGGCTGTCGCAAAGCCCGCGCAGGTAGCGCTCCACCTGCTCGCACACGGCGATGGTGTGCGCCTCGCTGTCGTAGTCGCCGGTCAGCAGCACCACCGTCACGTGCCCGGGGTGGTGCGCGCCGGTCTCGTCCGTGTTGGGGAAGCAGCGCACGGCCCGGACCTCGGAAAACTCCTCCAGGACCAAGGCCTCAAAGTCCGCCCGGGTGACGGCGCGCCCCCTGTGGCGCAGGCGCTTTGGGCCCAGGCGCTCGACCAGCTCCACGCTCTGCATGTCGTTTCCGCCGCAGATGGGCAGGAAGTTGTACGCCCGCGTGATGCCGGCAGCGGTCGTCGTGATGCCGGTGATCTGGTCCGCATCGATGTTGCCGCGGCTGCCGCCGCCAAAGGAGTAGCGCACGCGGATGTTGTCCTCGCCCGCGGGCGGGATGGCGCCGTGCACGCCGTCGCCAAAGTCGATGCGCGACTCCTCCGCGTCCAGCTCATAGACGCGGTCCTGCGGGCCGCACAGCGCCAGGGACTCCGTCCGCTCCCACCGCACGAACAGGCGGTTGAGCCGGCCATCGCCCGTGTACTCGGCCTGCACGCGGTCCGGCGCCTCGCGGCGCAGGGCCTCCGCCTCGCGCTCGCTGCGCGCGGGCAGCTCATCCACCCAGACCTCGGCCTCGAGTACCGGCCCCTCGTCCAGGCGCAGGCGCTTGCCCGATTCATGGATTTCGGTGGAAAAGGTTTCCTCCGGCGCGCGCTCGCGCTGGGTGACGTGCGCGCAGTTGGGCACGATGCGGCGGATGCGCGGGCAGTCGGGCTGCGGCCGCCCCGTGCGGTCCACGATGCGCACAAAGTACCCCGAGAGGCCAAAGACCTCCGTTCGGGCCAAGAGCTTGGGAAGATAGCAGTGGAGCACGCCGCTGTGCGTGCAGTCCTCCATGTCGTCCCGGAAGGGGACGTCCTCAAACTCGCGGCCGAGGAACGCCTCCACACCGATGCGGCGCAGGCCCTTTGCCCGCCCCTGCATCTCAAAATAGAAGGGCACGGGAAAGCCCGCCGGCGGGGCGTCAAAGCAGAGATAGAGCGCGGGGCGCGCATCCGGAAGGGGGGCGTAGAGCGTGGCGCCCGCCTCTCCCTGGCCCGACGCAAAGGCGGTGCGGGCCAAATTGTTTTCCGCGACGAGCGCCTGGACGGGCCGGGGCGCGCGATAGCGGAAGGAGAAGCGGATGCCCGTGACAAACGGCAGCAGCCTTGTGGCATAGAGCTGAAACGCATTCTCGATCCGGGTGGCGCGCGCGCGGACCCACAGCCGCTCCACCGCCCCGACGGTCGTGCTCTGCATGTCCTCGGGAAGGGTGAAGGTCACGCGCTTGGTGCCCTCCGCCTCCTCCCCAAAGGGATTGGCGTCGCCGGCCACGGAAAGGTGCGTCCAGCCCAGGCCGTTCCAATACTCCCAGGTGACGTCGGCAACGTAGCGCCGGGGCGGCTCCGGGGGATTGGGCTCCTTTTCGATGACCATCTTGTCCCGGAACTCGTAGCGCGCCTGCTCCTGCTCGGACTTATGGACCAGGGTGTGCATGTCCAGCGCCAGCGTGATGTCCGCGCCGCGCTTGCAAAGCACCTCGTCCGCGGCCACGTAGAACGCGTCATAGGGCATCATGTCGTCCGTAAAGCAGTAGCCGCCGCGCTCGGCGTCCAGGCGGACGTCGTTGGCATAGGCCTCGCTGCAGGGAATGCTCTCCCCTTCGGCGTACGCGCTCTGCACGCGCAGGGACCGGACGGTGATGCGCGTGCCCTCCTTGGTGCGGCGCATGGTGCAGCGGACGCACGGGCCGCCTTGGAGCTCCTCGCCCTCCTCCTCCGCGCAGGGCAGGAGCTCCAGGGCGCTGCGCTTTTCCAACACGATGCAGTCGCCGTCGGTGGAAACGCCGTCAAAGGCGTGCCACCCGTCCTGTGCGCGGTACTCCCACGTTGCAAACGCCGGATCACTCAGGCGCTGGGCCGTCTGCTGGGCCAAATACTCCGCGCTGTCGCCCACCTGCACGCGGATGGACCCCGGCCGGGACAGGCGGAGCACCTCGTCCTGCCGGAGGAAGAAGACGTGGCGCTGGCGGTTCTGCTCCTCCGGAACGGAAAACAGGTCGAAGGCCTCCTGTCCCTGCTCGCGCACGGCGACGGCGTCCTGAACGGGGTCCACGGTGACCATGCCGGTGATGCGCGCGGGCGTGGCAAAAATCGTCTCGTCCGTCAGATAGTTGATTCGCTCGCCGTCCTCGCCGTCGTGAAAGAGAGGGGTATCCTTGGGCAGCTCCACCGACTCTTCGGTTCCCGGCGCGATGTCCACGGCGATGTAGCCGGTGGCCGGGGTGACGGGCTTTTGCCGGACGGAGAGCAGGTTGAGGAACTCGATGTAGTCCTTGTGGAGCACGCGGTTATAGCGGTCCACGGTCTGGCTGAAGAGATGGGAAAAGATGGCGGCCAGGGCGCCGCCGGCGTCCCTGTCCTCGGGGTCGTTCTTCCACTCGGGCGTATAGCTACGCGCGCGGCGGCGGATCTCCTCCAGGAGCGCCTGCTCGTCGCGAGGGTCGAGGATGGGCGTCTTTTTCATGCGTCAAATCCCTCCATTCCCGTCCCCTCCAGCGTGTAGAAGGGATAGACCACGTTGAACATGTTGTTCGTGGAGCGCACGCGATAGGTGATGGAGACGGTGATGGCCGCGCGCGCGCCGTCCACCTGCGCCTCGACCTCGATTTGGTCGATGCGCGGCTCCCAGTCCACGAGCGCCTGGCGGATTTCGCTCTCCAGGGCAAACCCCGTTTCCTTGGTGTTCTCGGCGAACAGGTAGTCCGCAACGTGCGCGCCAAAGTCCGGGCGCATGACGCGCTCCCCGCGGTAGGTGTGCAGGATCAGCTCCACGCTCTGGCGGATGTCCTCCTCGTGAGAGACCATGGCAATCTTGCCCGTGCCCTCTTCCACGCGGAACGGAAAGCTGAATCCCTTTCCCAGAAACGACTTGCTGTCCATGTTTGCCCTCCTTTGCCCTGTCGCCGCACGTCTTCTAGTTGAGCTTGAGCATTGAGCCCTTGACCTGGGTGATGCCACTGGACTCGACGCTCATCTGGCCGTTTGCCTTGATCTGGCACGTGCCGCTGGCCTCGGCCTTGAGCTGCGCGGTCTTGATGTCCACGCCCGTCTTGCCCTCGACAGTGACCTTTCCCCCGACGCCGTCGAGCGTAAGGGTTGCATTCTTTCCCGCGGCCAGCGTGATCTTCTTGTCCGCCTGCACGGTCACGGCCCCGGAATTTAGGTCCATGGTGAGGGCGTTCTTCCCGTCCTTGTCGCTGACGAGGATCTTCTGGTTCTCCCCGTCCAGCGCCATCTTCGCCCCCTTGGCGGTGGTGACGGTGACGCTCTCCTTTCCGCTCGTCTCGGAAAAGACGACCTCGGTCCCCGACGGCAGGCGGAAGGAAAAGGTCTCGTTCTTTCCGCTCTCGATCTTGTAGGGCGCGACGACGTCCTTGGTCCAGAGCGAGCCGATCACAAAGGGCCGGTGCACGTCGCCCCCGAGGTAGGAGAGCAGCACCAGGTCCCCGACCTTGGGCATCATGTACAGGCCGTAGTCCTTGCCCGCCAAGGGCGAGCAGACGTACATCCAGTCCGTTTCGCCGACGTCCGGGTCGTTTGTCACGCGCTTGCACTTGACGCGGTTGAGCTTTTCCGGGTCGTCGATGTTGGTGACCTTGGCCATATCCACGCCGTAGCGCAGGCCGTTCCCCGCGTTGTCGCGGGAACGCCTGCCCCGCAAAAAGACCCTATCCATACTCATTTCGGCGTTCTCGCTCCTTTCAGCGTAAACTCGGTGAGGTAGCCCTCTTCGTTAAACGAATGGCGGACCTTAAAGATGAAGTACGTGGAGTCCACGCGCTCGCCCAGGCCTTCGACCTGCATCCACTTGCCGACCTCGATGTCCGGAAGCCCGATGCACGTGCCGGTGCAGGTGACATAGTGCATGGCGATGCGGTTGAGCTCCGATTCGGCGATGGCCTTGGCGATGGCCTCGGTCGTGGCCAGGGCGTTCTCAATCTCCTCGACGGGTTTGACCTTCTGGTAGCTGTCTGCGGCGAGCTTGCCGCTTCCCGCCATGGTCACCTTCGTGGCCTCGCCCTTTACGGCCTCGGTTTCCTCCTTTTTGGCGCCGGTGACGACCACCTTGCTCACCTGGTGGGAAAGGTCCACCGACTGGGAGAAGCGCATCAGGCTCTTTCCCCAGGCCAGGGTAATGCACTTGTCCGTCTTGGAGAGCACGTCCTCAAAGTGGACCTCTCCGCAGGAGACGAAGAAGCTGGCATTGGTCAGCCGGGCCACATCGCATAGGAAGGCAAAGTCCGAGGTCTTTTCCTGCCGCAGCGGCGTCTCAAATTTGAGCAGGTTTCCCACCTTGACGCTCTTTGCCGAGCCGTCCGTCTTGCACTGCTTGAGGATGGACTCCACGACCTCCTTGGTGGACTCGAGGTTCTTGCTCTCATCCTCCTGGGCCTTCATGAGCAGGCCCTTGGCGTCGATGCCCGTCACCCGGAGCGTGGGTCCCGCCTCTCCAAAGCTGTAATCGATGTTCAGGCCGTCGATCTTTCCGTAGAAGACGCAGGTTGGCGTGCCGTACCCCATGCGCACCTCGATCGTCTGGTTGATCTCCAGGGCGTCCAGGAGCTTTGTGTCCACGCGGGACTTCTTCAGGTCATAGATGCCGGTAAACACCAGCTCGCACACGCCTGCCGCCTCGTTTTCCGCCGTGGCGTCCACCACCGCGGAGGCGAGATGGTACGCCGTCAGGTCAATCTTTTGATTCTTCACATAGACCGCCACCTGCGGCACGCGGAATTCCTTGTACTTTTCCCGCAGCGAATCGTAGCTCGCCATGCGTCCGCCCCCTTTCCTGCCCGTCTTCGCGCTCGACGGTTTCTATTCCTCCGTCTCCGGCAGCATCGCCGGGATGCGGATGGTCCTGCCCGATCGCAGGGTTCTGGGATTCTCGATCCCGTTCTCCTGCGCGATGAGCCGCCATGCGCCGCAGCTGCCGTACTCCTCGTAGGCGATGGCGCTGAGCAGATCGCGGTCGCGCAAGGCCTTGTACTTGGTGCGGTCGGGAGAGTTGCGCGGCATTTCCCGAAGCTGTGCGTCGGAGGACTTGCAGGACTGGAAGGTGACCTCCAGCACCGCGCGAACGGGCACGCCCTCGTAGGTGAACTTGGTAAACCGCTGCGTGACGCTGACGATGACGCCTTCAAACTTCAGGCTGCCCCATTCAAACGTCACGCGGGGCGGGGCGTGCAAATCCCCGTTGACGGCCATCATGCCGTAGACCTTTTGGGTGTACTTGCGCACGTCCGGCTTCTGGTTTTCCGGCAGAGAGCTTGCAGCCAAGAGCTTGAGCTGCGTCGTGGTGTCCCCGCCCTCCGGCGCCGCGTAGGTGTCGAAAAACAGGCTCATGGTGAGCGTGTCCGCCGTGCCGTTGACGAACTGCGCAATGGGGATGTCCAGGCCCGGCACGGTATGGCTCGCATAGTTGACCGACCGCGAGATGGTGTATTCGTCCGGGTTGAACAGGACGGTCACGCTGTCCCCCGTTTCGGACTTGAGCTTTGCCTTCTTCAGCGCGAGCGATGTGGCGATCACGGCGCTCCCTCCTCTCTAGCTGCGTTTCCTGTGCGCCTTGCGGCGCTTTGCCGCCTACATGCCGCGGCGGCGGTATTCCGTTGCGATGCGGTCCTCGAGCTTGCGGTAGACGCGATCCACAATGCGCGTGATCTCCGCCGTGCTCAGCTCCTGGGTCTGGACCTTTTGCTCCACGCGCTTGCGCGCGCGAATCTCCTGGTTGATGGAAGGCGCTTGCCCAGCGCTTTGGCTGGCCAGGCGGCCCGTCGTCTCACCCTGCTCCTTGAGGACCATCTCCGGCGGGCGGTAGCGCGCGGGCGCGCCGAACTTCTGCTGTGCCTTGCGCAGCAGGTCCAGCGCAGCGCGGCTGCTGTTGCGGTCGGCGCTGCCCGGCTGTTCGCCCCAGCTCAGATTTCCGACGCGCGGCGCGGGGGCGCCATACGCGTTCATGTAGGTCGGCGGAGCAAACATCACGATCTCCGCGGGCGAAGTCAGGATCGAAGAGCGGAGACCGCCCTCGCTCTCGCCCGCCATCGCGATGAGCTCCAGCGTGGAGCGCTCGACGCGCTCCTCCCGGCTGTGCACCAGGAGGGTCATACCCGCTTGGCCCTCGACCGCCGTGCGGAAGGGCTTTCTCCGGCTGTGCATGTCCCGCATCGCCGGGCGAAGGGGCACATACCCCGTGGGCTGCCGAAGCTGCCGTTCCCGCCGCTCCACCGCCTCCAGCGCCCGGCTCAGCGTCGTGCGCAGTCCGCTTTCTGCGGTGCGCGGACGCCCCATGCCGCGCGAGGCGCCGGCCTCCAAGGCCTGCCGCGCGGGAATCGCGCCTCCCGCCGCTTCGCTGGGCGCTTCCTGCACTAGCGTCAGGTCTGTGCGGTACATGCTCTGCCGGTACACGTCCCCCTGCCGCACCGATGTAATGGACCAGGGAGAAGATGCACCCGCCGCGCCCGGTTGTCCCGGTCGGCCAGTCGCGCCGTCTGTTCCCGAGAACCCGTTAGCCCCCGGAAGCCCTGCAGCTCCCGGAGCGCCGGTCCGACCGTTCGCGCCGCGCTCTCCGCGGCGGCCCGCTGCGCCCATGGCGCCCGGGCGGCCCACTTCCCGCAGGACGCGCGTCCAGTGCTCCAGGACCCGCTCGCTCAGCGTACGCTCCCGCAGCGGGGCATACGCGCTCGGCACTGAGGCCGTAGGCGCTGCACTCAGCGCGCCTTCGGGGGCCGGTTCGCTGGACCCGTCCTGCACCAGCGTCAGGTCCGTGCGGTAGACGCTCTGCCGGTACACGTCCCCCTGCCGCACCGACGTAATGGACCAGGGGGAAGACGCACCCGCCGCACCGGCCGCGCCCGGTTGTCCCGGCCGGCCGTTCGCGCCGCTTGTGCCCGCAGAACCGCTCGTCCCCGGAAGCCCTGCTGCTCTCGGAGCGCCGACCTGGCCGTTTGCGCCGCGCTCTCCGCGGCTGCCCGCTGCGCCCACAGCGCCCGGACGGCCCACTTCCCGCAGAACCTTCGTCCAGTGCTCCAGGACGCGCTTGCTCAGCGTTCGTTCCCGAAGCGGGGAATACGTTCTTGGCGCAGATGTCGCATAGGCTGCAGGCGCTGCACTCAGCGCGCCTTCGGGGGCCGGTTCGCCGGACTCTTCCTGCACCAGCGTCAGGTCCGTGCGGTACATGCTCTGCCGGTACACGTCTCCCTGCCGCACCGACGCGATAGGTGAAAGCGTAGTCGCACCAGCCGCGCCCGGTTGTCCCGGTCGGCCAGTCGCACCGCTTGTTCCCGCGGGGCCGCTCGTGCCCGGAAGCCCTGCGGCTCCCGGAGCGCCAGCCCAGCCATTTGCGCCGCGCTCTCCCCGGCGGCCCGATGCGCCCACAGCGCCCGGGCGGCCCACTTCCCGCAGCACGCGCGTCCAATGCTCTAGGACACGCTCACTCAGCGTTCGCTCTCGAAGCGGGGAATACGCTCTCGGAACAAAAGTCGCGGGGGCTGCACCCAGCGCGCCTTCGGGTGCCGGTTCACCGAGCGCTTCCTGCACCAGCGACAGGTCTGTGCGGTAGACGCTCTGCCGGTACACGTCCCCCTGCCGCACTGATGTGATGGACCAGGGGGAAGATGCACCCGCCGCGCCAGCCGCGCCCGGTTGTCCTGGTCGGCCGTTTGCGCCGATTGTTCCCGTGGAACCGCTCGTGCCCGAAAGCCCTGCGGCTCCCGGAGCGCCGACCCGGCCGTTTGCGCCGCGCGCTCCCCGGCGACCCGCTGCGCCCACAGCGCCCGGGCGGCCCACTTCCCGCAGGACGCGTGTCCAGTGCTCCAGGACGCGCTCGCTCAGCGTGCGTTCCCGCAGCGGGGAATACGCTCTCGGCCCTGAGGCCGTAGGCGCTGCACTCAGCGCGCCTTCGGGTACCGGTTCGCCGGGCGCTTCCTGCACCAGCGTTAGGTCTGTGCGGTAGACGCTCTGCCGGTACACGTCCCCCTGCCGCACCGATGTGATGGACCACGGAGAAGATGCACCCGCCGTCCCAGCCGCGCCCGGTTGTCCAGGCCGGCCGATCGCGCCGTTTGTTCCCGCGGAACCGCTCGTGCCCGGAAGCCCTGCGGCTCCCGGAATGCCGGCCCGGCCGCTTGCGCCGCGCTCTCCCCGGCGGCCCGATGCGCCCACAGCGCCCGGGCGGCCCACTTCCCGCAGGACGCGCGTCCAGTGCTCCAGCACCCGCTCGCTCAGCGTGCGTTCCCGAATTGGGGCATACGCGCTCGGCGCAGATGCCGCAGGGGCCGCACTCGTTGCTCCTTCGGTTGCCGATTCGCCGGGCGCTTCCTGCACCAGCGTTAGGTCTGTGCGGTAGACGCTCTGCCGGTACACGTCTCCCTGCCGCACCGATGTGATGGACCAGGGGGAAGATGCACCCGCCGTCCCAGCCGCGCCCGGTTGTCCCGGCCGGCCGGTTACGCCGCTTGTGCCTGAGAAGCCGTTAGCCCCCGGAAGCCCTGCCGCTCCCGGAGCGCCGGCCCGGCCGTTTGCGCCGCGCTCTCCGCGGCGGCCCGTTGCGCCCACAGCGCCCGGGCGGCTCACTTCCCGCAGAACGCGCGTCCAGTGCTCCAGAACCCGTTCGCTCAGCGTGCGTTCCCGAAGTGGGGCATACGCGCTCGGCGCAGATGCCGCAGGGGCCGCACTCGTTGCTCCTTCGGTTGCCGATTCGCCGGGCGCTTCCTGCACCAGCGTCAGGTCTGTGCGGTAGACGCTCTGCCGGTACACGTCTCCCTGCCGCACCGATGTAATGGACCACGGAGAAGACGCACCCGCTGCACCAGCCGCACCCGGTTGTCCCGGTCGGCCGTTCGCGCCGCTTGTTCCCGAGAAGCCGTCAGCCCCTGGAAGCCCTGCGGCTCCCGGAGCGCCGACCCGGCCGTTTGCGCCGCGCTCTCCGCGGCGACCCACTGCGCCCACAGCGCCCGCGGCGCCTGCCAGCCGCAGCACGCGCGCCATCGTGCGGCGGGCGAACTCCTGCGGATGCAGGGGGACGTGCGCTTCCGATTCTGCGGAATGCGCTTCGCGGGGCCGGACTTCGTCGGGCGCGCCCGTCTCGCGGTCTGCGCGGCGCATGGCCACGTCGGCTGCGCGCATCCAGGTTTCAGCCACGCGCTCCGCCTGCGCGGTCCGTGCGCGGAAAGGTTCGGCCTGTACCGCAAGCCTGACGGCGTACGCAGGGCGCGTGGCCGCCTCCCCGGCGTCTCGGGCAAGGACGAGCTGCTCATGGCCGAACGCGCGGATACTCTCGATTTTCTGGCGGAGTTCGCGCGCGCCTGGCCCCGGTTGGGGAGCAGCCGGCAATTTCCGGCCCCCGACGAGCCCCGCGCGGAGCGGAAGCCGCCGCAAAGCAGGCCGATCGGACAAAAGCCCGACCCACGGCGCGCGTCCTTCCGGCGCGCGCCAAGGGACGGGTTCTTGCCGCAGGATTGCGTCTTCCGCGCGTCCCGCACTTCTGCGCAGCGCGGCCGCAAGGGGGATCTCCCCGCGGCGGGTGCGGACCGGGACGGCGGGCCGGACCGACGGCGCTCCCTGGGCCCCCAAAATCATCCTCTCCAAGCGGAGAACCCGCTCTTCTGCGCGCAGCGCGGTGCGCTGTGCCCGCTCGACGGGCGTTTGCGCGCGGGAATCCGGAAGGCTCTGCGCTCCCTGTACAGGACGCGCTTGCGCCCGCCCTTCGCGGCGTTCTTCCACGCCCATGGAGAGCGCAGTGGGACGCACGGCGGCGTTTCCCGCTTGGGCAGGGGAAAGGGGCGCATACCTCCGCCAGTCGTACCGCGCCGCGAGCGTCTCCTGCGTCAGGACGTGGAGACGCCGCTCGACGAGGCGCTCGATCGCCTGGGGCGCATCGGGCGCGGGCGCGGCGGCATGCTCTACCCCCGCATAGATCTGGAAGAGCACATCCAGGGACAAGGGGCCAGGCGCGGCGGGGCGCTCCGACTCCGGGCGCTTTTCTTCCTCTGCGTCCAGAAGGTAATCCAGCGAAAAGCGCCGCCACGCGCGGCTGTCGCGGCGAAGCACGCGGCTGGCAATGCGCTCGGAAAAGGCGGCAAGGCCCCTGTCGAGCCGAGCGCCGCCTGCGCGCATCTGCCGAAGGAGCGCGAGCTTACCCAACACGGGCCTTTGCGCCTTTACGCGGGAGATGTCCTTCTTCATGCAGACAAAACCATCCTTTGTCCAAACTGGTGCGTCCAGCGCTCACCGAGCGCCGCTTTGTTCACAGGACCTGCAAAAGGCCCGTGTGCAGGATCTCAATGCGCTCGATGGCGATTTCCGTGCTCATTGCGTTGAGCGTCGGTCCCTCGATGCGCACGGGATAGACCTCGCTTAAGGTCCACATGTGCTGGAGCGTGCCCTGCATGTCGTAGAGCTCGATCGTGCCCATGAGTTTTGTGTAGCTGCCCGTGAGCGCCGCCGCCATCCAGACGTTGTAGGCGTCTACATAGACGACGCCGCGCTCCAGCGTCAGCCGTTGGGCCATGGGGCCCTTGGGAAAGAAGAGCGGGCCGGTGTTGCGCCCGCCCTCCTGAAAGGTTTCCATCTCGATCTCGTGCGAGATGCCGGAGACGGCGGTGAAGCTTCCCAGCAAATCCGCGCCGATGCGCACGGCGAAACAACAGCCGGGCGTCGGAGGAGCGAGCAGGCTCATCCTCTATCTCCTCCCTTACTCTGCATGTCCTTTTCCTTCCAATAGGCGTTCGTCTCGTTGATCTCGCGGGAGATGCTGCCGCAGGAAAGCTCCAGCGATTCCATGAGCACCTCGTCGCTGCGGCCGTCGAAATCGCCCATCCGGTAGGACACGGGCAGCGCGTCCCCTAGGAACCAGCGCGGACCGTCCGTGCCATCCGGGCGCAGAATGGTCAGCGTGACCTGGCGGCGCATGTTCACGCCCGTGGGCCGGTTTCCATCCGAGCAGACGGACAGAATCCAGTCCAGCATGTCGTAGTCCCCCACGACCCCGCGCTCGAGCGTGACGTGGTCGTAGCTGGTCAGGCCTGGGATGTCGGTTGTCGAGGTGGAAGCGTCCGTCCCCAGCCGGTAGGGAGCGGTCTCCACGCGCATGCCGATTCCGTACACGCGCGCAAAGGCGGCAGAGAAAATGCCGTCGACCTCGACCTTGAAGCGGAAGCTCTGGTAGTAATGGTTGCGCACGCCCTTGGTCCACTGCTGTTGGATGGCCATCTCTCTCCCCCCTCTTTATACGCGGTCAAACACGTTTTCCGGCGTGCCGCTGATTTTCTTGTTGATCTTGGAGACCTCCTTGCACCAGCGCCTCCGTTCCTTGTGGTCGAGCATCATCAGCTCTTCGTGCGACCAGTGCATGTAGTACCCCAGGAAGGCCATCTCCTCATAGAGCCGGTCTGTCGGGTAGAGGATCAGGCCTGTTCGGTCAAAAAATCCAGCGGCACCTCAATGGTCTCCCCGCACTTGGGGCAGGTGATGTGATAGGCTGGAACATCCTCCATGTTGATGCGCTGGTAGAGATCCTGCAGGTAGGCGATGTCCACCGTGAACAGGTTCTCGATGACGCGGGTCGAGATGGAGGGCAGCGTTCCCAGCTTGGTCACCACGCGCGAGAGGAGGATGATGGAAAGGTATCCGCCGTTCTGCTGCACGCGCGGGTCCTTCAGGGGCAGGATCTCGTCCGCCGCCGTGGCAAGGCGCATCACGCCGTTGCGGTGCACGTTGCCCTCGCCATCCACGTAGCCCTTCGGAAGCGTAAATTCAAATTCGGTTTGCATTGTATCCATCCTCGTTTCCATCTAGGATTACAAACAGTATAGCGAATGGAAAACAGTACGGCAAGCACTTTGCGCATGCCTGCCGTACCGCACAATTTGAGTTATCGTTTCACCGGCTCAGCGAGCCGGTGCGGCGCGCGCGGCATTAGACCTCAGAGGCTGTCGCGGCGTCCTCGCCGGTGGCGACGCGGGCCAGGCCCTCGTGCGCGAATTCCACGGACTCCACCGCGACTTCCGCCGACAAGGCGTTGAAGTCGGGAATGGAGTAGCGGCACGGCCAAGCGTTGATGATCAGCCATTCCGGTCCGGGGTTGCCTGCGTCGTCGATCAGGCGAACGGTGATGTTGCGCCGCTCGATGCCCGTGGGGCCTGCCTGCTCGCTGGCGGCCACGGTGTAGATCCAATCCAGGAACTCAAAGTCGCCAACCAGGCCCCAGCGCAGGGTGATGTTGCCGTACTTGGTCAGGCCCGGCAGCTTGCGGGGCGTGTTGCGCAGATCGTTGCCCTCGCGGTATTCCACGACGTCCACGTTGAGGTCGAAGCCCGACACCTCGGAGAAACCGCCGCGGGTTACGCCGTCAATTTCCACTTCAAATCGGAACGTTCTATAGGGATAGCGAATTTCTGACATAAGCTAAATCGTCCTTTCCGATGCGCTCTGTGGCACCTGATTTTACTCGCCGCCGCCGGCTTCTGCCGTGTGCTGCGTGATGCGGAAGATCACGAACTCGGCGGGCTTGACCGGCGCAATGCCGATGTTGCAAATCAGCCGGCCGTTGTCGATGTCGTCCTGCGTCATGGTCGTGCGGCCGATCTCAACGAAGAACGCCTCGGAAGGAGAATTGCCCGCCAGCGCGCCGGAGCGCCACATGGAGGCCAGGAACATCTCCACCGTGCGGCGGACGCGGGACCACAGCGCCTCGCTGTTGGGCTCAAAGACGACCCAGTTGGTGTTCGCACGGATCGTCTCCTCCGTGTAGATGAAGAGACGGCGCACGTTGACGTACTTCCACAGCGCGTTGGAGGAAACCGTGCGCGCACCCCAGACGCGGATGCCGCGGCCGGTGAAGGCGCGGATCAGGTTCACGCCCTGGGGATTGAGCAGATCCTGCTCTCTCTCGTTGTAGGGGGTGGACAGGCCCGTGCAGCCGCGAACGACTTCGTTGGCCGGGGCCTTGTGCACGCCGCGCTCGGTGTCGCAGCGGGCGTAAATGCCCATCACCGCGCCAGAGGGCGGCATGTAGGCGCTGCGCTTGGTCAGCGCGTCGAAGCACTCCAGCCACGGATGGTACACCGCCGCGTAGCTCGAATCAAAGATGTCGCGCTGCTCGAGCAGTTCGTCCACCTTCGTGGCGGAAAGGGGCATATCCAGCACCGCAAAGCGGGACTTGAGGTTCTCGCAGTGCGCAACCAGCGAAAGCTGCACGTCCGCGTCCGTCACGCCCGGCACCGCCATGATGGAGACCACGGCGTTCTCCAGGAACGCCTGGATGCCCGTGCGCTTGCCGGGGCCGTTGTCCACGCCGATGTACTCCGCCGCGGTCACGCCCGCGATGTTGCCATCGGAACCGTTGTCCAGGGAGACGAGGAGCATGCCGCCCTTGCCGCCGACGGCCGCAAAGGGAGACACAACGCCGGCCGCCGCCGCAACGGGCGCGGGAGCGGGCTCTTCCTTGCCGTCCTTGCCCTTGACGGGCGCGGGAGCGGCGGGCTTGGCAGCGGGCGCAGCCGCGCCAACCGCAACCTTGACCAGGTCGCTCTTCTGCATGCGGGCAACGATATAGTTAGAAGCCTCTGCATTGAAGGAAACCGCGTCGTACTCTTCCGAAGCATCCTCGTACTTGACGGTGACCTTGATCTCCGCCGTGCGGATGTACTTCATCGGGCGCAGGTTCTTGTCCACAACGTCCGCCGTCACCGGGCTCTCAAAGACGATGATATTGTCCTGAGAGGACTTGATCACCGCGTAGGAAGAGGCCTTGCCGTCGAACAGCTCGACGACATCGCCCGCGTTGAAGCCATCGCAGGACTTCACCTTCAGGGCGTTGTCGGCGACCTTCTCGTAAACCTGGGTGCGGGCCTTGGAGGCGGGCTCCAGAATCACGCGGATGGCGTTGCCCCACATGCCGGGATTGGCAGCGGTAAAGGTCAGGCGGCCGGCCGAAGCGGTCGCGGGCTTGGCGTCTTCGGGCGCGACGCGCATGATGAAGGCGCGGGCACCACCGTTGAGGAAGAACTGCTCCACTGCGTAGGGCAGGAAGCGCTTATCCCCGTACTTGGCTTCCGAAAGGTAGCCGCCGTAGGTGCGCTGGTAGTCCGCAAAGCTGGTCACAAGCTGGGGCTTGCCGATGACGGGTCCCCGCATCGCCATGCCGATGAAGCCTGCCGTCGAGGTGCTGACTGCCTCCATGGGCACCGCACCGGAGTCAAATTCTTCGACGTAAACACCGGGGGAAAGATATTCTGGCATGTTCGTTTCTGACCCGCTGCTTGCGCGTGGATCAGAGTCCTCCTCTCGCCTTGTTTTTTTGCCGCACGCCGTATTCGGGCGCGCAGCTCTATCTCTTGGGACCCTTCCGCTGTGCGGCCGAATCCCTCAAGCATCTACAGTTCCAGTGCGCCAAGGCACTGCTCGATCAGCGCTCTTTGCCGGGCGAGCGCATGCTCCAGCGTCCACCGGGCGCCAAGCTCGTCCTCGTAGTAAAGCGTCTGCTTCAGGTACGCGCGCCCCGCCTCGTCCGCAACGAGACAACCGTCTCCAAGTGTGCGGTTCAAGCGGTTGCAGCGCAAGGCCATGTCCGTGGGTTCCGCCTGCGCCGGCAGGCGCGCATAGAGCGCAAACCGTCCCGCGCGGCATCGAAGCACGACTGGCACCTTGCCCCGCCGGCTTTGCGCGCAAAGGCAGAGCTCTTCCCCATGCCGTTCAAAGGGGATCTCCATCGCCTGCAGCGCGTCCTGCGCCAGCGGCAGCGGGTCTTCCCTCTCCATGGGTATGCACCTCGCCTTCCGAACTGTCGTCGGGGTCATCGTCGAATTCGGGGATGCACTCGGGGACGACGGCTTCCGGATTTCCCTCCACCGGGACCCAGTCCGCTGCCGGTTCCTCCGGCAAGCGCTCGGGCCGGACCGAATCCGCGCCCACGCTGCGCTCGAACAGGTGCAGCGCAGCGGCGTTGCCCGCGCACAGTCCCACAGCTTGTATCGCCGCTGCGGACAATCGCGCGCCCCCCCCCTTGCAGGGCGCGCAGGGACTGTCCGACCGCGCCGCGCTGCCGCGGTGCTTTCCTGCTGCGGACGCTTTCCTCCTTATTCTCCTCAATTCGCTGTTTTTCCTGCTTTTGTTCCAACATTTTCTGTGATTTCCGTCTCCGGATCGGGAGATTGTGAAATGTCCGTGAACCCTTCATCGGAATCCTGGAAAAATTCTGCTTCCATTCGTGCAAAAAGGGATTCTGCTGCACGCGCATTTGCCAGCATGGACTCCAATTTGGTTAAGAAGTCCCGTTTTCTTTGCTCTTTCTTTTGCAAGAGCGCGCGTGCGCGCACAAGAGCGCGGTCCACGATGCGGATCTCTTCCGAGGATGCGTTCCACATTCTGCGCCGCTTTTCCGAAAGCGCCTCCACAAGCCCCCGATCCTCCTCCGTAAAGAGGAAGGGGAAGGTTTCGCGCAGCGTGTTCACGCCCTGCCCCTCCAGGGCCAGCGCGGACTTCTGCACCGCGGATAGCGCGCGGGTTGCGGCGGCCGTCGCGCGCAGCGTCACCGCCACGGCGGCATGTGCATCCCCGCCAAACCGAACGCGAACGCTGCTCTGGGGAACGGGTCTCTCGTCCGCCAGGCTGTCGATGCGCCTGCGCGACTCCGTGCGGGGCAAGCCCCGTCCTGCGGCACGCTCCATGCAGGCATACAGCATCATCTCGCCCTGGCCGCGGAGAACGGCGCCCGCCATGCGTCCGCTTTGGAACGCATAGGACACAAACCGGCGAAGGCCCCCCTGCTCGTCGTTTTCAACGAGTTCCCGCATGTCGGTTTTCTGCGGTTCCTTAGGCGCCTTTCCGGCCAAGATCTGTGCGCTCTGCGTGCCGACAAGGTCAAAAACGCAGGAAAATCCGTCGCTCAAGGCATAGACAGGGTCCCGATTGGGCGCATAGTCCACGCCCGCATTCTTGCGCAGCAGCGCAAGCAATCGTTCCTCTGCACGAATATCCGGTCTTTCCGGCCCAGCCTTGTGCGCTTCCTGTCGCTTTGTGCGATAGATGCTCATTTTCTCCTCCTGCTGTTCTGTTCCCACCGGAGGCACGAGCAAAGCGTTCTTTTTTCTATATTACGGCTTCAGCCCTTTTTCATTATAGCACTTGGATTTTTTCGTTGTCAATCCCTTCCTTTTTGATGAAAATCTTCACATTTATCCTGTTTTTACTGCAATTACTTTCGAAAAATAATATTTTACCATTTTATATAGGCTGCATTTATTTTATTCCCTAAACGAATACGTAAATTTCCCTTTTTCTGTCTATGCAGACAAACGTCCCGGGCAAAAGCCACCCGTGGACGTTTGTCAAGAGATCTCGGCATCAGGGCTTTGCGCGCGAATAGCGCTGGGCAATCCGCAGCACGTCCTTGCGCACCTGCTCGCGCAGCTCTTCGGGGGCGAGGACCTCGCAGACGCTGGCGTATTGCAGGGCGAAAAAGCGCATGTTTTCCAAGCTGGAGCGCAGATGCACCTCCATCATCTCCCCATCCTCGCAGGGGATCATCTGCGCGTAGTGGCCGAAGGCGTCGTAGACCTGTCCGGCAGCGGTCACAGGCATGCGCAACGTCACGCGCACGGGCTCGCCGCTGTACATATAGCGGTGCTCGGCCGCATAGCGCGCCATGTCCACGCCCCCGCGAAACTCCGGAAGGTCATAGGGCGTCATGGCGCCAAGGTCGGTGACGACCAAGTCGCGCATGTGGTCCACGCGGAAGTGGCGGAGTTCCTTGGAGCCCTCGTAGCAGGCGAGCAGGTAGTACTGCCCTTGCGCACAGAGCAGCGCCAACGGGTGCGCCTGCCGGACGCGGCCGTCTGGAACCAGCTCCCCGTCCAGCCCGATGTGGCAATAGAGGAAGCGCACCTGCAAGTGCTCGTGCACCGCGCGGCTGAGACCGTCCATGCAGTCAAAGAAATCGCGGTGGTGCATCCGGTGCCACTTGTCCACGGCGTGCACGTCCTGCACGCCGCTGGAAAAGCCCGCGCGGCCCAGATCCGTCAGCTTGCCGATGAGCTCGCGCGCCTCCTGCGAGGGAATGTACCGGCTGAGCAGCACGCTGTCGATGAGCACGCGCAGCTCCATGTCGGAGAAGAGCGGCTCCAGGTACGCGCCCTTTCCGCCCGGGCCGGTGCGAATGGGATAGCGCATCTCCCGCAGGAGGGAGAGATTCCGGGAGATGGCATTTCGCCCCGCCTCCATGCCGAAGTCCTTCTCGATGTACTCCTCCATCTGCGCAATCGTCAGGGGGCGCTCACTGGACGAATGGGCCCGGAGCACCTTGAGGATGCACAGCGCAAGACCTTTCTTTCCACTCAATGTCGTCATGTGCGCACACCTCCTCTTCCCTTGAAGCAGGGGTTTCTATACTCACTTTCAGTATAGAACATCTTCCCGAAAAAAGGAAGGGCTGACGCGCGTTTTTTCCTTAAATTTAGGGATAATTCGCGGTCGTCTCCGGCGTACGCCGCACTGAAAATGGTGCTTTCATCTCCACACAGGGGCCACTTTGCACCAAAAAGAGGGAAGCCTTACTTCAAGAACTTTTCCGGCAGGCGGCGGCGCAGAAGCGCAAGCAGCGGCAGGCCCAGAACATAGCACACCACCGCCTGGCCCAGGGCGACGGAGCCCATGCCCAGTAGAAGCGGCGTGCCATAGGCCACGTTCAAGACCCAGCCCACGACAAGGCCGTTGACCACGACCACGGGCAGAAGCGCCACCCAGGCCGGGAACTTGCGAAGGGCATAGGTCAGGATTCCCGCCAGCAGCGTTGCCAGCGATCCAAAGACAATGTCCAGGATTCCCGCTCCGCCGATCAGGTTGGCGATCAGGCAGCCGACGAACAGCCCCGGAATCGCCTCCGGCATCAGCAGCGGCAGAATCGTCAGCGCCTCGCTGATGCGGAACTGCACTTCTCCATAGGAAATGGGGGCCAGCGCCGCGCACAGCACGGCATAGATCGCAGCGATCAGCGCGCCGCGCACCAGCCGGCGCAGCGCCTTTCTGTCTTCCGTCATACAAACTCTCTCCTTCTCCGGCACATGGCCGAAATTCTCACGCAAAAAAGAGGGGAGCATGAACCGCTCCCCTCTGCAAAACGTGCGCACGACACAAAACGCCTGCGCACCCCCGAAGTTCGGGGGGCGCATGGCGGTGCAGTCCGTAGTTTTTTTTCACGACGGGATGGTCACGAACCGTCTATTGCGTTGTCGAAAAAGAGTATACCAGATTCCGTCGCCGCTGTGTGTTAGGTTTGTGTGAAGCCCGCGTCCCCTGTTCAGGCGCAGAAGATCTGGACCCAGTGCGCCACGCCGGCGCCATCCACGTAGTAGCCCACGCCGATCGAGGTGAACGCATCGTTGAGGATGTTGGCACGGTGGCCCTCAGAGTGCATCCACCCGTCTATGACCGCCTCCGGCGTCTGCGAGCCCTTGGCAATGTTCTCGCCAACGGCGCGGTAGGAGATCCCGAATTCCTTCAGAATCGTAAAGCAAGAGGTGCCGTCCGGACGCGTATGAGAAAAGCTCTGCGCAATCTCCTCCGCGCGCGCCTGCGCCGCCGCGCACAGCGTTTCATCCAGCTGGAGCGCCGTAAGTCCCGCGGACTGCCGGGCCTCGTTGACCAATGCGGCCACCGCCTCGGCCTCGCTCTGCACCGTTTCCTCCTCCCCGGTCTCCGGGGTCTCTTCGGAGGGATTTTCCTCAGAGGGCTTCTCCTCGGAGGGTTCGTCCTGCGGCGGAACTTCTTCCGCCGGGGGCGTGGAGGGCTCCTGTGTTACCGGCGGCAGGTTCGGACAGATCTCCGGCCAGTCCGGCAGAGAACATCCCTGCCAGTCCCCGCAGATGCAGATGCAAGGGCACCGCTCTGCCGTGAACGGTGCGCAGGTCTGGGTGGGCTCCACGCATGCGGCCGACGCAGCCGGCGTCGCGGCAAAGAGCGTTCCCGTGCACAGGATGGCTGCAGATGTCAGGATTGCAGAAATTTTGAACATTTGGTCTTACCTCCCTATTTGTTTTCCATTATGCTAGCACCATATTCCATTTCAATCAATGGTTCATCTTTCCAATTCGCTACTTTTTTGGATTTCTTGCAAATTTGAAACAACTTTTTATCAACTTCTTTCGCTTGCATCGGGGGCCGAGTTCTTGTACAATAGGGCGGATGAGACACAGGAAAGAGGTCCGTTTTGCCATGAAAAAGCCCTTGATTGCCATTGCCTCTCTGATCTACGGCGACGAGTTTCCGCCGGGAACCAACTACAGCAACGCGGTGGAACGCGCCGGCGGCCGGCCGCTGTTTGTCTGCCGCGCCCTGGAGCAGGAGGACGTGGACTTTGTCCTACAGCACTTCGACGGTCTGCTGCTCACCGGCGGAGGCGATCTGTGCCCGGAGACGCTGGGCTGCCCCGCACACGAGAAGACCGAACCCGTTCCCCTGGACCGCGACCGGACGGAAATCGCCCTCGCGCGCGCCTTTTTTGCAGCAGGCAAGCCCATTCTGGCCATCTGCCGCGGCGAACAGGTGCTCAACGTCGCCATGGGGGGAACGCATTGCCAGCACATCTTTGACCGCCCGCAGGTGCATCTGGCGCACCAGAACCGCGAGACGCGGCACGAGGTCCAGGTGGTCCCCGGCACGCATTTGCAGCGCATCTTCGGCGGCGCAAGCGTGCTGCGCGTCAACTCGACGCACCACCAGGCCGTCGAGACGCTCGCTCCCTGCTTTACGCTGGCCGCCACGAGCCCGGACGGCGTGATCGAGGCCTATGAGGCCGGCGAGAACGTCCTTGCGACCCAGTGGCACCCCGAGCGCTTGCTGGACGAGGGCATGATGCCCATTTGGGATTGGTTTGTCGGAACCTGCAGGGGCTGACGTCCGCCCGAAATCTTCGGGGGCTTGACGCCCATCTTCGGAAAGAGAGGGATACGCATGCGTTTTGCCGTCATCGGCACCGGGGCGATCGTGGAAAAGTTTCTTTCCGCCGGAAGCCAAGTGCCGGATTTTTCCCTATACGCGGTCTACAGCCGCACCAAGGAGCGGGGACAGGCCTTTGCCGCGGCGCATGGCGCGCAGCAAAGCTTTGACAACCTGGAGGAGCTCGCCGCCTGCCCCCAGGTCGACGCCGTCTACATCGCCAGCCCGAACTACGCGCACTGCCGCCAGGCGCTGCTCCTGCTCGCGGCGGGCAAGCACGTGCTGTGCGAAAAACCCATGGCCAGCAATGCTTCCGAGGTCCGCAAAATGCAGGCCTGCGCGCGGGAGCACAACGTCCTTCTCCTGGAAGCGATGAAGTCCGCCTTTGTGCCCGGATTTGCCGCCCTCTCGCAGAGCCTTTCGCTGATCGGGCGCCTGCGGCGGATCACGGCTTCCTACTGCCAGTATTCTTCGCGCTACGACAAGTTCAAGCAGGGCATCGTCCTCAACGCCTTTGACCCCAAGCTGTCCAACGGCGCGCTGATGGACATCGGCGTGTACTGTGTGTATCCCGTGGTCAAGCTCTTTGGCATGCCGCGGACGATCCAGGGCACGGCGGTCAAGCTCACCGGCGGCGTGGACGGCGCGGGAAGCATCCTGCTCGGGTACGGCGACTTCCAGGCGGATCTTCTCTACTCCAAGATCACGGACGGAGCGCTGCCCAGCGAATTCCAGGGCGAGGGCGGCAGCCTGCTCGTGGACCGCATCAGCGAGCCGCAGTCGATTTCGATTCGCCCGCGCGGACAGGAGACGCGCTCGCTCTACGCGCAGCCGGAATCCACTCCCATGCGCTATGAGATCGAGGCCTTCCAGCGCCTTGCGCTCGAACCCGCTTCTGCCGAAAGCTATAGCCGCGCCACCTTGGAGACCGCCATGGTCATGGAGGAAGCCCGCCGGCAGATGGGCATTGTCTTCCCCGCGGATGCACAGTAGGGCGCAGACTTTTTGTCGTTTTTTCTTGACAACGGCCCGGGATGGTGCTATAGTAATACCGCGTCAAGCACCGGAACGGGTCGCTAGCTCAGTTGGTTAGAGCACACGCCTGATAAGCGTGAGGTCGGTAGTTCGAGTCTACTGCGACCCACCAAGCAAAAACTGCAATTCCAAGAAGATTGGAATTGCAGTTTTCTTTTTCTCCGCGCGCTTTCCCGCAGAGGCGGCGCCCTTCCTCTAGGCCTTGACGCGCAGAACCAGCGCCCCCTGGTTGCCCGGGCCCACGCCCGACTGGTGAAAGGACCCGCCGCCGCCATAGCCGCAGCCGTTTTGTCCCTCGTTGGCGCGCCAGTGCAGCCATCCCCCGCCGCCCGCGCCGCCGTTGGGCTTGGCCGTTCCGCCGTCGCCCGCGTCGGCCGCCTTGCAGGGGGCCCGGAACCGGCAGATCGGCTGTCCATCTCCCGACCCGCCGGAGCCGCTGGAGCCGTTGCTTCCGCCGTTCACGCCGCCCGAAGAGCCGCCGGACCCGCCGTTGGAGTAGTTGGGCGAGCCGCCCCCGCCCGCGCAGGTCAACAGGCTCCCCAGCGTGGTGCTGCCGCCCGCCTCGCGGTGCGCGCCCCCCGCCCCGATCGTCACGGGGACGGCTCCGCTCAGCGACAGGTTCAGCGCCATGTTCGTGTACCCGCTGCCGCCGCCCTGCGACATGTTGCAGCCGCCCCCGCCGCCAATGCCCCAGGCGTCGCCCTGGATCGTTCCCGTCACGGAAAGCGTGCCGGAAGTATACAGCACCGCCTCCCAGTATGCCTCGCCGTCGTAATCCTCCACGTGCCAGCCCGACCATTTTCCGCTGTAGGTTGCCGCGGGCGCAGCGGAAACGTCGATTCCGCCGCCTTTCGCCCCGCCCATGAGAAATGCTTTCATACTCGCTTCCTCCCTTCCGAATCCATTGTAGGGAGCAGGCGCCCGTATGCCGCGCCGGACCGCGGCGAACAAAAGCACAAAAAAAGGACCGCGACGCGGTCCTTTTTTGAAAAGTGCTTATTCGCCAAGGGGCTTGATCTTGGTCCGGTACGCGTGCAGGAAGAAGAGCGTGCACAGCGCGCAGGAAGCCAATTCCGCGATGGGGAATGCCCACCAGACGTTGTTGACCTGACCGGTGAGCGAAAGCAGCCAGGCGGCGGGCAGGAGCACGACGAGCTGGCGCGCAACCGAGATGACAAGGCTGGGAATGCCGTCTCCCAAGGCCTGGAAGACCGAGCTGATGACGATGGAATAGGCCGCGACGAGGAAGTGCACGCTGATGATCCGCAGCGCGGAAACGCCGAGCTCCTGCATGGCGGTGGAGGCGTCAAACAGCCGCATGAGCTGCGCCGGAAGGAGCTGGAAGATGAGCACGCCCACCGCCATGATGATCAACGCGTAGAGCACGGACAACTTGATCGTGCCCAGGATGCGCGACTTTTTGCGCGCGCCGTAGTTGTAGGAGATGATGGGGACCATTCCGTTGTTCAGGCCGAATACGGGCATGAACACAAAGGACTGCAGCTTGAAGTAGACGCCAAAGACCGCCGCCGCCGTCGAGGAGAAGCTGATGAGGATCTTGTTCATGCCAAAGGTCATCACCGAGGAGATGGAGGCCATGATGATGGAGGGCACGCCCACGGCATAGATGCGGCCGATGGCCTTTCCATCCGGGCGGAAATGGCGGAAGGAGAGATGGATGTCGTGGTTCAGCTTGTGGTTGAACAGGATGCCCAGCCCAAAGCCGGCGATCTGTCCGATGACCGTGGCCAGCGCCGCGCCCGTAACCCCCATTTTCGGGAATCCGAGCAGGCCAAAGATCATGATGGGGTCCAGGATGATGTTGATGATCGCGCCCACGCCCTGGGTAATCATGGTGTAGAAGGTCCGGCCCGTGGCCTGCAGCAGGCGCTCAAACGCGATCTGCCCGAAGATGCCGAAGCTCAGGATCGTCACCACCCGCAGGTAGTCCTCGCCATAGTCCACGATCTCGGGAATGTCCGTCTGCCAGAGCATAAACTGCCGGGAGAAGAACACGCCGAACAGAATGAAGAGCACGGAGGTCAGCAGCATGACGAACACGCCGTTGTCGGCCGCGCGGTTGGCGCTGTCAAAATCCTTCGCGCCCAGCGAGCGGGAGAGCAGCGCGTTGATGCCGACGCCCGTGCCCGTCGCAAAGGCAATCATCAGGTTCTGGATCGGGAAGGCCAGGGAGACCGCCGTCAGCGCGTTTTCACTGATGCGCGCGACGAATACCGAGTCCACGACGTTGTAGAGCGCCTGCACCAGCATGGAAATCATGATCGGCAGGGACATGCTCAGAAGCAGCTTGTTGATGGGCATTACGCCCATCTTGTTTTCCTGTGCGGGTACTTCGCTTTGCATGAAGATCCTCCTCATTCTCTCTTAATTGATCTCAATTCTTTTTACTTCAGCATCGAGGAACACCTTCGAGCCTGTGGCGCCTCGCTGTCTTTGGTACTTGCCGTCATAGGGATGCAACGCCGCACCGTCCAGCTTGGCAAACACCAGCTGACCAATCCGGCGCCCCGCCCGCAGCTCGATGGCGCAGCGGTTGGCGTTGAAGAGTTCCAACGTGATCTCCCCTTCAAACCCCGGGTCCACCCATCCGGCGTTCTGGATGAACAGCCCCATGCGCCCAAGGGAGCTCCGCCCCTCGACAAACGCGGTGAGATCGTCCGGCAGGGCGACGTATTCCATCGTCGTGGCCAGGACGAATTGATTGGGCAGCAGGACGAATCGCTCCGTCTGGATGGTCCGGTAGTCGCTCTCCCGGTCCAGCGTGACGAGCCCATCCGGCGAAGCCTCCACAACGCTGAAGGTGTTCCCCAGCCGAATGTCCACGCTTGCGGGCTGCACCTGCTCCCTTTCCAGCGGGGAGACGACCAACTCGCCCGACTCCAGCATGCGCAGAATCGTCCGATCCGACAGGATCACGGTTTCTCCTCCTCTCCAGTTTGCAAGAGAAACTCCCCCCGCGCAAACTCCGCATAAGGGGGGAGGTCCTTGCCGCGCCGGCGCTTAGGCGCCCCGCGCGGCAAAGTGGGCCAGGGCCAACGCGATGGCAAAATGCCCTACGTCGTGCTGTGAGCCCTCCTTTTGCCCGGCCGCAAGGCGCGCATCCCATTCCGGTGCGTCGAGCAGGTCGCCGCTTGTGAAAAAGGCATACAGCTCCTTTTTCCGAAAGTCGCACACGGCCTGCACCGCGGCGCACTCCATTTCAACGGAAATGCAGCCCTCGGCCTTGCGCTTTTCAAAATTCCCGCGCGTCTCGCGGTAGAGGGCGTCTGTGGTCCAGGTCTTTCCCAACACGCACGGAATCCCATTCTCCCGCATGCAGGCCGCGACGGTTTCCGCATTGCGCACCGGAATGTAGTCCGCGGGCGGCGCGTAGTGGTACGAGGTTCCCTCGTCGCGGTAGGCCGCCGTGGGGACCATGACCTTGCCCCGCGCGATTTCCTTGTTCAGGCAGCCTGCGCCTCCAAAGAGGATGTACTTGTCCGTTTGAAAGACGGCGAAGCTGTCCTCGATCGTGCCTACACAGGCCGGCGCGCCGACGCTCGTCTTGAAGAAAGCAAAGGTGTTCCCCTCGTGCTGCATCCGCCAGACCGGCGTCTCCCCCGTGACGGAGTAGAGCGCGCCGATCCGCTCACAGGCATAGGTTTGCAGGACAAAGTCCTCAATCTCGTGAGAAAAGGTCAAGATGCAGGCATCCACCTGCGGCGCATCCGGCTCCACGCGAGGCTGGAGGATGGCGGGCGTGCATTCGTCAAAGGATTCCGTAATCATACAGGATTCCCCCTTCCACGGGCAAACTGACTGTATTATACAGAGTTCTTCCCCCCTTTTCAAGCGAGAGTGGGTAAATTTTCTCCTGCAACGGCATTCGTTCTAAATTTCCGGATTTCCCTCCGAAAAAAATGCGCCCGGAAGGCGGAAAAATTCCGTCTTCCGGGCGCCATCGCAGTGCGCAGCCGCAGGGATTAGATCGAGCAGGCAACGGAATGCCCGCACTCTGCCGAAGCAAAGATCGTCTCGATGAGCTGGAGCACGCGCCGGACCTGTTCGGGCTTGACGATGAGCTCCGCGCCGTTGTCGAGGACATCCACCAGGTTGCGGTACAGGCTCGTCCAATCGGCGTCGCTCGTGGGCAGGGGCAGCTCCTCGCGCGTCTCCGGCGGGCGGGGGGCCATCATGCGGGTGGGGCCAGCGGGCGTCTGCACGACGACCGGGGCGACCTTCCCCTCGGTGCCGAAGCGGGGCCGCGTGATGCCGCCCTTTTCCGCCGTAAAGTCGTCGATCTCCAGGGTTCCGCCCGCGCCGATGCAGTACCAGCGGGGCAGCGCGCGGAAGGCGTAAGAGCCGACCTCCACGGTCAGCACCGGACCGCCTTCGAGCTTGAGCAGGACCTTGAAGTAGTCGTCGACCTCCTTGTTGGCCTCCAGGATCGACATCAGCTCCGCCTTGACGTCCACGATCTTCTTGTCCGGGTACATCCACAGCAGCTGGTCAAACATGTGCACGCCCCAGTCGTACACCATGCCGCCGCCATAGGCCTTAAAGGCGCGCCAGCCGTACATCGCGCCCACGGTGCCAAAGACGCGGCTCTCGATGGAGTAGACCTTGCCGATCGTGCCGCTCTCGACCACCTCGCGCATGATGCGGTAGTCCTTGTCCCAGCGGCGGTTCTGGTGCACGGTCAGAAGCTTGCCGCACTCGCGGCTGACGGCCACCATCTCGTCCCAGTCGGCGACAGAGAGCGTCGCGGGCTTTTCCGTCATGACGTTCTTTCCCGCGCGCAGGGCCGCAATGACCAGTTCCTTGTGCACCTGGTTGGGGGTTGCCACCAGGACAAAGTTGATCTCCTCGATGGAGAGGAGCTCTTCCAGCGTCTTGCACGGACGCATGCCAAACTCTTCCTTTGCGGAAGCCAGCTGCTTTTCGTCTACGTCGTAGGCCGCGAGGAACTGAACGCCCGGGATCTTCGAGGCGTTCGTCGCATGCCAATGGGCCATGCCGCCAAATCCAATGATGCCAATGCGCAAACTCATGCGTATTCCCTTCCTTCTGTCGGGGCTCGGCGCGCGCCGTCCCCGCGTTCTAAACGCTTTCTATCTGTCATTCCCGCGCGCAGGGGAACTGCGCGATCCGCAGCGGCGCCTGTGCGTAGGGCACGAGCGCGATCTGCTCCACCTCTGCGCCGTTGCGCAGCGGACGCACGGGTGGGTCGTCCGCCGATCCGCCTTTTTCCGTCCACTGCGGGCAGCGGAAGGCCGAGCAGGTGATCCGCGCGCCCTCCGCCTCCACGGCAAAGCCGCGTTCCGGCATCAGGGCATAATTCCAGGGTCCCGCAGGCTCCGCCCAGCGGTCGCACAGGGGCAGCTCGCCCTTGTACTCCCACCGCGCCGGGATCGGCAGGGCGTAGAGCACCGGCCCGCGGCAAACCGCGAGCGTCTGGTGATGCCACTTCTCCGTGCGCACGTCCATGGGCAGCGTCAAGTCGATCTCGTCGCCGTCCTGCCAGGTTCTCTCGATGCGGAGATACTCGCCCGCCACGCCGGAAAATCTCTCCTCGCCCACCTGCGCGCAAGCGCCCTGGGCCCAGCCCGGGATGCGCAGCCAGATCGGGAAGCGCTCCTCGCCCTCCATCTTCAGTCGGATGCGCACCCGCCCGCTCGTGGGGTAGTCGCCCTCCACCGTCAGGCGCACGCGGGTCTGCCCCACGCGCCAGATCACCTCGCACGGCGCATAGGATTGCGCCGCCAGGCCGCCGCCCCGCACCGCCATCCACAGGTGGGCGACAAACTTGGGGTAGCCCTGGTGCAGGTTCGCCGTGCAGCAGCCGAAGTTCGGCTCCAACCCAAACACGGTGGCGTCCGGGCCGTTGTTGTACCAGGCGCGCGGATAGCGGTCAATGCGGATCTGATTGACCTGCTGGTCGTACTGGTGCGCCCAGCCGTCGGGCGAGAGCGCTGCAGGCAGCGCATTGTAGGCAATGCGCTCCCAGAGATCGCCGATGGAAGCCTCTCCGGTCATGGCCAGCACCCGCTCCAGGGAGTAGAGCGTTTCCACCACCGCGCAGGTCTCCGTGCCCTGCGAAGGGTTAGCGCCCGACAGATGCTCGTCCCCGGTGAACATGCCGTTGGCCACGCCGTGGTAGCGCTGGAGCTTCTCCCAGCCGGCGCGGAAGGCGTCCGCTTGCTTGGTGCCGCCGTGCAGCGCATGCTCGACCTGCGGCGTCTTGAGCGCCATGGCCACGTTCACCACGTGCGTGCGCTGGTGAATCTGCCAAGCCTCCGACCACGGATCGGCGTCCGCCTTCAGGCACGGTTCGAGCTTGTCCCAGGGATGCGCGCGCTTCTGATCCTGCTCATCGGGGAAGTTGTGAAACAGGCGCGTCCAGTCCATGGACTGCTCCAAGATCTTATCGCAGAGCTTGAGCAAGCTGGCGCGGCCCGTGATGTCGTAGAGCCAAAGGATCACGTCCACGCAGTCGCCCGCCCGCGCGATGGCCCACAGCCCGAGGGGCTGCTCGTCCAACTTTCGGGCCATATACGCGCAGTACTTTGTCAAGAAGACCAGGATCTTTTTGTCGCCCGTGATGGAAAAGAACTGCTGCAAGGCCTTGAGCACGACCATGCGCGGCCACCAGTCGGGGTTGTCCCGCGGGCCGAAGAACCCCTCCTCGTCCTGAGAGGCGAGGATCCAGTCCACAAAGCGCCTGGCGGTTTTCTGCAGCTCCTCGTCCTCCAGCTGCCAGGCCAGGGGGATCAGGCCGTCCAGATAGTAGGGGCCGCGTTCCCAGTTTTCGCCTTTTCCGCCCATCCAGGCGCTGTCGCGCAAGCCGTCCCAAACGCGGGTGATTTGGCCGCCCAGCCCGTTGGCCTGCGCCCGCTCCGCCGCAAGAAGGTAGCCGCGCGGCTTTACGGCGCCGATGGGCAGGGGGGCAAAGGCATCGCGCGCCAGCGGCGCGCGATGGAAGATCGCCCTGTCAATCATGTGGGAGTTCTCCTTTCTCCGAGGTGGGGGGAGAGCCGGCACTGTCTCCGGCGTCCTCCCTTTATCTTGCAATATTCTACCCTTTTCCCCTCCATTTCGCAAGCAATATTCCGGTAAAGTGCGATGCCGGTCATTCCGCCTGGACGGACGCGCGCAGCCGTTTCTCCCAAAGGGCAATGGCCAGGTACATCAGCGCCGCAAACAGGCACAGCACGGCCGTTCCGGCCATGACCAGGTCGAGCTTAAACACCTGTCCGCCGTACACGATCAGGTACCCCAGGCCTGCGCGCGAGACGAGGAACTCGCCCACGATCACGCCGACCCACGTCATGCCGATTCCGAGCTTGAGGGCGGAAACCGTGTTGGCCAACGCCCCGGGAAAGACCACCATCGTAAACGTCTGCAGCTTGCTCGCGCCAAAGGACCGAAGGAGCGTCAGCTTCTCCGGCTCCACCGCGAGGAAGCCGTTCAGCACTGTCACCAGCATCACGATGACCGAAACCAGCAGCGACATCGTGATAATGGCGGGCATGCCCGCGCCGATCCAGACGATCAGCACAGGGCCCAACGCGATCTTCGGCAGGGCGTTGAGCACCACGAGATACGGGTCCAGGATCTTCGTGAGCGTGTCCGACCACCACAGGGCAATCGCCAGCGCAATTCCCAGGATCGATCCCAGGACAAAGCCCACGACCGTCTCCCACAGCGTCGTTCCCAAGTGCAGCCACAGCTCCCCTGTGGAGAGGAGCTCCCCGATCGTGGCTACCATCCTCGACGGACTCGAGAGCAGAAAGGCGTCGATCACCCCCACCCGCGCCAAGACTTCCCAGAGCAGCAAAAATCCCACGAGGATGCCGTACCGCGCCAGGGTAATGCCGCGCGCACGGCGCCGGCGCTGCCGTCTATAGCGCGCCTGTGCCGGGGATTCTGCCCGCATTTCATTGCACATGTACATCCAGCTCCTTCCAAATGCGGTCAAAGTAGTCCTTAAACTCTGCGCTGCGCCGGCGCTCCATGGGCGAGCCGGGCAGATCGATCCGGTGTTCGGACCGGATGGTGGCCGGCCGCCGGGTCAGCACCACGACGCGGTCTGCCATGGAGATGGCTTCGCTGACGTCGTGGGTCACGAGAATGGTGGCGCGATCGCCCCCGGCCAACTGCTGCTTCACCTCGTCCGAAAGCTGGATGCGCGTCTGCGCGTCCAGCGCGGAAAACGGTTCGTCCAGCAGCAAAAAGTCCGGCTCCACCGCAAGCGTGCGCACCAGCGCAACCCGCTGCCGCATTCCGCCGGAGAGCTGGCCCGGCATGGCGTCCGCAAAGTCCGAAAGGCCGCAAGCCGCAAGCAGATCCTCCACGTGCTGGCGCTGCCGGGCCGAGGGCTGGCGCTGCCGCACGCGGATGCCCAGCAGCGCGTTTTCCCGCACCGTGAGCCAGGGAAACAGGTGGTCTCGCTGGAGCATGTAGCCCATGTGGAGTGGCGGCCGGCGAATCTCCTGTCCGCGCAGCGTCACGCGCCCACTGTCCGGCTGAAGCAGCCCGGAAGCCAGGGACAAGACCGTGGACTTTCCGCACCCGCTCGGCCCCAACAGCGCCAAAAACTCCCCGCTGTCCACCCGCAATGTAAAGTCGGAGAGCACTTCCGTCTCCCCGTTGTCGTCGTGATAACACATGGAAACCCGATCAAAAAACAGCAATGGCTGATCCATTTTTATCCCCTTCCTTGTGCATGGGACTCCGTACAGTGGACAGCATATGCGCCCGGGCTGCATGGTGTGAAAAAGCGCCCCCAGCGCGGAACTTCCGCACCGGGGGCGCTCTTTTTGCGGCTTAGGCGATGGCGCTGTTTTGGATTCGGTTCATGCGGGCGTAAATTCCGCCGCGCGCGACGAGTTCTTCGTGGGTGCCGGACTCCGCGATGCGCCCGTCCTGGATGACCAGGATGAGGTCCGCGCTGCGGATGGTCGAGAGCCGGTGCGCGATGGCCAGGATCGTGCTCTTGCCCGCAATGGCGGAGATGGCCTTCTGGATCTGGCGCTCGGTTTCCACGTCCACGGAGGCGGTCGCCTCGTCCAGGATGATGATGGGGCTGGCGCGCAGGATCGCGCGGGCAATGGCCACGCGCTGCTTCTGTCCGCCGGAAAGGCGCAGGCCGCGCTCGCCAACGTGTGTTTCATAGCCCTCCGGCATGGCCTCGATGTCGTCGTGAATATTGGCCGCCCGGGCTGCGGCGACGATCTCCTCGTGCGTGGCGTTGGGCTTGGCATAGCCAATGTTTTCCTCGATGGTGCCGTTAAAGAGGAAGGTATCCTGCAGGACCGGCGAGATGTTTCGCCGCAGGCTTTCCACCGTCACGTCCTGTATGTCCTGCCCGTCGATGCAGATTCGGCCGCTGGTCGGCTCGTAAAAGCGCGAAATGAGCTGCGTAAGCGTGGTCTTTCCCACGCCCGTGGGCCCAACGAGCGCCACCATCATGCCCGGCTTGCACGAAAAGCTGATGTCCTGCAAGACCGGCTCGCCCTCCTTGTAGGAGAAGGAGACGTGCTCAAACGAAATGGCACCCTGGGGATTTTGCAGGGGCTTGGCCCCCTTCTTGTCCTGAATGCGGGAAGGGGTATCCAGCACCATCATCACGCGCTCGGCCCCGGCCATGGACTGCTGCATGTTCTCCAGCAGCGTCGCCAGGCCCGAAATCGGCGCATAGAAGAGGCTCAGGTACAGCACAAAGGAGACGATGTCCTCCACGGAGAGATTCCCCTGGTAGGCCAGCAGCCCGCCAAAGGCCACGACCAGGATCGTGCCGATGGAAGAAAGGAACTCCACCGAAGGATGGAACACCGCGCTGATCTTGAGGGCCTTGAGCATTGCGCGCACGTGATCGAAGTTTTTCTCGTCCACGCGCGTCGTCTCATAGCTCTCCTGCCCAAAGGACTGAATCTCGTGAATGCCGGAGAGATTGTCCTGCAATTTTCCGCTCAGTTCTCCCATCTTGCGCTGGGAGACGCGGAAGTACGGCCGCACCTTCTTGGCAAAGATCACGCCGGAAATCAGGATGAGCGGGATCGGGAAGCAGGTGATGAGGGCGAGCTTCCAGTTGATGAACAGAAGGATCGCCAAAACCCCGAGGAAGGTCACGACGTTCGTGATCATCTCCGGGATGATGTGCGCATAGAGCAGCTCAAAGTCGCGCGTGTCGTTGACCACGCGGCTCATCAGGTCGCCGGTCTGCTTGTCGTGGAAGAAACCCAGGTCCAATCTCTCGAGCTTGTCGTAGATCTTGGTGCGCAGATCCCCCACGAGATACCAGGCGGCCTTGTGCGCCAGGTAGTTGCTCAGGAACCGGAAGGCCACGCGCAGCAGGTACAGCGCGAGCAGGATCACCGTCAGCCAGCCAATCGCCGAAAGCGACGAATCGTCCATGCCCCGCTCCACGATGCCGGTCATGGACGAAAGCACGCGCGGCGCCGCCAGGTTCACGGCCGTGAGCCCCAGCGTGGACAGGATCGCGACCACGTAGAGGTTTCTGTAGCGGATCGCCTCGCGGCTCAGCCTCCACAAGAGTTTCATGTGCGCTTCACTCCCCTTTGTCTTTTTCGTTCTGGAAAAGGCCAATAGAAAGAAAAAAAGCTCGAAAGCCATTGCTTTCGAGCTACTGGCACCTCCAAGGGGATTCGAACCCCTGTTGCCGCCGTGAGAGGGCGGTGTCCTAGGCCACTAGACCATGGAGGCAAACAAGATGGCAGCGGGACTAGGATTCGAACCTAGGCAATACGAGTCAGAGTCGTAGGTGCTACCGTTACACCATCCCGCTATTTGCCGTGTCGACGCGTTGCCGTGTCAACGTTGATTATTATAACAGGGGGCCCTCCGCTTGTCAACACCTTTTTTTCAGATTTTGCAATTTCTTTGGGCCTCATTTCCGGAGAAAAAAAGAAAAACCCCAAAGTGCCGCTCGCCCTATTTTGACACCTGCTACTCAAGCAGGGTGGTGCCCTGCGAACATCCGCTGCGGTCCACTGGCCGCCCGAAGGCGGGTGGCATGGCATTGGGGAGTCCGACGTGGGCTCCATTTAACGTCTGTAGGTTCAAAATCAGGACGTTACGCACACCCCAGGATTTCTTGGTTTTCATTATAGCAACGTGTCCTACACTTTGTCAAGCGGACAAAAGCGGAAAGGAAGGCGGCCCCGCGTTTGGGCGGCGCTGCCTTCCTTTTTCTTCCGGGGCGCCCGCTTTGACGGCCGGGTCCGTCCCTGCTATACTAGAGCCTGGGAAAGGGGGAACACAATCCGCCATGAAAGAGAACATCCTGGTTGTGGACGACGAGACCGCCATCGCAGACCTCGTGGGGGTATATCTTACAAACGAGGGCTACACGGTGTTCCCGTGCGGCACGGCGGAACAGGCGCTGCAAATCGTGGCGCGGGAGGAGCTCAGCCTCGCCATTCTGGACGTGATGCTGCCGGACATGGACGGGTTCACGCTCTGTCAGCGCATTCGGGAAACGCACTTCTTTCCCATCCTGATGCTGACCGCGCGCGGCGAGGACATGGACAAGATCACGGGCCTGACCCTGGGTGCGGACGATTACATCACCAAGCCCTTCAACCCACTGGAGCTCGTGGCGCGCGTCAAGACGCAGCTCCGGCGCTATCTGCGCTACAACGGCGGGGAAGGCGCCATGCCGGAGGATGAGATCGACATCCGCGGCCTGACCATTTCGCAGTCGCGGCACCGCTGCACGCTCAACGGACAGGAGCTCAAGCTGACGCCCCTGGAGTTCCGCATCCTGTGGATGCTGTGCAAGCACTGCGGCAGCGTTGTATCCTCGGAGGCGCTCTTTGAGAGCGTTTGGGGCGAGAAGTATCTCGAGAACAACAACAATACCGTCATGGCGCACATCGCTCGCCTGCGCGAAAAGATGCGCGAGCCTGCGCGCCACCCGAAATTCATTCGGACCGTTTGGGGGGTGGGGTACACCATTGACCCGTGAAAACAACCGTCGCCGCGCGAACCGCAAGGGCCTGCGCAGCCGGCTGACGCGCCGCATCGCCGCGCTGTACCTGCTGTCGCTGTTCGTATTCGTGTCCTTGGTACTGCTGTGCCTCTTCTTTAGCTGGCAGGTCTGCGCCTCCATCACCTGGTATCCGGACGACCCGCTCTACCGGATTCTCTCCCTTCTGCGGGACTACCTGCCGCTGACGCTCGGCGTGCCGCTGTTCCTGGGCTGGGCGATCCTCACCTATGCGTTCATGGGCCTGCCCTTGCGCTACCTGGATGAAGTGATCGACGCCTCGGAGCAGCTCGTCTCCTCGCGCGAGCAGCCCATCTTCCTGAGCACGCCCTTGCAGGGCGTGCAGGAGGAGCTCAACCGCTTCCGGGAACAGGCCCTTTCCAGCGAGCGTGCCGCACAGGAAGCGGAGCAGCGCAAGACCGAGCTGATCGTCTACCTTGCGCACGATCTCAAGACGCCGCTGACCAGCGTCATCGGATATTTGACGCTCCTTCGGGACGAGCCCAACCTCTCCCTGGAGTCGCGCGCCCGCTTCACGGGCATTGCGCTCTCCAAGGCCGAGCGCCTGGAGGACCTGATCAACGAGTTCTTTGACATCACGCGCTTTAGCCTGACGACGCTCACCCTGGAGCGGAAGACCATCCACTTCAGCCGCATGCTGGAGCAGATCGCCTTTGAATTCCGGCCCCTGCTTTCGGAGCGCAACCTGGAAATGGACCTGCAAATCCCGCCGGGGGAAACCGCGTTTCTGGACCCGGACAAGATGGAGCGGGTCCTGGACAACCTTCTGCGCAACGCGGCGCACTACGCCACGGCGGGCACCAAAATCCGCCTATCCCTGCGCCGCCTGCCCGCGGGCCTGGAGATCCGGGTGGAAAACCAGGGAAAGACCATCCCCAAGGAAAAGCTGGACCACATCTTTGAGCGGTTCTTCCGCCTGGACGACGCGCGCTCCTCGGACACGGGCGGCGCAGGTCTTGGCCTTGCCATCGCCAAGGAGATCGTGGAGCAGCACGGCGGCACCATCGCCGCCGAGAGCCGGGAGGGGAGCATCGCCTTTACCGTCTTTCTTCCCCAGCGCCCCGAAAGCGCCCCCACGTGACCTTCAGAAAATCGCAAGAAATTCCTCACAAAACCACAAGGCTTTGGAAAGAAAGCGCGAAACCCTTTTTCGCCCCGTTCGACTACAATGGCAATGTCGAACGGGGCGGTTTTCGTATGCGCCCCGGGAAAGGAGCACCATGCGGAACTTTCGCCTCACCGAGCGCTTTCCGTTTCTCTTGCCGCTGCGCGTCTTTCAGCGGCGCCTCTTTTTCTACTTGCGAATGCGGTTGGACGGCCGCAGATACTGCCGCGCGCACAGCGCGCAGGATCTGCCCCACCTCGTCTACGCCTCCGCCTCGCCCCTCTACAACACCGAGACGGGCTTCCCCATGCTTTACCAGGAAAACAAGGTCCACAATCTGCGCCTTGCCGCCCAAAAACTCGACGGCTTGCTCCTCCGGCCAGGGGAAACCTTCTCCTTCTTTCGGAGCATCCGCGGCGCGGACCGAACCGAGCCCTACAAGGACGGCTTGACCGTCCTCAACGGCAAGCTCGTCCCCGCGCCGGGGGGCGGAATGTGCCAGATGAGCAATCTGCTCTATTGGCTCTTCCTCCACGCGCCGCTGCGGGTCGTGGAGCGCCACGGGCATCGGGTGAAGGACTTCCCCGATCCCCCGAGCGACGCGCCGCACGGCGTGGACGCCACGCTGCACGAGGGCTGGCTGGACCTGAAGGTGCAAAACCCCACGGAAACCACCTATGAGATCCGCCTGGACTTTGCGGGCGACCAGCTCATCGGCCGCTTGCTTTCGGACCGGGACGACGGCCTCGCCCTGGAGGTGCGCAACGGAGAGATCGCCTATGTGCGGCGCAAGGGCGAGATCTATGAGGAAGCCGACGTCCTGCGCCGCGTCCTGGACCGGCGCACGGGGGCGTGCCTGCGGGAGGAGAAGCTCTACCGCAACGTCTGCCGCGTGGGCTATGCGCTTGCGCCGGACACGCCCGTGCAGGAAGCGGATGGAGAGGGAAAAGGAGGAAACGAACCATGTCTCAACTGAATGTCGCCGTGCTCTTTGGCGGGCGGTCGCCGGAGCACGAGGTTTCCCTGCAATCGGCCGCCTCTGTTCTGCGCAATCTGGACCGCAAGCGCTTTTGCCCGCTCCCCGTGGGCATCTCGAAGGCGGGGGATTGGTTCCTCTTCTCCGGAAACGAGGACGCCATCGCCGATGGGTCCTGGCTCTCGCTGCCGGAGTGCGAACCCTGCGTGCTCCTGCCGAACCGGAGCGCGCGCAGCCTGCTCGCGCACGCACCCGCAGGGGACAAGCACATCCCGATCCACGCGGTCTTTCCCGTGCTGCACGGCTCCAACGGCGAGGACGGCACCGTGCAGGGCCTGGTGGAGCTCGCCGGCCTGCCGCTGGTGGGTTGCGGAACGCTCTCCTCCGCCCTTTGCATGGACAAGCACCGCGCGCACCAGCTGGCGTCCCTTGCGGGCGTGGCCGTTCCGCGCGGGCGCGTCGTGGACGCCCGCACGCCCCGGGAGGAGGTCCTGCGCTTCGCGCGGGAAATCGGCTACCCGCTGTTCGTCAAGCCCGTGCGCGCCGGCTCCTCCTTTGGCATTGCGCGCGTGGAGGGACCGGAAGGTGTGCCCGACGCCTTGCAGCTCGCGCTGCGCTACGACCGCGAAGCCCTTCTGGAAGAGGCGATTCCCGGCTTTGAAGTGGGCTGCGCCATCGTGGGCCGGGGCGCGGATCTCTGCCTGGGCGAGGTGGACGAAGTCGAACTCGCGTCCGGCTTCTTCGACTACGAGGAAAAGTACACGCTCAAGACCTCCGCCCTGCACGTGCCGGCGCGCCTTGCGCCCGCGGACGCCGCGCGCGTCCGGGAGGCGGCCGTCGCCGTCTACCGCGCGCTGGACTGCGCGGGCTTTGCGCGGGTGGATCTGTTCTTCACCCCGGAAGGCCGGGTCGTGTTCAACGAAGTCAACACCATCCCCGGCTTTACGGAACACAGCCGGTTTCCCGGCATGTTGCGCGCGGCGGGGTACGGGTTTTCGGAAATCCTGACGCGGATGGTGGAGGAGGCGCTGCGCGCATGAGGACGATTTCCCTCTCCCCCATGGATCTCCACCGCGGGGAGCTCATTCTGGTCAACGCCGCGCACGCCTGCTGCACCGGGGAGGCGCTCTCCCTGGTTCCCGCGCAGGAGGGCAGTTCCGTGCTCCTGCACCGCCGCGCGGCCGTGCTCCTCCACGCCCTCATGGCGGAGATCGACGGCTGGTCCGGCATTGTTCCGGTCAGCGGCTGGCGAAGCCACAATGCGCAAAAGCGCATCTATGCAGACTCTCTCTGGGAGAACGGCGCGGCCTTTACGCAGGCCTTTGTCGCCCTCCCCGGCCACAGCGAACACCAGACGGGGCTGGCCATCGACCTGGGCCTCCGGCAGGAGCGCGTGGACTTTCTCTGTCCGGACTTCCCGTATGAAGGCCTTTGCCAAACCTTTCGGGAGCGCGCGGCGGACTACGGCTTTGTGCTCCGCTACCCTGCGGGCAAGGAATCGGTCACGGGCATCGCGCACGAGCCCTGGCACTTCCGCTTTGTGGGGATGCCGCATTCGTTCCTCCTTGCGCAGGAAAGACTCGTGCTGGAGGAGTACGTGGATCTGTTGCGCGGCCATCCTCTGGGCCGTCCCCTCTGCGCGGAGATCCGCGGCCACGCATTCCGCATCTCGTTTCTGGACGCGCGCGAGCTCGCGCAGGCCCAACTTGCGGCGGACGACGCGGCGCCCCTACACGTTTCCGGCAACAACGTCGACGGCTACATCCTGACGGAATGGGGGGAGACGCATGTGCGGCTCACAGCGCTTCGGGGCGCTTGACCGGTTTCGCCCGCTCGCCGCGCTGCTGGTCATCGCCCTGCACACCTATCCCCTTGCGGACCTCAGCGCGGACGCCGAATTCCTCCTCACGCGCGTGCTTGCGCGGCTGGCCGTGCCCTTTTTCCTGATGGCGACCGGACAGTTCACCGTTCTTCCCTTGCTGGAGGCGGGCGAGCAGGCCCGCGCGGGGCTTGGGCGCTTTCTGCGCAAGACGGGCCTGTTCTACGGCGTCTGCATCCTTCTCTACCTGCCGCTCGGGATCTACGGCGGCCGGTACGAAGGGCTGACGCCGCTTTCCGCGCTGCGCCTTCTCCTCTTTGACGGTACCTACTACCACCTCTGGTACTTTCCCGCATCGATGCTGGGCGCCTCCATTGCGCTCCTGCTCCGGCGCGCGCTCGGGCGAAGGGGCGCGCTGGCCGCATCCGCCCTCCTCTACGCCCTGGGCCTGCTCGGGGACAGCTACTGGGGCTTGACCGCGCAAATTCCCGCCCTCTCCCGCGGGTACGAGGCGCTGTTTTCCCTCTCCACCTACGCGCGCAACGGGGTCTTTCTGGCCCCGGTGTTCCTGCTCCTGGGCGCGGAACTGGGCGGCGGCGCGCTTCGCCTGTCGCGCCGGGCAGCCGGCGCGAGCTTGGCGCTTTCCCTGGTGCTTTTTGGCGCGGAAGCGCTCCTGCTGCGCGCGCTCGGTTGGCCGCGACACGACAGCATGGCGGTCTTCCTCCTGCCCGCATCGGCCTTTCTCTACCGCCTGCTGCTGGATCTGCCCTGCGCGTCCCGGCCGGAGCTGCGCGCCCTATCGGGATGGGTGTACGCGCTGCACCCCCTGTGCATTTCCGGCGTCCGCGTCCTGGCACGGCTTCTGGGGCAAACCGACCTTTTCGTGGAGAACAACCTGGTGCACTTTCTTGCCGTAGCGCTCCTGTCATTCTGTCTCGCGTTCGCCGTCGCCGCCCTTCTGTCCTATCTGCGCGAACGACGCGCGCGCCCGGACCCCCGTCGGGCCCGCGCGTGGGTGGAGCTGGACGGCGCGGCGCTGCGGCACAATGCGCGGGCGCTGCAAGCCCTGCTGCCGCCGAATTGCGCGCTTCTTCCCGCGCTCAAGGCGGACGCCTATGGCCATGGCGCGGTGTTTGCGATGCGGGAACTCCAGCGCGCGGGCGTTTTCAACTTCTGCGTGGCGACCGCGCCGGAAGGGGCTGCGCTCCGCCGCGCGGGCGCGCGGGGGGAAATCCTTGTCCTGGGGTACACGCCGGAATCGCTCTTTCCCCTGCTTCGCCGCTGGCGGCTCTCGCAAGCGGTGGCGGACCTGGCGCATGCACAGCGCATGAACGCATACGGCCATCCCCTGCGCGCGCACGTGGCCGTCGACACCGGGATGCACCGCCTGGGCACGGATGCGGGGGATGTCGAGGCGCTTCAACAGATCTTCTCCCTGCCCAACCTGCGCATCCGGGGGATCTTCACGCATCTGTGCGCTGCGGACGGCCGGAGTGCGCGGGACCGCGCCTACACACAGGAACAGATCCAAGCCTTCCAGTCGGCGCTGGACGCGCTCGCGGCGCGCGGCGTCGCCCTGCCCAAGCGCCATATTCTGGCCAGCGCCGGCCTATTCGCCTGCCCCGAGGCCGGCGGCGACTGGGCGCGGGCCGGCCTCGCGCTCTACGGCGTGCCCCCGGTCTTTGCGCGGGAAGCCGGCGCCGGATTGCGCCCGGTCCTCTCGCTGAAGGCGCGCATCGCGCTGGTGCGCACCCTTCCGCCGGGCGCGCACGCGGGATACGGCCTCGCCTTTACCGCCGCGCGGGAGAGCCGGATCGCGGTGCTCTGCATCGGATATGCGGATGGATTGCCGCGCGCGCTCTCCTGCGGCGCGGGCTGCGCGCTCGTCCACGGCCGCCGCGCCCCGATCGTCGGGCGGATCTGCATGGACCAGACGCTCCTGGACGTGACGGACATCCCAGGCGTATCGCCAGGGGACGAGGCGGTTCTGCTGGGGGAGCAGGGCGGCGCTCGCCTGCACGCCTGGGATGTGGCCGGGGCCGCCGGCACGATCCCCAACGAGATTCTGAGCCGCCTGGGAAGCCGTCTGCCGCGCATTCCCCATTCGGAAGCGCGCTAGCCATACGGAGACGAAAACTTTCTCCGTTTCCGCTGGGAATCATTGGGGTATGTAAAAACATAGAGGGAACGCATTCCCTCTGGATTTCCCCTATGCCGCGCGCGGGAAGAAAAAGCGCTTGCAAAACGCCTTGCGACGTGGTATATTGTCGATGCAAAGGCATTTCGCCTTCCTGACACCAAGTTTCCGCCGAATCGGCGGGTTCTGACGGAAAGGATGTGTGCGCCGCCTGCGCGTTTTTTTCGCGCAAAATCGGCTGCGTTCCTTCCTAAAGGTGGGGAAGGGCACGCAGCTTTTTTGTTCCCACCGATGGGGACGGAAAGGAGGACAACATGTTGAAAAGAGTGGCCGTCATGGGCGTCATCGTAGAAAGGGAGGAATCCGTCGAGCGACTCAACGCGCTCCTGCACGAATTCCGGGAGTACATCATCGGCCGAATGGGCATCCCCTACCGCACGCGGGGAATCAACATCATCTCCATCTTCTTGGACGCGCCGCAGGACGCGATCTCTTCCCTGGCGGGAAAGATCGGGAATCTGGACGGCATCAGCGTAAAGACCGTCTGCTCCAACGTGCAGTACACGGAATAGCCAAAGCCCACGCGCAAATCCCACATTCTGACGGAAAGTGCACACTGACCGCAAGAAAGGAAGAAAACAAATGGCAACCTACAATCCCAAGTCCATGCATGCGGACGAATTCATCAACGACGAGGAAATTCAGGAGACGCTCCGCTATGCGGAGGAGAACAAGAACAACGTCGAGCTCATCGACAGCCTTCTGGAAAAGGCGCGCCCCCGCAAGACTGCCAACGGCACGGTCTGCGCGGGCCTTACGCACCGCGAGGCTTCGGTCCTGCTGGCTTGCGAAATTCCGGAGAAGATCGAGCAGATGTACAAGCTCGCCGAGGAGATCAAGCTCGCCTTCTACGGCAACCGCATCGTGATGTTTGCGCCTCTGTATCTGTCCAACTACTGCGTCAACGGCTGCGTCTACTGTCCGTACCACAGCAAGAACAAGCACATCGCCCGCATCAAGCTCACCCAGGACGAGGTGCGCCGCGAGGTCATCGCCCTGCAGGACATGGGGCATAAGCGCCTGGCCATCGAGGCTGGCGAGGACCCGGTCAACAACCCCATCGAGTACATCCTGGAGTGCATTCACACCATCTACTCCATCAAGCACAAGAACGGCGCCATCCGCCGCGTGAACGTCAACATCGCGGCCACCACCGTCGAGGAATACCGCATGCTCAAGGAGGCCGGCATCGGCACCTACATTCTCTTCCAGGAAACCTATCACAAGAAGAGCTACCTGGAGCTGCATCCCACCGGCCCCAAGCACGACTACGACTACCACACCGAGGCGATGGACCGCGCCATGGCCGGCGGCATCGACGACGTGGGACTGGGCGTCCTCTTTGGCCTGGAGAAGTACAAGTACGAGTTTGCCGGCCTGCTCATGCACGCCGAACACCTCGAGGCGGTGCACGGCGTCGGCCCGCACACCATCTCCGTTCCGCGCGTCAAGCACGCGGATGACATCGATCCAGACGTCTTCGACAACGGCCTGTCCGACGACATCTTCGAGAAGATCATCGCCTGCATCCGCATTGCCGTGCCCTATACCGGCATGATCATCTCCACCCGTGAGAACCAGGCCGTGCGCGAAAAGGTGCTGCACCTGGGCATCTCGCAGATCAGCGGCGGTTCGCGCACGTCGGTCGGCGGCTACACCGAGGAGGAGCGCCCCCACGACTCCGAGCAGTTCGACGTTTCCGACCAGCGCACGCTGGACGAGGTTGTCCGCTGGCTGATGGAGATGGGCTTCATTCCCTCCTTCTGCACCGCCTGCTACCGCGAGGGCCGCACGGGCGACCGCTTCATGTCCCTGTGCAAGAGCGGCCAGATCCTCAACTGCTGCCACCCCAATGCGCTGATGACGCTGACCGAGTACCTCGTGGACTATGCCACCCCGGAGACCCGCGCCGTCGGCTTCCCGCTCGTCGACCGCGAGCTGCAGCGGATTCCCAAGGACAAGGTCCGTCAGATCGCCACCGAGTACGTCGCGGACATCAAGAACTCCAACCGCCGCGACTTCCGCTTCTAATCCCCGGGCTTGCCGGACAGAGGAAAAGCCAGGCCATCCGTCGAAAGACTTCTTTCGACGGATGGCCTTTTTGCGCTGCGCAACGTTTTCTGCTCGCGCATCGTTCGCAAAATGTACGAAAAAAGGGAGGGACGGTCTTGTATCGCATTTTCATCGTCGAGGACGATTCGGGGCTAGCGGAAGGCATTGCGCAGATGGTGCGGGCTTGGGGCATGGAGGCGCGCGTGGCCGCGGACTTCCGCCGCGTCGCGGAGGAGTTTGCCGCGTATCGGCCGCACCTGGCGATTCTGGACATCTCCCTGCCCTTTTTCAACGGCTACTACTGGTGCCAGGAAATTCGCAAGTTCTCCAAGGCGCCCTTGCTCTTTCTCTCTTCCGCCGCAGACAACATGAACATCGTCATGGCCATGAATCTTGGGGCGGACGACTTTGTGGCCAAGCCCTTTGATACGGGGGTTTTGACAGCGAAGATCCAGGCGCTGCTCCGGCGCGCCTACGATTTTGCCGAATCCGCCCCCCTGCTGGAACACCGCGGCGCCCGTCTCGACACCGGGGACGGCACGCTCCACTACGAGGGCCAGCGCATAGAGCTGACCAAGAACGAGTTCCGCATTCTCCTCACCCTCATGGAGAACCGCGGCAAGGTCGTCAGCCGCGAAAAGCTCATGGAGCGCCTTTGGGCGACGGACAGCTTCGTGGATGAGAACACGCTCACCGTCAACGTCAACCGCTTGCGCCGCAAGCTCGAGGGGGCGGGGCTGGAAAACTTCGTCGTCACCAAATTTGGCGTGGGCTACGCCTTGGCACAGGACTAGGGAGGAGGAAGGACTTTGCGGTATCTCCAGAAATACAGGCTGGGAATCGGCCTGTTTTTTCTGTTTCTCGTGGTCTTTTTTGTCGTCTTTTCGCTGTACGGTCTGCCGCTGGGCGCCGTGTTCTATCCGGCCCTGGTGTTCTTGGTCTTCGGCTGCGCGGGGATTGCGCTGGACCTCACCTTGGAGAGGCGCAAGCACCGGCAGCTTGCGCGCCTTGCGACGCTTCCCGCGGCGCTGATGCGCGACTTTCCGAAGCCCAGCTCCCTCTGCGAGTCGGACTATCTGCGCATTGTGGAGGCCCTGCGCCAGGAGCAGGCCGAAACCCTGGACCGCATGAACCTGCGCTACCAGGACATGGTGGACTATTACACCACCTGGGTGCATCAAATCAAGACGCCCATCGCCTCCATGCACCTGCTTCTGCAGGGCGAGGACTCCGACTTCTCCCGCCGCGTGGGCGAAGACCTCTTCCGCATCGAGCAATACGTGGAGATGGTGCTGGCCTTTCTCCGCCTGGACGCGGAGAGCACGGACTACGTCATCGCCCCCTGCGACCTGGATGCCGTCGTGCGCCAGGCGGTGCGCCGGTTCTCCTCTCCTTTTATCCGCAAGGGGATCTCCCTGCGCTACGAGCCCCTGCACGCCACGGCGGTGACGGACGAAAAGTGGCTGCAATTCGTGCTGGAGCAGGTCCTTTCCAACGCCCTGAAGTACACGCTCCCGGGCGGCAGCATCGCCATCGACCTCGAGTCGCCCCTGACCCTTTGCGTCCGGGACACGGGCATCGGCATCGCGCCAGAGGACTTGCCCCGCGTCTTTGAAAAGGGCTTCACCGGCTACAACGGGCGGACGGACAAAAAGGCCAGTGGCATTGGGCTCTACCTCTGTCGCCGCATTCTGCGCGCCTTGAACCACGACATCCAGATTCTCTCCTCTCCGGGGAACGGAACCGTCGTGCGCATCCGCCTGGAGACCCGCCAGAAGCGCTTGGAGTGACGGCCCCGCCTGCGTCGCCTTACAGGAATGTAAGAAGGCCGGCGCATTTTGTTCGTCCCTTCGATGGAATGGCGCCCGGCGGCTTTGCTACAATGGGTCCAGAAAAACGCAAGGAGGCAAGCAAAGCAATGAGCATTTTGGAGGTCAAGGGCGTCCGGAAGGTCTACGTGCCGCGCTTTGGCGGCAGCCCGGTCGAGGCGCTGCGGAACGTCACCTTTTCGGTGGAAGAGGGGGAATACGTCTCCATCATGGGCGAGTCCGGGTCTGGAAAGACCACGCTGCTCAACATTTTGGCCGCGCTGGACAAGCCCACGGGCGGCGTTGTGCGCTTGGACGGGCAGGACCTAAGCAAGATCCGGGAGGACCGCGTGGCGGCCTTCCGCCGGGATTCTCTGGGCTTTGTCTTTCAGGAATTCAACCTGCTGGACACCTTTACCCTGGAGGACAACATCCTCCTGCCGCTGGTGTTGGCCAACCAGCCCTATGCGCAGATGCAGAAGCGCCTAAAGCCCCTTTCCGAACAGCTGGGGATTGCGGACCTTCTCAAGAAATACCCCTATGAGGTTTCCGGCGGGCAGAAGCAGCGCGCAGCCGTGGCCCGTGCGCTGATCGCGGGTCCGCGCCTGGTGCTCGCGGACGAGCCCACCGGTGCGCTCGATTCCCGCGCGACGGACGATCTCCTGCGCCTGTTTGAACAGGTCAACCGCGCCGGGCAGACAATCCTGATGGTCACGCACTCGGTCAAGGCCGCGAGCCACGCCGGGCGCGTGCTCTTCATCAAGGACGGCGAGGTCTTTCACCAGATTTATCGCGGCAACAGCACCAACGAGCAGTTCTATGAAAAGATTTCCCACGCGCTGACGCTGCTGACCACCGGGACCCCGCTGGAAGGCGGTGTGCGCGGATGAAGGGACTCTATCGACGCTTGGCCTGGTCCGGCGTCACCAAGAACCGCAAGTTCTATCTGCCGTACCTGCTGACCTGCACCGGCATGACGACGATGTACTACATCCTCGCATTTCTGGCAAACAGCGAGATCCTTCTCTCCTTTCGCGGCGGGGAGATCCTGCGCACGATTCTCGTGCTGGGCTGCTTTGTCATGGCGGTGTTTGCGCTGATCTTCCTGTTTTACACCAACTCCTTCCTGATCCGCCGGCGAAAGCGCGAATTCGGCCTGTACAACGTTTTGGGCATGGGCAAGCGGCACCTTGCGGGCGTGGTGATTTGGGAAGCCCTGTTCCTTGCGGGCATATCGCTCGGCGCGGGGCTGTTTCTCGGCATTCTGCTCTCCAAGACGGCGGAGTTGGGGATGGTGCGCCTGGTGGCGACGCAGACGGATTTCCGAATGCGGATCGAGGTTCCCGCCATCCGGGAGACGATCGCGGTGTTCGGCATTCTCCACCTGCTGCTCTTGCTGAACTCCCTGCGGCAAATTCACCGGACGAATCCCCTTGCGCTTCTGCAGAGCGAGAGCGCGGGGGAAAAGCCGCCCAAGGCCAACTGGGTCCTGGCGCTGCTGGGCGCGGTGCTGCTGGGCTGCGCCTATGCGCTGGCCGTCTCCATCGAGGAGCCGATCTCTGCGCTCCTGTGGTTTTTCGTGGCGGTAATCCTGGTGATCCTGGGGACCTATCTGCTCTTCATCGCGGGATCGGTCGCCGCTTGCCGCCTGCTACAAAAGAACAAGCGCTACTACTATAAGACCAATCACTTTGTCTCCCTCTCCTCCATGCTCTATCGCATGAAGCGCAACGGCGCAAGCCTGGCCTCCATCTGCATCCTGTGCACGATGGTGCTGGTGATGGTCTCCTCCACGGTCTGCCTTTACATCGGCGCCGAGGACAGTCTGCTCGCGCGCTACCCGCGCTCCATCGTTCTGGAGACGGAGCTCGGCGGACTGGACGCCGAGGAAACCGCGCTTGCCAAGGCCGTGCAAGACTTTGTCCTGGACACGGCGGAGCAAAGCGGCCAAGAGGTGAGCAACGAGATCGACTACCGGATCGCGGGCGCGTCGGTCTACCTCCAGGGAAGCGAAGCGGACTTTCCCGGGACCGTGCCCATTTCCAATCGCACGCTCTGGGAGCTGCGGATCGTCCCGCTGGAGGACTACAACCGCATCACGGGGGAAAGCGCCGCACTTTCCGATGGACAGGCGCTGTTCTTTACCACGCAGAACGCCGCGTACCCCTTCGATTCGATCACCCTGCCGAGCGCAACCACGCTGGAGATCGCAGGCCGCGCGGACCGCTTTCTGCCCACGGGCAACGACATGGCCAACCTGTCGCCGGTGCTGTACCTATTCGTGCCGAACTTTGAGGAGGTGGTCGCCCCGCTTCTCTCCTTTGAAACCGACTATGGCGTCTACCCCATGGGGCTGACGGCGTACTTTGGCTTTGACGTAAGCGGCAACGATCCGGCGCAGATCGCGCTCTACAACGAGATCGAGAGCGGGCTGGAATCGCTGGACCTCTCCTCTGCGAGCGCCGCCTTCCACGTGGACTGCTCGTGCCGGGTGGAACAGCGGGAAGGGTTTTACAGCCTCTACGGCGGCCTGTTCTTCCTGGGCATACTGCTCGGAATCGTGTTCCTATTTGCGGCGGTCCTGATGATCTACTACAAGCAGATTTCCGAAGGCTACGAGGACCAATCGCGCTTTGACATCATGCAGCGCGTCGGCATGACGCGCCGGGAGATCCGAAAGAGCATCAACTCCCAGATTTTGACGGTGTTCTTCCTTCCTCTGCTGATGGCCGGGATTCACCTGGGCTTTGCCTTTCCGCTGATCTATCGGATGCTGATGCTCTTCGGCGTGTGGAACCTGCGCCTGCTGATCCTGACGACGGGGATCGGGTATCTCCTCTTTGCCGTGCTGTACACGGCGGTCTACCGCATCACATCGGGCGCGTATTATGGCATCGTCAGCGGGGCAAAACGAACCTAGTTGGCAAAACCCAGGCCGGAGCCTCGTTAACATAGAGAAGGGAAGGTGGAAGAGAACGTGAAACGATTCGCAAAAGGGGTCCTGCGCTTGGCGCTGGGGCTGATCAGCCTGGCGCTGGCCGCAGGGCTCGTGGTGGGCGCGGTCTTCGCCGTGCGCGGATACCGGCTGTACCGCGAAGCCGTGGAGGAGGTTCCCCTGGAAGAGATGGTTGCGGAAATCCAGTCCCAGGAGAACTACGTCCCCTTCACAGAGCTCCCCGACCTCTATGTGGACGCCGTCGTATCGGTAGAGGACAAGCGCTTCTGGTCGCACCCGGGCGTGGACCCGGTGGCCATCTGCCGGGCGCTGCTGTACGACATCCGGACGCAATCCTTGGCGCAGGGCGGAAGCACCCTCACGCAGCAGGTGCTCAAGAACCTCTACTTCACGCAGGAAAAGACGTTGGAGCGGAAGTTTGCGGAGGTCTTTGGGGCCTTTGCGCTGGAGCGCCTCTGCACAAAGGAAGAAATCTTCGCCCTCTATGTCAACACCATCTACTTTGGCAGTGGGTATGTGGGCATCTCCAACGCCGCGCAGGGGTACTTTGACAAGGAGGTTTCCGCCCTGGACGCGGTGGAGTGCGTGATGCTGGCGGGCATCCCCAACGCGCCCTCGGCCTATTCGCCGGACGCGAGCCCCACGCTCACCGCCCAGCGAACCGAGCAAGTGCTCGAGCGCATGGCGGCCTGCAAGGCGCTCTCCGAGCAAGACGCGCAGGCGCTTGCCGAACAGACGGAGCGCCGGCTGGGGCTGATCCCCTAGGCGCAGACGGAATCCCACAGACTGTCAAAAAACCTCCTCGGTTCCACAGGGGATGCAAGGAAGGGGCCGCGCCCCTTCCTTTTTCCTTCCCAGCGGCGGCGTGTACGCCGCGAGGAGCGGCCCAGGCGGGCCGCTTCCGCTATCCTTTTCCGGCCGTCGCCGAAGGCGACAGGAAAAGGATGCAATTCCGGAAAATGACGAATTTATTTTCCGGACAGACTTCCATCTTTTTCACAGAAAAAGATGGAAGTCTTCTTTATGCGAAGTTTTCTTGACGGCTTCTGTCGGAAAATCGTATAATAGCCTCAACGAAATACCAGGCAAGAGAGGAGAACCCCATGCAATTCGTCATCGAACACCTGGAAAAGCGCTACGACAAGAAAGAGGTTCTGCGGGACGCGAGCTTCACCTTTGACAGTGGAAAGATCTATGGCCTGCTGGGCCGCAACGGAGCGGGCAAGACCACGCTGTTCAACTGCATCAATCGCGACATCCGGTCCGACGGCGGCTGCTTTTACCTGATCAGCGAGGACGGCAGCCGGCGGGAGCTTTTGGCCCAGGATGTGGGCTATGTGCTCTCCACGCCGACGGTCCCCGAATTCCTCACCGCGCGGGAGTTCCTCAAGTTCTTTCTGGACATCAACGAGGGCAAGATCCCCGCGCCGCAGCCCCTGGACGACTACTTTGCGCGGATGAACATCGCGCCCGAGGACCGCGACAAGCTCCTGAAGGACTTCTCGCACGGCATGAAAAACAAGATGCAGATGCTCGTCAACCTCATCGCCGAGCCGACGCTCTTTTTGCTGGACGAACCCCTGACCTCGCTGGACGTGGTGGTGGCCGAAGAGATGAAGGACATGCTCCGCCGCCAAAAGGCCGGGCGCGTGACGATCTTTTCGACGCACATTCTTGACCTTGCGCTGGACCTGTGCGACGAGATCGTCCTGCTGAGCCACGGCGTGCTCGAGCGCGTGGAGAAGGCCAACCTGGACGACGAGGGCTTTAAGGAAAAGATCCTCGCCGCGCTCAAGGAGGAAGGCAATGAATAAGACGCTGCGCCTCTCCTTCTCGCTGCGAAATGCCTATCGCGTCAACGCCATACTCTACGCGATCAAGCAAATCCCCTTGCTCCGGCGCGCGCTGCCCGACTCGCTCTACGCCTGCCGCGGTCTCAAGGTTCTGGGGCAGGTCCTGGCCATCCTGTGGGAGGTCGTTTCCGTCTTTGCCGGAAAATTCCTCTACTTCCTGACGATGGTGGTTGGGATCGGGTTTCTCTACGAACAAGCGCCGGCGGACCGCGCCTTTTTGCACATTCTCGTGCTTCTGACGTTCATCGGCGCGTTCCTCAACACCTACTTGTTCAACCCCACGCGGGACAAATACTACGCCGTGGTGCTCCTGCGCATGGACGCCCGGGAGTACGCGCTGGTCAACTACTTCTACGATCTGCTGAAAGTACTCGTGGGCTTTCTCCCCTTCACGCTGCTCTTTGGCCTCCTGCGCGGCGTGCCGGTTTGGCTCTGCGTGCTCGCACCGTTCTTTGTCGCGGGGTGCAAGGCGGTCGTTGCGGCCGTCTCCCTTTGGGACTACGCGCGCCGGAGGAAGACGCCCAACGAAAACAAGCTGAGCCGGATCGGCTGGGCGATCGGCGGCTTTCTTCTCCTTGCGGCCTACGTTCCCCCGGCGCTGGGTTGGACGCTCCCCCTGCCGGTCGCGGCCGGGCTGTTCCTATTGGGGATCTTGGCGGGGGTGCCGTCGCTTCTGTACATCGCGCGCTTCCCCTACTACCGGCAGATGATGCAGGAAATGCTCTCCCAGTCCATGCAGCAGATGGATGCCGCCAAGACGGCCACCCGGCGCGCCTCGTCCAAGGCCATCACCGCGGACGTTCGCATCACCAGCCGGCGCAAGGGCTTTGCGTACCTGAACGAGCTGTTTGTCAAGCGGCACCGGAAGATCCTCTGGCAGAGCGCGCAGCGCATTGCCGCCGTGTGCCTGGCGCTTCTCGCGCTGTCCCTGCTCGCGCTCTTCCTCTATCCGGCCGCCAAGGCGCCGATCAACGAGATTCTGCTCTCGTTCCTGCCCTACTTTGTGTTCATCCTCTACGCGATCAACCGCGGCATGGGCTTTACGCAGGCGCTGTTCATGAACTGCGACCGGAGCCTTTTGACGTACTCCTTCTACAAGCAGCCGGGCATGGTTTTGCGCCTGTTCGCCATCCGCCTGCGCGGGATCATCGCCGTCAACCTTCTTCCGGCGGCCGTGATCGGGTTTGGGCTTGCGCTTCTGCTCTATGTCACGGGCGGCACGGACAACCCGCTGAACTACGGAATCCTCATCGTCTCCATCCTGTGCATGAGCGTGTTCTTCTCCGTGCACTATCTGACGGTCTACTACCTGCTGCAGCCCTACAACGCGGGCACAGAGATCAAGAGCGGCACCTACCGGATCGTGATGATGGTGACGTATCTCATCTGCTTCTTCCTGATGCAGCTGCGCATGTCGATTCCGCTTTTCGGGGCGATGTGCATTGCCTTCTGCGTGCTCTACTGCCTCATCGCCTGTCTTTTGGTGTACAAGTTCGCGCCGCGGACCTTCCGCCTGCGGGCCTAGGCAGCGGAAAGAAAACAACGCCCCTGGCGCCGGAATATTTCCGGCGCCGGGGGCGTTTTCGCACTTCTGCGCGGTGTGGTCTTACTTCAAGAAGCCTGCGACGATGCGCGCCTCCGCCTCTTCCTCGGTCAGGCCCAGGGTGCGGAGCTTGGCGATCTGCTCGCCGGCGATCTTGCCGATGGCCGCCTCGTGGATGAGGGCCGCATCGTTGTTGTTCGCGGTGAGCTCCGGCGCGGCGTCTACGCGGCCGTTGCCCTCGATGATGGCGTCGCACTCGGAATGGCCTGCGCAGGGCGCATTGCCCACGATCTTGGACCGGTAGGCCTGGTGCGAGTTATCCCGCGCCACCGAGCGGGAAACCAGGTTCACGCTCGAGTTTTCGCCGTTCATCTCCACGTCAAAGTCCGTGTGCGCCTCCTGCTCCTTTTCGGTCAGGATTCTCTCCCGGATGATGAGGTGGGCGTCCTTGCCGACCACGGCGGACGTCTTGCGGACCGTGGTGTCCACGCCGCCCAGCTGGAGGGAATCCATCTCCAGGCTGGCGCCCTCCTCCAGGTAGATCTCCGTCACCGGGTCGATGGAGCGGATGCCCAGGCCCGTGCCAACGCCCACGTGCTTCTCCTCGTAGAGGACGTGCGAGCCCTTCTGCAGGAAAAAGCGGTGAATGCCGTTGTGGCGGGCGGGTTCCCCGGTCTGCACGTGCACGCCGCAGCCTGCCACGATCAGCACGTCCGCGCCCTCGCCGATGTAGAAGTCGTTGTAGACCACATCGTCGATGTCGCCGTGCGTGACGCACGCGGGGATGGAGACGCGTTCGCCCTTCGTGCCGGGCGCAACGTGGATCACAAGGCCGGGATTATCCGTCTTGCTGTCGATCTTGATGTGCTCTGTGGAGCGGCGCTCCACACAGCTGCCGTTTTCGCGGATCGAATAGGCATCCGCGTAGCCCTTGCTGTCGTCATAATCCGAAACCATGCTCAAAAGCTGCTTGGTGATTTCATTCATGGCATTCTCCTCCGTAACGGACCTCCTGTTTCGGGCAAATATCGCAGCTCTTTTCGCCGGAAAGGAGCTTGCCCATGATCTCCTGCGCCGGCCCCTGCGCGGTCACGCGGCCGCCTGCGATGACGATGATCTCGTCGGCAATGGCCAGAATCCGCTCCTGGTGGGAGATGATGACCATGGACCCATTGAGCGTCTTCTGCAAATCCTGGAAAACCTCAATCAGGTTGTTGAAGCTCCAAAGGTCGATGCCGGCTTCCGGCTCGTCAAAGATGGAAAGGCGCGTGTGGCGCGCCAGAACCGTCGCCAGCTCGATCCGCTTGATCTCCCCGCCCGAAAGCGTGGCGTTGACCTCGCGGTCAATGTACTCCCGCGCGCACAAGCCCACGCGGCTCAGGTACTCGCAGGCCTCTGCCTTCTGGATCTTTCCTCCGGCAGCCAGCTCCAGCAGGTCCATCACCGTCAGGCCCTTAAAGCGCACCGGCTGCTGGAAGGCAAAGCTGATGCCCAGGCGCGCGCGCTCCGTGATGTTCAGGTTCGTGATGTCCTTCCCATCCAGTTCAATGGCGCCGGAATCCGGCTTCTCCAGGCCGACGATCATCTTGGCCAGCGTGGTCTTTCCCCCGCCGTTGGGGCCGGTGACCACGACGAGCTTGTGGTCCGGTATTTCCAAATTAATCCCCCGAAGGACTGCGTCGCCGTCGGGAGCCGCCCATTTTACATCGCGCAATGTCAACACGCGGCAACACCTCTTTCTCCCTATTTCTTCTGCGTATTTCTCTTTTCGAGCGCCGCGCCTTCCGCGCGGCCGTGAGGTCGAATTCCGACCCCTTTGCTATTATATCGCACAACCAATCGATTTGGAAGGTTTTTCTCGTAAAATCTCGAAAAAGACCGATTCCATCTTCCCTTTTATCATACCCCATCCCCGGGCATGCAAAACAGGGGAAACCGGCCCGCGGACCGATTTCCCCTGTTTTTTGTCGGAATTCCTACTTTTTCGGGATTTTCTTTTTGAGCACCAGGGACGCCAGCAGCACCGTGAGGCCCGCGATGACGACCAATGCGATGAGGAACACCACGCCCGTGGGCAGCTGGAACCCGCCGCTCTCGCCGTCCACGGAGTAATCCGCCTGGGCAACGGACGTCACGGAAGCATCCGGCGTGAGGGCGGACAGATCGTCCGCGCGCAGAACCGAAGGCGAGAGGATGTTCTGCGAATCCGTGGAGGTCACGACCAGGGACCCGACCGCTTCAAAGTCCTTGGGCAAGTTAAAGACCACGACGTTGGTGTCCTGCACGAGCTCGCCATCCTCCAGCACCGTGTCGGTATTGCTGTCCAGGATGAGGTTGAGCCAAGGGGACTCCGCGGCCAGGTCGCGGGGCGTGTACTCGCCGTCATAGCCAAAGCTGGTCAACGCGATGAAATAGGTGCAGCCCGCGTCCGCCATCTCTTCATAGTAGATGTTGGCGATTCCGGAGGGCTTGTAGACGTTGCACCCTTCGGTGATATCGGGGTAGAGGTCGGCGATTTCCGGAGAAATCAGGCCAATGACGCCGATGCGCGTGCCGCCCACGTCGAAGATGGCGTACGGGTCAAAGAGGACCTCACCGTCCTGGCGGAGCCAGTTCGCGCAGAGCAGCGGGAAATCCGCGATGCTGCTGAGCTCCTGCAAGCGCTCGATGCCCAGCGCGGCGTCCTCGGTGCCGATGGAAGCCGCATCATAGGTCGCGGCGCCCATGAGCTTGACGGTCTTCAGGCCGTCTCCATCCAAGGCGTTGCCGCTGTCGAGCAGGAGGGTGTCATAGGCGCTGCGCGTGTTGTCCGCAAGCGCCCGCAGCAGGGGATAGCCGATGGAGTTCCCGCTGCGCACCTCGACGCCGTGGGTATCGCCCGTGTGCAGGATGGCAAAGGTGGACGCCTCAGTCTGCGCGGCCGTTTCCGCCGGGGCGGACGGCGCAGGCGTCTCGTCTGCAAAAACCGCCGTCGGCAACAGCAGGAGGCAGAGCAGGAGGCAAAAAATTGCTTTTTTCATGATCCGTTTCGTCCTTTCGCAGTGTTCGCACGTTCTCTATCATTATATCCGATCCTGCAAGAGTTGCAAGTGAATGTTTTATGAATGGGTTAGGCGCGCTCAAAACTGTTAGGACTTCGTAAAGAAGGAAGGGAACGCGAAACTTTTTTCTTCAAGCCGCGTCCAATGCTGTGTAAAACATGAAAACCATTGGAAAGGCGGAGGAACCCAACCTATGAAAAACCTGAACAAGATTCTGCTCCTTGTGCTTGCGCTTTGCCTTGCGTTTGCGGCCGTCGGCTGCACCCCTGCGGCGGAGGAGGCCGCGCCCGAAGTCAATGTTCCCGTGCAGGACATTGCGGACGAGCTGCTCGCGATGGACGACCAGTTCCCCTCCATGATGGACTTTGGCGAGGAGACCGTCACCGAGCTGTGCGGTCTGGACTACTCGATGCTGGAGGACTACTCCATCAACGACGCGATGATGAACGTGCACGCTCGCGCCCTGTACATTGCCAAGGTCAAGGACATGGCGGACATGGACGCGGTGAAGGAAGCGTTCCAGAAGCGCCTGGACCTTCTGCAGCAGTCGTTTGAGACCTATCTGCCCGACCAGTACGAGCTGGCGAAGGCGGGGCAGATCGTGAACAATGGCCGCTATGTGATGCTGGTCGTGTCCACGGATTCCCAGGCGGTCGTGGATCGCTTCAACGAGATTCTGTCCGAGGCTGCCGCGGCCTAAGGAGGAACGCCGGCTTGCCGGCCCCTTTGCAAAACCAAGACGGGAGCGGAAGGAAACCCATCCGCTCCCGTTATTTCTGAGAGTTAAATAGAACTGGAAAGGAGGGTGTGCATGGTCTTCTCGAGTTTGAGCTTTCTTACGCTCTTTCTCCCGCTGACGATCCTCTTCTACTTTGCGGTGCCGCGGCGATGGCGAAACCTTCTGCTGTTTGTGGCCAGCCTGATCTTCTACGCCTGGGGCGAACCGGTGTACATCGTCTTGATGCTCTTTTCCTCCGTGGTGGACTATACCCACGGCCTTCTGATGGAAAAGTTCGACGCCCGCCCGGGCGTCCGCAAGGCGCTGCTCCTCTCCTCGGTGACGATCAACCTTGCGCTGCTGGGCTTCTTTAAGTACGCAGGGCTGCTGGTTTCCACCCTCAATGCGGCGTTTTCGCTCTCCCTGCCTGTTCCGGAGGTCGCCCTGCCGGTGGGCATCTCCTTTTACACGTTCCAAACCATGTCCTACACGATCGACGTCTACCGCCGCAACTGCCCGACGCAGCGGAATCCGCTCTCCTTCGGTTGCTACGTGTCCATGTTCCCGCAGCTCATCGCGGGGCCGATCGTGCGGTACGTGGACGTCATGCGCGAAATCGACGACCGGCGCGAAACCTGGGAGGGGTTCTTTCTGGGCATTCGCCGGTTCCTCGTGGGGCTTGCCAAGAAGCTGATCCTGGCCAACGGCGTGGGCATGCTCTGGGATTCGGTATCCGCCCAACCGGCCTCTTCGCTCTCCGCGCTGAGCGCCTGGCTCGGCATCCTGGCCTACGCCTTCCAGATCTACTTTGACTTCTCCGGCTATTCGGACATGGCCATCGGCATGGGGCAGATGTTTGGGTTCCACTTCCCGGAAAACTTCCGCTACCCCTACATCTCCCGCTCCGTCTCCGACTTTTGGCGGCGGTGGCACATCACGCTCTCGACCTGGTTCCGGGAATATCTCTACATCCCCTTAGGGGGCAACCGCGTGAGCGTGCCGCGCAACATCCTGAACCTTGCCATTGTCTGGATGGCGACGGGGCTCTGGCACGGGGCGAGTTGGAACTTCCTGCTCTGGGGCGCGTATTTCGGCGCGGTGCTCATCGCCGAGAAGTTCGTCTACGGCAAGGCGCTGGCGCGCGCGCCGCGCTTTGTGGGCTGGCTCTACACGGCGCTGGTGGTTCTGGTGGGCTGGGTGTTCTTTGCGCTGGACGATCTGTCCAAGGGCGTGGCCTACCTGGGCGCCATGCTGGGGGGCGGGTCCGGCGCAGTGGACGCCTCTGCCCTGCGGGCGCTGCTCAACTATGGCGCGCTGCTGCTGACGTGCGTGGTGGCATCCACGCCTCTGCTCTCCCGGGCCTTTTCCCGTCTGGGCGACGGGAAGCCGCGCGTCCAGGCCGCGCTTGGCTACGCGCTGATGATCGCGGGGTTTGCGGTGTGCCTGATCTACGTGGTGGACGCCGGATACAATCCCTTCCTCTACTTCCGATTCTAGCTCTGGGGAGGTGAAACCGTGAAGAAGGCCATTTGCATTGGATTTGTCGCCGTGCTCTTTGCGGCGCTGCTGCTGACGCTGCTCCTGCCGGACCAGGCGTTTTCGGACATGGAAAACCGATACCTGGCGAAAAAGCCGGAATTTTCGCTCTCGTCCGTGCTCTCGGGCAAGTGGATGAACGACATGGAGACCTATCTTGCCGACCAATTCCCGGGGCGGACATTCTTCGTACGGACGAAGGCGACGATCAACTATCTTCTGGGACAGCGGGAGATCGGCGGGGCCTACCTTGGGGCGGACGGCCAGCTCTTTGAAGTCTTTGACAAGGACCCGGATGCGGACCGTTTGGACAAGAACGCGGCGATTCTCTCGCAATTCGCGTCTGCCCAGACGGGATCGGTGTACTTTCTCCCCGTCTACTCCGCCTTTACGCTCTATCCGGACCGGCTCCCGGCCTTTGTCGAGGAACCGGACGAGCGGGAAATCCTCCTCTCCCTCGCCTTGCCGGACACGGTGACCGTCGCGAACGCCTATGACGCGCTGATCGCGCACCGTTCCGAGGCGCTGTACTTCCGCACGGACCACCATTGGACGCAAGATGGCGCCTATCTGGCCTATGAAGCGTACTGTGCGGCCGCGGGTCTTTCTCCCGTGGAGGACCTTGTGCGCAAGGAGAGCGCGCAGCCGTTTTACGGTTCGCTCTTTTCCAAGGCGCCGATCTGGGGCCTTGCGGGGGACCGTCTATGGTATTATGAGATTCCGCGCCAGGTGCAGGTGACGTACGACCTGGACAAGGTCAGCGACAGCCTGTACACGTTCTCGGCTCTCGAAGAAAAGGACCAATACCGTTTCTTCCTGGACGGGAATCACGCCCGCGTGGACATCGAGACGGACGCGGGCACGGGGCGCACGCTCGTGGTCTTGCAGGACTCCTTTGCGCACGCGCTGATTCCCTTTCTGGCCAACCACTACGACCGGATCGTGGTGCTGGATCTGCGCTACTACAACCTGCCCGTCTCCGAAGTGCTGCAGGAGAATCCCGGGGCGGACATACTGCTGACGTACAATCTGAGCTGGCTTGCCCAGGACCAGAACCTGGTCAAGCTGCTGCGGTAAACAAAAGTGGCCCCGCGCGCTGGTCTTGGCGCGCGGGGCCACTTTGTCCAAAGTCTCCTTGTACTTAGAAGGCGATCTTTGCGGCGATGTACTCTTCCAGCTTGTCCACCGAGATGCGCTCCTGCTGCATGGTGTCGCGGTCGCGCACGGTGACGCAGTTGTCGTTCGCGGTATCAAAGTCCACGGTGATGCAAAGCGGCGTGCCGATTTCGTCCTGGCGGCGATAGCGCTTGCCGATGGAACCGGTCTCGTCGTAGTCCACGCTGAACTTCTTGCACAGGCGGTTGTAGATCTCGGTGGCCGCCTCGCCCAGCTTGTTCTTCTGCAGGGGCAGGACCGCCGCCTTGAAGGGCGCCAGCACGGGGTGCAGGTGCAGCACCACGCGCACGTCCGGGTTGCCCTTGGCGTCGGTGAGGGTCTCCTCCTCATAGGCGTCGCACAGGAGCGCCAGCGCCGCGCGGTCCGCGCCCAGCGAGGGCTCGATGCAGTAGGGGATGTAGCGCTCATTGGTCACGGGGTCGATGTACTCCATCGGCTGGCCGGAATGCTCCTGGTGCTGCTTGAGGTCGTAGTCCGTGCGGTCCGCAACGCCCCAGAGTTCGCCCCAGCCGAAGGGGAACTTGTACTCAAAGTCCGTCGTCGCCTTGGAGTAGAAGGCCAGCTCCTCCTTCTCGTGGTCGCGCAGGCGCAGGTGCTCCGGGTCCACGCCCAGGCTCAGCAGCCAGTCGCGGCAGAATCCGCGCCAGTAGGTGAACCACTCCAGATCCTCGCCGGGCTTGCAGAAGAACTCCAGCTCCATCTGCTCAAACTCGCGCGTACGGAAGGTGAAGTTGCCGGGCGTGATCTCGTTGCGGAAGGATTTGCCGATCTGCGCGATGCCAAAGGGGATCTTCTTGCGCGTGGTGCGGGCAACGTTCTTGAAGTTGACGAAGATGCCCTGCGCGGTCTCCGGGCGCAGGTAGATCTCATTCTGGCTGTCCTCGGTCACGCCCTGGAAGGTCTTGAACATCATGTTGAACTTGCGGATGGGGGTGAAGTCGCTCTTGCCGCACTGGGGGCAGGCGACGTGGTTCTCCGCGATGTAGGCCTCGAGCTTTTCGTCGCTCCAGCCGTCTGCGCTGATTCCGCAGACCTGCTCGATGAGCTGGTCCGCGCGGTAGCGGCTCTTGCAGGCCTTGCAGTCGATGAGCGGATCGTTGAACGAGCCCACGTGTCCGGAGGCCACCCAAACCTCGCGGTTCATCAGGATCGCGCAGTCCACGCCGACGTTATAGGGGCTCTCCTGCACGAACTTCTGCCACCAGGCGCGCTTGACGTTGTTTTTGAACTCCACGCCCAGGGGGCCGTAGTCCCAGGTGTTGGCCAGGCCACCGTAAATCTCGGAGCCCGCAAAGATGAATCCCCGCCCCTTGCACAGGGCGACCAATTTGTCCATAGAAGGTGCTGCCATGACGTCTTTCCTCCTCCATTGTCTGCAAAAAAATGGCCCATCGTCCCTTGTTCTCTTTGGGACGAAAGGCCATTGCTTTCCGCGGTTCCACCCAAGTTGGCAGAAAAAACTCTGCCCGCCTTCATTGACCCCTTGCGCTCGCCGACTGCCTTCTCCGCCGCTGGGCGCCGGCTTTCACCTGCCGCCGGCTCTCTGCGCTGCCCGAATGCTGCGGATACTTGTTTCGGGTCACTGCACGCTAGGATTCTAGGGAAAGGGTAGACCATTCTGCCCGCCTTGTCAAGTCAGAAAGGAAAACTTAACAGTTTTTTCTCCGGGAAAACCCATGCCGCACGGCTTTCCCAGGAAGATTCTATTCCATAAACCGACAGAATATGCTATCATAGTTCTGCATCCGGCATTATTGCCGGAAAGAAAGGAAGCCATCTCGTCATGAATACGCGTTATACCTCTTCTGGAAAAAAGCGGAGACCGCCCATGCGCTGGCAGCAGAAGGCTGCTCTCCTCTTGAGCGCTGCGCTCGTTGTCGCGTTCTGCGCCTTTGGCCTGCCCTACATGGTCGTGGGCGACGTTGTGCAGGCTTCGACCCCCGCCGCAGCGCCCACGCCCTCGGCTGCCACGCCGGCGGCTACGCCCACCAGCACACCCGCGCCTTCGCAGGAGACGTCCGCCACGTCGGCGTCCACGCCCACGCCGGAACCCACGCCCTTTACGCCTATCCTGACAGAGGATGCGGAAAACGGCCTGTGGACCTATGAAGACGCCTCCGTCCGGATTGACATCGAGCGGCAGAAGCCCTTGGACAATGCCGTGGCAACGGTGGCCGTCATCACGCCCAAGCAGGGCGCGCTCCCCCTGCGCACGGCCTTTGCCGACGGCTCCTTTGGCCAGAACGTGCGCGCGCGCACGCGGGAGATCGCGGCGTCTGTGGACGCGATCTTTGCCATCAACGGCGACTACTGCGGATTCCGCAGCGACGGCGTCATCGTGCGCGGCGGCGTAGCCTATCGGGACAATCCCGCGCGCGACGCCCTCTGCCTGTTCCAGGACGGCTCCATGCGCATCCTCTCCGAGGACGAAATGGACGTCGACTCGCTCCTCGCCCAGGGGCTTTGGGAGAGCTGGTCCTTTGGGCCTGCGCTCGTCGTGGACGGCGAACTGCCGGACCGCTTTAACACGGACGTCGCCCCCGCTAATCCCCGCACGGCGCTCGGCCAGCGCGCGGACGGCAGCTATGTCGCCGTCGTGGTCGACGGCCGCCTGTCCGGGTACAGCGAAGGCATGCGCATTGAGGAGCTGGCGCAGTACATGCTCGACCTGGGCTGCGTCAACGCGTACAACTTCGACGGCGGCATGACCAGCTGCATGTACTTTAACGGCAACGTCATCTCCACGCCCTGCGGCACAGCCAACCAGGAGCGCTCGGTCAGCGACATCGTCTATGTCGGCAAGGCCGAATGACCGGCACGCCCATGCTCTCCGTCCGCCCCCTGTGCGCAGGCGAATTCCCATCGGTCTACCGCCGCGTCGCGCGGGACTTTCCCCCGATTGAATACCCGCCCCCGCAAAAGATGCGGCGCCATCTTTTGACGGGGGCGGTGTCGTGCCACCTCTGTGCGTGGGGCGGGCGGGAAGCCGCCTATGCGTTTCTTCTGCGCGCGTCGAGCACGCAGAGCCTGCTCCTTCTTCTGTACGGCGTGGAGCCGGAGATGCGCGGCCTCGGCGTGGGAAGCGCCTATCTTCGGGAACTGCTCCAGCGCTCCCGCAACGCCTCCGGCCTCTATGCCGAAGTGGAGAAGGTTTCCCTCGCCGCCGATCCGGACGAGCGCGTGGTCCGGCAGCGCCGCATTGCCTTCTACGCGCGCCTGGGGTTTGTCTGCATTCCCGGCCTCTCGTATACGATTTACGGCGTGGAGATGCACCTCTTCTATCGCCCCTTGCGCGATCCGCGCCTTCCCAGCGCGGCAGACGCCGCGAAAGCTCTGCACGCGCTGTACGACAACCTGCTTTCCCCGCAGGAGCGGCGCCACTTGGTCACGCGTCCTCTGCGGAACTGACGGGCAACAGAATCTCTTCCTTTTGAGCGGCTTGTACAAAGCCGCTCTTTTTGTACATCTCTTTGGCGGTGTCCGCATCCTCCGTCACCAAATAGACCGTCTCCGCCCCGAGGCGGTTCGCCCGAAGGATCAGATCCGCGAGCATGGCCCGCCCAAATCCCTGCCTCTGCCGGTCCGGCGCGACGTCGAAATCCTCGATCTTGGCGTACTTCCCGCAGACGAACAGGTCGCAGATGCTCACCAGCCGCCCGGCGTGGTAGCCGAGGAGATGCTGCACGCGCCCCGAGAGGTAGACCTCCTGCCGCCGGCGGAACCGCCTCCAAATGAAGTTCCACCCGTAGTCCCGTCCGTTGACCTCCAGATCGAAGGCCAAGGCTTGCGCACAGAGCGGCGGCGTCATGGGCACCACCGCGAGGTCCGGGCGCGGCGCGAAGGGCTCGCCCGTCCAAAGGAAGTAGTCATAGACCGTGCGCATCGCTGCGCACGGCAGGGAGGGCGCCCTTCCCTCTACCGTCAGGTTCAAAAAGGGCATGCCTTCCGCTCGGCGCAGGCGCCTTTCCCGCTCGCAGATCCGCAAGAGCGCCTGCGCCGAGGGAGCTTTGGACAGATAGGTGACGTTGTGCGCGTACAGGTCGGGGATGCCATCATCCCGAAAACGCACCCCAAACGGGAGGGATTCCGCCCGGCAAAACGCCGAAAGATACGCCAATTCCACTGCATAAAAGCCGTGCATTTTCCCCACTCCCTTCCTCATTCCTCCAAGGGCCGATGGGGAATAGTATAACACGATCCCCCACCGTTGTACACTCCTTCCCCATTGTAAGAGATTGCATTCCACCTGAACAACGGGAAAGCGAATTCCCCTCTACAATTTGTCCTCTGCATATTTCATAAGTAAATGTTATGTAAATAAAATCAATTAATTTTTACCGATTCCTTCCCGCTATTTATGGAAATATAATCGATAAAAAGCGCCTTTTCTACTGTTTTCACCCCAAGCGCGTTTCACGTTGTGAAAAAATATCAAAAAATACTGGAACAATACTTGATTTTTTGGATAAGATTTTGTAAACTAACTTTTAAGGAAATGTGGACATAATTTGTTCATATTTCAGCGCTTTTGCGCAAAAACCAGAAGGAGGAATTGTTATGACCCTGAAGAAGAGCGTCGTCATCATCCTGTCGTTGATGATGATCGTGGCCATGCTCGCCGGTTGTTCGACGACAACCGAGACGCCGGCCACCTCTCCGGATGCCACCGCTGCGGGCGACGCTGCACCCGCGGACGACGGCGCAGAGCAGCCCGCTGGGGATGCGTCGGCCGAGCGCGAGCCCGCCACCCTCTCCATGCTGTACATGTCCTCGGCGACCACGACCGTGGACCCCTGGCTGGACACCCCCGTCGGCCAGTGGTTGCAGGACAAGACGAACGTTACCCTGGAGATTGAATACCTGGTCGGCTCCGACGTCCGCCAGAAGGCTTCCCTTCTGATTGCTGCGGGCGAGTACCCGGACATCATGACCACCGGCGACGCTTCCGGCGACCTGTATGCGGCCGGCGCGTTCATCCCGCTGAACGATTACATTGCCAACTCCACCAACATGAAGAACTGCTTCACCGAGTCGCAGCTCAAGCTGATGACCCAGGAGGACGGCAACATCTACTGGTTCGGCGCACATGCTTCTGAAAACTCCGTGTACCCCTCCGCGGGCTACTACCTGAGCATGGACCTGCTGGCCAAGGCCGGTTACCCCGAGGTCACGACCTTTGACCAGTGGCAGGACCTGATCATCGAGTACGTCGAGGCGAACCCCACCTATAACGGCGCCTCCGTCATCGGCATCACCGAGCCCACCGAGGCCTGGCGCGCTTCCGCCGTGCAGTACGGCGGCTCCCGCTTCCTGGCTGGTTATCAGAACGACGGTCTGACGGTTGTCGATCCCGACACCCTGGAGGCCAAGGTCATCATGACCCAGGACTTCCAGAAGGAGTTCTGCCTCATGCTCAACCGCATGTGGAACCTGGGCATCGCGGACCCCGAGATGTTCATGCAGACCGACGAGCAGCTGCAGGCCAAGATCGGCTCCGGCCGCATCACCGGCACCTATGACCAGCGCTCCATGATCCAGGTGGGTCTGGATGCTCTGGAGGCCAACGATCCTTCCCGCATGCTGGTTGCCTTCCCCGTGACGTTTGAGGGCGTGGAGCGCGAGCGCTATCGCGGCCCGCGGTCCTTCGCCGGCGGCTCCGGCCTGGGCATCACCGTCTCCTGTGAAGATCCGGACCGCGCGTTCCAGTTCCTCGATGACCTGGCCGCAGAAGATAGCCAGATCGTCCTGCGCTGGGGCGTCGAGGGCACCGACTGGTCCTACGGCGAGGACGGCGGCCTTGTGAAGACCGACGAGCAGTGGGCGCAGTACAACGACATCAACTACAAGCAGACCTCCGGCATCGAGCAGATGAGCTGGTTCTACTTCTACCCGGGCCTGGAGCCCCTGCCCACCAGCGGCACCATCGCCTCTCCCTCCAACACGCCGGAATACGCGCAGCAGGCTTATGAGGACTACGAGCTGGAGTTCCTCTCCCACTATGATGCGCAGACCTTCTGCGACTGGTTCGATCCGTCCTACGATGCGACCTATGAACCCGGTTGGTCCATCCGTCAGCGCATCGACACCAGCGACCCGAGAAAGATCGCCGGTGAGACCGCGCTCACCATCACCCTGGAGTACATTCCGCAGCTGACCCAGTGCGCGCCCGAGGACTTCGAGACCGTTTGGGCCGAGTTCGTCAGCAAGCTGGATGAGCTGCCCCTGGACGAGTACGAAGAGCTCGCCACGCAGATGATCCAGGAGGGCGCCGCGAACTACCAGAACTAAGCGCTGCATGAGCGGCATGGGCCTGTGGCGAGGCGCGCAAGCGCTTCCCACAGGCCCTCTTCTCAAGAGAAAATTCCGCCTCCACGCAGAACGATATGAATTAATAATAAAAAATTTACTAAGAAAAACAGAATATGAAGGGAATGATCACTGAATTCACAGAAAATTCGATTTTTACAGAAAAGCCCATATCGTTTAATCGTTTTGATCTCTCAAATATACCGGATGATTTTCTTGTCAGTCTAGAAAAAAGTGGTATTTTTTCGGCTTATGTTCCATGATTCGGAAACATATAGAAAAATGCCGGAAAATCTATTGATTTTTTGTTTACCCTTGTGTAAACTGTGAGCTGGTGAAATGATCACAGAACATTAACATTTCACCCAAAAAAACACAAGGGGGATTCTACATGACCGCAAAGAAGAGCATTGCTCTGCTCATCGCGCTGGCGATGGCTGTGGCTATGCTGGCCGGATGCTCGTCCGGCACACCGACCGATTCCGACAATTCCGCCGCCACCGGCGACGGCAGCGCCACCGGAGAAGAGCGGACGCCTGTCACGTTCTCTCTGCTGCAGATGGCATCTGCCACCTCCACCGTGGACCCGTGGGTCGACACGCCCGTCGGCCAGTACCTGCAGGACAAGACGAACGTCACCCTGGAGATTGAGTTCCTGGTCGGCTCCGACGTCCGTCAGAAGGCTTCCCTTCTGATTGCCGCGGGCGAGTACCCGGACCTGCTCACCACGAGCGACGCTTCCGGCGACCTGAAGGCGGCCGGCGCATTCATCCCGCTGAACGATTACATCGCCAACTCCACCAACATGAAGAACTGCTTCACCGAGTCGCAGCTCAAGCTGATGACCCAGGAGGACGGCAACATCTACTGGTTCGGCAACCATGCCTCGGAGAACGCCGTCTACCCCACCGCGGGCTACTACCTGAACATGGATCTGCTCGCGCAGGCGGGCTATCCGCAGGTGACCACGTTCGAGCAGTGGCAGGACCTGATCATCGACTATGTCGAGAAGAACCCGACCTATAATGGACAGTCCACCATCGGCGTCACCGAGCCCACCGAGGCCTGGCGCGCCTCTGCCGTGCAGTACGGCGGCTCCCGCTTCCTCGCGGGCTATCCGAACGACGGCCTGACGGTCATCGATCAGGACACCCTGGAGGCCAAGGTCATCATGAACCAGGACTTCCAGAAGGAGTTCTGCCTCATGCTCAACCGCATGTGGAACCTGGGCATTGCGGACCCCGAGATGTTCATGCAGACCGATGAGCAGCTGCAGTCCAAGATCGGCTCCGGCCGCGTGGCGGGCATGTACGACCAGCGCTCCATGATCCAGGTGGGTCTGGACGCCCTGGAGGCCAACGATCCCTCCCGCATGCTGGTTGCCTTCCCCGTCGTCTTTGACGGCGTGGAGACCGAGCGCTACCGCGGCGCGCGCACCTTCCAGCCGGGCTTTGGCCTGGGCATCTCTGTCTCCTGTGAGGACCCGGACCGTGCGTTCCAGTTTCTGGACGACCTGGCCTCCGAGGAGTGCCAGACGGTTCTGCGCTGGGGCATTGAGGGCACCGACTGGTCCTACGGCGAGGACGGCGGCCTTGTGAAGTCCGACGAGCAGTGGGCGCAGTACAACGACGTGTACTACAAGCAGGAAGAGGGCATCGAGCAGATGGGCTGGTTCTACTTCTGGCCGGGCCTTGTGGCCTTCCCGGAGAGCGGCACCATCGCCTCCCCCTCCAACACGACGGAATACGCGCAGCAGGCCTACGAGGACTACGAGCTGGAGTTCCTCTCCCACTACGATGCTGAGACTTTCTGCGACTGGTTCAACCCGTCCTACGATGCGACCTATGAACCCGGCTACTCGATCCGTCAGCGCATCGACACCAGCGACCCGAGAAAGATCGCCGGCGAGACCGCTCTGACCATCACCCTGGAGTATGTGCCTCGGCTGGCCCAGTGCGCGCCGGAAGACTTCGACGCGATCTGGGATGAGTTCTGCGGCAAGCTCGCGGATCTGCCGCTTGCCGAGTACGAGCAGCTTGTGACCCAGATGGCGCAGGATAGCGCGCCCAACTACCAGAACTAACGGTTTGAATTTCTGAAGAAAGCCGCGGGAGCGCGGGACGACGCGCTCCCGCAAGGCCTTCTCCGTATGAGGATTGGCGAACCACCGCTGAGGCGCCGGTCTCCTCCCTGTGGACTTCAGTGCAATTCAAACTATGATTTCTTGACCGAAAACCAAAGAAAAGGGGGACTTTCTGTGAGCGTACAAAGCGGTGCGATTTTGAACAAGCCCAAAAACCAGATTGGGTTCTGGCGTCAGGTATGGCGGCAGCGGCAGCTCGTCGTGCTGTCCCTTCCGGTCATCCTGGTGCTCCTCTTCAACTATGTCCCGCTGTGGGGCTGGCTCGTCGCGTTCTTCAACTACAAGCCGACGACGGGCTTCAACGTCTTTGCCAACGAATTCCGCGGCCTGGAATACTTCCAAGCGCTCTTTGAAGACGAGTACTTCTGGCGCGGACTGCGAAACTCCTTGGGCATGGGCGTTCTCAAGATCATCTTCTCCTACGTGTTCTCGCTCCTGCTGGCCGTCATGATCAACGAAGTGCGCGTCAGCTGGTTTAAGCGCACGGTGCAGACGATTTCTTACCTGCCGCACTTTGTTTCCTGGGTTGTCGCGGCGAACCTGATCTTTGTCACCTTCTCCCCGGACAACGGCATCGTCAACGAGATCCTGATGGCTCTTGGCATCATCGACAACCCGGTCTCCTTCATGGGCATGCCGAACATCTTCTGGCTGATGGTCGCCCTTGCCGACGTCTGGAAGAGCGCGGGCTACAACGCGATCGTCTACCTGGCCGCGATGACCTCCATCGACCCGTCGCTGTACGAGTCCGCGGACATCGACGGCGCCGGCCGCTTCTCCAAGATCTGGAACATCACCCTGCCCTCCATCACGCCCACGATCAAGATCCTCCTGGTGCTCTCCATCGGCCGCCTGCTGAGCGTCGGTTTCGAGCAGGTCTACCTGCTGAAATCCGCCTCCACCACGGAGACCGCCAGCACGCTGGAGATCTACATCTACGAATTCGCCATGAAGTACGGCCTGTGGGCACAGGGCTCGGCCATGTCGATCTTTAACTCCATCGTCTCCGTCGTGCTGATCGTCGGCTGCAACCTGCTGGCTAAGCGCATGGACGGCGAAGGAATCATGTAAGGAAAGGAGCGAGAAAGAAATGACCGCACAACCCGCAACCAAAATCAAGCTCAAAACCGGCCTGCTCTCCACCAAGACGCAGAACCTGATCTTTGACATTGCCAACACGATCCTTCTTCTGTTTGTCTGCGTCATCACGCTTTACCCGTTCCTGAACACCGTGGCCATCTCCTTCAACGACTCCACGGACGCGGTCTATGGCGGCATCTACCTCTGGCCGCGCGTGTTCTCCCTGCGCAGCTATGAGACGATCCTCCTGCAGAGCTCCACGATCCCGCACTCGGCGCTGATTTCCGCCCTGCGCGCGGTGATCGGCACGGCGCTGAGCATTCCGCTGTCGATGATGCTGGCCTTCGTCATGAGCCGCCGCGACTTTGTTCTTCGCTCCGTGGTGACCAAGCTCGTCCTCTTCACCATGTACGTCAGCGGCGGTCTGATCCCCACCTTCCTGACCTACCGCGCCTACGGCCTGATGAACAACTTCCTGGTCTACATCCTGCCCACGGCGATTTCCGCGTTCAACGTTCTGGTCATGCGTTCCTTCATCCAGGGCCTTCCCTATGAACTGATCGAGTCGGCTAAGATCGACGGCGCCAGCGAGTACCGCATCCTCTTTGGCATCGTGTTCCCGCTGTCCATGCCGGTTATCGCGACCATCGGCCTGTTCGTCAGCGTCAGCCAGTGGAACCAGTGGTTCGACACCATGCTCTACTGCTCCGGCGAAAAGGACCTCATCACCTTGCAGTACGAGCTCAAGCGCATTCTGGACACGGCAAACTCCATGACCGGCGACTCGGTCACGGCGGACGCCATGGCCAGCACCGCTTCCGAAGGTTCTGGGCGCGTCACGACCCAGACCATTCGCGCCGCGATGACGGTCATCTCCGTCGTCCCGATCGCCTGCGTCTACCCCTTCCTGCAGAAGTACTTCGTCAAGGGCCTGACGCTGGGCGCGGTCAAGGGATAACGCTTGACATCCCTCTGAGAAAATGTATCATGTACAATGTACATGGTACATTTTCTGTGTTTGCCAGAAATGTGGAGGTTATATGAACGAAGAACTGAAGGACCCGATCCACCTGTCCTCCGGCGAGGACCTGAAAAAGCCCTTGCGCCGCCGCGACCCGCGCAAGGGACGCCTGCTCCTGCTGGCGCTGGGCGGAATCGTCGTGCTGGCCGCGCTGGTCATCGGCGTGACGAAACTCGCGCAGAGCATCCAGGAGTATGTGGACCTAAACGTCGACCACACCATCCACCTGACGGACACCACCGTGGACAAGGTCCAGCGGATTGAAATCCAGGGCCGCACGGCGGTGACCATCACCCGCCGGGATGGAATCTACACCGTGCGCGAACTGGCCGAGGCCGTGACCTCCCAATCCGCGTGCGAGGCGGCCTTCTCCAACGCCGCGACGCTTCTTGCCGAGGGCATCGCTGCGCAGGACGTGACGGACTTTGCCCCCTACGGCTTGGAGGACCCGCTCTCCACTGTCACCATCACCTACAGCGACGGCACAACGCTCCTACTGGAGATCGGCGACGTCGCCCCCGCCTCCCAGCACTACTACGTGCGGGTGGACGGCGGAGACACGGTCTACCTCATGCGGCCGCTCATCGTGGAAATGTATTCCGAGGGCGTGGCCGCCTACCGGGATTTGACGGGGTTTGCCGTGCAAACGACCGGCCTGTCCAGCTTCCGGGTGGAGACCGGCGCGGAGATCTTTGAAATGCAGCACCACGCGCGCACCGGCGGCTCCGTCTTTACGCAGTGGCAAATCGTGGAGCCGGAACTGGCCAACACGGATACCGCATTGACCGAGGAACTCGTCGGCGGCCTTGCCGGAATCGAGCTGGAATCCTTTGTCTGCAACACCGCGGAGAAGGCCGAATACGGCTTGGACGCGCCCTGGCGCACGCTGCTCCTCACCTACGAGGACGGCAGCGCGTTCCAGATGGATCTGGGGGATACGGCCGGCCTGGGCAGCTACTACGCCTGCTTTGACGGCACGGACGACGTCTACACCGTGAGCAGCAGCGCCGTCTCCTTCCTGGACGCCGCAAACCTGGAAACGCTCGTCAATGAGTTCGCCAACATCGTGGCCGTGTCCGGCGTGGAGAGCCTGACCGTCACGCTCGACGGCCAGGAGGCGACCTTCACTTTTGACCGCTCGGGCGAGGAAGACGTCGTCCTGCGCGATGGGACGCCCGTGGATGCGGAGGCCTTTAAGGCCGCGTTCCAGGCGATCAACGTCGTCCCGGTCAACGGGTTCGCCAGCGCCGACGACGTGCGCGAGGCGGCCGCCGCTTTGACCCTCACGTACACCTTCACCGGCGAGGAGGACCCCTACACGGTGGCCTACCTCGACTTCAGCATCAACAACTACGCGCTCAGCAAGAACGGCAGCGTCTCCGTCACCGTCTCCAAGGACGACTGCGCCGACATGCTCGCACAGCTCCGCGCGCTGCTCCCCTAAACCGCGCAAGCCCCGCCCGTCTCCAACTGGAGACAGGCGGGGCTTTTTTCTCTTCTTTCGGCTGCTCCTTCCTTGCGGGAAGACAGAACCGAAGCAAATCAGAACGAAATATTGCATTTTCCTTCCCGCAAAAAACGTTGCCAAATGGTTGCCAGGAAGCGGGCGTGACACAACCCTGCGCTTCGCGAAAAAGCGCGAATTTTGGCGATTTTTTGGCGGTGTGCGCCTGGTTAAGGAGAGGAATTTTCCGGCGATTTTGGGCCTGCGGCAAAAAAAACGCCCAAAATTGTTGCCAAATGGTTGCCAATTTTCCCCCAATTTACGGCGCTTCCGGCGCCTCCTCCTGGGCAAACCGGCGGCAGAGCGCGAGGAAATCCTCTGCCGCACGGGTGAGGAACTTGTTGCGGTGGTGGACGATGTGGCTGCGCCGCACCAAGGGTTCGTCGCAGAGCTCCCGCGTGCAGACCGTGCCGCGCTCGATGTCCGGCTGGACGAGCATGCTCGGCAGCAGGGAGATGCCCAAGCCCTTTCCCACGGCCTGCACCAAGGCCTGCGTGCTGGCGCTCTCCCAAGCCGGCTGAACGGTCAAGCCATGCACGGCAAAGACGTGGTCGAGATAGGCGCGGCCCGCGCTGCCCTCCTCGCGCAGGAGCAGGTCGTAGGCGGGCAAATCCCGAATGGAGACGCACGCCTTTTCCAGCAGCGGATGGTTGGGCGGCAGGAGCAGGACCATCCGATCCGCGAGGAAGGGCTGCGCCGTGAGGTCCGGGTCCTCGATGTTGCCCTCGATGATCGCAAGATCCAGGCGGTTGTCCAAGAGCTGGGCCTGCAGGGCGCCGCCATTTTGGATGGTCACCTGTGTGCGCAGCGACGGGTGGTCCGCCCGGAAGCGCAGGATCAGGTCCGGCAGCACGCACGTGCCCAGCGCGATGCTGCTGCCGATCCGCAAAACGCCCAATGTGTCCCAGTTGCGCAAGCTCGTCTCCATGTGCTCAAAGAGGTCCACCAGGTGCAAGGCCTGCGCGTAGAGCTGCTTGCCCGCCTCCGTCACCAGCAGACGGCGGTTGATCCGATCGAACAGGCACACGCCGTAATAGCTCTCCAGCTCCTGTATGGCGCGCGTAACGGCCGGCTGCGTCATGTGCAGGCGCTCGGAAGCGCGCGTGATCCCCCCACAGCGGTAGACCTCCAGGAAGATTTTCAGATGTCGGACCGTCATGCGTCTCCCTCTCCCATCCATATCAAAGTATGCATGAACTCAATAAAATAATAGCATTTGCATTATGAAAGAACAAGGGGTATGCTGGAGGGGAAAGAGGAGGAATGTCACTTGACGCAAGAAATCGCGCAGACCCCGAAGCGGAAGCTGCTCTGGCAGCTGTTTTCCAGCACCTTTTACATCAGCACCTTTACGTTTGGCGGCGGTTTTGTCATCATCACGTTCATGAAGCGCAAGTTTGTGGACGGCCTGCACTGGATCGGCGAAAAGGAGATGCTGGACCTGACGGCGCTGGCGCAGTCCTCGCCGGGCGCCATTGCGGTCAACGCGGCGATCCTTGTCGGATGGCGGGTCTGCGGCGCGCTGGGCATGGCGGTGGCGGTGCTGGGCACGATTCTCCCGCCGATGATCATCCTCTCGATCATTTCGCTGTTCTACGCGGCCTTTGCGACCAATCCCTATGTTGCACTGGTCCTGCAGGGCATGCAGGCAGGCGTCGCGGCGGTCATCATGGACGTGGTTTGCAGCCTGGGCGCTGGGGTCCTCAAGGAGCGCAGCGCGCTGTCCATCGTGCTGATGCTTGCGGCGTTTGTGGCGACGTTCTTCTTTGGCATCAACGTCGTTTACATCATCCTGGCCGCCGCCCTCGTGGGCGTGGGCAAGGTTCTGGTCCTGCGCAAGCAAGCGAAGGGGGGCGCGGATAAATGATGACGCTTCTGCAGCTCTTCTGGAGCTTTCTGCAAGTGGGACTGTTCAGCATTGGCGGCGGGTACGCGGCCATGCCCTTGATTCAGGCGCAGGTCGTGGACAGCCACGCCTGGCTGACAATGAGCGAGTTTACGGACCTTGTGACCATTGCGGAGATGACGCCCGGGCCGATTGCGATCAACTCGGCGACGTTTGTGGGCATCCGCATTGCGGGGCTGGGGGGCGCGATCGTGGCGACGTTTGGCTGCATTCTGCCCTCTCTTATCATTGTCTCGATTCTTGCGAAGATTTACTACAAGTACAAGGGTGCGAAGGGACTGGACACGGTCTTGTCCTGTCTGCGGCCGGCGGTCGTGGCGCTGATTGCGGGCGCGGGGCTCAACATTTTGGAGACGGTGCTCTTTAGCGAGCTCGACATTGCGCTGCAAAACACAGACATTGTGGGCGCGTGCCTCTTTGTCGCGGCGTTCTTTGCGCTGCGCAAGTTCAAGTGGAATCCCATCCTGGTCATGAGCCTATGCGGTGTTGCGGGGCTGGGCATCAACCTGCTGCTGCACGGCCTGCCGGCCTAAGGGGCTGCATATTCTAACGCAGCGCAACACAAGACCGAGTTGCGCTTCTTCACAAGAGTGTGCTCAGTGTTGAAAAGATTGCATTTTGTTTCAGAAAATGATAGAATATGCTTGCATTTACATCCGTGGAGGTATTCGCCATGAAGTGCTCGTTGTTCAAAAAGATTGCCGCATTTCTTATCGCTTTGGCACTGGCTATGACTCTCTGCGCCTGCTCCCTTGCTTTGGAACCAAAACCAGCGGAAGAGACACCGCCAACGGCTACAGAACAGCCGACTGGGATGGAAACTCCGGTAGCAGAGTCCATGATGCAAGCTACAAAGGCCCCCACATCCAGCGATCCCCAGTATGAAGTTGGAACGGCTCAGGTTCGTCTCTGGACGAACAGCATCGGAACGCAATGGATGCAGACGATCATTCCGGTTACCAACACGGGGGATAGAAATCTCTATGTTGATGGCGGATCTTTCGACATAGAGAGCGCAGACGGGAGTCTGATCGGTGTTCAGGACTATGTATCTGCGTACCCGCAAATCTTGGCGCCAGGCGAAACCGGATACATTTACGAAAACACATCCATGGATACGCCTCTTGATGAAACGCCCACTATCCTACCACATCCGAACATTGACGCGGCAACAGTGGATCTCATCCGCTACGAAGTAACGGATCTTGGCATATCCGACAAAGAGTATGGCGGCATTCACGTCTTTGGTCGTGTGACGAATACGTCCGATGCGGCTGCGAGTCTTGTATACATCGCAGTGGCGCTTTACGATGCGGATGGCAATGTCGTGGATATTGTGTTTACTATTCTCACTGACGAGCTGGCAGCAGGCGCGCAGATCGGTTTTGACGCAAGCTCTTTCTCTCTGCCAAATGACATCACAGCAGACATAATCGCAGACTATGAGGTCTGGGCTTACCCCATGCAAATGCAGCTGTCATAAAGAGGGTTCCTCGGTCGAGATGCCGTGGAAACCGCATATGCATCAAACATCTAAAAGCAGCGCAAACTATCATAGCAAGAGGAAGATCCGTAAGTTGACTTAAACGCAGGGCGCGGTCTGGAAGGTTCCAGACCGCGCCCTGCGTTTCTTCCGCTCACTCCCAGGTGACGAGGCCGGACTGCTCCAGGAACGCCTCCTGCAGGTCCATGTACTCGTCCACGAGGGAGAGGATCTGCCCGGCGACCTCGTCGCTGCCGCCGTAGAGCTTGAGCAGGTTCTCCGAGATGTACTCAAAGGCCTCGTCGTCATCGTAGAAGTTGTCGCCGGCAACGCCGTCCACGAGCACACCCGCCTCCTGCATGTACCGAAGGTCCAGCTCCTGGGCCTTGCGCAGGAGGGAATCGATCTCCCGCGGGGAGAACGCCTTGTGCGCGCCCTTGTCCACCTTGCCGGTGATGAAGCGCAGAGCGGCTTCCTGATCGTATCCCTGCATGGTCACGCCTCCTCCATCAGTCGTTCCATCTCGGTCAGCGCCTCCTCAAAGCTGCGCAGGCACTCCTCGACGGGTTCGGGGCTCTCCATGTCCACGCCCGCGAGGCGGAGCGTATCCAGCGGAGGCTTGGAACCGCCGGAGGCGAGGAAGCCCAGGTACTGGTCCCGCTTTTCGGGATCGCCCGAGAGCACGCGGCGCGAGAAGGCCACGGCCGCGGAGTAGCCCGTGGCGTACTGGTAAACGTAGAACGCGCGGTAGAAGTGCGGAATGCGCATCCACTCGATGGCAATGTTATCATCCACGACCGCGCCCTTGTAATAGACCTCGTTCAGGCGGCGATAGACGGCCGTCAAGGCTTCGGCGGTCAAGGCCTCCCCGCGCATGGCCATGGCATGGACTTCGCGCTCAAACTCCGCAAAGAGCGTCTGGCGGTACACCGTTCCGCGGATCTGCTCGAGCTGGTAGTTGCAGAGCGCCATGCGCTGGTCGCGGCGAGTGAACTTCTCCTTGAGGCTTTGCAGGAGGATGGCCTCGTTCGTGGTAGAGGCGATCTCCGCCAGGAAGAGCGGGTACTCGCTGTTGAGGAAGGTCTGGTTTTTGTCGGAGTAGAAGGAGTGCATGGAGTGGCCGAGCTCATGCGCGATGGTAAAGAGGCTGTCCAGCGTGGGCTCATAGTTGAGCAGCACATAGGGGTGCACGCCATAGACGCCCCAGGAATAGGCGCCGGAGGTCTTTCCCGCGTTTTCGTAGACGTCGATCCAGCCGTCGGTGAAGGCATGGCGCAGGTCGGCCAGGTAGGTCTCTCCCAGGGGCTTCAGGCCTTCCTGGACGAGGGCGCAGGCTTCCGCATAGGGGAGCCCCAGCTCGACGTCCGGTACGATGGGCGCATAGATGTCGTAGAAGCGCAGCTCGTCCACGCGGAGGGCCTTCTTGCGCAGGGCAAGGTAGCGGTGCATGGCGGGCAGGTGGCGGTGCACGGCCTCGATCAGCGCGTCGTAGACGCTCTCGGGGATCTCGTTCTCAAACAGGGACTCCTCGCGCGAGGAGGCATAGCCGCGAACCTTGGCAAAGAAGATGTCCTTCTTGACGGAGGCGGAATAGGTTGCGGCAATGGTATTGGTGAGCTTGCGGTAGGCCTCGTAGTAGGTCTCATAGGCCGCTTTGCGCACGTCGCGGTTCGAGCTTTGCTCCAAGGGGATGAAGCGTCCGTGGGTGAGCTCCACCGTCTCCCCGTCCGCATCCGTGACAGAGCCAAACTTCATGTCCGCGTCCGTAAGCATGGAGTAGACGGTATCCGGTGCAGCGGCCATCTCTCCTGCCTGGGCCAGGATCGTCTCCTCCGCCTTGCTGCGCGTATGGGCTTCCATGCGGAGCTCCGATTCGAGCAGGCGGCGGAAGCGCTCCAGCTCCGGGTGCGCCGCGAGGATCGCCTCGATCTTTTCCCGGCCGAGCTCGAGGATCTCCGGGCCGAAAAACGCGGTCGCCGCAGAAGACTGGACCGCGAGGGACTGCGCGCGGTCTGCCAGGCCCTGGTAGACGGTGTTGCCATTGTCCTCGTCGCGGCGCATGAAGGCATAGCCAAGGAGGCGGGTGAGCGAGAGCTCCATCTCCTCCAGGGCACAGAGGGCCTGCGGCAGCTCCTCGGCGAGCTTGCCGGCAAAGGCGGCCACGCGCTCCACGGCCGGCTTCGCGCGCTGGAAGGCCTCCTCCCACGCCGCATCGGAGGGGAAGATGTCCTCCAACTTCCACTGGAAGCGCGCATCCATCTGCGCGCGCTGCTTTTGTTCTTTCATCGTTCCGATACACCTCATTTCTGAATCCATCGCCGGGGCAGCGGCCGGCGGATTCCGCCCAGCACGCCGCGCACCATCACCAACGGATGGCAATCCGCTTCATCCTCCGGAAGCATGCGCAGCAGGAAGAGCGAGACCCCCAGGCGCAGCACGACCGAGAGCTGGAACATGAACTGGTACTGGTTGACCACATTCCCCAGGATCGAGATTTGCACCTGCTCCGCAAGGCCGACGAACACGTTGTCCACGAGCCAGCCGCCCACCGAGTAGGCCAGCGCGACGCCCACCATTTGCGTGACGCAGAAGTAGACGGCATAGTACATGGAGCGGTTGCGCTCCGGGGCCTGGTAGAGATAGATGTTCTGCATGGCCAGGTCCGCTGCCGGCAGCAGCATGCCTGCGGCAAACTGCGCCACGGGCACGACCCAGATCTCGCCCGGTCCGGTGAAGAGCCAAAGCCCGGGAACAAACGCCCCCAGCAGCGTAAAGACCCGAATCACGGCCTTGTTGCCGTAGCGGTCCATGAGCTTTCCCCACCTGCCCGCGAACAGGAGGGTGGCCAGGTTGCTCACAATGCCGGATAGGATGTTGATCTCCGTATAGCTCATGCCCATGGGGCCCAGCATGTGCACGTTGTAGAACGGGCCGCAGATGTTGACCGCAAAGGCCCATGCCGTCCACAGCGCGATGATCTTCATGTATGAGCGGTTGGTCAACACCTGGCGGAACATCGCGGGGAAGCTCTCCCGCTTCTCCCCCTCCGGCCGGGGCGCCATCGGCGGGAAGGAAACCCAGATAAAGCAGATGATATCGCCCGCACCAAACAGGCCTGCGAGCACGAACACGATCGTATAGCCCGCAAGCGAGCCGCCGGCCGTAAACCGGTCCAGCAGCCAGGAAATGATGATGCCGGCAAGGATGCCGGTGACCATCATCATCCGCTGGCGCGCGGCAAAGTAGCGCCCGCGAATGCGCATGGGCACAATGTCCGCGACCAGGGAATTAAACGACGAGTCGATGAACGCGCCCATGCACGAGAGCAGCAACACGAGCACGAGGATTGCCCAGATCCGCAGCATCTCCTCCCCCGCCGGCACAAAGTACGGCACCAGCGCCACGGGAATCCAGGAAAGGCGGGAGATGAGGCCAAAGACGAGCATCAGCTCGCGGCGCTTGCGCGTCCGCTCCAGAATGTAGGAAGTCACAAGCTGCATGAACTTGGCCACATAGGGCATGGCCAGCAGCACGGAATAGACGAAATCCGAGGCGCCGAGCGCCTTGATGTACCCGGTCAGCGCGGTGCCGCCGGTAATGGTAAAGCTGACATTCCCGATCACCACGCCCAGAATCACCAAGCGCAGGTTCTTGCGCGTGACGCTGGCCAATCCCGTGGTGTCATAGAGGCTGAAGCGCGAGAGATACTGGGAAACCTTGCCTTTCATGGGTTTTCCCCCCGACTCGTTTTTATTTTTCGCTTCGGTCTAATTCCGCAGACTGTGGATGGGGGCGGGGATTCTGCCCCCGCGCGCGATGAAGTCCCGGCTGGACTCCTTGTGCACGGGGATGATCGGCGCCTCTCCGAGCAGTCCGCCGAAGAACACGCTGTCGCCCACGGTCTTGCCCGGCGCCGGGATGATGCGGACAGCGGTGGTCTTCTGGTTGATCATGCCGATGGCGGCTTCGTCCGCGATGATGGCGGAGATCGTCTCCGCGGGCGTATCCCCGGGGATGGCGATCATGTCCAGGCCCACCGAGCAGACGCAGGTCATGGCCTCGAGTTTCTCCAGGGTCAGCGTTCCGCGATTGGCCGCCTGGATCATGCCGATGTCCTCCGACACGGGGATGAACGCGCCCGAGAGGCCGCCCACGTGCGAGGAGGCCATGACGCCGCCCTTTTTCACCGCGTCGTTGAGGAGCGCCAGGGCCGCGGTCGTGCCGTGGGTGCCGGTGACCTCCAAGCCCATCTCCTCCAGGATGTGCGCGACCGAGTCGCCCATGGTGGGTGTGGGCGCGAGCGAGAGGTCCACGATGCCAAAGGGCACGTTCAGGCGGCGGCTGGCTTCCCGCGCCACGAGCTGGCCCACGCGCGTGATCTTAAAGGCCGTGCGCTTGATCGTCTCGGCCACCACGTCAAAGGGCTCGCCGCGACACTCCTCCAGCGCGGCCTTGACCACGCCCGGGCCCGATACGCCGACGTTGATGGCGGCGTCGCCCTCGCCCACGCCATGGAAGGCGCCCGCCATAAAGGGGTTGTCCTCCACGGCGTTGGCAAAGACGACGAGCTTGGCGCAGGCGAACCCATCCTGGTCTGCCGTGCGCGCGGCAGCGTCCTTGATGACCTGGCCCATCAGGCGCACGGCGTCCATGTTGATGCCGGCCTTCGTGGTTCCGACGTTGACCGACGAGCAGACGACGTCGGTCGTGGCAAGGGTCTCCGGAATGGCGCGGATGAGCGCCTCGTCCGCGCGCGTCATGGCCTTGTGCACGAGCGCGGAGAACCCGCCCAGGAAGTTCACCCCGACGGTCTTGGCCGCGCGGTCCAATGCATGGCCCAGGCGCACGGGGTCTGCGCCGGCGCACAGCAGCGCGGCGGGCGTGACGGAAATGCGCTTGTTGACGATGGGGATGCCGAACTCCCGCTCGATCTGCTCCCCGGTGGGCACCAATTTCTCCGCCTGGCGCGTGATGCGATCGTAGACGCGGTCGTACAGACCTTCCACTGGGCCGGGCACGCACTCCAGCAGGCTGATGCCCATGGTGATGGTGCGCACGTCCAGCTTGTTCTGGTCGATCATGCGCAAGGTCTGTAGGATTTCACTTGAGTTGAGCATGGCGTTTCTCCTTCCTACAGTCCGCGCTTAGATGCGGTGCATGGCGTCGAAGATGTCGCTGCGCTGCACGCGAATCTCCAGGTTCATCTCCTGGGCCAATGCGAGCAGCGCATCCCGGACGACGTTGTACTCGCTGTCCTTCCCGATCTCCACGAGCATGATCATGGTGAACATGTCGGAAAGGATGGTCTGCGTGATGTCGAGGATGTTGACCCCATGCTGATAGAGCAGATTGGAAACCGAGGCGATGATACCCGTGCGGTCCTTTCCAAGGACGGTGACGACAGCTTTCATAGATTCTCCTCCTGATGATCGATGGGTCCTATTTCTGGTCGTTCAGACCGCACGCCGGCGCGTAGCCTTGGCGCTTCCGGTCTGCATAGTAGGCTGCGGTCAGCAGCGCCGTGGCGAACGGCTGCAAAAACGCGGCGCAGATGCCCGTGAGCACCGGCGGGAAGAAGAGTAGAAGCGCCATGTACAGATCCATGAGCAGGACGATCAGCTCCACTCCCAGCGCGATTCCAAAGTAGCAAAGGTACAAAAGCGCAAAGTTCCCGTCCCGGAAAAGGCGTTTGGCCGCCTCGTACAGGGCGACGAAATGCCACTTGTCCTCGTTCATTCCCACAAGGACCGCCAGGCTCATGCACGCCCCGATTGCCAGGGAAAGCGCCAGCTGCACGAGATAGAGCAGCACCAGGAACGCCCCGCCCACGCCCGGCAGCATCGTCAGCACCGAAAGGGTGACGTTTACCACGAGGCTGGCCACAAGGGAGACCGCCGTTCCGCACAGGAACAGAACGATCAGCCTGCCCGCCCGGCGTCCGGCCGCCGCAAGCGCGCGCTTGGCCGGAATCCGCACCCCATGCCACATGCGGGACTGCGCCTCTGCGATCGCCCCCTGCCCAATGGGCGCAAGGACGATGCCGAACAGGAGCGTCAGCGGCACCAGCACGAGGATCATCCCCAGCATTCCCACAAGTAGGGACGGCACGCCATCTGCAGGGAAGCCGCGCAGGAACTCCCCCGCACGCTCCAGCGCCTCCTCCATCGCGCGGGTGCCTGGCCCGGCGATAAAGAGCGCCTGCAGCATCTCCCGCAGGGCCTCAAACGCAGGCCGAAACAGTGACATGGCTGCAAAATAGGCGATGGACGTGGTCAACACCGACGGAAGCGCCGTGCACAGAAGCGACGCCGGAAGCGTTGCCGTGGCCGATCCTGTGTAGATCTTCCATCCTTGCGAAAACACCTGCGAAAAGCGCATGCGGGTTCCTTCGGTCTGCATATTTCATCCCTCCTTCGGGCGCCTTGCCTGCCTTGGCAAAGGCTGCCTTTGCTTCCCCTAAGTATAGCATATCCCCTGTCGTTTGTCCCCCCGGCAGACGCCCATGGCAAAAATTTCGCTCCCCTTCTCTTGACAAGCAATATTATACGTCATATAATATTTATCGCAGAGCAATATTGCTCAAGAAAGGAGGTTGGGGCATCGTGTTGTTACCTGTCAACGCTGCCATGATGGATGCCTGCGTGCTTGCGGCGTTGGAAAAAGAGGACACCTACGGATACCGCATCACGCAGCAGCTCACGCAAGGGCTAGGCGTTTCGGAATCCTCGCTCTACCCCGTGCTGCGGCGGCTGCAAAAGGACGGCTGTCTGACGACCTACGACGTGGCGATTTCCGGCCGAAACCGACGGTACTACCGGATCACGCCTCGTGGGAGCCAGGTGCTGGCCACCTACCGGAACGAATGGGTGGAATACAAGCGACGCATTGATGAAATCCTTGTCCAAAGTCAGGAGGAGAACGAATCATGACGCGCAATGAATTCATGGCTGCGCTGCGCCGGCGTTTGGGGCATTTGCCCGCTGAGGAGCAAGACGCGGCGCTAAAGTACTATGAGGAATACTTCGACGAGGCGGAATCCGAGGAAGAAGCGGCTCGCCAACTCGGCTCTCCGGACGCGATCGCAGATCGGATCTTGGCCGATTATGGGGCGAGCAACGGCGCCGCCGCCAAGGAGAAAAAGGAAGGCCGTTCGCCCTGGTTTATCGTGGCCATCGTCTCGCTGTGCATCTTGGCCAGCCCTCTGCTCATTGGGCTGGGCGCGGCGGCCATTGCCGCGGCGGTGACGATCGTGATACTGATCCTGGCGGCGATTGTGGGGATCATCGGTCCCTTTCTCCTGGGAAGCCTGCTTCTGCTGGCGTTGTTCTTTGTCCTTCTCTACTTTAGCGTAGTAACCTTTCCGGTCTTTGCGCCGGCGGGGCTGATTCTCCTGGGCCTTGCGCTCATGTCCGGGAGCCTGGGCGCGCTGAGCGGCATCTTCACAGGATACCTGTGCTATTGGACGGGGCTGCTTCTGAAGAAGATCTTCAGGTCTGGCCGCCGTCGGAAGGGAGCGAATGCACAATGAAAAAGTTTGTCCGCATCACGCTCATCGTGGCGTCTTGTCTGTTGGCCGTTGGCCTGTTGATGGGGGGATTGGGCCTTGCATGGTTCTGGTCCACGGCGGACCGGCTCACGCCGGAGCCCTCCACGGAGCTGGACACCCCCGTGGACGTTTCTCAACTGACCTCCCTGCGCATCGATCTTTCGCTGGGCAACGTGACGATCCTGCCCGTCCCCGAGGGGGGCGAGAGCTCTCTGAAGGCGTGCGGCTATACCGAGGGCGAGCTGCTGGTCAACCAGGCGGACGGCGTTCTTTCCATTGAAAGTGCGGATGGAATCCGCGCGGGCTCGCTGCTCGATTTGGGCCTGTTCCGCATCGATTTTCTGGGACGGCTGCACATGGGTTCGGTGGAGCCTCGCTCCGTCACGCTGTACCTGCCGGAGGCGGATCTGCAGGCCATTGACATCTCTACGAGCGTCGGGGATGTGGAAATCTCCGTTCCGCTGCGCGCAGAGATGGTCTCCATCGCCTCCTCCGTCGGGTCGCTCTCCCTGCAGGACGTGCAGGCCACGCAGCTCAACCTGTCGAGCAATGTGGGAAGCACCACCGCAGACGGCTTTGCCTGCGACATTCTGACGGTCTCCGTGGACACAGGGGATCTGACGCTGCGAAGCGGCCATGCCGACACGAGCGCCTCCATCCAGACGAACATCGGGGACACCACGCTCCAGGATGTGACGCTGCATGCGCTGACCCTGCGCTCGAGCACAGGCGATGTCTTCCTGGAAGGGAAGCTTCGCGGCGACTGCACCCTGGAGACGGACTTTAGCGACCTGACGCTGTGCTTTGCCGACAGCGCGGAGAACTACTCTCTGGATCTGGACTTGGACATGGGCGACCTGTCCGCTGCGAACGCGGATCTCTTCCGCACCGAGGAGGGCAACTACGTCAATCCGCAATCCGATGCAGAGAACCGCATTGCCGTGAAGGTGAATGTCGGAGGACTGGACCTTTCCTTTGCCGAGTAAAAAAAGCGCTTGCGCCTCCCTGCCTTCCCGTGGTATGCTTCTGCCAACGGGAAGAAAGGGAGGCGCTTTTTTCATGGAAATTCGCTTGGCGACCTTGCGCGAGGAGCGCGCGCTTGCCGCCTTGGACAAACACGTTTCCGCAGCCGTTCTCCGCGAAAAGATTGCGGCGGGACAGGTTTTGCTCCTGATGGACGGCGGCGAGATTGCCGGCTGGCTGCGTTGGTCGCTCTTCTGGGATGAACATCCCTTTCTCAACCTGCTCTACCTGCTCGAGTCTCACCGCAAGCAGGGGTGGGGCCGCGCTTTGGTCCAGGCCTGGGAGTCGCGGATGCGGCAGGCGGGCTACACAGCGGTGCTGACCTCCACGCAGGCGAACGAGTGCGCGCAGCACTTTTACCGGCACTTGGGCTATGCCGACATTGGTGCCTTCGCCCTGCCGGGGGACCCGCTGGAACTTCTGCTGCACAAGGCGCTGTGACCGGACCGATTCGCCCAAAAACACAGGAGCCACATTCCTTGCTCAAGGGAATGTGGCTTTGTGTTACCGAATATAAGGAAAGCAGGCGTAAAATGGAGAGGAGGAGTCTTCTGTGTTTCAAATCATCTGGTTTGGGGATGTTTGGTTGCATTGCCTGCTGGGGTGGATATTGGAAACTCGGTGCGGAGGGGATTTCCCTCAACCGATGCCTAGAGTATAACAGGCAACTATGTTTGAATCGTGACCTGTTTGTAAACAATGATGAACAAACCCTTCCATTTTGGATTGCAAACGCGTCGGGCATTTGTTATACTGTCCCTGCTGCCTCTTTTTTCGGGCAAAATCGAGCAAAGCGGAGGTTTCCCGCCATGACGCGCATTCGGCTGTTCCCCAAGGACTTTCTCAAGGCTGCCTTTTCCATCGGCCTGCCCATTGCCCTGCAATCCTTCATCACGACCTCCGTCAACATGGTGGACGTTGTGATGCTGGGGCACCTGGGCGACGTGGACATCGCGGCCGTCGGCGTTGCCAATCAGATCTATTTTCTCCTCTCGCTGGTGCTCTTCGGCGTCAGCTCCGGAGCCTCCGTCTTCATCTCCCAATTTCACGGGAAGGGCGATCTCGGCGGCGTACACCGCACGATGGGCGTCATGTACCTCCTGGCGCTGGCCGCTTCCCTGCTGTTCATGAGCGGTGCGCTGTTCCTGCCGGAGCGGCTGATCGCCATCTACTCCCGCGATGCGGCCGTGATCGAGGAGGGCGCGATCTATCTGCGGACCGTCGGCCTCTCGTATGTGGTGACGGCGTTCTCCTACACGATGGGCTTTGCCTGCCGCGCAACGGGCAACGTTCGCCTGCCGATGCTGACCAGCTTGCTGTCCGTGGCGACAAACACGGTGCTCAACGCCATCCTGATCTTTGGGCTTCTGGGATTTCCGGCGCTCGGCCTGCGCGGCGCGGCGATTGCCACCGCCATTGCGCGCATCGTGGAGCTCACAGTGCTCTGCACCGTCGTCTACCGCCAGCGCACGCCGGTTGCGGCGAATTTCCGCGAGCTCTTCCTTCGCTTTGACCGCGACTTCCTAAAGCGCTACTTCCGCACGACCCTGCCCGTGCTCCTCAATGAGACGCTCTGGTCGACGGGGGTTTCGCTCTACACCGTGGCCTATGGCCTGCTGGGCACAGGTGCGCTCGCCTCCGTGCAGATCGCCAACACGGTCTTTCAGCTCTTCCTGGTTCTCATCCGCGGTCTATCGGACGCCTGTGCGATCCTGATCGGGCACAAGATCGGCTCCGGCGACGAGGCGGGCGCCTCCCGCGACGGCATGCGCTTCATGGCCCTGGTCCCAATGATCGGCGTGGTGATGTGCGTCCTGCTGATCGTGCTGCGGCCCACGATCCTCACCTTCTTCACCGTCACGCCGGAGACGCTGCAAATGACGATGGAGATGCTGGCCCTGCAAGCCTTTATGCTGATCCCCAAGGCGTTTACGATGATCATCATCGTGGGGCTTTGCCGGAGCGGCGGAGACACGCTCTTTGCCTGCATTCTGGACACGGCGACGGTTTGGGTGGTTGCGGTTCCTCTGGCCTTCCTGGGCGCCCATCTGGGGCTGCCGCTTTGGGGCGTTTACCTGTGCGTCTGCTCGGAGGACGTTGTGAAGGCGATCCTGGGCGTGCCGCGCATTCTCTCCAAGAAGTGGCTGCACAACGTCGTCTCGGACATTGCATAGGCCAAATACAAGGCTCGCCGCCCGCAGGACATGCCTGCGGGCGGCATTTTTCTTCGCGCTATGGGAAAATCCCCTTGACTGCCGCCTCGGGGGATGGTTTATCCTTCTCTGTGGAGGGATGCACATGCGGATTCAAGAAGTATGCAGGGCGTGCGGCCTTACGAAAAAGGCGGTCGAATACTATGCGGTGCAGGGATTGGTGCGGCCGGCGGTTTCTCCCAACGGATACCGCGACTTTTCCGCGGCGGACGTCGAGCGGCTCAAAAAGATCGCTCTGCTCCGGCGGCTGGATCTGCCCGTCGTCCGCATACGAGAGGTGCTGGACGGGGACGGTACAGCGGCATTGCGCGCGGCGGCAGCGGAGCGCCGCCAGGCAATCGCCGCGGAAGAGGAGCGCCTGGCGCTGCTCCAGGGGCTTTCGCAGGACGTGAACTGGGCGTCCGCCGCCGCAAGGGCCGATGCGCTCGAAAGGCGGCAGACGATCCAGCGCCGCCTGCTGCGCGCCTTTCCGGGCGGGTACGGGCAGTATCTCTGCCTGCACTTTGGGCGGTTCCTGGGTGAGCCGATCGCGGGGCCCGAGCAGGAGGCTGCATTGGAGACCGTGATCGATTTTCTGGACCACGCGGACTTCTCGCTTTCCCCGGATCTACAAGCCCTTTTGGACGAGACGGCCGGGTGCTGGGGGGAAGACCTTGCACAGCGCGAGATCGCCGCCCTAGACGATCTGGTTGCGGACGCCAATGCCTACATGGAGCGCAATGCGGCGTCGATCGAAGCGTACCTGCAGCTGCGGCAGAGCGAAGCGTTCCGCGCTTCCCCGGCCTGGCGCCTGCGGGAGGAACTCTCGCGCCTACAGCGCGAGGCGGGATATGACACCGTCTTTCTCCCGGCTATGGAGCGGCTCAGCCCGGCCTACCGCCGGTACCGCGAGGGGCTTTCGCAGGCCGACGCGGCCTTCCGGGCGCGGTTTGGCGATTCCGAGCACGCAAAAACGGACAGGAAGTAAATCTTCCTGTCCGTTTCGATTTAAGGGAGCTTCCTAAGAGAAGCGCTCCTTATTCGATGACCTTGATGACGACGCCGGAGCCAACGGTGCGGCCACCCTCGCGGATAGCAAAGCGGAGGCCTTCCTCGATGGCGATGGGGTTGATCAGGGTGATCTCCATGTCGACGTTGTCGCCAGGCATGACCATCTCAACGCCCTCGGGCAGCTTGATGTCGCCGGTGATGTCCGTCGTGCGGAAGTAGAACTGCGGACGGTAGCCGTTGAAGAACGGGGTGTGACGGCCGCCCTCTTCCTTCGTCAGAACGTACACCTGACCGATGAAGTGCGTGTGCGGATGAATGGTGCCGGGCTTGGCCAGAACCTGG
>JBMNOF010000116.1:0-5834 GCA_050942925.1 Candidatus Spyradocola sp.
TTCCCTCCCATTTTCTTGACGGCGGCCGCCCTTGCGCGGTACGCCGAATTATCAAAGCGCGGAGCCTCCTCCACGATTTGTACGTCGGACGTGGACGAACGAATCTCCACATCCACCTCTCCTTCCGCCCGCAGCTCGACCGATGTCGCGCTGTAGCACGGCGTCTTGTTGATGACCAGCGTCACGTGGTCAAGGTCCAGCGCCTTGACGCGCCGCAGCGGCAGGCCCTCCGCGCGCACCTCCAACTCGTCCTGCACGTTGGACATGCCAAAGGACCAGCCGCGAATCTTGCCGCTTCGGGCCTGGCCGATCAGGCCGGGGTCGGTGACGAGCGCCTCCGCGTGCAGGCCGATGTCGTCCTCGCGCAGCGACAGCGTGCCCGCCCGGGTGCTGGCGTAGACCCTGGCGTCGTCGTGATCGACGGTCAGGTTCACATTGCCCGCGCGCTCCAGCGCCCCGGCAAAGGCGCGCGGCTCGATCTCCTCCACCACCCTGCCATGCGGCGTCATCACCGGCCGGCTCTTCTTCTCGGTCGCGTTGACATACCCCGAGATGTGCGCGCCGTCCGCGCGAATCTCAATTTTCAATGGGCTTCACTCCTTTCGAGCATGAAAAAAGCACCTTGATTGCTCAAGATGCTCGTTGCTTCTCCACGCGCCCGTCAATGACAGGGCTTGCCTGCCTTCCAGGCTGCGCGGTATTCGTTTAAGCTCATATCGTTCGCGCCGCCCGAATAATCCGGATCATCACGTTGTAAAGAATCGTCCTCCCATCCGCAGATAGGGCAGACCTCGTACCAATCCTCTTCTTCGAACTTGTGTTTCCCACACACGGGGCAAAGCAACCGGTCATTCATCGTCTATCCCCTCCTCCGCTTTCTTTCTCTCGTAATAATCCCTACCCTTTGAGGGCTTGAACATCGTCGCAATTCCTTTATCCGGCCGTCCTTTGACAAAATCATTTGTCTTTGAATCATATCGCACAATTTGTCCTGAGCTATTTTTGTAACCCAAAATTCCCTTCCCTACGGGTTTTTCTATGAGCTGTCGAGCCCTTTGCGCATACTGCTCTTTCGTCATGCCTGGGTACTGTTCCTTGTGTGTATGCTCCCCATCCCAGTGGGCATCCAAATTTCGCTTAGAAAACCCCTTTTCAAACCGATTGGCTCCGGTTGCGCTGACCTCGGGCGCATCGCTTGCAGCGGCCGCGCCGCCGCCCTCGCTGACGCTGCCATTAAACTTACCATCTTCCCCTTTGATCCGCTTCGCTCTGGGTTCTATTATACCATGCGCGGCCTCCGCGCTCAACCCATTTTCGCCAATATTGCTGGTTTTATCGGTGTTGGGCGTATATACCGTCTTTGTCTTTGGGTCGTAGAGCACGTCGTTAAGCCCCAGCTTGATCCAGGTCAGGCCCAGCGGCTCCAAGTCCTCGGCAAAGCGCACCTCGTCGATCTGCATGAAGTTGGCGTCCAGCGCCGTCTTGTAGGCTGCAAAGCGCGTCTGCATGTCGCCCTTGAGCAGCTCCTTGGTGTCGAAGGCGAAGTACATCTCGCCTTTTTCGCGCTCCAGCAGCAGATCGCGGTTGAGCGCGCACTGGATCGCCGTCATCAGCGGGATTGCGGCCAGGCGGGCGAGGCTGGCCACGTCATCCTGCGAGGCGCGGCCACCGATAACGCCGGCTGGCAGATGAAAGATCTTGGCGAGCTCGTCCGCGTTGCTCTTCTTGTTCTCGTTGAGCTGCATCTCCACCGATGTATTGCTGCTCTCCTTGAAGGTCATGCCGTCGTTGAGCACCACGACGCTCTCCTCGTTGTTGCCGTACATGCGGCGGAAGTCGTCCTTGAGCCGCTTGAGTCCGTCGTCCGATAGCCGCCGGACGGCCTGCAAAAATCCCTTCTTGTTCCCGCCCTTGCGCACCAGCATGTCCTCGTAGCGCAAGCTCTGGTAGGCAACGTCGATGAGCTGGGTGCTCTCCTGAGTGATGGGCACGCCGGCCGCGCCGTCGCGGGTGTTGCGCAGGATGCGCAGAAAGTCGTGCGGACGGTAGCGCTGGCCGCCCACCAGCAAATCGTACTCCTTGAAGATCGGGTCGGCGTTGTACTGGATCACCACGCGCCGCTCGTCCACATAGTACAGCCCGGCGATGCTGCCGCCCCGGCGGTCGATGAACGCATAGCCGCCCTTTCCCAGGTAGTAGTCCCGCACCATCGCCCGCCAGAACTCGTTGGCGTTGAGCGTGTCCCCGGTCTCGTCGTTGAGCAGGCGCAGGCGCGGGTCCCCCAGCACCTCCTCCGCTTTTCCCACGTCCTCCCGGTACAGCTTGATGGGCGTGCCCGCCACGATGCCGGCGATCATGTCGATCCCGCCGCTGACCGTGGGCACCTGCAAGGCGATCTCCCGCGTGATCGTGGTCTCCCCCAGCAGGGAGCGCAGCAGCCCTTCTTCAATCTGCACCTCTCCGCCCGCGCGGTTTTCACGCCGCTTGAATATTCCCACTCCCTCACCTCCTCAAATGGTCTGACTGATAAATCCGTCGCAGCCGAGCAGCTCCTGCTCCACCAGGTACACGGCGTTGATGAGCGCCACGACCATATCCACCTTGCCCTCCGACCGCTTCTTGTTGACGTACTGATTCATGTTGGTATCGCGCGTGCAGCGCGCGTTCTGGAAGTTGATCTCGAGCATGGGATTGGCGTCGTAGACGAACTTCCGCTCCAAAATCTTCTCCCGGAGCAGCTTGGTGGGGCTGTGCAGCACGCTGGAGTGCTGCTGGATCTGCACGCACTCGATGGCCGCCGCCTCCAGCTTCTGCACGGTGGAGATCGCGTTGTAGCGGTCGTAGCCCACCTGCACGATCTCCATGCCGCACTGCGCTTCGAGGCCCAGGATGAACCGCTCCACCTCGCCGTAGTCGATCACCTCGTCGCCGCAGGCAAAGCATACGCCCTCGCGGATCAGGCGGTCATAGTTGACGCCCTCGCGCTTGGTCTTGAGGGCCACCTTGGCGGCCGGCAGGAAGCCCCATACCTTGGCGTAGATCGTCCCGTTCTCCTCGGCCGCCATGGCCACGGCGGTGTTGTCGTCGGACATGGACAGGTCGAGGCCCAGCCAAACTCTGCGGCCGCGCCAGAAGGCCGGATCGCTCGTCCGGCGGCACTGCCGCACCTTGGTGATGTCCACATACCCTTCGACGCCCAGGCCCTTGTACTTGATGTTGCAGTGCTTGCACAGGAAGTTCTCGCGCTTGTTCTCGTACAGCACGGCCATGGCGCGCAGGTCCTTGATCGCGCGAAGGATGCGTTCGTTCTTCACCGCCGCCGGATTGGCCTGGTAGAGAACGAGGTCGTCGCGCTGCCACTGGTCGCCCTGCAGCAGGTCGGTGTCCGGCTCGTACAGCAGCGAAAAACGCCGGCGGTTGTCCATCAGCCCGTCCAGCGTTTTCTTGGAGATGTCGATCTCGTCTATCATGGCGTTGTTGTCGTTGGGGTATTGCGTGGAGATGACGATGCCCAGCTTCTCGCGCAGGGTGATCTGCGAGGAGCGCATGGCCTCGATGGGATAGGCGTCCATCGCGCCGGCCTCGTCAGCGAGGAAGGCGTGGGCTAATTTCAATTTGTTATCGCAAGGGCTTTTTATCCCCTGCTTCTTATGGTTTCCCATAAGTTCAGCATACCTTTTCAACCGCTAGCGCGGTTGCCGAGAACTCTTGGAGGGGTTATATTCTAAAAAAAGAAGCACTGCGATCAAGCAGGCTCCTTTATAGTTTCACCCTCTATGCGTTGCGTGTGACCGCCGCGTTACTGGCGGCCTTCCACTCTGATTGGCATGTGCAAATCAAAAACGCTATACGTACTTTCAATTTGCATTTAGCTTTCCAGTTTTCTTTCTCGGTTCATCTACTGCATTGCTGTAGTAGCGGGCAAATTATTTACCATCCATCTTATCCCGCGAGTAGGCCAGCGGCGTGTATTCGCTGTCGGTCAGCTTGCAGCGGATTTCGCTGCGCAGCACCTTGAACACGCTCTCCTCCGCCAGCGCGGGCGAGGACTTGATGATCTTGCGAATCGCCAGCTTCAGCTCGCTGGACAATTTGAGGTCCGGGGCGACGCTGAAGAACCGGCCGAAACGGTGATCGGTGAGCATGAGCAGGATGAAGATCACCGCGGCGTTGAAGGTCTTATAATTCTTTCGCGCGATCTCCAGCACCGCGGTCTCATAGTATCGCGTGCCGTCCATCGCGCGTGTGCAGAACACGGCGGCGATCAGCAGCCAGGCGTAGTCTTCCAGCCCCTCCGACATCGGGCCGCCCAGGTCTGGATGCACCATGAGGCGCAGCAGGCCGCACACGCGCGCGAAAGCCGCTGCGTCCACATAGGCCTCATTTGACCTTCCTTCCACAATGTCCAGCCATTGCGCGGCCTGCTGCTTGACGTAGCGGGGCGCCTGGCGCTGCGTCTCCTCCACGCACCAGCGCGCATAGGCGACAGCCGGGCTTTGCTTAAGTTCCATTGAGCAGTTCCAACAGGGGGTTGTCCTGCTTGGCGGGCGCTTTGGGCACGGTGCGCACCGCGGAGGAGATCGTCATGGCGCACTCCTTTTCAATATCGAACATCATCTTGCGCTTGGCTTGCACTTGCTTGTCCGCGTCCAGGATGGCCTGCTGCATCTTGATCTTGAGCCGGTAGCGGGCGTCCGCCTCCATCCCGCCGTCCTCGCGCAGTTCGTCCAGGTCCGCGCGGAAGCCCTCCCGCATCGCTTCGAACGCCGCGCACTCCGACTGCAATTGGCAGTAGCGGTTGATGACCGGCTCAAACAGCGCGTCGTTCTTCCCGACTTTGGAGAGGATTTTGGACACGCGCAGAAACTCCCGGTGCGCCGCCGCGTCCGTCCGGACCTCTGGCCGCTCGCGGAGCGTGGCCCCGGAGGCAAAGGCGCTCTCCGCATCTTTGCGCGCTTTGATCTCTTCCTTGGTCAAGTGCGAACTGCCGCCATCGGTCAGAACATCGATGGCCTTGGCCGGTCTCGCCATGAAGCTCCCCCTCCTTTCGCCGGGTTTCCGGAATCAATTGTCTTCTGAGGTCTGACGTGGGTTGCGGCCCGCCTCGATTTTCTCCCTCAATACCCCCGGGGGGTATCCCTCCGCGATCTCGTGGTGCCGCCGGCAGAGGGTGACGAGGTTGTCCACGTCGTAGGCAAGGCCGGGGTCGTCCTTCAACGGAACGATGTGATGCGTCTCCAGATTCTCCCAGTTGAGCACACCCTCCGCCAGGCACAGCGCGCACAGATAGTGATCTCGCTCATTCGCCAGACGCTTGGCGCGCTTCCACGCCTGCCTGCTGCGGAGCCTGCGCTCTTCGCTCTCCTGCTCATGCACCCGGGCCTTTCCCTCCATGCATTGCAACCGCCGGTCGTGCACGCGTCCGCATCTGGGGCATGCATACTTCATATCGTCACCTTATGAGATTCCCCGCACAAAACAGGAGCGGCCATCTCTGACCGCTCCAGCGCAACAGGAGGATTCCGCAATGGACCACTGCTTCCCCGCGGGTCCATGATGTTATCCTACACCAAATTATGGGACATAGTGGGACATCATCTCCAACGCCTGCTCATGCCAGCGATAGACAGACCTTCGATCCGCATACAGCATTTGCGGAATCTTGTAGCTCACGCTCCACCCCCGCACATACCGCATATACAGCAGCCGCTGGAGGTTGTCCGGCAGCGCGCGCACGGCCGCGTCCATCTCCGCCTTGCGGTCCATGCTCTCGTTGATCTCCGCCGTGAGCTGGTTCACCCGCCGCAGGGCGTCGTCGCGCATCTGCACGGCCT
>JBMNOF010000016.1:0-29361 GCA_050942925.1 Candidatus Spyradocola sp.
GGAGCGCGCGCTGTCCGTGATGGACTACGCGATCCTGATTCTCTCGTGCGCAGAGGGCGTGCAGGGGCATACGCGCACGGTTTGGAATCTTTTGCGGCGTGCACACGTGCCAACGTTCCTCTTCTTGAATAAGACCGATCGTCCCGGGGCCGATCCCGGCCGCGTGCTGGAAGAGGCCAAGCGCCAGCTCTCCCCGAATATTTGTCCCGCATCGGCGCTTGCGGAGGCCGTTGCCGAGCGCGAGGAGGATCTGCTGGATGCCTACCTTGAGGGCACGCTCTCTTCCCGCGACGTAGAGGCCGCTGCTTGCCGGCAGATGCAGGCGGAGACGCTCTTCCCCTGCTATCAGGGTTCCGCCCTGCAGGATGAGGGAGTGGAGGCGCTCCTGGAGGGGCTGGCACGGTTGACGGCGACGCACTATGCCCCGGCAGCGCCCTTTGGCGCGCGCGTTTTCCGCATCCGTCACGACGCCCAGGGGAACCGCCTGACCTTTCTCAAGATCATGGCCGGACACCTGTCCGTGCGGGACGCCGTCGCGATCGGAGAGGAGACCTTCCGCATTGGGGAGATCCGCCTGTACAATGGCAGCCGGTTTACCGCCCTTCGCGGGGCGCGGGCTGGTCAGCTCGTGGCCGTGACCGGTCTGCCCAACTGTCTGCCGGGGCAAGTCCTCGGCGCTTGTGCGGCAGCGCCTGCACCCGTGACCGCCCCGCTTCTCCGCGCGCGCGTGGAATACCCCAAGGATCTGCCCGTGCGGACGGTGCTCTCCGCGTTCCGCAAGCTCGAAGCAGAGGACCCCACTCTCAGCGTGCAATGGCAGGAAAGCCTGCGTGAACTGCACATTCGCGTCATGGGCGTCATCCAACTGGAAGTTCTGCAGGAGCTCGTGAGAGAGCGCTTTGGATTTTCCGTGACCTTTGGCCGGCCGGAGATCGTCTATCGGGAGACGATTGCCGCGCCGGTTCTCGGCGCAGGGCATTACGAACCGCTTCGTCATTATGCCGAAGTCCACGTGCGCCTCGTGCCGCTGCCGCGCGGAAGCGGCATCGAATTTGTCAGCCGCTGTCACGTCGACGATCTCCCGCTGCAATTTCAAAACCTCATCCGCACCCATGTATTTGAGAAAGAGCATCTCGGCGTGCTCACCGGGTCGCCCATCACGGATATTCGCGTGGAGCTTCTTGCCGGCCGCGCACATCTCAAGCACACGGAGGGCGGGGATTTCCGGCAAGCCACCTATCGCGCCATCCGACAGGGCTTGATGAAGGCGGAGTCCATTTTGCTCGAACCGTACTACGCATTTTCGATCGATGCACCCCAGGCTTGCATGGGCCGGATTCTCAGCGACATCCAGCGCATGAGCGGGACGTTTGATCCGCCGGAAACAGACGGGGAGCGCGCCCAGGTTCGCGGCCGGGTTCCGGTCGCAGAGATGATGGACTATGCGCCCGCGCTTGCAGCACTTACCAAGGGACAGGGACACCTGGCGCTGCAATTTGATGGCTATGAATCCTGTCACAACGCGCAGGAAGTCCTTGCGCGGCGCGCGTATCAACCGGAGGCGGACAAGGAAAACGATGCGGACTCCGTTTTCTGCCAAAAGGGCGCTGGGTTCGTCGTGCACTGGGACAAAGCCGACGATTGGATGCACTGCACGGTTCCGGAAGAATGAAAAACGGGAGCGGAATTCCGCTCCCGTTTTGTTTTAAGGCACAATATGCGGCTCGCCGTCCTCCCAAAGCCGATCCGCATTGAAACCAGGACAAACCAGGGGACCACTGTCATTTTCGTGCGGATAGCGCACAACGGGCCCGTAATACAAGACCTTGTGTGGAGGCTTATCCGGGAAGAGCTGCATGTGCCGTTCTCCGATGACGGCATCCCCGCGCAGAAGGGAACGAAACGCCTCCACGAGCCCTCGCACAACGGCTATGTCGTGCGACTTGACGTCGAGGTTGCCGCAATAGGTGCTGTGACCGGTGAAAATGCGGTCATACGTCACGCCGTAACCTGCCAACAACCGATTCAGATCACGGATAAAAGTGCTCGCTGCGAATTGCGTTCCGCTGTTGTAGTTGCAGCAGTCGCCGGTAAAGGCGATGCGGCTGCCATCGTCGATGAAGTACATGTGCCCAGCGGAATGCCCCGGCAGGGCGTGTGCGGTAACGTGCCGTCCGCCCAGATCGAACACGTCGCCCTCGTGGAGAGGGAGGACTTTCGTGTCTAGGTTTCCGCGATGGATCATGTCCTCCGTGACCTCCCAGACCGACCAATCGCCCACGTGCAGGCGGTTGTTCCAGATGAACTCGTTGAGATCGAAGTCCGTGCGTGCGGCCCAGGGCAGAAGCGGCAAGTCCTTCTCGTTCATGTACACGCGCTCAAACTGGTGCATCATGCCCGCGTGATCGGGATGTCCGTGCGTGATCACGACGTCATAGGGTTTGTCCGTCATGCGTTCCACCGTGGCGCGCAGGTCGTAATAGCCCATGCCGCAATCGATGAGCAGGGCACGCTCCGTTCCCACGAGCAGGTAGTAATTGCAGAGACCAAACTCATTGAAGAGATAGGTATCCTTTGCGATTTCGCTGATGAGCGGATGTCGGATTCCCATGGAGACGTCCCTCCCTATACAGTTGTTTCTTTGTTCCCAGTATAGCAGATTTTTTGCGCTGGCGTAAGCGTTTACGCAAAAAAAGAGCGGTCCCACGCAGGGGATTCCTGCGCGGTACCGCTCTTTTTTGCTTTACTTGATGACGATGCTGCAGCCGTCCGAGGCTTCCACCGTAAAGAGAATTTCCTTGTTGTCGGCCGTGACCTCGATGGTGTCGTCGCGGCGATCCGCCACGATGTGCTGGACCGCGTTGCCTTCTGCATCGTAGACCGTGCACTCGGCTTGCTTGCCCTCTTCGAGCTGGTAGATGACAAAGTGCACGTCCTTGGCATAGTCGTACACGAAGTCGCGCTCGAACTTACCGTAGGCAATGATGCTGTTGGGCTTGGCCAGAAGGGGCAGGGAGAAGTAGTCGTGCTGGGTCTCGTAGAACTTGCCGCCCTCATAGACCTTGCCGGACTGAATATCGGTCCACTTTCCGGTGGGCACGTAATAGAGCGCCGTCCCCTGCTCGTTAAAGATGGGCGCGACCAGAAGGTTGTCTCCCAGCATATACTGGCAGTCCAGGTTCCAGGTAGCGGGCTCGTCCGCGTATTCCATGACCATGGCGCGCATCATGGGGATGCCGGTCTGATGGGTCTTGACGGCATTGGCGAAGAGATAGGGCATGAGCTTGCCCTTCAGGCAAGTGAAGTGGCGGAGGACGTCGCAGCTCTCCTCGTCAAACAGCCACGGCACGCGATAGGAGCTGTTGCCGTGCAGGCGGCTGTGGGTGGACATCAGGCCGAAGGCAACCCAGCGCTTGTAGAGGTCCGGGGTGCTGGTGGCCTCAAAACCGGAGATGTCGTGAGAGAAGAACCCGAACCCGCTCAGGCACAGCGACAGGCCGCCGCGGAGCGTTTCGGCCATGGACTCGTACTGGGAGAAGCAGTCGCCGCCCCAATGCACCGGGAACTGCTGGCCGCCGGCCGTCGCAGAGCGCGCAAAGAGGCAAGCCTTGCCCTCGCCGTAATACTCCTTGAGGACGTTGAAGACGACCGAGTTGTAGAGCTGGGTATAGTAGTTGTGCATCTTGAGGGGATCGGAGCCGTCAAACCACTCCACATCCGTGGGAATGCGCTCGCCGAAGTCGGTCTTAAAGGCATCCACGCCGATGTCGCAGAGCTGGCGGAGCTTGTCCGCGTACCACTTGCAGGCATCCGGATTGGTGAAGTCCACAATGGCCATGCCGGGCTGCCACATGTCGGTCTGGAACACGTCGCCATTCTTCTTCTTGAGCAGGTAGCCGTTTTCCATGCCCTCGTCAAAGAGAGCGGAGTGCTGTCCGATGTAGGGATTGATCCAGACGCAGATCTGCAGGCCGCGCTGCTTCAGGCGCTGAATGAAGCCCCTGGGATCGGGGAACATGCGCTTGTCAAAGGTGAAGTCGCACCAGCGGAACTCCTGCATCCAGAAGCAGTCAAAGTGGAAAACCTGCAGGGGAATGTTGCGATCCGCCATCCCATCCACGAAGGAGGAGACGGTCTTTTCGTCGTAATTCGTGGTAAACGATGTGGTCAGCCACAGGCCGAATGAATAGGCCGGGGGCAGGGCGGGCTTGCCGGTGAGGGAGGTGTAATTCGCAATGACGTCCGCAATGTTTTCGCCGCCAATGACGTAATACTGCATCCGCTGCCCCGGAACCACGAAGGAAACCTTGGAAACGGTCTCGGTTGCGACCTCAAACTCCACCTTCTCCGAATGGTTGACGAAAACGCCATACCCGCGGTTGGAGACGTAGAAGGGAATGGACTTGTAGGCGTACTCCGAGCAGGTGCCGCCATCGCCGTTCCACATCTCGACGTGCTGGCCGTTTTTGACAAAGGGAGTGAATTTCTCGCCGAACCCGTAGATGTCCTCGCCCACGGAGAGGTTGAGCATCTCGCGGATATAGGTGGGACGGGGGTCCTGATCGTCGGCAAAGAAGCGGTTGAAGTTGCGCTGCGCCTCCATGCGCGCCTGCGTAAGATACGGCGCCTCCTCGATATAGGAGGTCGTGCGCCAACCCTGCTTGGTCAGGAGCCGATCGGCGTAATAGTATTCGATGCGCCAGGCCTTGCCCTTGTAGACGCGCACGCGGGTCTTTCCGGAGACCAGCTCGGCATAGTCGTCGGTTTCCACCGTCATCGGGCGGAACCCATCTTCTTCAAAGAGTTTATACTCGGGGGTGCGCTTGCGCTGCCCCTTGAAATGCTCAATGGTGACTTGGATCGTGTTCTCCCGGGTAGAGGCAAAGGTGATGTCCAGCACCGGACCCTCCAGCGTCTGCCCACGGTTTTCGATCACGGATTTGGTCGCAACGACCGAAATCCTGCCGTCGCGGACGTATACTTCGTACGGCTCAACGGCGTAATTGATGTCGTATCCCGGCTTATTCAGCCAAAATCCGTCGGAAAACTTCAAAGCAATTCCCTCCTTGTCATAACGGCGGCGCACCGCCTCTTTTCTTATTTTACGGGATATGCCAGGTAATGTCAACGCGCAAAAGTCTTGACAAAGCGTTTCTTAGGCGGTATAGTGTCCATAAGCAAATGAGATACCCCTAGGGGGTGTGTTCGCTTGGAAAGGGAGTACAGCAATGCAACGCTACGAGACGGATTCTTTCCGGCCCGTCCGAGAGGAGGATTTCCATGCGCGCGGATAAGCAAAAGGTGGGCAGGCTCCTCAAGATCGCTCGCGGCCAAATTGACGGCGTTCTCAAGATGATCGAGGAAGACGCCTATTGCATGGATATCTCCAACCAACTCATGGCCACCGCGTCCATTCTCCGAAAGGCCAATCGCGAGGTTGTCCGCGCGCACATGGCGGGATGCTTGATTGAGGCCGCGCAAAGCGGCAACGCAGACGAAAAGCTCGACGAACTGATGGCCATCATTGAGAAGATGGAAAAGGGATAGAGATTTCTTGCAAAGCCCAGAAAAGCGACCTCGGTCGGAAAAATCCGACTGAGGTCGCTTTTTGTCTGTAGAGGAAGATCAGTGCTTGCTCTGCATATACGCATCCATGGCGGCGGCGGCCGTCTTTCCCGCACCCATGGCAAGAATGACGGTTGCAGCGCCGGTCACCGCGTCGCCACCGGCAAATACGCCCTCGCGAGAGGTCGCGCCCGTGGCCTCGTCCGCGATGATTCCGCCCCATTTTTCGGTCTCCAGGCCCGGCGTGGTGGAACGAAGCAGGGGATTGGGAGAGGTGCCAATGGCCATGATCACGCAGTCCACCGGCAGATCGAATTCACTGCCCTCCATCGGGACGGGACGGCGGCGGCCAGAGGCGTCCGGTTCCCCAAGGGTCATCCGGATGCAGCGGATGCCGGTAACATTTTTGTGCGCATCTCCCAGGATCTCCACGGGGTTGTTCAAGAGCAGGAACTCCACGCCCTCCTCCTGCGCATGCTCGACTTCCTCGCGGCGAGCGGGGAGCTCCTCCATGGAGCGGCGGTACACGATGGAGACCTTTTCCGCACCCAGGCGCAGCGCACAGCGCGCGGCGTCCATGGCGACGTTGCCGCCGCCCACGACGGCGACATGGTGCACGTCCTTTACGGGCGTGGGGTTGTCCTTGCGGAATGCCTTCATGAGGTTGACGCGGGTGAGGAACTCGTTGGCGGAATACACGCCCTTGAGGTTTTCCCCGGGGATGTTCATAAAGCGCGGAAGGCCTGCGCCGGAGCCGATGAAGACGCTCTCAAAGCCCATGTCGAACAGCTCGTCCACGGACAGAACCTTGCCGATGACCATGTTGGTCTCCACCTTGACGCCGAGGTCCCGCAGCGTGTCAATTTCCTTTTCCACAATGGCCTTGGGCAGACGGAACTCCGGGATGCCATAGACCAGCACGCCTCCGGCCGTGTGCAGCGCCTCGAAGATGGTCACTTCATACCCCTTGCGCGCGAGATCGCCTGCACAGGTCAAGCCCGCCGGGCCGGCGCCGATGACGGCCGCCTTGTGTCCGTTCGAGGCGGGGCGAACCGGCTTTTCCTTGGCGTTCTGCATGTGCCAGTCCGCAACAAAGCGCTCCAACCGACCGATGGCGACCGGTTCGCCCTTGATGCCGCGCACGCACTTGCTCTCGCACTGCGTCTCCTGCGGGCAGACGCGGCCGCAAACCGCGGGGAGAGAGGAGGAACGGGAGAGAATTTCGTAGGCAGCCTCGAAGTCGCCTTCCTTGACCTTGCCAATAAAGGCGGGGATGTCGATGGCGACCGGGCAGCCGGAGACGCAGGGCTTGTGCTTGCAGTTCAAGCACCGAGCCGCCTCGTCCATGGCCTGCTCCCGGGTGTAGCCCAGGGCGACCTCGTCAAAGTTGTGCGCGCGGACGCTGGGCTCCTGCGCGGGCATGGGATTTTTCTTTAGGCTCATGTTCGGCATCTCGGTCACACCCCCTTAAACAGATTGCAGGTCTCTTCGTACTGATGACGCTCGAAGTCCTTGTACATGTTCGAGCGCTCGATGGCCTCGTCAAAGTCCACCTCGTGGCCGTCAAAGTCCGGCCCATCCACGCAGGCGAACTTCACCTTTCCGCCAACGGTCAGGCGGCATCCGCCGCACATGCCCGTGCCATCGATCATGATGGGGTTCATGGAGACCACGGTCTTGACGCCGTATTCCTTCGTCAGCTTGCAGACGAACTTCATCATGACCAGCGGGCCGATGGCGATGACTTCGTCATAGGTCTCTCCCGCCTTGAGCAGGGCTTCCAAGGCATTGGTGACAAGGCCCTTCTCGCCGTAGCTGCCGTCGTCCGTCATGATCACGAAGCGGTCCGAGCAGGCGCGGAACTCGTCCTCCAGGATCACGAGGTCCTTGTTGCGGAAGCCGACGATGGAGTGCACGGTTGCGCCCAGGGCATGCAGCTTCTTGGCGATGGGGTAGGCGATGGCCGATCCCACGCCGCCGCCGATGACGGCGACCTTCTTCAGGCCCTCGACGTGGCTGGGCACGCCCAGCGGTCCAACAAAGTCGTGCAGGCTGTCGCCGACATTCAGACGGTTGAGCTTGTAGGTCGTGGCGCCCACGATCTGGAAAATAATGGTAACCGTTCCCTTTTCGCGGTCGTAGTCGGCTACTGTGAGCGGAATGCGCTCGCCCGCTTCGTCCACGCGCAGGATGACGAATTGTCCCGGCTCGGCCTTGCGCGCGACGAGGGGGGCGTCGATCTCCATCCGCGTAACGGTGGGGTTGAGCTCCTCTTTCTTCAAGATTTTGTACATGAAAATGTCCTTCCCTTCTGTGACGGTTGGGGATTGCAAAGCGTTTCCGCCTTCTTTGCAAGCAAACGGGTCTCTTCCCGGCGTAGGATTTCCCGTTGAGGGGGATTGACGCAAATTCGCCCAATCCCGTACCATCATAGCACAGCAGACGCAAAAAGGAAAGGAAATTTCTAAATCCTTTCCAAATGGTGAAACCGCCGTGCCCCGGATGGAAAATTAGGGAACACGGCGGCTTCTTTCCAACGACCTCAGCGATGGCGGTTTTCCAATTCGGCGTAGATGTCGTCCCAAGACATGCCCTGGTCGGCAAGGAGCACCGTCAGGTGGTACATGAGATCGGCGACCTCAAAGCGGACCTCTTCCACGCTGCGGTTCTTCGCGGCGATGAGGACTTCTGCGGCCTCTTCAACGACCTTCTTGCCGATCTTGTCCACGCCCTTTTCCAGGAGCTTGTTGGTATACGAACCCTCCTTGGGGTGGGCCTTGCGGTCCAGCACCTGGTCGTAGACCTCCTGCACAATCTTTGCCCCCAACGTGGAGGAGCGCCCGCCGGACAGGGTCAGAAGCGGATGGAAAAAGCAGGAATACTGTCCCGTGTGGCAGGCCGCGCCGACTTGGTCGACCTTCAGGAGAATGGCGTCGCCATCACAATCATAGCGGACCTCGCGGACGTGCTGGTAGTGACCGGAGGTCGCGCCCTTGACCCAAAGCGATTGCCGGCTCCGGCTGAAGTAGGTGGCCAAGCGCGTGCGCAGCGTCTGCTCGAGGGATTCGCGGTTCATATAGGCGAGCATGAGCACGGTTCCGGTTGCAGCATCCTGCGCGATGGCGGGGACCAATCCCTTTTCGTCGAAGCGAACCTCGCTAAGATCGATCTGCCCGGGATGGAGGACGGGGATTCCCTGCTCCTCCAGGTACTGCTTCACCTGCGCAATGGAGAACTTTCCGCTGTGGAACACGCTTGCCGCGAGCACGCCGCGGGCCCCTGCGATTTTCACCGCATCCGCAAAGTGGGAGAGCTCGCCCGCTCCGCCGGAGGCGATGACCGGCAGGGGAGAGGCCTCGACCGCAATGCGCGTGGCCTTCAGGTCGTAGCCGGTCTTTGCGCCATCCTGCATTGTGGTCAACAGGATTTCTCCCGCGCCCCAGTCTGCCAGCTGGCGGACCCAGGGAGCGAGCTGTTTTCCCGAGGGCACTTGCCCTGCGCCCATGACCTCGTATTCGCCGGCGTCGTTGCAAAAGACGTCCACGAGCGCGGTGACGGCGCCGGGGCCATACTTATAGCTTGCGCGGCGGACGACTTCGTCGTTTGTCAGCGAGGCGGAACCGATGCCGACCTTGCTAGCGCCCGCCTCCATCACCGCGTCCACGTCGTCCAGGTTCCGGATTCCGCCGCCGATGCACAGGGGCACGGTGCAGATCGCCGCAGCCCGGCGGATCATCTCCAGATTCGTGCGCCTGCCTTCCTCACTGGCCTTGATGTCCAACATCCAGATTTCGTCTGCGCCCTCTTGACAATAGCGCGCGATGCACTCTGCGGGATCGCCCGCGTCCACCATATCCCGAAAGTGAACGCCCTTGACGATTCGGCCGTTCATCATGTCCAGGCAGGGGATGACTTTGACAGGTTCCATGCGCTTATTCCGCCTCCAATCTCCGTGCTTCTGCCAAGGTGAAGTTGCCGTTATACAGGGCCTTGCCCACGATGGCGCCGGCGCAGCCGGCATCCCGAAGGTCGTAGAGGTCCTGCAGTTTTCCAACGCCGCCCGAGCCGATGATGCGCATTCCCGTTTTGCGCACGAGTTCCGCCGTGGATTCGACGTTGGGCCCGGTCTGCATGCCGTCGCGCCGAATGTCGGTATAGATGACGTCCATTACGCCGGCATCCCGCATGCGCAGCGCGAGGTCTACCGGAGCGACGTCCGAGTCTTCCACCCAGCCGCGCACAGCGACGCGCCCGTCCTTGGCGTCGATGCCGCAAGCGATTCGGCCCGGATAGAGCGCGCATGCGCGGCGCACGAGCTCCGGATTCTCCAGCGCGACCGTGCCCAGGATGACGCGAGCCACCCCCAGTGACAAACGCGCCTCAATGTCCTCCATCGTGCGGATGCCGCCGCCCAGCTCCACGGGCAGCTTCGTCTCCGCAACGATCTGCGCCACGAGGGGAAGGTTTTTGCCGCGGCCCTCAAACGCGCCGTCCAGGTCGACCACGTGCAAATAGGTCGCCCCCTGGTTTTTCCAATCCATGGCGGCCTCGGCCGGCGTGCCGTAATCCGTCACATCCTCGGCTAGGCCCTGGCGAAGGCGAACGGCACGTCCGCCCTTGATGTCGATCGCAGGGTAAATCTGCATCGCTTTTCCTCCTTATAAGACGCCCTTTGTCGAGGGCACGCCCTTGACGCGGGGATCGAGCGCCGCGGCGTCACGCAGGGCGCGGGCAAAGGCCTTGTAGAGCGCCTCAATCATGTGATGGGTATTGCGCCCTTCCGCCTTGAGGTGCAAGGTGATGCCGGAAGCCACGCTTACGGCGCGGAAAAACTCTTCCGTCAGCTCCGAAGCATAGCCGCCGCACATCTCCGCCGGGAACTCCGCGGAAAACGCGAGATACGGCCGGCCGCTGATGTCCAGCGCGCAGAACGCGAGGCTTTCATCCATGGGCATAAAGCAGGAGCCCACACGGCGGATTCCCTTTTTGTCGGCAAGCGCCTGTGCAATCGCCGTCCCAAGGACGATGCCGGTATCTTCTACGGTGTGATGCCCGTCCACTTCGAGGTCGCCCTTGACCTGCACCGTCAGGTCAAACAACCCGTGCTTGGCAAGCGCCGAGAGCATGTGGTCAAAGAACCCAATGCCCGTCTCGATTTTCGACGCGCCCTCGCCGTCGAGGTCGATGGTGACAAAGATCTCCGTTTCTCCCGTCTTGCGGGCGACTTGACCGGTCCGGTTCACGATTCAGCCCTCCTTCTTCTTCCCCGCAAAACGGATCTCCGCCGAGCGCGCGTGCGCCTCCAGCTTCTCTGCGCGGGCAAAGCGCGCAATGTCTTCGTAGGAAGCCTCGAGCTTCTCCGGGGAGTAATAGACCACAGACGTGCGCTTGAGGAAGTCCTGCACCGTGAGCGGCGAGAAGAATCGCGCCGTGCCAGAAGTGGGAAGCACATGGTTGGGTCCGGCGAAATAATCGCCCAGAGGCTCCGGCGAATAGTGGCCGACAAAGCACGCGCCTGCATTGCGAACCTTTCCCAGGTGTGAGAAGGCATCGGCAATGCAGAGCTCCAGATGCTCTGGTGCGACAAGGTTGGCCAGATCAAACGCCGTATCCAAATCCTCCGCAAGAAGAATGGCGCCGTTGTTCTCCAAGGCGGCTGCGGCAATCTCGCGCCGGGGCAGGGCGTCCAGCTGAACGGGAAGCTCCGCCTGCACAGCCTTGGCAAGGGCTTCGGAGGTGGTGATGAGGATCGGCGCGGCAACCTTGTCGTGCTCGGCCTGGGAGAGCAGGTCCGCCGCGACATACCGGGGGTTCGCCGTGTCATCCGCCACGATCAACACTTCCGAGGGGCCGGCAACCATGTCGATGCCCACAAAGCCATAGACTGCGCGCTTGGCGTTGGCCACATAGAGGTTTCCCGGGCCCACGATCTTGTCCACAGGGCGAATGGTCTTGGTGCCAAAGGCCATGGCGGCAATCGCCTGCGCGCCCCCGATCTTGTAGATTTCCTGAATCCCACAAAGGTCGGCCGCCACGAGCATGGCGGGATTGATTGCGCCATCCGGCCCCGGCGGCGTGCACATGGCGATCGAGGCGACGCCGGCGACCTTTGCCGGCAGCGCGTTCATGAGCACGGAAGAGGAGAGGGGAGCGGTTCCGCCGGGCACGTAGACGCCCGCGCGCGCCAGCGGCCGGACGAGCTGCCCCAGTGCAGAACCCTCCTGGTAGTCGATCCACGACTTTTCCAGCTGCTTTTCGTGGAACGCGACGATGTTGTCCCGGCTCTTGCGCATGGTCTCCACCAGCGCGGGTTCCACCGCGCGGTAGGCCGCCTGGATCTCCTCCTGTGTCACGGCAAGACCGGACGCGCGGAGATCCGCGTGGTCGAACTTTTCCTCGTATTCATAAAGGGCTTCGTCTCCGCGTGCGCGCACGGCGGAGAGGATCTCCGAAACCGCAGCGGAAACGTCTTTTTGCGTGAGCTGCGAACGGCTCTGTAGCTTCTGCGGAAGCCCTTCGCCCTTTTTCAGCGGATAAATCGGAATCATTGTTCCTGCTCCTTTCTGCGTTCCACTTCCTTGCGCATGCCGGAAATGAAGGGGCGGATGGCCGCCTCCTTGGTCTTTAGGCTTACGCGGTTCACCACGAGCCTGGCCGAGCATGTGCAAATTTCCTCAATGACGGAAAGACCGTTGGCGCGCAGCGTCGCGCCGCTCTCCACAATGTCCAGAATCACGTCCGACAGGCCGATGACGGGCCCCAGCTCCACGGAACCGTTGAGCTTGATGATCTCAATGGAGCTGCCGCGCGTGGCAAACACCTGCCCCGCAATTCCGGTGTATTTCGTCGCAACGCGGATGTGCGCCTTCTTGAGGGGCTCCTGTTCCGCGTATCCGCACACGCAGATGCGGCACTTGCCAAAGCCGAGGTCCAGCATCTCGTAGAGCGGGCGGTTTTCCTCCATCAGGGTGTCCTTTCCCACGATGCCGACATCCGCCACGCCGTGATCGACGTAGGTCGGCACATCGCTGGGCTTGACCATGATGTAGCGAAAGCGCCCATCCCCACTTTCAAAGACGAGTTTGCGACTCTTTTCCTTCAAGGGGCTGACGTCGATTCCCATGGCTTCCATCAGCTCCATGGTTTGCTCTGCCAGGCGGCCCTTTGCCATGGCAATGGTGATCTGTGTCACAGCGCATCCTCCTCTCGAATGACCTCTCTTGCGCGCCGCGCCTGCGCAAGGGATGCGATTTCCGCCTCGTCGCGGGAATAGCAAAGCTCCACGGTCTTTCCCTGCGCGCGAAGCGCTTCCGCCCTGCGCCACGCCGCGGCGAGCGGGGCGCTGCCTACGGCCAGCAACACGTCCAAGGCGGGGGCTTCTGCCGCGCCGTTCTGACGGTCCAGAGCCTCGAGCACGTGCTCCAACCCCATGGCGAAGCCGACGGCGCCCAACGGACGGCCGAAATCGCGCAGAAGGCCGTCGTACCGGCCGCCGGAGAGCAGGGGCTGCCCAAACGAAGCCGAGATCCCGCGAAAAATCATGCCCGTGTAGTAGCCGATGGCGTGCACCATGCCCAGATCAATGGTCACAAATTGCGCAAATCCGCAATCGCACAGCGCGTCGTAGATGGCGCGCAGGTTTTCCAACGCCGCGCGGCATTTGGGATAGGCGCTCAGCTTTTCCGCCCGCGCAAAGACCTCGCGCCCGCCAAAGAGCATCGGAAGCTCGCGGATGCGCTCAATCGCCGCCTCGGCCGCCCCGTTTCCGCGAAGCAGAAGCTCGATCGCCAGCATGTTTTTCTCTTCTACATAGGTGCGGACGAGCTCCGTCGTCGCCTCATCCAGCCCGGCTTCCTCCATCAATCCCTTGAAGAAGTCCACCTGCCCGATTTCCACCATGTAATCCGAAAGCCCTGCCGTGTGCAGGGATTCCAGCGCCAGCATCACCACTTCCGCATCTGCCTGCGCGCCATCGCAGCCCATGAGCTCCACGCCGGCCTGCGTAAACTCGGCCTTTTGACGAGCGCCCTTTTGAGAGGGATTTGCATAGGCGGAGCCCACATAGCACAAGCGCAAGGGGAGCGCCTCGTCGCGCAGCTTGCTGGCGGCGAGTCTGGCGATGGGGGTGGTGAATTCCGGGCGAAGGACGAGGATGCGTCCGGAATTGTCAAACGTCTTGACCATTTCCTCCTGCGCACGTGCGCCCACGCCCGAGGAGTAGGTGTCATAAAACTCCAGTCCAGCGGGACAAACCTCTCGGTAGCCGCAGGAGAGAAACCGTGCGCGCACGTTTTGCTCGAGCGCGCGCTTGCGGACGCACTCGTCGATGAGCAGGTCGGTCACGTTGCTGGGAATCTGTGTGTTATTTCTAGTCATCGTTTTCACCGCTTTTCTAGTTTATCGTGGTAAAGTGATGAAGTACCCTTCTATTATACCAGGTGCTTCCGCGTTGTCAAGACCCGAAAAGGCGCTGTATATATTTGCAGGATCTAATGCAAGTCTATCCAATTTCGAATTTTACGTGACAAAATGCCCACTTCGTGGTATACTAAGAACACAGGGAAAGCAAGGGTTCGCCGGCGAAAACCGCGCGGCGCCTGCGTGGATTTCCTGTCACCCCGTTGGACTGGAGGAGGCGGATCGTCATGTTCGTTCGCAATGTGGAAACGCAGTGGGGAGAGACGCCGAGGCTCACGGTGCTGGACAAGCTTGTCTTCCCTTTCGCCTTGCCCGAGTGGGATCGGGAGTATCAACTTGCGCAGCTGCTGGGGGACGATTGTCCTGGCGGCGAGCAGGAGGAGAATTTCTACCGCAATGAGGACTTCCGGAAGGATTAAAACAATCGACAAAACGAGGGGGACGGATTACACCGTCCCCTGATTTTTTTTGCTTTCCGTCTCCTTTTTCTGCCCATGGATCTTCGCCAGGAGGAGGTCCTCCATGCGGCTTCCGTACCGAATCGAAAACACGATTGCCGCAATGGCGACAACGACGAGAATCGCCCAGCCCCACAGTGGAAGGTTGAGGCTTCCGGACCCCACCAAGGACGAAAAGATCGTTCCCCAGGGGCGAGTCACAAATACCATGCCCGCAAACCAGGACCAACTGTATCCTGTGAGCCCGGCAAGCAGGCAGAGCACATCGTCCGGAAAAAATGGGAAGAGGAAGAGGAGCGCCAGCGTCAGGCGCTGCTTTCCAGCGAGCACGTTCAAGTACTTGTCAACAACTGCGGAGGGCGCCAACTTGTAGATGATGGGCTTTCCACAGAAGCGGCCGATGCCAAAGGCGATCATGGATCCTACAAAGATCGCGATCGAACTATAGAGGAAGGCGGGCCAAAATCCAAAGAGCGCGCCGCCTGCCAGGGTGGTGACATTGCCGGGAATGGGAGCAAAGATGACTTGCGCGATCTGCAACAGAATGAAAATGGCCGGCGCCAGCGCGCCAAAGTTGCGCACATAGTCCTGCAGCGCTTCCACGGAAGTGAAGATTTCCAGATACCCCTTTGCCTTCAGCCAAAAGTAGAGCGCCGCGATTCCGCCTATGAGAAGAAGCACGAGGAGGCCAAGGAGAACGAGCTTCTTGCGGCTCTTGCGCTGTTCGGACATGCTGGACGCTCCTTCCATTCTTGGAAATGCAACTGCTTTCAGCGTTCCCGGTGCGAGGGGTGGTAATACGTGGATTGGCTCGGCCGCGAAGGACGCTGGGGCTGACCCGGGGCGCCGTAGCGTGGACGAGGCGCTTGCTGCGGGGCGTTGCTCCACTGGGAACGGGGAAGAGGATTGGACTGCAGGTGCTGGTACTCGAGCTGCGCACGGCGGCGCTTGACTTCCTCGTTGCGGCGGGCCCGCTCCATTTCGCGCTTGGCGCGGCGCGCGCGGCGGACCTCGGCGATGAGCCAGACGACCAGGATGAAGAACAGCACCGCGGGGATGATGACGAGCAGATACAGGGGCGACCAGCCCTGACGGGCGATATCCGTGGTGACGACCGTCACCCCGCCATCGGAAACAGAGGAGTCGATGGGCGTAGCCACGGGCGCTTCCTCGATGACGGCGGCAACGGTGTTGGCGGCCGCGAGATCCAGAACGATTTCGTCCATTCCCTCGTATTGAAAGTGAAGCTGGCCGACGACCTCGCCCTCCTGGATGGGCGCGGTGAGCGTGTCCGTGGTGTAGGTCACGCTCGCGTACTGCGAGAAGTTTGCGGCAATGTCATCCGCCTCTGTGCTCGTGCACAGCAGGTTTTGGATCTGCGGGTCCTCCGGGTTGGCAAGCGCAAGCGTCAGGGTTGCGTTCTGCGGGTCCTGCGCGCCGGAGACTTGCGCCGTGAAGGCATGCTCGCTGTAAATCTGCGAAAAGGGCAAGATCGAGTAGGCGGAAAAGACGTAATCGGCCAGGTGCCGCGTGTCGATCCACTTGCCTTCCGTTGTGGACCCGAAGACGACGGTGACCACCTTCATGCCGTCTTTTTCGCTGAGAGAGACGAATGCGCTCTGCGCCGCGTTGGTAAAGCCGGTCTTTCCGCCGATCATGTACGCATAGGAGAATTCGTCGTCCGTGCCAGGCAGCATGCGGTTTCCGTTCTCAATGGCGTAGGTGCGGACCGTGCCGTCGGGCCGCGTCGCATGGATGGTATAACTCGGGGTTTGGATGATCTCCAGGAAGGTCTCGTTCTTGATCGCCTCCATAAAGACCTTGTAGTAGTCCTCGGCCGTGGTATAGTGGTTCGGGTCCGGCAGACCGTGCGGCGTGGTGAAATGGGTGTTTGTGCAGCCCAGCTCCTCGGCCTTGGCATTCATCATGTCCGCAAAGGCGTCGACAGACCCGGCAACCGCCTCAGCAAGGGCCACGCCCGCGTCATTGCCGCTCTTGAGCAGCAAGCCGTACATGAGGTCGCGCACCGTGAGGCTTTCGCCCTCCTCCAGGTAGATGGAGCTTTCGCCCACCATCACGTTCTTGGAGACCGTCACGGTTTGATCCAGGTCCAGGTTTTCCAGGGCGAGGATGGCGGTCATGACCTTAGTGGTGGAGGCGGGGTAAATCCTGCGGTCGGCCTCCTTGCTAAAGAGCACACGGCCGCTGGCGACGTCCACGGCCACGGCGCTTGTGGCGTAGAGCATGTCGGCATCCAAGCGCTCCGGGTGATCGGAATCGTATTCATCCGGGTATTTGTTGGGCTTTGCGCTATAATCCTCAGCGAAACACACCTGCGGCAAGAGCACGAGCAGGAGCGTCAGCGCCAGAATCCATCGGATTTTCAGCCATCTTTGCGACAAAAAAAACCATCCCTCTCGACAAGGCATTTTTAATGAGTATAACACCAAAGCGCGTTCCTGTACAGTTCAAGTTTGTTTAAGAGTTGTTTCAAGCTGGTTTTTCGCCGCACAAACACGCAAAAAACTCTGAGAATGCGCGGGGGAGAGGGAAGTTTTGTTTGCAATCTGCCCATAAGCGATGTTACAATAATCAAAAGAGCGCCGGCATCCGGCGCCAGAACGAGGGGCGCGCATCGGCGCGTGGAAGGGAGTTCAAACGTGGCAAAGCGACTGTTGTTGGTGGACGACGAGCCGGCCATCATCAAGGGACTAAAGTTTTCGTTGGAACAAGATGGATATGAGATCGTAACGGCTTCCGACGGTGGGGAGGCCTTGGAACAATTCAAAAAGGGCGGCATCGACCTGATCCTCCTGGACGTCATGCTGCCGGTCATGGACGGCATTGAGGTCTGCCAGCGCATCCGCGAAAAGTCCGACGTGCCCATCATCATGCTGACGGCCAAAGGGGAGGACATGGACAAGATCCTTGGGCTGGAATATGGCGCGGACGATTACATGACCAAGCCCTTCAATATTCTGGAGGTCAAGGCGCGAATCAAGACCATTCTCCGGCGGATGGGCACCCCGCGCGAGCGCGAGGAGAGCAACACCATCACCGTGCACGACTTGAGCGTGAACCAGGACCTGCGCTCCGTCACCTTAAAGGGCAAGGAAGTCAACCTCACGGCCAAGGAATTCGACATGCTGCGCTTGTTCATCACCAATCGCGGCAAGGTCTACAACCGGGAGCAGCTTCTCGAGGCGCTCTGGAGCAACGAGTATGCGGGAGACCTGCGCACGGTGGACGTGCACATCCGGCGCCTGCGCGAGAAGATCGAGCCGACGCCTTCCAAGCCGGAATACATCTTGACCAAGTGGGGAGTTGGGTACTATTTCACCGATAAGTAAGCCGCGCTTTAGCATTCGCTGGAAGCTGCTGCTCGTCTACATGGGGCTGATCGGCATCACCTTCGGCCTGGTCGTTTGGGCGGTAATGAGCGTAACGGGCACTTACCTAGTCAACCAGCGCGTAAACGAAGAGCTTTCTGTTCTGGACGCTTTGGCACTGGAAGTGACGCCGGACGTGCGCGAGGCCAATGCCGATTCCCTGTACGACACGTTGGTCCAGCGAGGGAGGGAAAACGGCGCTCGTCTCCTCGTCACGGACGAAACGGGCACCGTTTGGGTGGACAGCCTCTCGGAGCTCAACGGCGTGCGTCTAGGGCATGGGGAGATAACCGACATCACCAGCCAGCAGATGGACCGCTCCTACGGCTTTCACCGCGTGCAGAGCGAAGCGTTTGCGCTCTCCAACGGGGAATGGATCGGCTACTACACCTGCGCCGTGACGGATAACGGCCGGCTGATCGGAACCGTGATGATGGTCTCCTCCCTGCAGGATTTGACGCGCAGCCTGGATGAAATTCAAAATAATATTATACTATTTTTTGCTGTCGTGCTCATCATTGTTCTGGCGGTTGGGCTCTATTTCAGCTCCGTCATCACGCGCCCCATCAACGATCTCAATGTCATCATGCAGCAAACCGCGCGAACGGGCTTTACCGTCCGCGCAAATCCGCGCGGCAATGACGAGATTGCCCAGCTGGGCCGCACCTTTAACATGATGAGCGAAAAACTGCAGAACATGGACCAGATGCGCAACGACTTCATCTCCAATGCGTCGCACGAGCTGAAGACGCCGCTTTCGGCCATGAAGATCCTCATTGAGTCCATTCTGCATCAGGACAAGCCGGACCCCGATGTGACGCGGGAATTCCTCGGGGATATCAACCAGGAGATCGACCGCCTGAGCGCCATCGTTGGGGATCTGTTGACCATTGTCCGCTTTGACAGCCGCAGCGAAAAGCTGCAGATGGAGCCCATTGCCTTGGATGAACTGCTCTTTGACACGCTGAGCCGCCTGAGTCCCGTGGCAAACCGAGCGGGAATCGCGCTGGAGCCTTCCTGTGACGAGCTCTGCTTCGTCAATGGCGACCCGATTAAGCTCCAGCAGGTCATCTACAACCTCTGCGACAATGCCGTCAAGTACACGCCGCGCGGGGGAACGGTTTGGGTGCGGCTCTACACGGAGTCCGGGCGCGCCGTCATCGAGGTCAAGGACAACGGCATCGGCATTCCGAAGGAGAGCATACCCCACATTTTTGAGCGCTTCTATCGCGTGGACAAGGCGCGGTCGCGCTCGACCGGAGGCACGGGCCTGGGGCTCTCCATCGTGCAGTCCATGGTGCATTTGCACGGGGGCGACATCGAGGTGGAGTCCGAGGAAGGGGTGGGAACCACGTTCCGCGTGTACCTGCCGCAGGTCAAGGACCCCTATGCCGATTTTGTCGATGACGAAGACGAGGAACAGCCCGCCGATGGAGGAAAAGATGAAGAGAAATCGTGAGGGGAGACGGCGCCTTCTTGGCGCATGGCTTTGCGCGCTGCTCTGTGCGCTTGCGTGTTTGACCGGGTGTTCCCGCGCCTACTATGGCGGCATATCCGAGCGGGGAGACGGAGACGCCAGCGCCTACACGGCGGATATTCTGCCGGAGAGCCAGGACAACGCCTATGGCAACAAGGTCACGGCGACGCTCTATTACCGATACATGGCGGAGGATCTTCTCGCCGCGGTCGAGCAGGAGTTTACCGTGACGGCAGAAAAGACGCTGGAGGAAATGGCCATTCAGGCTTTGATCGACGGCCCGCAGGACACGCAATACGAGTACAGCTCGCTCATCAGCTCGGAGACGAAGATCGTCAGCGTCAAGGAGCAGAGCGGTTATCTCTCCGTCACTTTGTCCAGAGAGTTTTTGGATGAAATGGTCCAGGACATTGACGGAGAGGCCACGCGCCGGCGCCTGGCGGTGCAGGCCATCGTCAACACCGTGACGGGCATCGGCAACTACAGCCGCGTGCTGATCCTCGTGGATGAAATGGGCTCCGGAAACGGCGAACGACTGACCTACGCCGAAGCGGGCTGGGAAGAATACGGAGACAGGACGATCGAACCCATGGCGCGCGATACGTCCGTGATCCTCACACCAGAAAACGCGGCGGACATCGTCCTTCGGTCCCTGGTTGAAAAGGACTATGACCGCATGGAATACTTCCTCGCGGATCGAGACTATGACGGAAGCGCGTGCCCCACGCGCGCGGAACTGACGGAAATCCTATCAGCCAAGGCCTCCATCGTGAGCTATCGCCTGGAAGGACCGGCGACCGTTTCCCCGGATGGAAAGCGCGCCGTTGCGCTGGTGGACATCACCTACGTCGGCACGGGCGGGCAAATGGCGGAGCTGACAGGTTTGCCCATCCGCCTCATCCGGGAAGAGGTCTGGAAGGTGAGCTTCCAGTCGCTGGATACGATGTTCCCGTAACGCGGGGGGAAGTCTCGATCGAACAACCGGAGAACCCACTAGGAGGAAGCGATGAAGAGAAGACTTGCGGCCTTCACACTCTGTGTCGCCTTGTTTGCGCTGTCGGCTGTGCCGGCTTCGGCTGCGTCCTTGGCAACGCCTGTGAACGTCCGGGACGACAGCATCGTCTGGGAGCGCAGCACCGTTGTGTACTGCCTGAGCGAGGATCGCTATCGCCTCGTGCCGGAGGTACGCAGCGTGACGATCATGGGCAGCGAAACGCTGCTGGATGTGCTGGCCGAGGAGGTTCTCAAGGAGAGCCAAAGCGACGACTTGGTTTCGGCGCTGACGAGCCGCACGCAGATCTACGTCGTCTCGGTTTCGCAGACGGGAAACGTGGCGACGGTGGACCTGGGCGGGGACGTGGACCTGATGCAGGAGTACGACATCTTCTGCCTCAAGGCTGCGCTGGTCAATACGCTCATTGAATCCGGAGGCGTGGAATACGTCAATGTCCTCTTCAATGGGCGCGAGGTGCCGACCAACGGCCTGCCCACCGGAACCATGACCCGGTTTGACGAGGACCTACAATCCGCTTGGGTCGAGCATGAGAACGAGGGTGTTGCCGCCCTGCGCTCGCAGAGCTACTCCTTCCGCCGGAACGTCACGCTGTATTTTCCGGCCAACGACTCCGACTTTCTGCTGGCGGAGGTGCGGGAGCTGACCTTCACCCGCTCCAACCTTGCAACGCCCGTCGTGGAGGCCCTCATCTCCGGGCCGGCGTCCACCGCGACCATGCGGCGCTGCTACCCGAGCGCCACGCGGATCGACGGACTCCCTTCTCTAGAAGAGGAGTCCAACGACACGCAGTATTTAGACGTGAGCTTCACCTATGAAATGGGGACCGCGCTCACCGGCGATGAAAACGAGCGCCGCTTGCAGATGGCGCCCTTGGTCGTGACGCTTACGACCTTCCTACCGGAAACGGTGGCCGTGCGCGTGCGCGTCAACCGCCGGCCGATTGAGAGCATGGTCTCCGGCGGCTCCACGGGCGAGCGCCTGCTCTACCGCGAGCGGTATGCGGGCCTGGTCGGCCGCACGGTGGAGCTCTTTTTCCCGCAGGCGGATGGACGGCTCATCGGGGTCACGCGGGCCGTCTCCCAGACGGAAAACACGCTGCGCGACGTCGTGGAACAGCTTCTGCTCGTCCCAGACGAGGCGCTGCCCGTTTTCCCTGACGGGTTCACCGCAGATTGCTTCCGCGGGGTCGCCATGGTGGACGACACCGCCATCGTCAACCTGACCCAGACCGGTGCGGACCGGCTGTCCGGTCTCACCGTCGACCAGGAGCGTACCTGCATCTTCAGCGTCGTCAACACCTTGACCTCCTATGCAGGCGTCAACCGCGTGCAATTCCTGGTCGAGGGGGTGAAGGTGGATTCGCTCGCCGGCGGGCTGAGCCTGCGCTCCCCCTTGGTGCGCAACCCCGGCATCATCCAAACCTCGCTGAGTTAAGGAGTTCTCGCAATGAATTACAAAGATTTCTTTTCCAAGCTCCGCGGGGGGGAGCTGCCGCACGCGCTTTTGCTGGAGGGCGAAGAGGAGTATACAAAGGACAGTGCCCTGCACCAGCTTCGCAAAAAGATCCTGCCCGAGGGACTGGAAGAGCTCAACGAGACGCCGCTTTCTGCACAGAGCACCGCAGGGGAGATCGTGGACGCGTGTGAAACGCTGCCGTTCCTGTCGCCCTTGCGCCTTGTCGTCGTGCGGGACAGCCCCCTGGTGCTCAAGACCCCGGGGGCCTCTCGGGACGAGGGGTTGGATCGGCTGCTCGACTATCTTTCTAACCTGCCGCCGCATGTGTTTCTCGTCTTTTTCTGCCGGGGCAAGGCGGATCGAACGCGCAAGGTCGCATCGAGGATCGACTCCCTTGGCGGCCGGGTGGACTTTGCACCGCTGGATGCCAAGGACAAGACCCTCTGGCTCACCCGCGAACTCAAGGCGCACGGCAAGACCATGGATCGCCGCGCATCGGAGCTCTTTCTCTCTCGTGTGGACCCCTTGCTGACCCCGACGCTGCAGGAGTTGCAAAAGCTCCTCGCCTACGTTGGGGATCGGCCGGAAATTGAGAGTGACGACGTCGAGGCGGTCGTCGCGCCCACGGTGGAGGACCGCCTCTTCACCTTCTTCGATCACCTGATCAACGGCAACGCCCCCGACGCCCTGACCATCCTGCAGAGCATGCTGCAAAAGAAGGACGCGGGAACCGTGCAGCTGTTGACGCCTCTGACCGCCCGCATCCGGCAGATGCTCTATTACAAGGTTCTCAAGGCAAAGGGCCTTTCCGACCGGGAGCTTCCGGCGCTGACCGGCATCCGCCCCAACATGATCTGGCTGTACGAAAAGCAGACGCGCGCTTTTTCCGAGGCACAGCTGCGCGAGCTGCTTGATCTGTGTGTGGAGATGGATTTTGCCTTCAAATCTGGCCGAATTTCAGAGGAGGCGGCGCTGGATCGCGTCGTTCTTCCGCTTCTCACCCGGCGTGGAAAGAAGTAAGGGAGGAAAACTCCTTGCCATTCGCAGGCGCGCCGCTCTTTACAGAGTGGTGCGCCTGCGCTACAATAAAGGCAAACGCTTTTTCGACTCTTTCGGCCCCATGTAAGGAGGCGGCAAGATCTTGAACCTGGACCAGTACCTGGAATCCCTTCGGCAGAACCCCGCGTTTCTTTCCTGTGTAACGCATTGGGAAGTGCTGCCTGCGCAGCCCGCCCGCCTGATGGACATGCCCTCCGGACTTTCGGAGCCCATCGTGCGCGCGCTGCACAAGCGGGGAATCTATCAGCTCTATACGCACCAGCGGCGTGCCGTGGACGCGGCCCTTGCGGGGAAAAGCATCACCGTCGTCACGCCGACGGCTTCCGGAAAGACCTATTGCTATAACCTCCCGGTGCTGGAGACCATTCTTCGGGACCGAAACGCCCGCGCCATCTATCTCTTCCCCACAAAAGCGCTTGCCGCCGATCAAAATGCGGAGATCAACGAATTCATCGCCGACATGGGGGAGGAAGTCAAGGCGTTCACATACGATGGCGACACGCCGGTAAATGCGCGCAACGCCGTGCGCCTTGCCGGACATATTGTGCTCACCAATCCGGACATGCTTCACTCGGGGATTCTTCCGCACCACACCAAGTGGGTCAAGCTCTTTGAGAATCTGCGCTATGTGGTCATCGACGAAATCCACGCCTATCGCGGCGTGTTTGGGTCCAATTTGGCAAACGTCATCCGGAGGCTCCGGCGCATCTGTGCGTTTTACGGGGCGAATCCGCAGTTCGTTTGCTGCTCCGCGACCATTGCCAACCCTGGGGAGCTCGCCGCGCGCTTGACGGGCACGCCCACGGAACTCATCGATGAAAACGGCGCGCCCATGGGGGAGCGGCACGTCATCTTCTACAATCCGCCCGTGCTCAATGAACAGCTCGGCATCCGCGCCGGCGCTGTGACGCATGCGCGGCGCATCGCGTCCTCCCTCCTAAAGAACGACATCTATTCCATCACGTTTGCGCGGAGCCGGCTGAACGTAGAGGTCCTCACGACCTATCTCAAGCGCCTGGTCCGCGACCAGCTCGGGCGGGACGACGCCGTTCGCGGCTACCGCGGCGGATACCTTCCCACCCTGCGCCGGGAGATTGAGCGCGGGCTGCGCGACGGTTCCGTCAAGGCCGTCGTCTCCACCAACGCCCTGGAGCTGGGCATCGACATCGGGCAGCTGGAAGCCTGCGTCCTTTGCGGGTACCCCGGCAGCGTGGCCAGCACTTGGCAGCAGGCGGGCCGCGCTGGAAGGCGAAAGTCCACCAGCGTGACGTTTTTTGTAGCGTCTTCCGCGCCGCAGGATCAATACATCGTCAACCATCCGGAGTACTTCTTTCAGCAGTCGCCCGAACACGCGCTCATCAACCCGGACAACCTGTACATCCTTCTCAATCACCTCAAGTGCGCTGCCTATGAGCTGCCCTTTTCGCAGGACGAGCTCTTCGGCGGAAACGAGGGCACGCAGGACATGCTTCAGTACCTGGAGGAGGAGCACATTCTCCACTTGGCAGGAGGAAAGTACCACTGGATGGCGGAGGAATTTCCTGCCTCCGATGTCTCCCTGCGCACGGCGCTGGACGAAAACTTCCTCATCATCGACATTACCGACCCGAGCCATCACGAGGTCATCGGGGAAATGGACCGGTACACCGTCCCCATGCTCCTGCACGACCGCGCCATCTACCTGCACAATGCCACACAGTATCAGGTGGAAAAGCTCGATTTCCCCGCCAAGCGCGCCTATATCAAGCACGTGGATGTGGACTATTACACGGATGCAGACCTTTCCGTCTCGCTCCGGGTCCTGGACGAGTTCAAGCGCCGCGGCTGCTGCGCCTTTGGTGAGGTTCTCGTGTCCTCCTTGGTCACGATGTTCAAAAAGATGAAGTTTGACACGCACGAAAACCTGGGCTATGGCGAGGTGAACCTTCCGGAGTTGGAGATGCACACCACGGCCTGCTGGCTTTCGCTCCCCGATGAACTCTTCGCGGGGTTGGAGAGCGAGGACGCGCACGGCGCAATGGCCGGCGTAGCGCATGCGCTGTCCATGCTCGCCCCGCTATACCTCATGTGCGCGACTTGGGACATTGCCGTGCGCTATCACGTCAAGGACCCCTTCACCGACCGGCCGACGCTCTACCTTTACGACACTGTGACCGGCGGCGTGGGTCTGGCAGACAAGGCCTTTGACATGATGCCCGTGCTCTTGGAACGCGCTCGGGAGACGATCGCCTCCTGCCCCTGCGAGAAGGGCTGTCCCTCCTGCATCGGCACGCCGTCTGAAAACGGAAAGCGCGACGCCGTAACCCTGATCGGGAGGTTACTCGATGAGCAATTTGCGGGATAGGCTGAAGAAAATCGCCTCGGAACGGAAGGAGACATCGGCGGCTGCTCCTGCCCCGCCGGCTGCCTGCGCCAAGCTCGTCCAGGATGTGGCGATCCCCGCCCTTCGTCTTTCCGATAACGCCCTGGAGCTGATGGGGGGCGCCGCATTTGCGGGCCTGCACCTTCGACCGGAAGAGCTGCTCTTTCTCGATACGGAGACGACCGGGCTCTCGGGCGGCGTGGGGACCATTGCCTTTGAGGTGGGCGTGGGCGAAGTCCAGGGGGAGAACATGCGGATCACGCAGTTCTACCTGCGCGACTATGACGAGGAGGAAGACCTGCTGCGCCATCTGCTCCCGATGTTTGCAGGGAAGCGCGCCGTCGTAACGTTTAACGGAAAAAGCTTCGATCTTCCCTTGCTCACAAGCCGCTGCACGCTGTACCGCCTGCGCGCGCCTTGGCAAGATCTGGCGCACCTGGACCTCGTGCATCCGGCGCGCAGGCTTTACAAGCTGCGGCTGCGCGCCTGTTCGCTCGGGGATTTGGAGGAGAAGATCCTTGGGACGCCGCGCAGGGACGATATCCCCGGGCGGGAGGTCCCCGCAATGTGGGCGCAATTTCTGCGGACGCGTGAGGAAGGCCCTCTGCGCCGCGTGTTTGCGCACAACCTGCAGGACGTGCGCGCCATGGCGCTCCTGCTCAACGCGCTGGTCAAGGCGCACGACGAGCCGGAGGGGCAGATGTATTTTCCGGACCTGTACGCCGTGGGACGGATCTATGACCGCGCAGGGCGGGCAGAAGTCGCGGAACGGTGTTATGCCAAGGTCGTGGCGGGAAACTGCCGAGTGCGCGCGGGGCAAGCGCTCCACCGCCTGTACCAGCGGCAGGGGCGCACGCAGGACGCCCTGCACTTGATGGAAGAAATGGCGGCCTCTGGGGCGGGGGGAACCTTCCCCTATGTGGAGATGGCCAAGCTCTACGAGCATCGGCTCAAGGACCCGGCCCGCGCACTGCGATATGCGGATTTGGCGCTGGCCCTTAGCCGGGATGAGGCGGAACGGAACGCGCTCCTCCAACGCCGTGCGCGCCTGCAGCGCCGGTTGCATCGACTGGCAGAGGAAAAAGATGGAAAAGAGAGGAATTGAGGTTCATGGCAAAGGGGAACTTTCAGGGAAAGATCGGCTATACGCTGCACATGTTTCACTTTGAGGACAAGGCGCTGCCGTACTATGAAAAGGCCTATGCAAAGGGGTGTACGCTGCCGAATGTCCTTGCCGCGTACGGGCTGCTGTTGATGCGCCGGGAGAAGAACTATGACAAGGCGGTTGAAGTGCTGCGCACCGCCCGCAAGTGCAAGCTCTCTCCCGAACAGTGGAGCATCGTCTATCAAAACCTCGGGCTGGCCTACTGGAAGCAGGGAAACATCGACCATGCGCTGGACATCTACCGCAAGATCTTTGAGAAGGTCCAAACCGTGAACGTCTACAGCACCTTGGGCTTTCTGCTCATCGCCAAGGGCGACGAGACCGGCGACTATGCAGAAGCACTGGACTTCAACCGCCGCGCGTATGCCTATGACGACACGGACGCGTCCATTGTGGACAACCTCGGCCAGGTTCTCTACCGCACCGGTCAGGTGGAGGAGGCCGAAAAGATGTTTGAGAAGGCGCTGACCATCCGGCCCACCCAGTTTGACACGCTGACCTACCTTGCGCGCATCCGCATCGATCAGGGCCGCGTGGAGGAAGCCAAAACCCTGCTGGATACGGCGCTGAACAAGACCTACACGGTCTTCAACACGGTTCCCCGCGAGCGCGCCATCGATCTTGCGCGCAGTCTCAACATGGATTTGCACGAATACGACGACATCCCCGCCGAAGAGGCGTAAATGCAGCAAGCCGCCCCTCTATGAGATAGAGGGGCGGCTTGTTCTCGCGTCAGGGGGTTCCGGCGTTTCCACGGGCTCCGGGGTAGGTTCGTCCGGCGCTGGGGGTTCCGTGGCCGCAGGGGTGGACGCCTCCGGCTCTTCCTGCGGGCTGGGCGCCGGCGTCTCGGTCGGGGAGAGGCCAAAGTCCCAGGGCAGGGCAAAGGGCAGGAGGGGAACCGTGTAGGAAACGCTCGCGGAGCTCTCCGAGAGCAGGCCTGTGTCCGGAAACTCTGCCACAACGAAGTACGCGTAGGTGTAAAGTCTTTGCGCGCTCTCATCCAGGAAGACGACGCTTCCGGTTTCATCGGCCTGCACCTGCGCAATTTCGTGCGCACTGTCTCGGTAAGAGCGATAGATGTGGTAGACCGCGCCCGCATCCGGAGCCGTGAAGCGCAGAAGCGGCAGGCCATTTTCTCCGGATTCCACCGTGAGGTTCGACGGCGCTTGCGGCAGCGTCCGAAGATCGGAAACGACGGTCGGCTCCGTTCCCGAAACGAAAACCTCCCAGACGACATCCTCTTCCAGCGTATAGGGTCCCGCAAGGGCGGCTTGCCCTTCCGCCTGCAGCAGCGTCTTTCCATCCAGGGCGGCCCATGTCACGCCTTCCTTTGGCTCGGCAAACTCCTCCGCCGGCAATTCCAGCTGGGAAAGCACCGCGAGCAGAAGCTGTGCAGGCTGCTTTCCCCCCGTGACCGACCCGGGCAGCGCGTGGGCAGCATCCGTCTGATCAAATCCCATCCAGCACACCGCGGCAAGACTCGGCGTGTACGCCGCCGCCCAAGCGTCCCGATTGCTTCCATCCGCAAAGTCAACCGTGCCGGTCTTTGCCGCAATCGGAATCTCCAGCGCATTCAGCGTCTTTGCCGTTCCCCACGTGGCTGCGGAGCGCAGCAGATTCGTCAGGACATAGGCGACGCTTTCCTCGAGGACCTGCTCCGGTTCCGACTCCGCCTCGTAGAGGACCTTGCCTTCGCTGTCCTCAATCCGGCGAATCAAGACGGGCTCCTGATAAGCACCGGAGGCTGAAAGGCTTGCGTACGCTGCGCAGAGGCGCAGGGGCGTCACGCCTTGCTTCATGGAACCCACGGCCAGCGACAGTCCCGTGTCCGTCTCGTCCGGCTGGATGCGGAATCGCAGAAGGCTTTCATACCCTGCGGAACCGCCCATCTGGTCGAGCAAGCGGACGGCCGGCACGTTGAGCGAGCGCGCCGCCGCCGTGCGCAGCGTCACGGGGCCATAGTAGACGTCGCCGTAATTCTTTGGGCTATATCCCTGAAAGTCCGTCGGTTCATCCAGGAGGACCGTCGCGGGCGTTGCGATTCGCCGTTCCAGTGCTGGAGCATATACGGCCAGAGGCTTGAGCGTAGAACCCGGTTGGCGCGCTCCATCCGTCACACGGTTAAAGCCCCGCCGCACCTCGTATTCCCGGCCGCCGACCATGGCGAGCACGTCTCCCGTTTGGCTGTCCATGAGGACCAGTGCGCTTTGGCAAGGCGTGCCGTCGGCGCTGTCCGCAGGGAAGAGGGAGGAATCCGTGAATACCGCATCGCAAGCCGCCTGCACGCGGCTATCCAGCCCCGTATAGATGCGCAAGCCCATCTCCAGAATTTCTTCCGAGGTCTTTCCTAGGCGCGTCTCGGCTTCCTCCAGCACGGCGTCCAGATACCAGGAACCCTCTATCAAATCCTCGCCGCCGGGCTGCAAAACCAGCGGTTCCGATTTAGCTTCCTCCGCCTGTTCTGCTGTGATGAATCCTTCCTCCGCCATGGTGGTGAGAATTTGCGCGCGGCGGCGCGCATTGTTTTCCGGTTCAATGTGCGGCGCATAGTTGGAAGGCGCCTTGAGGGTTGCGGCGAGCGCGGCGGCTTCGGTCAGCGTCAGCTCCTGCACTGGTTTATCGAAATAGGCATAGGCAGCCATTCCGATTCCGTAGGCGCCGTTGCCAAAGTACACGCAGTTTACATACATTTCCAGGATCTGGTCCTTGGTATAGGCGCGTTCCACCTTGAGGGCCAGGATGGCCTCTTCCAGCTTGCGCGACCAGGTCTTTTCCGCCGTCAGGTGGGTATTTTTTACGAGCTGCTGCGTGATGGTGCTTGCGCCCTGCGAAAGGTCGCCGGAGCGCAGATTCGCAACCAACGCGCCAAGAATGCGGATCGGATCTACGCCGTGATGGGAATAGAATCGCACATCTTCTGCCGCGAGGAATGCGTTCCGCACGTATTCGGGAATCTCCTCAATGGGGATATATATGCGGTTTTCCGTTCCAAACAGGC
>JBMNOF010000117.1:0-5665 GCA_050942925.1 Candidatus Spyradocola sp.
GGACACGGAGTGGCAGTTCATGACCGGCGGCCAGTGGGTCTCGCACCCCGGCGGAGACGGCATCGACTACATGGTCAACATCCGCCACGGCTCCTCGCCCATCGTCGAGGGCATCGAGGACTTCCCCGTCTGCTCCGAGCACTACTACCTGCACGTGGACCCCGCCATCGAGGTCCTGGCCACGACGCGCTTCCCGGTGGTGCCCTATTACCACATCTCCAACAAGCCCGTGGACATGCCGGTGGCCTGGACCAAGTTCTGGGGCAACGGCCGCGTGTTCTACAACTCCCTCGGCCACCACGACGACGTGTTTGAAAAGTCGCCCGCGGCCGAGCTGCTCATGGAGCGCGGCATGCTCTGGGCCGCAGAGGGCAAGGCCTATGCCGTGGCGCACAATTTGTCCACCGTGCGGTTTGAAAACACCGCCAAGATGTATTGATCGGGAGGCGAGGAGAGAACCATGCCCAAGACCGTAAAAATCGCGATGATCGGCACCGGCGACATCAGCGGCATCTACCTGCAGAACATCACGCAGACCTTCCAGGAAATCGAGCTGACGGGCGTGTGCGACCTCGTGCGCGAAAAGGCCGAGGCCGCCAAGAAGAAGTGGAACGTCCCCCGCATCTACAACGACATGTACGAGGCCTTTGCCGACCCGGAGGTCGATATCGTCCTCAACCTCACCCGCCCGGACGAGCACTACGGCGTGACCAAGGCCGCGCTCCTCGCCGGCAAGCACGTCTACTCCGAAAAGCCCCTTGCCGCGACGTTTGCGCTCGGGAAGGAGCTCGTGGAGATCGCGCAGGAAAAGGGCCTCCTGCTCGGCGGCGCGCCGGATACCTTCCTCGGCGCCGGAATCCAGACCTGCCGCAAGCTCATCGACGACGGCTTCATCGGCGACCCCGTGGGCGCCGCCGCCTTCATGATCTGCCGCGGCCACGAGAGCTGGCACCCGGACCCGGAGTTCTATTACAAGCGCGGCGGCGGCCCCATGCTGGACATGGGCCCCTATTACGTCACGGCCCTGGTCAACCTCCTGGGCGGCGTGCGCAGCCTCATGGGCCGCACCAAGACCACCTTCCCGCACCGCACGATCACCAGCGCCCCCAAGTGCGGCACGGACATCACCGTCGACGTGCCCACGTACGTGGCCGGCATCCTGGACTTTGCCTGCGGCGCGGTCGGCACGATCTTCACCACCTTTGACGTCTACAACCAGGGCCAGGCGCGCCTGGAGGTCTACGGCACAAAGGGCACCCTGATCTGCCCGGACCCCAATACCTTCGGCGGCCCGATCCGGCTCCTGCGCCCGGAGCAGGGCGAGCTCATGGACATGCCCCTGCTCTTCGACTACAAGGAGAATAGCCGCGCCCTCGGCCTGGCCGACATGGCCAAGGCCCTCTCGGACGGCCGCGAAGCCCGCGCCTCCTGGAAGCAGACCCTCCACGTCCTGGAGATCATGACCGGCTTTGAAACCGCCAGCGCCGCCAACCGCACCCTGGAATTGACCACCCGCTACGAGCGCGGCGCGGCCATGCGCAACAACCCCATCCACGGCATCCTCGATTGACGCTCCGCGCAGACCGCACCCCAAACTCGGCTTTGGGGCGCGGCCTTTTCGTCTTGCGCAGCGGGAAGATCGGGAAAATTTTCCGCCATCCCTTGACAGATTCACGCAGTTCTGCAATACTATGTCATGACATTCGGAAAAACGGAGAAAGGGGCGGTATTGTGCAATACACGGAATTTGGCAAGACCGGCATCCAGGTTTCCCGCCTGGGCTTTGGCTGCATGCGCTTTCCGAGCCGCGAAATCAACGGCAAGAAGGTGTTTGACGAGGAGGAGAGCATCCGCATGATGCACCGGGCCATGGAGCTCGGGGTCAACTACTTCGACACCGCGCCGGGCTATTGCGACCGGCAGTCGGAGATCATCGTGGGCAAGGCGCTCAAGGGCCGGCGGGACAAGGTCTACCTGTCCACCAAGTACCCCAGCGAGGAGGCCTCCGGCGATGACCTGGAGCGCAAGGTGGCGGAGTCCCTGCGCAAGCTGGACACGGACTACATCGATTTTTACCACATGTGGGGGATCTCCCTGGACAAGTTCCTCCATCGGATCGACACGCCGGACGGCCCGCTCACCCGCGCCAAGAAGCTGCACGAGCAGGGCGTGCTCCGCCACATCTCCTTCTCCTTCCACGACGTTCCGGAAAACATGATCGAGATCATCAAGCGCGGCGAGGGCGTGTTTGCCTCCGTGCTCTGCCAGTACAACCTGCTCGACCGCGCCAATGAGGACGCCATCGCCTATGCGCACGAGCAGGGCCTGGGCGTGACGATCATGGGCCCGGTGGGCGGCGGCCGCCTCGGCGCCCCCTCCAAGGTCATCCAGGATTTGCTCCCGGGCAAGGTGCAGTCCTCGGCGGAGATGGCCCTGCGCTTCGTCATGAACAACAAGAACGTCAACATCGCGCTCTCCGGCATGAGCACCATGGAGATGGTCGAGGAGAACGCCGCCGTCGCCAGCAACATGGAGCCCCTCACCGCGGAGGAGGAGGCGCGCATCGCCGCGTCCCTGGAGGAGAACCGCCGCCTGGCAGACCTCTACTGCACGGGCTGCAACTACTGCATGCCCTGCCCCAAGGGCATCAACATCCCCGAGATCTTTAAGATGATGAACTACCACCGCGTCTACGGCCTGACGCAGTTCGCCAAGGACAACTACGCCCGCATCGGCAAGGAGGAGTGGCTGAACTTCCAGAACGCCTCCGCCTGCGTCCAGTGCGGCGCCTGCGAAAAGAAGTGTCCCCAGCATCTGCACATCCGCGAGCAGCTCGCCGCGGCGCACAAGACCCTCTCCGAGTGAAAAGAGAGAAGATAGGAGGAAGCGAGTTATGCGAACCGTCCCCTTGGGAAAGACCGGCCTTGCGGTCCCGGCGGTGGCGCTGGGCTGCATGCGCCTGACCGCGCTGGACGAGCGCGGCGCAAAGGAATACGTCCGGACCGCGCTGGAATACGGCGCCAACTTCTTTGACCATGCCGACATCTACGGCGGCGGCGCCTGCGAGGAGCTCTTTGGCAAGGCCATCGCCGGCATTCCGCGCGAGGAATTGATCCTGCAGTCCAAGTGCGGCATCGTCCCGGGAAAGCGCTACGACTTCTCCCGCGAGCACATCCTGCGCAGCGTGGACGAGAGCCTCAAGCGCCTGAACGTGGAGTGCCTGGACGTGCTGCTCCTGCACCGCCCGGACGCCCTCATGGAGCCTGAGGAGGTCGCCGAGGCCTTCTGCGAACTCAAGGCCAGCGGCAAGGTCCGCCACTTCGGCGTCTCCAACCAGAATCCCATGCAGATGGCCCTCCTGCAGAAGTTCATGCCCATGCCCATCGCCGCCAACCAGATCCAGCTCTCCCTGGCCTGCTGCGGCCCGATCTCCGCGGGCCTGCACGTCAACACCGGCGAGGACGCTGCCCTGGACCGCGACGGCTCGGTCCTGGACTACTGCCGCCTGCACGAAATCACCATCCAGCCTTGGTCCCCCTTCCAGTACGGGTTCTTCGGCGGCGTGTTCCTCGGCAGCGAGAAGTACCCCGCCCTCAATGCCGCCATCGACGCCCTGGCCAAGAAGTACGGCGTCTCCAACACCACCATCGCCCTGGCCTGGCTCCTGCGCCACCCGGCCCGCTTCCAGCCCATCGTGGGCACCATGAACCTCGCCCGCCTGCGCGACTGCCTGCGCGCCGCGGACATCGTCCTGACCCGCCAGGAGTGGTACGACCTCTACCTCGCCGCGGGCAACACCCTGCCCTGATCCTGTTGTACTTTCTCCGAAAAGAGCAAACCGGCTCCCGCCCGGTTTGCTCTTTTTTTTGCTCAATACATTGACAATCGTCTATTTGAGTGCTATACTTCTACGCATAGATCATCATCTATTTGAGAGGAGGAATGCAGGATGGTAGAAATGGACGCGGCCTGTATTTGCAAGGCGCTCAGCGACAGCAACCGCCTGCGCATTGTCCGATCGCTCTTGGGAGGGGAGATGTGCGCCTGCAAGTTGTTGGAGCAGTTCAGCATCACCCAACCCACGCTGTCCCACCACATGAAGGTCCTGTGCGAGTGCGAGCTTGTGCGGGTCCGGCGGGAGGGAAAGTGGAGCTGGTACTCCCTGAACGAGGAAACGCTGACCGCGTTTCGGGACTTCATTGACGGCTTGGCAGGCGGCGCAGCCGCGCCGCAGGCTGAGACGGAGCGGAGGTGAGGGCCATGTGGCAGTTTTTTCAGAACCAGGTCCTGGGCATGCAGTGGCTCAACGCGTGGATCGGCCGGTTGCTGACCGCGTCGGGCCTGGACATCACGACGCGGCTCGGCGGGAGCGTGCAGTTCTTCCTGTACGACGTGGGAAAAATCACGGTGCTCCTGTGCGTGCTCATCTTCGTCATCTCCTATATCCAGACCTATTTCCCGCCGGAGCGCAGCAAGAAGATCCTCTCGCGCTTCCACGGCTTGGGCGCGAACGGCGCAGCGGCGCTGTTGGGCACGGTCACGCCGTTTTGCTCCTGCTCGTCCATCCCGCTGTTCATCGGCTTTACCAGCGCGGGCCTGCCGCTGGGGGTGACGTTTTCCTTCCTGATCTCCTCGCCCATGGTGGATCTGGGCAGCCTCGTGCTGCTGATGAGCATCTTCGGGACAAAGGTCGCCGTCGCCTACGTCCTGCTGGGGCTGGTCGTCGCGGTGGCGGGGGGCACCTTGATCGAAAAGCTGCACCTGGAGCAGGAGGTCGAGCCCTTTATCCGCAACGCGGGGAAGAGCGTGGAGATCGACGCCCCCGCCCCGACGCAGAAGGAGCGCTTGCGCAGCGCCTGGGAGCAGATGACCTCTACGCTGCGCAAGGTCTTCCCGTTCATCCTGTTGGGCGTGGGCGTCGGCGCGGTGATCCACAACTGGATTCCCCAGGCGTGGGTGGAGACGGTGCTCGGAGGGAAAAACCCCTTTAGCGTCGTCCTTGCCACGATCGTCGGCATTCCCCTGTACGCGGACATCTTCGGCACCATCCCCATCGCAGAGGCACTGCTGTCCAAGGGCGCCCAGCTGGGTACGGTCCTCAGCTTCATGATGGGCGTCACGACGCTCTCCCTGCCGTCCCTGGTGATGCTGCGCAAGGCCGTCAAGCCCAAGCTCCTGGCGGCGTTCCTGGGAATCTGTACGCTGGGGATTCTCTTGGTCGGCTTCCTGTTCAATGCCCTGCAATTCTTGTTTGTGTAAGGAGGATATTTCCATGGATCTGTTTCGCTTCATCAAAAAGAAGGAAGAGCCGAAGCCCGCGTGCTGCGGCTGCGCATCGGAGTCCGCAACCGTAGAGCCCGGCGGAATCCAGGTTCTGGGGGGCGGCTGTGCAAAGTGCCATGCCCTGGAGAAAAACACCAAGGAGGCCCTCGCCTCCCTCGGCCTGTCCGACGAGGTCCACCTCGTCACGGATTACGCGGTCATTGCCGCCCGCGGCGTCCTGTCTACGCCCGCCCTGGTCGTGGATGAAAAGGTGGTCAGCACGGGCCGGGTGCTCCGGCCGGAGGAGATCGCCTCGATCCTCCGGCGCGAGCGCGGACTCTAAGCGCCCACCGCCCGGATTTTCCCCCAAAAAGACGCAAAAAAGGCCCCCTGCATCGGCAGG
>JBMNOF010000118.1:0-5660 GCA_050942925.1 Candidatus Spyradocola sp.
CCATTTCATACACGTCCCCGTAGTAATCCTCGAAGGGCGCATGCGCCGCCTCGTTCTTCGACGCGTCCAAAAACCTATTGTAGGCGCCGTAGTCGTGCTCCGCTTCTTCGTCCGCGTATTGCCCGCCCTGCGCCGTAAGATGGCCGCCAAAGGCCATATTGCCGCCCCTTTTCGCGCCATAATCGCCGCCGTCCGTGGCCTTCGCCCCCGCGCCAATGGTCACAGCCACATTCCCCGCCGGCACGCTGCAGCCCAGCGCCATGGCCGGCACGCCCGCCCCGCCGGGCGAGGTGTCCGCGCGCGCCGTCGCACCGCCGCCGCCCAGGCCCCAGGCGTCGATCACATAGTCCTGGGAAAGCGTCAGCGTGCCGGAGCTGAAGAACCACGCCTCCCAGTAAGGCACGGAGTCGTAGAAATCGATGTGCCACGGCAGCCAGCTTCCGTCAAACGTTATCTTCGGGGCGTCCAAAACGTCCACCCCCCCCCCCGAACGAGGGGTTCATCTTAAACAGCATCGTTCGTTTCTCCTTTCACCCCAGCAAAATGATGCGCAAGGTTAGGTCCGTCGTGGGCTTGCTGCCAAGGCACGTGGCCGTGATCGTCCCCGCGCCGGGCGTAAAGCAGGTGATGCACGCCCAGGCTGCGGCGCGCGTCTTTTCCGCGGCGTCGTTCTCTGCGTGGGCGAAGTCCAGCAGGGCGTTCGTGTCGGCGGTGACGCCCGCGACCTGCACGGTTTGCGTGTACGGCCCGGCGCCGCTCCAGCCGGCGGCCGGAAGGTCCGCGCTCAGGCTCTGCGACTTCTCCGCCTTGGACGCCTCCAGATCCTCCAGCAGGCCGGACACCGCCTCGGCCAGGGCCGAGATCTGCTCGGCCGCATAGGTCTTTGCCGCCAGCAGCCCCTGCCGCAGGGCGGCGAGCGCGGCGAGTTTGGTCGGCATTTCCTCTCCCCCCTTCTGCAAAAATGCGGGGCGGGCCCGCAAAAGGCCCGCCCCTCTGGGTTACGCGGCCGGGAAGACCTCGCCGATCATCTCCGTGACCTCGGTGTCCGTCGCGATCTGCACGACGGGGGTCTCCGCGCCGTTGATCTTGATGTTGCCCGCGGTCGTGCTGCCCTCGACCTTGGTCGCGCCCTCGGCGACGCCGTCCAGCTTCTGCTTGTCCGCGCCGGTCAGCAGGCCGTTGGCGCCGCCCGCCACCGCGGGCGCGTAGGTGGTGTCCTGCGCGGGGATGCCCAGGCCCGTGATGTCCGCCTTTTCCACCGCCGCAGCCGCGGAGACGTGGCCCTCGGCGTCCACGGTGATCTTGTACAGGCCGCTCGCCTGGGGCGTGTGCGCGGGGTGCGTGTAGACGGTGATGTCCGTGCCGTTCACGTCGAGGTGTCCGTTCGTCCCGCCCGCCGTGATCGCGGCGTAGATGGCGGCCTGCGCGGCAGAAATCTTGCCCTCGATGGCGGCCACGACCGTCGCGTAGTCGTCCTCCTCGCCGCCGATGCCCGCGGTGACGGCCTGCAGCGCCTCAATGGCCGCGTTCATGGCGCTGGCATCGTCGGGATGCTCCTGGATCCAGGCGGCGATTTCCTGCAACGTGTCCAGGCTGTCCTTGGCGCTCTCCGGGATGAGCTGCGCGGCCAGCTCCTCGTTGGCGATGGCGCGGGCGCTCTTGCCCGTATCGGCGCCGACCAGCGTGGTCACGTTGCCGAGCACGGCCTGCAGCGCCGCGTCGAGGTCCGCCTGCGAAACCTGCGCCTTGTAGGCCAGCGCGGCCAGGCCTTTAATGGCCACGTCAACGCCGTTCACGGCGAGGGTGCCGTTGGCCGTGCCCGTGGCGATGAGGATGTCCACCATCTTTTCGACGATGGACAGGGTCGTGCCGTTGACCTTCACGCCGGTCAGGACGTTGGGCTCTCCGCCCGTGGAGACGATGTCGTCGATGCGGGTGGACAGGGCGGCCAGCTCGCTCTTGACCTGCGTGGCCAGGTCCTTCAGTCCCTGCAGCTTTACGAGTTTGTTCACGTCATACGCCATACTTTTCTTCCTCCGTTTTGTCGTCCGATTTGGAAAATGCGTCTTGCAAAGCCTCGTCCGTCTCCGCGTCCGAGGCGATTGCCAGGAATGTGTAGCCTGTGCCGTCGGCGTTGACGGCGAGCACGCTGCCCGCGTCCGCCGGCGTCATGGGCGGCAGGGCCGCCCCGCCGGCCTGCTCGGCCCGGTCTGCGGCGGCCTCGGCGCGCTCCGCGGCGTCCAGCACCTTCCCCACCCAGTCGCCCGCGGACTCCGGCGGGGTTTCGCCCGCGCCGGTCAGGCTCTCCTCCACGCGCGTCCTGGCGGTCACGCTCTTGGCCACGGTTTCGCCGACCATGGCGCGCACCTCCAGCCGGCCCGTGCCGGCCTTCTGCGTGGCCTGAGAGGGGACTGCCCAGGTCAGCAGCGGCCCGATCAGCTCCGTCTCGGCGATGTAGAGCGCCGCCTCGTGCGGGCGGCGGTAGACCAGCGCAAACGCCGCCTCGGGGAAGGCCCGCTGCAGGCAGCTCACGTCGATCTGCACCGTGCGGGCCAGGTGCTCGCCCTGCCGGCCGAGCTCCACCTGCGCCATGTTCTCCGCGCTGTATACCATGTCCTCCCTCCCTTCTCCTCTCCCCGGGCCTCAGCGCGGCTCCGTGGGCAGGCCGTCCAGCTCGTGTACCAGGCTCGTCACCGTGCCGTTGCCGCCCAGGGCGTGGTAGCGCGTGTACATCTCCTCCACGTTTTCCCGGGCGTAGATGGGGTAGCACCCCTTCTGCATGTAGTGGTCGTGCGCCCAGATGAGCCGGTCCCGCAGCAGCGCCTGCACGCCCAGGCGCACGGCCTCGGCCTTGCGGTCCTCCGCCTTCTGCACGGCGCGGGCGTGCGCCACCTGCGCCGCAGCCCATCCCGTGATGCCGGCGCACGCGGCCGGGATCAGCCAGCGGAGCGCGATGTCCAGAATGTAGTTGTAGTCCATCTCAGCCCACCCCGTAGCGGTCGGCGGCCTTCTCGGTCGCGGGCCCGAAGATCCCGTCCGCCTCGATGTCCGCGCCCTGGGCGATCAGCTCCTCCTGCAGGACCTTGACGCGCAGGCCGCGCATCCCGCGGCGCAGCGGGGCGCTGGGGTCGAAGCGGACCACGGCGCAGACCTTGCCCGCGTAGAGCGTCAGGAGGTCTGTGCGCACGCCGTACTTGGTCGAGCGGGCGTGGACGATCTCGTCCTTTCCTGCGACCATCGCCACGTGCGTGATGCGGTTGGAGCGCGTGGTATCTGCGTCCGTGCAGAGGAACTGCAGGTCCCCGGGCTGCGCGGCCTTTTTCAGCACGTCCTTGCCGCCCAAGGTTTTGCCGATGTCGTCGTAGTCTTCCGGCCAGAGCAGCAAAAACTGGTCGCTGTACACCTCCTGCGTGCTATTGGGCACCTCGCTGCCCACGAGATCCCAGGATACGCCCTGCGCGCTGTAGGCCCGCGCCACCAGGCTCGAGCAGTCGAACACGTCCTTCTTCGTGCGCTCGGCCTGCGAGTAGCGGCAGCCGACCTTGGAGAGCGCCCACTTGGCCGCCGCTTTGGCGGTCTTTTCCGCGTCGAGCATCGCCTTCTCCTCCTCTTTTTCCGCCTCGTCGTCCTCCTCGTACCAGAGGCCGTTGGCGCGCATCATCCCTTCCACGTCCCGGATGCGGTCGGTCGTGCAGTCCAGGGTCTTGGCCTGGCGGGAGTTCTGCCCGTAGCGGTGGGACAGCAGCGCGTAGCGCCAGCCGTCCTCGCCCGTGTAGCCGAAGCGCTCCTGGCCGAGCTTCGCATAGTAGGCGTAGACCGCCGCCATGCCGATGATGCTCTCCCAGGACTCGAGGTCAAAGCGAAAGCCCGCGTAGCGGTAGTAGTCCTCCGCATACTTGGGCAGGAACTGGCAGGGACCGACCGCCCCGGCGGAGCTGACCGCGTCCAGGCGGAAGTCGCTCTCGCACTCGACCGTGCCCAGCAGGATGCCCACGGGGACGGCGAATTCCGCCGCGCCCCGCTCCGCCGCCTCGACCGCCTCCCGTGGGGCGGCCTTTCCGTTGCGCTTCTTCCAGATCATGCCTCGCCCTCCTCGATGTGCTCCGTCCAGCCGTAGACGCCCGGCTCCCAGACGTTGGCGTCCACGTCGCTCACCCAGCGCTTGCCGGCGTGCGTGACCTTGGCGCCCTTCGCGTACGCGTTGTGCGCGCCGGTCGGCTGGATCCACTCCGGCCACTCCTGCGCCGGGTCCGCAATGCGCGTCCACAGCGAAGCCGCGTCCTCCGGCGTCCAGGTCGCCTGCGACGTGTGCGCCTGCACGCAGCGGTAGAGCAGGCCGCCGCGCTGCCGGACGTCGCCCGCTTCGTAGGCCACGCCGTCCCCGCTCCACTCGTCGTAGAGCGCATAGGGCTGCTCCAGGACCACGTCGTCCGGCGCGGCCGTGGCCAGCGCCTGCGTGCCCGCGCGAAGGTCTTCCGCCTGCTCGTAGATGTCTTCCCTCGCCTTACTCATCTCTCGTCTTCACCCCCCAAAAGATTCAGCGCCCGCTCCATCTCCAGGGGATCGGGCTCGGTGGTGGGTTCGGGATCGGGCAAGGGCTCCAGCGTCAGACCCGTAAGCTGTTCCCAGCCCGGGATCTGCTCGGGCTCGATCTCCACCAGGTTGACCTGTTCCCCGTCTGCGTTCTTTGCAATGTAGGTCGCCATGGTTTTTCCTCCTTATGCTGGGATGCGCAAGAGCAGGCATCCAGCTTTTCCTTGGTATTCGCTATACCCTTCCGTGCTTCCGCCGCCTCCCCCGAATCCATGTCCCGCCGGCCCTCCACTCTTTCCGACTTCCAGGTAACCTCCGCCGCCTCCGCCCGTGTTATATGCCGAGGTTCCGCCTGCCCCGTATTCCGTGTTGTGTTCGGCCGACCAAAACTTGCTCATGATCTTGCCATCGCCAGGCGAGCCGTTTGAGCCGCCGTTGCCACTGCCCGAGCCATTGGACCCACCCGCACCCCCGGAAACGGAATCCCCGCGCCCTCCGTTGCCTCCTGCACAGCTTAAGCTCATAAAACTGGTTGTTCCTCCTTTTCCACCCTCTCGTTCTGTATTGCCCAAGGTTCTCTGTGTCGTAGCACCTGCCCCGATTGTCACCGCCATGCTTCCCGTTAGCGACAGCCCTGTTGTCATGTTCGTATATCCGCTCCCGCCGCCGGTCGTGTAGGTATATCCTCCCTGGTAATACTGACCAGAAGCCCCGCCTCCCCCGATACCCCAAGCGTCCGCGGTGTATTGCCCTCGAACGCTGAGTGTTCCAGAGGTTTGGAAGAGCGCTTCCCAATAGGCCTCTCCGCCGTAAAATTCCACGTGCCATCCTGACCACTTTCCATCAAAAGTAATATTCGGCTTTCCGCTGGCGTCCACGCCGCCGCCCGCGCCGCCCTGCTTGATGAGCAAGTTCTCCCCCCCTATTCCATCTTCACGCGCAGCACCAGCACGCCGGAGCCGCCGTAACTGCCGTTGGTTTGGCTCGGCCAGCCGCCCGCGCCAATCCCGTGGACCTCGCGGATGTTGCCCGGACAGGCGAAGTTCAGCCAGCCGCCCATTTCATACACGTCCCCGTAGTAATCCTCGAAGGGCGCATGCGCCGCCTCGTTCTTCGACGCGTCCAAA
>JBMNOF010000141.1:0-4209 GCA_050942925.1 Candidatus Spyradocola sp.
TCGTGATGGAGTTGCTCAAGGGGCTGGTGTTTCTCGGGTTTGGCGTTGTGCTGATTGTCCAGCCGTGGCTTGCGGCCGTGTCGTGGCTGGGCTGGGTGATCGTGGTCGTCGGCGTGCTCATCGCGCTGGCAATGGCGCTGCGCATCCGCAATGCCCGGAGAATGCGCGAACACGTCGTGGCGGAGTTTTCCGACGGCAGCGCCGTCTACGAAAGGGGGCTCCAGATCGGCGGGGCGCTCTATGATTTTTCCACGTTCGGCGCGCAGATTGACGGCGCGAGCTTTGATGGCGAGCGGCTTTCCTTCCTTTATAGCTACTACGCCAAGCGCCGCGGCCGGGCCATGGAGGTCGTCGAGATCGCCGTCCTGCCCGAGGAAGTGGAAAAGGCGCACGCGGTGCTTGCACACCTGAACCTGCCCGACGTGGAGACCGTCCAGCGGCAGATCGAGGAGCGCAAAAAGGCCCTGGAAGAGGAAAAGAACGCCGCCGCCCTGGAAAAGCGGGACCGCTGACCGCGCCGCCGGAAGGGGCATTGCAGAGAAAGGAACAGCTATGGAATACATCGAAGGAAAGATCCCCGAGCGCGAAGCCGTTCGGCGCCTTTACGACGACGCCGGCTGGATTGCCTATACCTCGGACATGGACACGCTCATGCAGGCGCTGGAGGCCTCCCTCTACCTCGTCTGCGTCTACGACGGCGATACGCTCTGCGGACTTCTGCGCGCCGTCGGCGACGGGCAGACCATCCTCTACATCCAGGACATCCTCGTGCTGCGGCCCTACCGCAGAAACGGCATCGGGAAAACCATGGTCAAACTGCTCATGGACGCGTATCCGGCCGTGCGCCAGCGCGTGCTCCTCACGGATGAAACCCCGGAGATGCACGGGTTCTATGAGAGCTTGGGCTTCTTCCCAAGCGGACAGGTCGGCCTAACCGCATTCTATTACATGGGCAGCGAATCCTAAGATTTGCTGCCCTTTGTTTTTGATCCATGAACAAACTGTAAAATCTCTTGGCGCGGGAGCAAGGGGCTTGTCTCCCTCGTCAATTAGATAGCAAATTGTTTTTTGTGGGGTGAGGAAAATGGCGTATGTGAGCCTGCAAGACGTTAGAAGAACCTACGGCGAAGGCGAGGCGATGATTCGCGCGGCCGACGGGGTGAGCTTTGACATTGAAAAGGGCGAGTTTGCCGTCATCGTCGGCCCGAGCGGCGCGGGAAAGACCACCGTGCTCAACATCCTCGGCGGCATGGACCGCGCGACCAGCGGACACGTCTTCGTGGATGGGCGCGACGTTTCGCAGTTTTCGGCAAAGCAGCTCACGCAGTACCGGCGTGAGGACATCGGATTTGTGTTTCAGTTCTACAACCTCGTGCAGAATTTGACCGCGTTGGAGAATGTGGAGCTGGCGCTGCAGATCTGCAAGGACCCGCTGGATGCCGCCACGGTGCTGCGCGAGGTCGGACTGGCCGAGCGCGCGGGAAACTTCCCTGCCCGGCTTTCGGGCGGAGAGCAGCAGCGCGTCTCCATTGCGCGCGCGCTGGCAAAAAACCCCAAGCTCTTGCTCTGTGACGAGCCGACCGGCGCGCTGGACTATCAAACGGGCAAGGCGATCCTCAAGCTCTTGCAGGACACCTGCCGTGAGCGGGGCATGACGGTGGTCGTCATCACGCACAACTCCGCCATTGCGCCCATGGCAGACCGCATCATCGAGATCAAAAACGGCAAGTGCCAGCGCGTGCGGCAAAACGAGCATCCCATTTCCGTCGAGGAGATCGAGTGGTGATCCGACATGAAGAAGAATGTGTTAGCCAAGGATTTCTTCCGGGAAATTCGCGGAAGCTTTAACCGCTATCTCTCCATCCTGCTCATCGTGGCGCTGGGCGTGGCGTTTTACGCGGGCGTCCGCTCCGCAGAGCCGGACATGAAGCTCTCTGCCGATGCGCTCTACGACGCGCAGAATATGATGGACCTGCGCGTGCTCAGCGAGCTGGGCATCACGCAGGAGGACGTGGAGGCGCTTTCGGAAATTGAGGGCGTTACCAGCGCGCAGGGCGGCTACACGGCCGACGCGCTGACGGATGCGGGCGGACAGCAAACGGTGGTCAGCATTCAGTCCCTGGGAGACGGCATCAACCAGCCGGAGCTCACGCAGGGCCGCCTGCCCGAGAGCGCAGACGAGTGCTTCCTCGACGCGGACTACATGGCCGAAACCGGCATCCAGCTCGGCGATACGATCACCGTCTATGCGGACGGCGACGCCGACATCCTGGACACGCTCGCGGTGGATACCTTCACGGTCGTGGGCGCCGGGCGCTATGCCTGGTACCTGAACTTCGACCGCGGGACCGCCAACATCGGCAACGGCGACGTGGGCTTCTTCCTGCTGGTGCCGCAGAGCGCGTTTTCGCTGGACGTCTATACCGTGGCCTACCTCACGTGCGACGGTGCCGATGCCTACAACAGCTTTGACGACGCCTACAAGGACTACATCGCCGAGGTGACGGACCGCGTTGAAGCCATCGCCGACGCGCGCTGCCAGATCCGCTACGACGAAGTGCAGAAGGAGGGCGCCCAGGAGATCGCGGACGCGGAGCAGGAGATTGCGGACGCGGAGCAGGAGCTCGAGGACGCCCGCCAGGAGCTCGAGGACGCCAAGCAGGAGCTGGACGACGCCGCCCAGGAGATCGCCGACGGCGAGAAAGAGATCGAGGACGGCGAACGGGAACTCGAGGACGCCAAGGCCCAGCTCCGCGAGAAGGAGCAGGAGCTCCTGGACGGCTGGATCGAGCTGGATGACGCCAAGCGCCAGCTGGCGGACGCGGAGCAGGAGCTTCACGACGCGCGCGTGGAGGTCGTGGGCGCGGATTCGGCCATCAGCAACAGCCGCAGCCAGCTCAATCAGCAGAGCCAGCAGTTCAACGCCTTTGCCGGACAGGCCGAGACGCTGAAGGACCCCGATGCCTATTTGCAGGCGCAGAACAATTACGCGCTTCTCCAGCAGGCGCAGGCGGCCGGTCAGCTGCCCGAAGGCGGCGAGGAAGCCTTGCAGTTTTACGACCAGATCCTGCCGGGGCTGGAGAGCGCCGTGGGCACCGACCCGGACGAGGCCACGCTCTCGGCCGCCGTGGACGGCGCGCTGCAGCCCACGCGCGACGCGATTGAGAGCGGATACGACCAGCTCAACGCCGCCAGCAAGAAGGTGGAGCGCGGCCGGGAAGAGCTGGCCAGCGCGGAGCAGGAATACGAGGACGGCAAGCAGGAGATCGAGGAAAACGAGCAGAAGCTCGTGGACGGCCAGGCGGAGATCGACGACGCCTGGGACGAGATCTACGCCTCGGAGCGCGATCTTGAGGACGCCCGCCAGGAGCTTGAGGAGGGCCGCCAGGAGTATGAGGACGGCTTGCAGGAGTACGAGGACGGTCAGGCGGAGTTCCAGGAAAAGAGCGCGGATGCGCAGGAGGAAATCGCCGACGCCCGCCAGCAGATCGCCGATGCCCAGAAGGAATTGGACGAACTGGAGGTTCCGGAGTGGTACGTCCTGGACCGGGAGAGCATCCAGTCCTACGTGGAATACGGGATGGACACGGAGCGCATCGGCGCCATCGGTCAGGTATTCCCGGCGATCTTCTTCCTCGTGGCGGCGCTCGTCTCGCTGACCACCATGACCCGCATGGTCGAGGAGCAGCGCCTGCAGATCGGCACGATGAAGGCGCTCGGCTATTCCCAGACCGCCATCGCAGGCAAATTCCTGGGATATGCGCTCTCGGCCTCGCTCATCGGCAGCGTGCTGGGCATCTTCACCGGCAGCTACCTGCTGCCCTACGTCATCCTATCGGCATACGGCATGCTCTACACGAACATGACGGTGATGCTTCTGCCCATCCAGTGGGATCTCTCCCTCTTTGCCCTGCTCATCGCCGTGGCGTGCACGGTCGCGGCGACCTATGCCGCCTGCTATGCCGAATTCCGGTCCACGCCCGCGGCGCTCATGCGCCCGGCTGCGCCGCCGGAGGGCCGGCGCGTGCTCCTGGAGCGGATTCCGGCGCTGTGGAAGCGCCTGAGCTTCTCCCAGAAGGCGACGTTCCGCAACTTGTTCCGCTACAAAAAGCGGTTCTTCATGACGGTCTTTGGGATCGGGGCCTGCATGGGCCTGCTGCTCGTGGCCTTTGGCCTGCGCAACTCCATCGCGGAGATCGTGGACAAACA
>JBMNOF010000018.1:0-28813 GCA_050942925.1 Candidatus Spyradocola sp.
AGTGTTGAGGTCAGGGGTTCGAGTCCCCTTAGCTCCACCACTTGGACCGCTAGCTCAGTTGGTAGAGCACCTGACTCTTAATCAGGGTGTCCAGGGTTCGAGTCCCTGGCGGTCCACCAAGCGCCGCTGAACCTCACACGGGTTCGGCGGCGCATCTTTTTTTGCGCACAGTGGGGTTTTCATCGGCTGGGCGCTGTGGTATACTTGGGAAAAGAAAAATGCGCTTCCTTATAAAGGAGAGGAGTTATGAAGAGCGACGACGGTTTTACGATGCGCCGGCTGACCGAGGGCGATTTGGAACAGTTCAATGCGCTGCTGCGCTATGCATTCCAGGTCACCACGACCGAGATGGTCAAGACCGGCTGGTCCGAAGAGGAGATCAAGCGCGAAAAGCTGCCCATGCTCACGGAGGGGTATGTGCTGGGCTGGTTCCATGGCGACCGCCTGGCCTCCCAGATCGTGATCTATCCCATGGAGGTCAATGTCGAGGGTGAAATTCTGAAGATGGGCGGCATCACGGGGGTGACGACCTATCCGGAATACGCCGGACGCGGCCTTGCCCACGGTCTGATGAGCGAATGCCTCAAGCACATGCGGAAGGAGCGGCAATTCATCTCCTTCCTCTGCCCCTACTCCTTCCCCTTTTACCGCAAGATGGGCTGGGAGATCGTTTCCGACCGGCTGACCTTTACTCTGCGCGACACGCAGCTTCCCCGCCGGCAGGACGTGCCCGGTATGGTGGAGCGCGTGGACCTGGAGAGCGAGGACCTCAAGAACGTCCACGAGTACTTTGCCGTGCAGCGCCACGGCTGCATGCTGCGCAACGAGCTGGCCTGGCACGAATACTGGCGGTGGGACAACGACGACATGATCGCCGCCATCTATTACAACGAAAAGCACAAGCCCCTGGGCTACCTCGTCTACTACATTGAGGACGAGATCTTCCACGTAAAGGAAATGGTCTACCTCAACCTGGAGGCGCGGCACGGGCTTTGGAACTACATCAGCGCGCACTTCTCCATGATCACGGAGGTGCGCGGGGCGAACTACTCGGGCGAACCGCTCGCCTTCCTCTTTGAGGACAGCGAGATCGAGGAAACCATCTCGCCCTATGTCATGGCGCGCATCGTGGATGTGCGCGAGTTCCTGCTGGCCTACAACTGGCAGAACACGCCGGAGGATCTGCGCATCTTCTTCCAAGTGACGGACCCCTTGGCATCGTGGAACAACGGCACGTTCCTGGTCTACTGGCAGGACGAAAAGACCTACTGTGAAAAGGTGGACGAGGACCAGGCGGTCAATGCTATCCGCTTGGACGTGGGAACGCTGACCACCATGCTCATGGGCTACAAGCGGCCGACCTACCTCTACCGCAACGATCGCCTGGACATGGAATACTACTGGGTGCGCATTCTCGAACAGCTCATCCATCACGATAAGCCCTACTTCTCCGACTACTTCTGATCCTCTGCAAAAAAGGTGTGGGAAGGTTCGAGCGTTTGAACCTTCCCACACCTTTTTTCTTTTCCCCAGACGGGAACCGGCCGGCATTTCGTCAGCAGCCGAAGACTTCCGCAGCGCGGCGCATGTTCTCCCGCACCGAAACCTGGAAGGGACAGCGCTCCTCGCACTTGCCGCAGGCCACGCAGTCTCCGCCGTGGGCCGTCAGCGCCGCGTAGTGCGCGCGGACGGTCTCCGGCGCCTTGCCCAGCTGCTGGGCCAGGTCGAGGTACTTGGTCACGGAAGCGATATCAATGCCCGCAGGGCAGGGCAGGCAGTGGTTGCAATACATGCACTTGCCGCGGAGCGCCGAGCGCGTTCCCTTGCCGAGGATGGAGTAGTCCTTTTCCGCGTCGGCGGCCGTCTCGTAGGCGAGGCAGGCCTGCATCTCCTCCACAGACCTTGCGCCCATGAGCACGGAGGAAACGGCAGGGCGCTCCAGCGCGTAGTGAATGCACTGCACGGGCGTGAGCGCCACGCCAAAGGGCGAAGCGGCCTCCTGGAGCAGGCGTCCGGCCGCCAGGGTCTTCATGACGGTGATGCCCACGCCCTTTTCCTCGCAGAGGCGGTAGAGCGCGGCGCGGTCCGGGTCGATGGCAAAGCGGCCGGCATAGAGCTCCTCCTTGAGGAGGTCGTCGATCTCGGTCTCGCCCGGGAGCAAGTCAAACGCCGGGTTGATGGAGAAGAGCAGCACGTCCACCAGCCCCGTCTCGATCATCTTGCGCGCGGTGACCGCGTTGTGAGAGGAGGCGCCGAGGAACCGGATCACGCCGCGGCGCTTGAGATCCTGGCAATAGTCGATGTACTCGCTGCCGAAGGCCAGGCGGTAGTCCTCCTCCGTGTCGATGAAGTGCATCATGCCAAGGTCGATGTAATCCGTGTGGAAGCGCGTAAGAAAGTCGCGGATGTACTCGTCACAGAGCTTGACGTCGCGGGAGCGCAGGTACTGGCCCTTTTGCAGGACCGAGCCGATGTGCCCTTGCAGGATGACGTCCTTGCGGCGCGCGCCGAGCGCGTCGCCCATGTGGGAGCGCACGTCCGGCTGGGGCATGAACACGTCCATGATGTTGACGCCGGCGTCCATGGCCGTGCGCATGACGGCCTCGGTCGTGGCAAAGTCCGCGTCGGTCACGTGCTCGCCGCCAAAGCCGATCCGGCTGACGCGCAGGCCCGTTTTTCCGAGGTCACGGTATTCCATATAGGTCCCCCTCCTTGTGTGAATTTGTCCGTTTGTTTCTTCAGTATACGCCAAATCCGGCGTCGTGTAAAGGCAGGGATGTGCAAACAAAGGGGAGCAGGCCCGGACGGGTCTGCTCCCTCACGCGAAACGGGTTTAGTACTGCTTGCCGAAGTAGATGAGCTTCGTGGCCTTCTTGCCGCAGCAGACGCAGGTATCGCCGATGGGCGTCTGGTCAAAGGGCATGTTGCGGGTCTTGGCGTTAAAGCGGTTCTTGACCTCGAGCTCGCAGGCGTCGTCGCCGCACCACATGGCGCGGGCAAAGCCGTGCTGCACGGCCTCGCCGAGCTCCTCCATGTTCGTCACATCCTGGATGTGGCTGTCGCGGAAGGCCAGCGCCTTCTGGAAGAGGCCGTCGTGGATCTCGTCCATGAGGGCCGCCACGCGCTCCCCGACGCTGTCGAGGGGGATCTGGATCTTTTCCAGCGTGTCGCGGCGGCAGACGGTGACCACGCCGTTCTCGATGTCGCGGGGGCCGACCTCGACGCGCGCGGGCACGCCCTTCATCTCCCACTCATTGAACTTCCATCCGGCGGAATAGGTGTCGCGGTCGTCGAGGAACACGCGCAGGCCCGCGGCCTTGAGGGCGTCGGCGACCTCCTGCGCCTTTTCGGAGACGCCGGCCTTGTGCGCGGCGATGGGCAGGACGACGGCCTGGATGGGCGCGACGCGGGGGGGCAGCACGAGGCCGCGGTCGTCGCCGTGGACCATGATGATCGCACCGATCAGGCGCGTGGAAACGCCCCAGCTCGTCTCCTCGACGTACTTCTGCTTGCCGTCCTTGTCCAGGAACTGGATGTCAAAGGCGCGGGCGAAGTTGTCGCCGAAGTTGTGGGAGGTGCCGGCCTGCAGCGCCTTGCCGTCGTGCATCATGGCCTCCATGGAGTAGGTGGCGCGGGCGCCGGCGAACTTCTCCAGCTCGGACTTACGGCCGACGAGCACGGGGATGGCGAGCACGTTTTCCGCAAAGTCGCGGTAGACCTCCAGCATCTGCAGGGTCTCCTCCTGGGCCTCCTCCGCCGTCGCATGGATGGTGTGGCCCTCCTGCCAGAGGAACTCCGAGGTGCGCAGGAAGGGCCGCGTGCTCTTCTCCCAGCGCATAACGTTGCACCACTGGTTGTATTTCATGGGCAGGTCGCGCCAGGACTGGACCCACTTGGCGTACATCGTGCAGAAGATGGTCTCCGACGTGGGGCGGATGGCCAGGCGCTCGGTCAGGGGCTCGCCGCCGCCCTGGGTGACCCAGGCCACCTCGGGGGCAAAGCCCTCGACGTGCTCGGCCTCCTTCATCAGCAGGCTCTCCGGCAGAAGCATGGGCATGTAGACGTTCTCATGCCCGGTCTCCTTAAACTTTGCGTCCAGCTGCTTCTGGATCAGCTCCCAAATGCCGTAGCCATAGGGCTTGATGACCATGCAGCCGCGGACGGGCGCGTAATCGACCATATCGGTCTTGCGGATGACGTCCGTGTACCACTGGGCGAAGTCCACATCGCGGGGCGTGATCTCCTTGACGAATTCCTGCTGGGGCTTGTTCTTTGCCATGTCTCTTCCTCCTTCAATCGGGGCGAAAAAAGGCTTCGCCCCCAAACCGCATTGGGGCGAAGCCTTGGCTTCACGGTACCACCCAAATTCGGCGCAAACGCGCCCTTCATTTTCTGCGCTGTAACGCGGCGCGGCGGCGGGTTGTCCCCGCAACCTCCGGGGACGGGATGCAGTCCGTTGTGCGGCGCGCTGCTTTCAGCCCATGGCAAGCGCTCTCTTTTTCCGCGCGCGGCGGCGCAATTTCCCCTTCACAGGTTCTTTTCCTATTATACCGCGTTTTCTTGGGTTTGCAAGTAAAAACTTGGCTTTAGGCCTTGGCGTGCGCGCGCTCGCCCCAGGCATGGGCCATGAGCAGCGAGGCCTGCGCCTCGGCGCTGGTGCCCTGGGAGACGAAGTGCGGGCAGCCGCAAACCTCGCGGACAATGCCAAAGCGGTCCACCTTGCCAAGGACCGTTGCGAGCGCCCGATCCGCGCGGTCGACCATCTTTGCGTCGTGAATCCACCCTTCCAGGACGCCGCGGTAGATGTAGACGGACATCATCATGGCGGAGGTGCCGTCGACAAAGCTGGTCTCGTCGTCCAAGATGTCGCGGAAGCGGCCGTCCGGGAGCTGGAAGCGGACGAGGGACTCCAAGACCTCGTTGCCGCGGGCCGTGAGCTCCGCGAGGATGTCCAGGCGGCCCTGCTTCTTGGCCTCGACCGCCACGCGCGCAATGCCCATCAGCGCCCAGCCGTTGCCCGTGGCCCAGCGCAGGCGGCGGACAAAGCGCCCGGTGCCCACGTCATAGTTGTGGAAGAAGAGGCGCGTGTCGGGATCCTGCAGGTACTTGAAGTAGCCGCGGAGCTGCTTGGCCGCCTCGTCCAGCTCGCCCATGACCGCCAGGAACGGCGGCGCCATGTAGGTGGCGTCCACCCAGAGCTGGTTGGGAGAATAGCCCTCCGCAAAGGAAACCGTGTTGTGGTAGATCACGCCGTCCGGCGTGCGGGGCGCGTCCTGCATGAGGTAATGGAGCATCCGCTCCGCGCCGTCACGGTAGAACTCGTCGCCGGTCAGCTCGTATGCGCGCAGGCAGACCTCTCCGTTCGCTGCAGGATCGGTGACGGCGACGTTTTCGTTGATGACGGCCAGCCGGCCGTCCTCCTTCTGGCGCAGAATGGCGTCGTGCGCCATGGCAACCCAGATTTCGTTGTCCCCGAGCTCGTACATCGCCTGCGCGCAAACGCCCTGCTCCCAGGGATAGCGCTGGATGGCGAGCATCGCGCCCACGACCTTGCGAATCGTCTCGTTCATGTGAAACCCTCCTGATTGTTCTATATTTTTTCCTTTGTCTCGCCCTTTGGCAGCATGCCGACAAAGGCCGTGCGTCCGGGCTGGCTTTGGACGTCAATTTTTCCACCGCAATCCTCCATGAGCTCCCGGACGATGGAGAGTCCGAGTCCATGGCCGGTGGCTTTGGTGGTAAAGCCCGTGTTGAAGATGCGGGGCAGCACGTCGGGGTTGATCTGCGGGCCGTTATTGACCACGCGGAAGCCATAGGCGCGGATGTCCTCATAGAGCTCGACGACAACGCGGCCGTCGGGCATGCCCTCCATGGCATCCAGGGCGTTGTCGATGAGGTTCCCCAAGACGCGGCACATCTCCCAGTCGTTCATGGGCAGGTTGGCGTAGCGGGAGGTGACGTCCAGTTCCATCTTCATGCCGCGGCGCTCGGCGTCGCCGAGCTTGGCCTGCAAGAGCGCGTTGATCGCGGGAACGTCGGTCTTCATGCCGAGCGAGAGGCGGTGCATCTGGCCATAGACGTTCTCGATGTAATGGGTCGCTTCCGCATTTTCGCCCATATCCACGAGGGAGTAGACCACCTGCAGATGGTTGAGGAAGTCGTGGCGCTGCTTGCGCATCTGGACATTGAGGTCGTCCAGCTGGTCAAAGGCCTCGCGGAGCATCTCGTTTTGGCGATTGGTCTTTTTCCAGACAAAGCCATCGCGCACGCTTGTGATGCCCTCGACGATGAGCACGACGAGCGCAACGGTGGAAAACGGGCGGATGACGCGCATGACCGCCTCGTTCAGATCGAACAGGTCCGCCACCAACAGGCCGACCAACAGCATGACCTCCACGCAGTTGATGGCAATGGACATGGTTGCCGTCTTATCGATATTGATGTGCCTGTCGCGCAGCTTTTGCACGCATCTCCCTCCAATCCCCGATCATGGTACCACAAACCCCGGCGGCGCGCAAGTAAAAGCGCACGGCAACGCAAAATAAACGCGCCGAACCCTGCCGTCGTTGCAGCGCGCGGTATACAGAGCGCAAAAAAGGGACGCGGCAACATTGCCGCGTCCCGAATCCGTGCAAGGGGATTACTTTCTATGGTCGCGCACGCAGGCCATGCCGCGCTCAATCGCCTGGCGGTTGATGGGCAGCAGGTGCGCCTTGCGCTCGCCGAACATGATCTTGAGGTTCTCCATGACCGTGTCCACGGTCACCGCGTGGGCGACCTCGATATAGGCGCCCAGCATCACCATGTTGGCAACCTTGCTGTTGCCCAGCTCATTGGCAATGTCGTTTGCGGGGACGTAGATGACCTCGATGTCCGTACGCTCGGCCTTGCGGTCCACGAGCGAGGAGTTGACCAGAAGCGTCTTTCCGGGCAGGACCGCGCTCTCGAACTTGTCCAGAGACGGGCGGTTCAGCGCCATGACGCAGGTCGCCTCGTTGACGATGGGCGAGCAGACCGGCTCATCCGAGATGATGACGTTGCAGTTGGAGGTGCCGCCGCGCATTTCCGCGCCGTAGGACGGCAGGAAGGAAACCTCCTTGCCCTCCTCCATGCCGGCCTCGACCAGCATCTTGCCGATGAGCTGCACGCCCTGGCCGCCAAAGCCTGCGATGATGAGCATTTCTTCCATTTCCTACACCTCCTTGTACACGCCAAGCGGGAACTGGGGAATCATGTTCTCCTTCAGCCACTTGAGCGCTTCCTGGGGGGTGAGGCCCCAGTTGGTCGGGCAGGTGGAGAGCACCTCGACCATGCTGAAACCCTTGCCGGCGATCTGCGCCTCAAAGGCCTTGCGGATGGCCTTCTTCGCCGCGATGACGTGCGGCACATCGTGCACGGAAACGCGCTCGATGTAGGCCGGTCCGTCCAGCTGCGAGAGCATCTCGCTCATCTTGACCGGGAAGCCGCAGTGGGCGGTATCGCGGCCATAGGGCGAGGTGGTGGTGATCTGTCCGGGGAGGCTGGTGGGGGCCATCTGTCCGCCGGTCATGCCGTAGATGGCATTGTTGACGAAGATCGTGGTGATCTTCTCGCCGCGGGCCGCCGCATGGACGATTTCCGCCGCGCCGATGGAGGCCAGGTCGCCGTCGCCCTGGTAGGTGAAGACCACCTTATCCGGGTGCACGCGCTTGGCGCCGGTGGCGCAGGCGGGCGCACGGCCGTGGGCCGCTTCCATCATGTCACAGTTGAAGTAGTTGTATGCAAACACCGCGCAGCCAACGGGCGCGATGCCAATGGCCGTCTCCCCCACGCCGAGCTCTTCGAGCACCTCGGCCACAAGACGGTGAATGATGCCGTGCGTGCAGCCTGGGCAGTAGTGGAAGGGGGTGTCGGTCAACATGGAGGTCTTTTGGAATACCACTGCCATTTTACTTGCCCTCCTTGATGCCGGTTAAATAGTTCAGGATCTCCTTGACCGTGGGAACGACGCCGCCCGCGCGGCCGTAGAAGGAGACCGGCTTGCGGCCTGCGACCGCAATGCGCACATCGTCCACCATCTGTCCGCAGGACATCTCGATGGAGACAACTTCCTTGACGCTCTCCTGGTTCGCCGCGTCAAAGACCGCCTTATAGGGATAGGGCCAGACCGTGATGGGACGGACGATGCCGACCTTCATGCCGAGCTTCTCCTTGGCTTCCTTGGCCGCGCGCATGCAGATGCGGGCCATGGTGCCGTAGGCCACCAGGATCACGTCCGCGTTTTCGACGTCGATGTTCTCGACGCGGACCTCGTTCTCCTCCATGACCTTGTACTTGGCGGCGAGCTTCTCATTGTGCTGCTCGCAGTCGTTGGGATCAATGTAGAGGGAGTTGATGATCGCGCGCTCCGTGCGGTTCGGCTGGCCGGCCGCCCAGGGCTTTGCGGGCAGGGCTTCCTTGCGCGCCTCGGGCATGTTGACGGGCTCCATGATCTGGCCGAGCATGCCGTCGCCCAGGATCATGACCGGGTTGCGGTACTTGTCCGCCAGGTCAAAGGCCTCGCCCATCAGATCCACGGCCTCCTGCACGTTGGCCGGCGCAAAGACCAGCAGGCGGTAGTCGCCGTGGCCGCCGCCGCGGGTCGCCTGGAAGTAGTCGCTCTGCGCGGGCTGAATGGAGCCCAGGCCAGGGCCGCCGCGGACCATGTTGACCACGACCAGCGGAAGCTCCGCGCCAACCGCGTAGGAAATGCCCTCCTGCTTGAGGCTGATTCCCGGCGAGGACGAGGAGGTCATGACGCGCGCGCCCGCTCCGGATGCGCCGTAGACCATGTTGATTGCAGAAACCTCGGATTCCGCCTGCAGGAAGCAGCCGCCGATCTTCGGCATGCGCTTGGACATGTATTCGGGGATCTGATTCTGCGGGGTGATGGGGTAGCCAAAGAAGAAGCGGCATCCGGCAAGGATTGCGGCTTCGGCAATGGCTTCATTGCCCTTCATCAGTACCTTTGCCATGAGAAAATGCCCTCCTTACTTTTCCACCGTGATGACCACATCGGGACACATGCGCGCACAGCTCGCACAGCCGATGCACTGGCTCTGATCCACGCACTCCGCCGGGTGATAGCCCTTGGCATTGATGCGAACGGGAGCCATTTGCAAAATGTGCTTGGGACAGAAGGTCACGCAGAGGCCGCAGCCCTTGCACTTCTCCTCCTGAAACGTTACGCTTGCCATTTTCTTTCCTACCCTTCCTTCCGTCTGCAGTTCCAGCAGACCCTACTAGAATCAAAAAGGCGCCAAAAAAACGCTGCTTTTCATTCATTTTACACACCGAACGTCCTCGTGTCAACTTGCAGCGCTCCCCATCCAGATTAAATTTCGTTTACAAACGGCGCTTTTTCGCTTTGTTTCGCCTTGACGCGGGCGCCTGCGATGCGCTAGAATAGGAGCGGCCCGACGCTTTGTTCGGGCCAAATTCTCCATAAAGGCAGGAATTCTCTCATGACGCTTCGCAGGGCCGCCGTGCCCGCCCTCTTGCTCGCTCTGCTTCTCCTCCTCTCCGCCTGCGCACAGAGCGCGGACCCGGCCGAGCCGGTCATTCAATTTGTCGACGACAACGGCCGCACCATCTCCCTCGCGGCCCGGCCCACGCGCGTGGCCGCTGTGCAGTCCAGCTTTGCGGACCTTTGGCAGCTCGCGGGCGGAGAGGTGTACGCCACCTCGCAGGAGACCTTTGACGAAGGCATTGTGGAGCTTTCGCAGGACGTGATCAACCTGGGTTCCGTCAAGACCCCGGACCTGGAGACGATTCTCGCCTCTGGCACGGACTTTGTGATCCTCTCGGCCAACCTTGCCGACCACGCGGATATCGGCGAAGCGCTGGAAGGGGCCGGCGTGCCCTGCGCATACTTCGACGTAGAGACCTTTGACGACTACCTGCGCGTGCTGCAGATCTTCACGGATCTGACGGACCGCGCCGACCTGTACGAGCAATACGGCGCCGGCGTGCAGGCGCGCGTGCAGGCCGCCATCGACCGTAAGGAGGGACAGGAGGCGCCAACCGTTCTGCTGCTGCGCGCCTACTCCACGGGCGTCCGCGCCAAGGGCAGCGACAACATGACCGGCGCGATGCTCAAGGACCTTGGGTGCATCAACATCGCGGACAGCGAGACCTCGCTCCTGGAAGACCTCTCCTTGGAGGTGATCCTGGAAGAGGACCCGGACTTCATCTTCGTGACGACCATGGGCTCCTCGGACGAGGCGGCGCTGGCCTCCCTGGACGAACTGCTGCTCTCCAACCCGGCCTGGGAGTCCCTGACCGCCGTGCAGGAGGGCCGACTCCATCTCCTTCCCAAGGACCTGTTCCACTTGAAGCCGAACGAGCGCTGGGGGGAAAGCTATGAAATCCTTGCGGACTACCTCTATGGCGAGGCGTAAGCCCCTCTCGACGGGGTCTGCCCTGCTACTGGGCGCGACGCTCGTCCTGGCCTCTTCCGCACTGAGCCTGCTTCTTGGCGCTTCCACGCTTTCGCCGGTTGAGCTTCTCGCCTCGCTGGCGGACCCGAACAGCGCGGGGGCGCGCATTCTCCTGCACGTTCGCCTGCCCCGGCTCTGTGGCACGCTTCTAGCGGGGGCGGCGCTGGCGGCGGCGGGCACGGTGCTGCAATCGGTGCTGGGCAACCCCATTGCCAGCCCTAACATCATCGGCGTCAATGCCGGCGCGGGCTTTGCGGTGGCACTGTGCTCGGCGGCGGTCCCCACGGGGACGGCGCTTTTGCCGGCGGCGGCCTTTCTCGGCGCGCTGATTGCGGTCCTGCTGGTCTTTACGCTCGCGCGTGCGACGGGCGCTTCCCGCACGACGCTCATCCTGTCGGGCGTCGCGCTCAACAGCCTGCTGACGGCCGGAACCGACGCAGTGACGACGCTCTTCCCGGATGTGCTGGTGGGGAGCCTGAGCTTCCGCGTGGGGGGCGTGGCGGGCCTGACGATGGAAAAGCTGGCCGCGCCGGCGATTTACATCGGCGTGGGGCTGGTGGCTGCGCTCCTGCTGCGGCACGACATGGACGTTCTCGCCCTTGGGGATGAGACGGCGCGCTCCCTCGGCCTTCCCGTGCAGGCGACGCGCTTTCTGCTGCTGGGAACGGCGGCGGCGCTGGCCGGCGCGGCGGTGAGCTTTGCGGGCCTTCTGGGGTTTGTGGGACTGATCGTGCCGCACGCCGCGCGGTTTCTGGTCGGCGGAGAGAGCAAGCGTCTCCTTCCGGTGTCGCTTCTGCTGGGCGCGGCGTTTTTGACGCTGTGCGACGTGGTCTCGCGCCTGCTCTTCGCGCCTTACGAGCTGCCGGTCGGAATCGTGATGAGCTTCCTCGGCTGCCCCTTCTTCCTCTACCTGCTCATCCGCCGGAAGGGAGGGCGCGTGCATGCTTGAATTGCAGGAGGTTTCCGTTGGCTACGCGCGGGACCCCGTGCTGCGCGGACTGCACCTCATCCTCCCGGACGGGGGCTTGACGGCGCTCATCGGGCCGAATGGGTGCGGAAAGTCCACGCTGCTGCGCACGGCTTGCGGGCTGCTGGAGCCGAGCGCAGGCCGCGTTCTGCTGGACGGTGCGGCGCTCCAGGAGGTACCCCGAAAGGAGCGCGCGCGGCGGATCGCCTTTCTCCCCCAGTCCCGGCCCGTCCCGGACCTGACCGCGCGCAGCCTCGTGTTGCACGGGCGGTTTCCGTACCTTGGGTATCCCCGCCGGTATGGAAAGGCGGACTATGCGGCAGCGGACGCAGCGCTTGCGGCCGTGGGTGCGCAGGCGCTGGCCGGGCGCGATCTGCGGTCGCTGTCCGGCGGCGAGCGGCAGAAGGTCTACATCGCCATGGCGCTCGCGCAGGACGCCCCCACGATCCTTCTGGATGAGCCGACGACGTACCTGGACATCGACCGGCAGTTTGAGGTCATGCACCTGCTCTCCGCTCTGCGCGCGCAGGGGAAGACGGTTGTCGCGGTGCTGCACGACTTGGCGCTGGCCTTTCGGTTCGCGGATCGGGTGGTGCTGCTGCAAGACGGCGCCGTATGCGCGGACGGGGCGCCCGACGAGGTCGCGGCTTCGGGCGCGCTTGCGCGCGCATTTCACGTGGCCGCGCGCCGGATTGAAGTGCCAGAATTCGGCGTGCAGTACGTTTTTGCGCCGATCGGCGCGTCGGACCTCTCCGACCGCCCAGCTCCTGATCCTGGCAAATGACGTTGGATATCTACGCGCAAACGGGGCGCGCAGCATTCGTGCTGCGCGCCCCGTTTTTCTCTCGGGTTTGTCCTCAGAGCCACTCCGGACGCATGAGGATGTCGATGGCGATGCGCTCGCCGGTGAGGTCCTGCGGGAGCTGCGGCAAAAGCGAGCGCTCCGCACAGAGATAGCGCACGGGCAACTGCAGGCGTGCGCTCACCTCGCGCAGGAGCTCCTCGCCCCGCACGAGATCCTCGCTCTCCGTCTCCCAGGAGACGTTGGCATTGTTGAGCAGCGCCGTGGGCGTGAGGCGCGAACGGCCCGCCACGCGCAACAGCAGGTCGCAGACCGAGTCCGCATCGCCCGAAAGCGGGCGGAACGCATTGACGACGAAGAGAACCTCCACGTCGTCCTGGTCGAAATAGGGCTTGTACTGCCCCAGCGCCGCGGCGCCCGTGTCGTCTCCGCCCACGTCAAAGATCACGCGGCGGCTCTTGTCCGCAAACACCGCCTGAATCTCCGCCGGAAGGCTCGGCACATCCACCGTGGTCATGGCAAACGAAGGCGCATAGACGCGGATGCCGTGCGATTCCAACAGCTCCGTCCGCTCCGAAGAGCGAAAATAGGGGTTGACGATGTCCAGATCGACGAGCGTCACCTTCTCGCCCCGCTGCGCATACTTCAGCGCGAGGTTGAGGGAGATCTCCGTCTTTCCACTGCCGTAATTGCCCACGACCACGACAATGCGGGCCGCGGGCAGATTTTCCTGTTTCATTTCCTGCATCTGATTCAATTTTCTTCTCCATTCTCCTTGGATTGCGCGTACCTGCGCGCCGTGACCGGTTCTGCGCTGCGCGGCGGGAGCGCCTCGTCGGGCCGAATGACCACGGGGGCGTCCTCATCGTCCAAAGGCGCAAAGACTGGTTCCTCCCGCGGGGCGGGGGACGGCGTCACGATCTGTCCAAAGCGCTTGGTCTCCTCCGCCTCCGGCTGCCTGCGGATGGGGCGGAAGACCGGCTCCTCCTGCCGTGCCGACCGCGTCACGGTCTGGTTTTCTTCGAAATGGGGGCCGGACTCCGGTCGGGGGCCAGGCTTCGGCTGAGGGGCGGACAGCGGTTCGGGGTCTGGCTCCAGCTTTGGCGCCGTGTGGGGCGAATACTTGGCGCCCGCGCGATGAATGACCGGTCCGTCCGCGGGCTCCGGCGCAGGCGCTTTCATCGCCGGCGCGCCAAAGTGCGCCGTGAGAAAGGCCCGCAGCGCGCGGTAGCGGCGCCGCCAGCGGTCCTGCGGCCGGTCCAGGAGCACATAGAACACCTGGTCCAGCGCAAAGCCCAGCACGAGGATCACGACGGCGACCGCCAGCCAGTTGTGCACAAGGAAGCCCAGTATGCCCGACGTGGGAAGCAGATCGTCGCTCGAATGTAAGAGCATGTCCAGCAAAGCATTTCCTCCTTACCGCCGGCGTCAGGACGCGGCGTCGATGCGCACGATAACCTTCTCCTCGCTGACCAGCTCATAGGCATAGTCCACGTTGGCGTTGATCGTCACACTGACCGGAACCGCACTGTCCGGCATCTCCTTGTACCCTGCAAGGTCCACGTAGACGGAGATGTCGTCGCTGGTCAGCTGCTGCAGCGCTGAGCGCGCCATGGTGACCGATACATCCGCCGTCACATCGTAGAGCTCGGCCTTCAGACCCGAGGCCAGGTTGCGATAGGACACCGGCAGGTCGGTAAAGGTTCGCGTCTCCTCCACCTCGCGCACGCGGACGACGACATCCACGGAGGAGTCCGACGTCCATGCGATTTCCGAGCTGAGCTTGAGGGGGAGATTGGCCGTAAACGACGCGCTCACGCCCTCCAGGTCGATCGTGGAGACGGGAATGCTGTCGATCTCATCCAGCACCGACTGCGGTGCGGCGATGCGCACGGTGGCCGGCGAAACCTCGATGTCTTCCAGATAGAAGCCGTCGCGCAGGAGGCCGGTTGTGGAGGACTCGTAGGTGACGGGAACTTCCTTGATGGGGTAGACGGGGATGGAGACGGAGACGGAGTTGCCGATGGTCGAAGAGATGTTTGCGGATTCGACCTCCTGTCCGTTTTCATCCACGAGCGTATAGACCACCGAGCGGTTGAAGTCCGCGGAAAGGTCCGTAAGGTCCACCTCCACCGTTGCGGCGACCACGCGGTTGACGTCCGTTTCCGGGCCGGTGATCTGGAACTGCGAAGGAGTAGCGACGATGTTCCCCAGCCGATACTTGTCCGAAAGGGTGCCGACGGTCTTAACCTGCACGGGCACAACCGAGGTCGTCAGGCTCTCGACGCGCACGTCCACCTGGCTGACCGTGGACGAGGTAGCCACGCCGTAGACCGTGGTCAGGTTGAGCTGCAGCTCATATTCGCCGGTCGTGGTGATGCGCGACAGGTCGATCGTCGCATGGACGTTGTCGGCGGTGGCGCGGCTCAGGTCGTTCATCGGGACTTCCAGGTAGACATCCACGGTCGAGGGGAGCTCCTCGCTCTCCGTCGCCAGCGAAAGGCCGCGCGCGTTCAGCTCCGTAAGGCCCATGATCTCCACCGGCACGTCGTAGACGACCTTTGTGCGGTCCGGGTTGGTCTGGGACATGACCATCGTCCACAGGATGATGGCAAACGCCAGGGAGAGAAGCTTGAGAAAGGGATTGCGCGTCAGGCGCCGCAGCAAAGGGACCTTCTGCACCTTTTTCTTGAGCTCACCGAGCCTCTTGCCCTTCTCTCCGGGGCTCGTTTTGCGATTTTCCCCGCGGGGTTCGTTGTTGATGCCGCTCATTTTTTGCTCCTCCACTTGCTCAGGACCGGGCTCAGAACCCCGGTGACGCTCTCCTTCTCCGGATCATAGATGCCGTGCAGCACCGTGCGGATGGCCTCCGCGTCCATGTGCCGCGTGAGCTTGCCCCCGCGCGCCATGGACATGGTGCCCGTCTCCTCGGAGACAACAAGCGAGGTCGCGTCCGTGTTCTCGGTCACGCCGATGGCCGCGCGATGGCGGGTGCCCAGCTGCTTGGAGATGGAGTTCTCCTCCGTCAGGGGGAGGAAGCACCCCGCCGCCACGATGCGCGTGCCGCGAATGACCGTCGCGCCGTCATGCAAGGGCGTGTTGGGTTCAAAGATATTTTCCAGCAGCGGCGCCGAGACGATGGAATCGATGGGGTTGCCCGTTTCGATGATGTCGCCAAGGGCCGTCTTGTGCTCGACCACGATCAGCACGCCGACCTTGCGCTTGGAGAGGTCCTCCATGCAGCGGATGATCTCCTCGATCATGCGGTCCACCTCGTCGACGTCGTTTTGGTGGTGCATTTTATCCACAAGACCCGTTCGCCGGCCGATCTTCTCCAATGCGCGGCGGAGCTCCGGTTGGAAGAGCACCACCAGCACCACGGCGCCGGCATCCATGATGTAGTTCATGATCCAGTGGAACGCCTGCAGGCGGGCGATGTCCGAGATCCAGTAGGCAACCAGGATGATCCCAACGCCCTTTAAGACCTGATTGGCGCGCGTCTCCCGCGTGAGCTGGAGGACGTTGTAGATCATAAAGGCGACGATCAGAATGTCAATGATGTCATTGATCGTCAGCTTCTCCATTGTGTTGGCCCATAGGACCTGAATTTCGGTCAGCACTCGGTCCATACTCGTACACCACCCCACATCTCTTTTCGATGGTCACAGCGCTTCCAATCCGCACGGTTTTCTTCCCTTACTTCTCTATTATAAACCAAAGGCGTATAAGAAGCAAAGGCTTTGTTTGCGCGCCGCAAATCCGTAAGATAAACGCGCGGGCTGGAATTCGTGTTGCAAGTTTTGCCCCGATGCGCTACACTAGAGGCACAAATATCAATGGGAGGTGGACTCCACCATGCAGACAGAACCCAAGGAAAAGATCATCCTCGATACCGATATTGGCTCCGACATCGACGACAGCGCGGCCTTGGCCTATCTTTTGGCGCAGGAGCGGTGCGATCTGCTCGGCGTGACCACGGTTTCCGGCGAACCTGTGCGCCGCGCCCAGATGGTCAGCGCCCTGCTGCGCGCAGCCGGCCGCAGCGATATTCCCGTCTTCCCCGGCGCGCCGCTGCCCATGCTCACGGACCTCAAGCAGGCCTATGCGCCGCAGGCGGACCGCCTGGTGAATTGGCCGCACGACACCTCTTTCCCCATGGGCGAATACCTGGATTTCCTGCGCACGACCATCCGCAACAACCCGGGCGAGGTCACGCTGCTTGCCATCGGCCCGATGACGAACGTCGGCCTGCTCTTTGTCATGGACCCGGAAATTCCCTCCCTGCTCAAGCGCCTGGTGCTCATGAACGGCTCCTTCGAGCACAAGCTGGCCGTGGGCTACAACGAGTGGAACTCCCTCAACGATCCCTACGCCACGGCGATCGTCTACCGCGGAAAGGCGCCCGTCCACCGCTCGGTCGGTCTGGACGTGACCATGCAGGTGCAGATGCGCGCGCCCGAGGTACAGGCCCGCTTCACCCACCCGCTGCTCAAGATCGTGGAGGACTTCTCCTCTGTCTGGTTCCAGAACGCGGACATCATGACCTTCCATGACCCGCTCGCCGCGGTCTCCATCTTTGAGCCGGACATCTGCGGCTTTGCGCGCGGCAAGGTCGAAATCGAGCTGGCGTCCAAGCAGCTGATGGGCGTGACGCACTTCACGCGCGACCCCGCCGGCCCGCACGAAATCGCCGACACGGTCAACCCGGCGCTCTTCTTCGACCGCTTCTTCGGCGCGTTTGCCAAGGCATGATCGTCCTGGACCGCATGGAGGCGGACGAAGCCGTGCTGGTGGGCGAAGAGGGGCCCTTCCGCGTGCCAAGGGCGCGCCTTTCGCCCGACGCAAGGGAAGGCGACGTGCTCGTGTTTGCCGACGGCTTCTACCGCCCAGACGCGGCCGCAACGCGCGAGCGCCGGGCACAAATGCGCCGGCGCCTGGAGCGGCTCGTCCGGAAAAAGCCGGACGCCTCCTCTTAAACGCAAGAACTCCCGCCCCTTTCCGCGGAAAGGGGCGGGAGCTTTTTTATCCATGCCAGTCTCTTGCCAGGATCGCCCAAATTTCGACGTCCACGTACTCGCCCTTGTTGTAGAGCTTTTCGCGCAGCAGGCCCTCCCGGCGGAGTCCGCACTTCTCCATCACGCGGCCCGAGGCGCGGTTGCGCACGTCGTACATCGCCTCCACGCGGTTCAGGTGCAGGGTGGTGAAGGCGAAGCGCAGCATCGCGCGCAGGGCCTCGGTCATCAATCCCTGTCCCCAGTACTCCTGGGCGAGGGAATAGCCGATCTCGCCGCAGTTGTGCTCATCGTCGATCCAGACAAAGCCAATGGTGCCGATCACGCGCCGCGTCTCCCTCAGCTCGATGGCCAGGCTCGCCGCCTCGCCCGTGCGGTAGGCGCGCAGCGCACTGCGCACCATGGAGCGCGAATCCGCGATGGAGCGGTGCGTGTCCCAGAGCACGTACCGGCTCACCTCCGGATTCCGGCTAAAGGCAAAGACATCTTCCGCATCGCCGATGCCGAGCTTTCGGATGCGCAGACGAGGCGTCTCCATCGGGGAGAAGACGTCGTAAAACCCGTTGTGCAGCATGGGACCCACCGCCCTTTTACATGGGATTTCCATATTGTACCACGATCGGGCCTTCCTTTGCAACCTCGACCCGCTCCATGGGCAAAAGTGCGCCGTAGCGAAGAACCGTGCGGCCGCTGCAGCGCACCGTCACGCCGATGGCCGCGGTTTTTCCCTCGTTGCAGACAAAACGCAGGCCGCTCGCCTCCTCCACGCGCAGCTCCGCTGCCGGGAAGGGCGCAGGGGTGCCCTCCGCTCCGCGCAGGGCATAGTACGCATGCGCCTGCGCGATGAGTGCGCCGCCCTGCCAGGCCTGCGCCCGCAGGAGCAGGCCGCCCTTGCAGTCCCAGGGAAGGCGCGCGCGCAGCGTGCCCGCATGCCCCGCGCCCTCCCCGGCGCCGCAGGCAAAGCTGCGCTCGGCAACGGGCGTGCCGTCGGCGAGGAAGAGCTCTGCGCGCACAACGGCGGCGCCCTGTGCGCCGCGCAGGAGCAGCAGGATCTCTGCGGAAAACGCCTGACCCGGCATCAGCGGTCCGCGTCCGCCCGCGATGGAGAGGCAAGCGGTGCCCAACGCCCCGCGCAGGGCGCAAAGCGCCTGCCGCTCCTCGCCATCCGGCGCAAAGAGCCCGTCCTGGGCGTCGCTTTGCCGGCAGAGGGCCTGCACGTGCACCGGCGCCCCCGCCGCGGGCTGGGCGCACGCCGCACGAAGGAGCTTCTCCGCCTGCAAAAACGCCTCCCGCGGACCCTCTCGCAGGACGGGGGCGCAGAGGCAGGCGCCGGCCGGGGCGTCCGCCCCGCCGTCGTCCGCGCGCAGGAGCGTCCAGCGCCGGAGACGCGGCCCTTGCGGCACGCAGACAAGGCCTGCCGCCGCACAGGCGCGCCGCAAGGCCGCATCCGGCTCCAGATGGAGGGCGGCGGCGTCAAATCCGGCCCGTCGCACGGCTTGCAGCATGGACGCACTCGGGCGGGCGAAAAAGTGGGCAAAGGATCGGGGCTCCTCCTCCGGTCCGCAGAATCCCTCCGCCTCGTCGCAGCCCTCGCCGCCCAAGTCCGCGCGCACGCGGAGCACGGCAAACTCCCGGTCCGGCCGGTCGATGGTGCGCTCGATCACTTGGCTGCCAACCGCCACGGCCACGTCCACGTTCTCCGAAAAGCGCAGAGTCTCCCCGCAGAGGAGCCGCAGGCACAGGCGTATGCGGCCCGCGCCATAGGCGTAGAGGCGGATGCGCGCGGTCCTGCCCCGCACCTCGACGCTCTCCACGCGAAGGCGGTACACGCTGCGCACCTGCGCCCAGGAAGCGGGTCTCCACCGGGAGCTCACGGCCGCGCTCGCCGGGATACAGGCGCGGAAGGTGCGGGGCAAAGCGCAGGGCGACGCGGCAGGGGCCGCCGCGCAGATCCTCGGACAGGTCGATCTCCATGTGGGGACGGAGCCGGGCGCGCGGCTTCCCCCCGACAAACAGCTCTCCCGCGCCGCAGACCCCGTCCAGGGTCAGGAGCACGCGTTCGGCGTGGCTGCGGGGCGGCTCCGCGGGGCGGGCCACCTCGCGCGAGAGCTCCCACGCGCGCAGGAAGAGCCCCTCCCGCCCGCAGGCGTCGGACAAGTCCTCCAACCGGAAGGGGAGCGCAACCTCGCGGCGCACGTCGCACACCCCTGCGCCCGGCACGCGCCCCTGCACGAGCCAGCCTTCCCGCAGTTCCTCGGACCGCATCTCTCTCCCCCTCCTCCTAACTTCCGGCGCTTATGCGCGCCTCAGGCCTCCTTCTGCCGGCGCAGGATTTCCCGGGCCATGAGAAGGGCGGCTATGGTCTTGGCATCCTCGATTTCCCCGCGGACAATGCGGTCGGTGAGCTCCTCCAGGGGAATCCACTCGACGTTCAGGAACTCGTCCTCGTCCAAATCCCTCTCGCCCTGGGTGAGGCCTTGGGCCATGTAGAGGTGGATGGTCTCGTTGCAGAAGCCCGGCGTCGTGCGCAGGGCGACGAGCTTGGTGACGCGCTCGGCGGTCAGGCCCGTTTCCTCGCGGAGCTCGCGGCGGGCACAGCGCTCGGGGTCCTCGCCCGGGTAGTCGAGCTTCCCGGCGGGGATCTCCAGCGTGACGCGGCCGATGGGCGCGCGGAACTGGCGGACCATGGGCACGCGGCCCTGCTCGTCCACCGGCACGACCGCCGCGGCGCCCTTGTGCAGGGCGACCTCGCGAAGGCCCAGCGAACCGTCGGGCAAGCGGACCTGCCAGTGCTCCACGTCGATGACCACGCCGTCAAACTTTCGCTCCTTGGAGACGATTTCCTCGGTGAGATTGTCCATGCTTCTTCCTCCTTAATTGGGAATTTTACCCTATCATTGTACTCCGAGCAAGGGCATCCGACAAGGTCCTCCCGCATCCGACAGCCTTTTTGCGGCCGAATTCCTTTGACAACGCCGAAGGAACGCGGCATAATGTAGAGGAAAACGATGGAAAGACGGCAGGAGGGATTGCCTTGAAAAAGATTGTACTCACCGGCGGCGGAACGGCGGGACACGTCACCCCCAACCTCGCGCTGATCCCGCACCTTGCGCAGGCGGGCTGGGAGATCTCCTACATTGGATCGGCGGGCGGCATGGAGCGCGGGCTGGTGGAGCCGACGGGCGTGCCGTTTTACGAGGTCGCAACCGGAAAGCTGCGCAGGTATCTGGACCTAAAGAACCTTTCCGACCCGTTCCGCGTGCTCAAGGGCGCGGCGCAGGCGTACTGTCTGCTCGGGAAGCTGCGGCCCGACCTGGTCTTTTCCAAGGGCGGGTTTGTCTCGGTGCCGGTGGTTTACGGCGCCGCGCTGCGCGGCATCCCGGTTGTGCTGCACGAGTCGGACCTGACGCCGGGTCTTGCCAACAAGCTGTGCATGCCCTTTGCCAAGGCCGTGTGCACGACGTTCCCGGAGACGGCAAAGAGCGTGCGCCACGGCGTCTACACGGGCACGCCGCTGCGCGACGAGCTCTTTGCGGGGCAGCGGAGCCGGGGGCTTGCGGCCTTTGGCTTCTCCGGGCAAAAGCCTGTGCTCATGGTCACGGGAGGAAGCTCCGGCGCGCAGGCGATCAACGCGGCGGTGCGCGCCGCCCTGCCCAAGCTGCTTGCGGACATGGATGTGCTCCACCTTTGCGGTCGGGGGAATCTGGACCCGGCCATGGACAAGTACAGCGGATACCGCCAGGTGGAGTACCTCACCGACAAGATGTGCGACGCCTTTGCCTGTGCAGACATTCTCGTCTCCCGTGCGGGGAGCAACACGCTCTGCGAGATCCTGGCGCTGAAAAAGCCCAGCCTGCTCATCCCCTATCCCAAGGGCGCCAGCCGCGGGGATCAGGTGGAGAACGCGGCTTCCTTCGCTGCGCGGGGTCTGGCGCGGGTGCTGGACCAGGACAGCCTCACGCCGGAGAGCCTGGTTGCCGCCGTGCGCGAGCTCTACGCGAGCAAGGATGCGCTGCGCGCGCGCATGGACGAGGAGCCGGCTGCTAACGGCACAAAAAAGGTGCTCGAGATCCTCGAGCGCAGCGCCAAGCGCACCTAAGCCTGCGCGCGGGAAATGGGCCGTTTACAAAATCCGCCAAGTGCGTTATACTTTCGTTAAAGGTTACAATTCAGGAGGAGGCTAGGCGAGAATGGCACTGTTGCACGTTGACTTTTTTTCGGACGTCCTGGGCATGTGCGCCGAGATGGACGTCATCCTCCCCGAGCGCACCCGCGGCCAGATCGGCATGGAGGGCAAGCGCGGCGACGGGAAATACCCTGTGCTCTATCTCTTGCACGGCATGAGCGACGACCACACCATTTGGCAGCGCCGCACGTCGATTGAGCGCTATGCGGCGGACTACGGCATCGCGGTGGTCATGCCCAGCACGCATCTGGGCTGGTACACGGACATGCACATCGGCTTCCCGTGGTTTACCTACATCACGCAGGAGCTTCCGGCGATCTGCCACTCCTTCTTCCCGTACATGTCGGACAAGCGGGAGGACACGTTTGTCGCGGGTCTCTCCATGGGCGGCTACGGCGCGCTCAAGTGCGCGCTGCGCGCGCCGGAGACCTATTGCGCGGCCGCGTCGCTCTCGGGCGCGGTGGACGTTTCCCAGATTGCGCTGGAGAAGCCCGCCTCCGACCGCGGCTACTGGGAGGATGTCTTTGGGCCGGCCGAAGCGATTGCGGGCAGCGACAACGACCTCTTCGCGGTATCGGAGCGCCTGGCCAAGAGCGGCGCGCCCTTGCCCAAGCTCTACATGTGGTGCGGCACGGAGGACGGCCTCTACGGGCAGAACGTGCGCCTGCGCGACCACCTGCGCGCGCAGGGCTATGACCTGACGTATGAGGAGAGCGCGGGCGATCACCAGTGGAAGTACTGGGACGAAAAGATTCAGACGGTGCTCGCCTGGCTGCCGATTTCCAAGACCACAAAGGACTAGAGGGGGGTAAACGAGCATGGCACTACTTCACGTGAACTTCTTTTCCGAGGCGCTGGGCATGTGCGTCGCCTGCGACGTCATCCTTCCCCAGCGCGCGACCAAGCAGATCGGCATGGCGGCGGCGGCCCGCGGGGACAAGCACCCGACCCTCTGGCTCCTGCACGGCGCGAGCGACAACCACACCATCTGGCAGCGCCGCACCTCGATCGAGCGCTATGCGGCACCGCTGGGCCTTGCGGTGGTGATGCCCAACGCGCACCTCTCCTCCTATGCGGACATGGCGCACGGCGGGAAATACTACACCTACATCGCCAAGGAACTGCCCACCATCATGCGCTCCATGTTCCCCCTCTCGGACAAGCGGGAGGACAACTTCATCGCCGGGCTCTCGATGGGCGGCGCGGGCTGCATGAAGATCGGCTTGAACAACCCGGAGGCCTATGCGGCCATCGGCTGCCTTTCTGCGGGCGCGATCAACCGCGGCGGCATTGCCATGACGCCGGAGCGCCGCGCGCGCATGATCATGACCTATGGAACGGACGACGTTTCCCAGCGCAAGGGTACGCCGGAGGACGTCTTTGGCGCGGCGCAGCGGATTCTGGACGAAAACCTGCCCCGGCCGCGGATCTTCCACTCGGTGGGAACGGAGGACTTTGTTCTTCCCTCCGCGCGGGAAACGCGGGACTTTTTCTCCAAGATCCCGGGGAACCCGTTCGACTATACCTATGAGGAGCATCCCGGTGCGCACACCTGGGAGTACTGGGATGAGCACATTCAGGACTTCCTGCGCTTCATTGGCCTAAAGCCCGTCAAGGACATTCGGAATTGATGCACAAAGCGCGCCCCCGGAGGCGATTGCCTCCGGGGGCGTTTTTTTGTGAATGTAAGGAAGCGTTTCTCTTCGATCGTCAGGATTCCGGATCAAAATCGGATACGGGAATGGTCCGGCTCACGCCGGGCGGAAGGACCAAGTCGCTGTCGTCGTCCGCGAGAACCAGCACGCAGGTCTCCGGCGAAAAATTCAGGCTGTTGACCGCAGACCGATAGCAGTCCTCGCCAAGGCGCGTGGGAAAGATGCGCTGAAAAAAGCGGCTCAGGTCCACGGGGAAGGTCACCTCGTCCCGCGGCACGATGATGCAGGCGCACAGTCCCTCCTGCTGGCAATAGGCGCAGATGCGCCCCAGCCGAGGAAGCACGTCCTCTTCCTCCACTTCGGAAAGGTAGTCGGCGTAGTAACGGGTGAGCTTGTTCATCCAAAGATCCTCACGCGCGGGCGTGTACAGGCAGCCCAGCGCGCGGCACAGCCTGCGTGCGGCAACCGTGGGCATGAGATGGCTGATCTCCATCCCGGTCTCAAAGGAGAGCTCGTGTCCGAACTCTTCAAACAGAATGCGGCGCCAGGACAGGAACCGATAGTAGTCCGAGCCCTCCACCATGGCGCCGAGTTTGACCAGCAGACCGCGTTCGCTCATCTAAACACCTTCTCGTCTCATCGGCTACGGTATACAATCTTTTTTAACATTGCGTTAATTCGATAGTAAAGGTTTTATTGGGATTTGTCAAGATGAGACGAGGATAGATTTTGCAATTTTGGTGCATATGCCCAAATTTGGGCAAAAAAACTTGTTTCCACAGTGGAAATTGCCCCGGGCCGCGCAAGGCTTCCCGGGGCAATGCGTGTTTTTCTGTCAAGACTCGTGCGTTTTCAGCGGACGAGCAGGCCGTCGTGCGCCACGACGACCGGAATTGGGCTATGGGCGTCCATCCAGGCCTGGTACGCGGCATGGTCCAAGTGCTGGACCTGGTTGATGTGGGTCATGTAGACGCGCGCATCCGGCGCAAGGGCCTTGCAGTCGAGCAGGCGGCGCAGCTGCAGGACGAAGTGTTCCGCGTTCAAATGCGTAGCGGTTTCGGGATTCACGGGCACGTCGCCGAAGGTGCCCTCCATCACGAGCGTCTGGATCTCCATTCCGGACAGGGCGCGCAGGTTTGCCTCGCTGTACAGGCCCGTGTCGGCGGCATACAGCGTCTTGCCGGACTCGCCGGCAAAGACATAGTTGAGGGCATGCTCGCCGGGGCCGTGGGCCGTGTGGTTGCTCTCGATGGCAAAGACGTCCTTGTCGCCCACGCGCACGTGCTCATAGGTCGGGAAGGGATGCAGTACGACCACGCCGCGCTTGATCAGTGTCTCCAACTCCGTCTCGCCGCGGGCATAGACGGAGCGCAGCGCCTGCATGTACCCGGTGAGAAAGGCGTGCGCCGGCGCGGAAAGGTAGACGTGCAAGGGCTTTTCGTTCCGCTGCGGGGTCATGGAGAGCACCTCGATGTTGGTGATGCACAGGTGGTCCTCATGGCTGTGGGTGAAGAAGAGATCGTCGACATCGTAAAAGCGCGCGCCATACATCTGCGCCGCGGCTAGGGCGTCTGGGCCCAGGTCGATCAGCGTGTGCGCGTCCAGGAGCAGGCTCGAGCGCTTGCGCGGCGCCTCCCCGTCCTGCCGCAGTTTCTCACAGAATGCACAGTTGCAGTAGGGGTTCGGATAGAGCTCCGCCGCCCCGGTTCCCAAGAAGAGCATGGTTCCGTTCCTCCCTGAGTCGCCCGCGTTCTGCGGGTTTTTCTTTAAGGATACGCGGAAAATCCACTCCCGTCAAGTGCCGGATACATCGCCCTGCAGGGCGATGGCCAGGCCATGCTCCACCAATTCCATCGCCTCGTTCGACTCTGCGGGCACGGCGTCCGCCAGGGACGTGTGCAGGCGCGCCAGGCACAGGAGCCCCTCCTGGTCATAGACCGCGACGACCGGGTCGCAGCCGTTTTCCGCAAAGGTCTGCGGCAGGGCGACCACTGCCAAGCGCTCTCCGTCGTAGTCCGCGGCCAACCCGTCGGACAGCCCCGTCTCCAAGTCGTTGTTGAGGTCCACGAGATCCGCCTCCATCTCGGGGGCGTAGACCCCGTCTGCGCCGCGCGCCAGGACCGTCGCAAATGCCGTTGAGCGCCGAACGAGCAGGAAGCTGCCAAAGTCCTGGACATCCGTCAGCAGCTCGTCCTCCGCCAGGTCGCAGACCCACACGCGCTGCAAGGCCTCTCCCCGCCCGGCGAGCAGGGAGGCGCGGTCCAGCACCGTCATGTAGAGGGCATCCCCCTCGCTGGTGTAGAGGTGCAACGTCTCCCCGTCGCTGCCCAGGAACAGGCCCTGCGGCAGGGCGTCCGCGGGCAGCGGATAGGCGTTGCAGAGCGCATCCGCATCCGGGGTCACGGTCACCTTTTCGTTTTCCTCCTCCCGCTGCAGCGGAAGGACATAGACGCCGTTTCCGCCGGAAACATGGGAGAGATCCAGCGGCTCGGTGGCATACGGATTGGTCAGGGCGAGGAAACAGGCGTCCTCCGCCACGGCGCTCAGGGCCTGTATCCCCAAGCGGCTCTCGACGCTGGAGAGCTCCGCGCCCACCAAATCGCCCTGGGGCGTGACCTCGATGGCGACGTCCGCCCAAGAGCCCTCCGGCAAGGGGATGCGGAAGAACTCCGCGATCGCGCTGCGCGTCTCCTGTGAAAGTTCCAGGTTCACATAGGGGATGAAGAGATCAAAGTTCAGCGGCAGGAACTCGTAGTACTCGGACAGGTCCACGCGCGCCTGGGCCGTGGGGTTCGGCGCGCCGATTGTGATGGAGGCATCGGCATTGGAATCGGCCGTTCCCTCCGCCTCGTCCTGCTGGGCATAGGTGCCGTCGCGCAGCGTCTGCTCGTAGAGCGCCTGGATGGGCGCGGCAAAGTAACCCTCCTGCTCCATCTCCTCCACATCCAGAACGCCGCCGCTGACCGACGCGCCAAAGCTGTCGTAAGCGGTGAGCATCGCGTACGACCGTGGGGTTCCGCGGTCGTACAGCGTTCGGATCGTGGGAGAAAAGACCGTGGTCTGCGCGCTGCCATCCATCTGCACCTGGGAGGACCACTGCAGGTGATCGCCGCAGCGCAGGCCGATCTCCAGCGAGATCCCGCGCAGCGCGCTCTCGTCCCCTTTCCGCACTTCGACCGTCCAATCTGGTTCCGCGGCCCCAGCGCGTGCGGCGCCGGCGGCGCCGGTCAGCGCGAGGACGGCGGCCAGCAGCAGCGCGGCAAAGACGCATAGGCTCGTGCGCATGGCTTACTCCTCCTCTCCTAGGGAATTCTGCAGGGCGCGCCGCACGCGGTCCTCGCGATAGCCGTAGGCGGACTTGACGGTCTGCAAGAGGCCTTCCCTCTCCCAGTCCTCGCTCGACAGGTCCGCCAAGACCTGGCCGTTCCGAAGGAGAACCGCGCGGCCAACGAAGTTCTGCACTTCCTCGATGAGGTGGGTGGCCAAGAGCACCGTCTCCCGCGGGGTGAGCAGGCCCAGCAGGAGCTTATAGAAGTCCTCGCGGTTAAAGACGTCGTTGCCCGCAAAGGGTTCGTCCATGAGGATGTAGTCCGCGCCCTGACAGAGCGCCAAGCTCACCTCGAGCTGGTTCTTCTGCCCGACCGAAAGGGCGCGGGCGGGCTTCTCCTGGGGCAGGTGGAAGAAGTCCAGCAACTCGTGAAAGCGCGCCGCATCAAACTTGCCAAACTGTTCCGCGTAAAAGGCGGCGTGCGCGCGGGCGTTCAGCGTTGGGAAAAAGCTGTGCTCCACCGTTGCAAAGGAAAGCCTGCCGATGTTCTTTCCCGTGATGCGCTCGCCGTCCAGGAGCACCTCGCCCTTGCAGCGGACCAGGCCCAGCGCGCACTTGAGCAGCGTAGTCTTGCCCGCGCCGTTCTCGCCGAACAGGCCGACGATCTCCCCGGGCTGCAGCGCCAAGTTTACGCCGCGCAAAGCCTCCTGGCTTCCATAGGTCTTCTCCACGTTCTTCCATTCCAGCATGGTGTTCCTCCCCTTAAAAGAGTCCCGGCAGAGCCGCCGCCGGCGTGCAGAGCCGATAGACCGCAAAGTAGATTCCATACAGCAGGGCCGCCAACGCTCCGGCGCCGATCGCGCCCGCCAGCGGGAGCGCCAAACAGCGCAGGGGAAGTTCCCCTTTTCGGGGCAGACGGCGCATCAGGTCGATGCTGCGGCTGCCCTGGTAGTGATAGAGCAGGTGCCACAGCGCCAGCAGAACCATGGCGATGGCCACGGCCGCAAACCCCAGGAGCGCGCTGTCCAGCAGCTCCGGAAATGGGTCGATCTTCGCGCCCTCCCAGAGCACCTTCTTCCCATTCACAATCTGAAAGAGGCTCGACCGCGCGGTAAAATAGCGCAGCAGGAACCCAAGACTCCACAGCGCCGAGAGCGCGTATCCGGATGCGATCCAGCCCGCCTCCTTGCGCGCGCACAGGCCTGCGGGCACACAATCCTCGAACCGTCTCACGCCGCCTCGCCCCCTTCCTCCGGCGGCACGCAGAGCGCATAGATCTGCGTTGCCGCGACAAGTAGGGCCAGGATTCCGATGCACAGGTCCGTCTCCCAGCTGCCCATCTCCTGGGGGAAGAAGACGATCGTCACGCAGAGCAGGACCCCCAAGGCGACGGGTTTCCCCCCGTTCCGCTGCACGTCGGAGAAGCGCGCCGCTGCAATCCCCAGCGCCAGGCAGAGCAAGAGGTTGCGCGCGAGGCGCGGCGGGTCCGCGACGGGCAAGAGGCTGTGCAGGAAGCCCTCCCGCAGGAAGGCCAAACCGGAGGACGCCGGGCCTGCCCCTCCCGCCAACAGGAACAACACGACCGCGTGCACCGCCCAGAACAGAAAGAAGCATGCGGCATCAAACACCGCGATCAGCAGCACGGCTGTGCGCACGGAAACGCGCAGACGGCGCAGGGTCAATCCGGGATTTGTTCCGAACAAGTTGCTCAGCGGCAGCGCCAGCGCGGCGCTCAAGCCGACCAGCCCCAGACCCGCGGTCAGGGCACAGGCGCTTCCCGCGACCCGCGCCTCCAGGCCGCCACCCGCCGGCGCGAGGGCGAACGCCCCGGCCGTAAGTGCTGCCGAGGCCAGTCCCGCGAGCAATGCCCAGGGTCCCTGCGCGCGGGCGGCCAACATCCAGATGGAAGTCCAACTTCTCATTCTTCCTCTCCTCCTTTGCTTCCGCCCTCCGACTGGCGGTACTGACGGTCCACTTCGCGCAGCGCCTCCTCGCGGGAGACGCCCATCTGCCGGAGCGCCGCGACCAGTTCCCCGACCTCCTCGCGAAGGAGCGACTCCCGGATGCGGGCGATCTGTTCCGCGTCTGCCTGGACGCAGGAGCGCGCGCCTGCCCGCGACGAGAGCACGCCCTCCTCCTCCAACATGCGGTAGGCCTTCTGCACGGTATTGGGGTTCACCCCCAACAGCGCCGAAACCGCACGCCGCGAGGGCATCTCCTCGCCATCCGGGATTGTTCCCGCCACTACGCCCCGCCGCACAAACCTCACAATCTGCAGGTAAATTGGTCCCTTTCCGTCCAATTCCAGCTTTTCCAGCGACACGGGCATCCTCCTCTCCGGTCAAACTGTACTACATATATAATACGGTCATCTGTATTATACGTATGATACAGTTGTTTGTCAAGAAAAAAGAACAACCGTCCTACTTGGACGGCTGTTCTTTTGCCTTAACTCTTAGAAACAAA
>JBMNOF010000120.1:0-5362 GCA_050942925.1 Candidatus Spyradocola sp.
GCAAGTTCTGGTATCGGTTTACGGTGGCGACCATGTACTTTTCGGCCGGACTCATCCCCTGGTACATCACGATGATGAACCTGCACCTGACAAACAACTTCCTGGCCTACATTCTTCCGGCCATTGTACAGCCCTTCAACATCATCCTCATTAAGACCTACATTGAAAACACGCCGGCGTCCCTTCAGGAGGCCGCGGAGATCGACGGTGCCGGGATTCTGCGCATTTACGCGCAGGTCGTCGTCCCCATCTCCATGCCGGTTCTGGCGACGGTGGCAATCTTTGCCGCAGTGGGGCAGTGGAACGCCTTCCAGGACACGCTGATGCTGATGACGGACCAGGATCTTTACACCCTGCAGTACACACTCTATCAGTACATCAACCAGGCCTCGTCCCTGGCGCGGTTGATTCAGTCCACGGGTGGAACCATTTCGGACTCCGTCATCACGGCTGCAACCCAGCAGACCCCGACCTCCGTGCGCATGACGGTTTCGGTCGTGGTGGTGCTGCCCATCCTGCTGGTCTACCCGATCTTCCAGCGGTTCTTTGTCAAGGGCATTATGATCGGCTCTGTGAAGGGGTAAGCCCGGGCGCTTCCGCCGGGGCTGGAATACACCTGAAATTCAAAAAGAGGAGGAACCCAAATGAAACGAACACTGCAAAAGCTCCTGAGTTGTCTGCTCGTCCTGCTGCTGGCGCTGAGCCTGGCCGCCTGTACGCCCGCGGAAACGCCTGCGGCAGAGGGTTCGGACGAACCCGTGGAAAATGCCGGCGACACGCCTTCGGACTCTGGCTCCTCGCAGGAGCTCTATCAGGTGGAGATGTTCAACACCTACGCCAACTACATGGGCGTGCAGCCTGGTTGGTATGGGAAGATCATCAAGGACAAGTTCAATATTGAGCTGAACATCATCGCGCCCAACATCGCGGGCACGGGAGATGCACTCTATCAGACCCGCACGGCCGCCGGCAACCTGGGCGACATCATCGTGCAGACCCAGGCCCGCATGGTGGACTGCCAGAAGGCCGGCCTGCTGCTGGACATCTCGCCCTATCTGGAATCCGCGCCCAACCTGCAGAAGCTGGACGCTGGCATCCAGAACCTGGCCAAGCTCATTGGCGGCGAGGGCATCTACGCCATCCCCGGCCGCGTTTCCACCTCTGCGGCGACGGAGCCGGCCGGCCGCGGCGTGAACCCGGAGGCGGCCTCCTTCCTGCGCTGGGACTGGTACTATGAGGCGGGTGCCCCGGAAATCGCCAACATGGACAGCCTGCTGGAGATCCTGGCCCAGATCTGCGAAGCGCATCCCACCAACGAGAACGGCGACAAGGTCTATGCGTTCTCCCTGTTCAAGGACTGGGACGGCGGCTCCGTGCGCGCGGCCCGCGAGATGATGTACCTGTACGGCTACGGTCCGGCGCAGGGCTTCTACTGGATGAACTATGACGGCAGCGAGGTTGTCAACATCCTGGACGATGGCAGCATGTACTACGACATGCTCAAGCTCTACAACACCGCGTACAACATGGGCATCCTCGACCCGGATTCCTCCACCCAGAACTGGGATATGTTCCAGTCCAAGGCCAAGGACGGCCGCGTGCTCTTCGTCTGGTGGCCCTGGGTGACCACGACCATTCACGACCGCTTTGACATGGAAACCGGCATGCCCATGGCGTTTGTGCCGATTTCGGACTCCGTCGTCAACAACCCCGGCTACAACCCCTACGGCATGGAAGGCTTGGCCTTTGCCATCGGTTCCGGCGCCAAGTACCCGGATCGCCTGATCGAGTTCCTCGACTGGTACGCCTCTGCGGAGGGCGTTCTCTACAGCAACGGCCAGGTGGAAGGCGTGACCTATGAAATGGTGGACGGCAAGCCGGTCCTCACGGATTTCGCCCTGGACACCGATCCCAACAAGGAAGCCCCTGCGGAGATGGGCGGCGGTTCCTGGACCGAGGGTTCCTGCCAGATCAACTACCCGCTGGTCCACGCGGACGACGTCAACGAGATTCTTGGCGAGCCCACCAACTCCAACCTCTGGACGTCCACCATTGAGAACAACGCCAACGAGTACAACCAGCAGTGGTCGGAGCTCTACGGCGCCAGCTCTCCCCTGGAGTATCTTGAGGCCAACAACATGATCGAGGTCGCCCCCGGCACGGATTACACGGTTCCCTCCGAGCCCTCGGACATCACCACCATGCGCGCGCAGGTCAACGAAATCGTGGCCGCAGCGGGCTGGCAGATGATTTACGCCGCGGACGAGGCGGAATTTGAAGCCATCTGGGCCGAGATGAAGGCGCAGCTGCCGGACTTCGGCTACAACGAGGTTCTGGCCTATGACCTGGAAATCACCAATGATATGATCGAGTCCCGCCAGCGCGTTCTTGGCACTGCCGAATAAACGCGCTATAATACAAATAAATCCACATTCCATGGGAGGGTGAAAAATGAAACGAATGGACGGCTACATGGCGGGCGTAAATCTGGGCGGTTGGCTTTCGCAGTATGAAGGCAACCTCCGCCGCGACCCTGAGCACCACTTTGACCGCTTCATCACCAAGGAGGACATCGATCGCATCGCGGCGTTCGGTTTCGACCACGTCCGCGTTCCCTTCGACTACCCTCTGATCGAGGACGACGACAAGCCCTTTGTCTACAAGGAGAGCGGCTTTGCGTACCTGGACAACTGCGTGACCTGGTGCAAAGCTGCGGGGATCAACCTCATCCTCGACCTGCACCGCGCTCCCGGCTTCTCCTTCAACGAGCCGGAAAAGAGCATTCTGTTCGGCGATGCGGACATGCAGGCTCGTTTCCTCGCCATCTGGAAGGCCTTTGCAAAGCGCTACCGCGACGAGAAGCACATGCTCTTTGAACTCCTCAACGAGATCGTGGAGCCGGATTCCACCCGCTGGAACGCGCTGGCCTCCCGGGGCATCGCGGCCATCCGCGAGGTGGACAAGGAGCACGCCATCGTCATCGGCGGCATCGACTACAACAACGTTTGGCGTCTCCGGGACATGCCTATCTTTGACGATTCCAAGATCATCTACAACTTCCACATGTATGAGCCCTTTGCCATGACCCACCAGCATGCCAGCTGGAATCCGGACGTTGTGCGCTTCAACCGCGACGTGCACTATCCGGCACCACTGGATGACTACCTGGAGTTTGCCCGCGAAACCGGGCGCCGCATGGATATCTACGAGGGTCTGACCTACATGGACCGCGATTTTGTCTTCCGTTTCCTGCAGCCCGCGGCGGACTTCATCGCCGAGCACGACCTGCCGCTGTATTGCGGCGAGTACGGCGTCATCGACGAAGCGGATCTGGAGAGCCGCGCCGCTTGGACACAGGATGTGGCTGCCTTCTGTACGCAGTATGGCATTGGCCGCGCGCTCTGGAGCTATCGGGGCATGAACTTCGGCCTTGTGGACGAGGTGACCAAACAGCCCGTCAGCGCTGCGCTCCTGCGCGCCGCCGTGCGAAAATAAGGAGAGATCTGTATGCACCTATTTTCCACGCTCTTCACCGCGCAATCCGTAGACCGCGACCTGCGCACCGAGGAAGGGATCTCCAAGGCCATCGCTTGGTGCAAAGCCTCCGGTCTGAACAAAGTCTACATTGAGTCCTTCCGCGGCGGCCTGTTCATCGAACAGGCCCTGCTGGAGGCGGTTCGCGATCGTTTCCTGGCCGAGGGCTTCCTCGTGCACGGGTGTGTCACACCGACCGGACTCCCCCGCGTCTCCAACAACTGGAAGGATGGCGGCTGCTACTCCTATCCCGGCACCCAGGAGCTCATGAAGCAGATTTTCCGCCGCACGGCCGCCGTCTTTGACACCGTGATGATCGACGACTTCCTCTTCACGGACTGCACCTGCGAGGACTGTGACAAGGCCCGCGGCGAGCGGAGTTTCGCGGACTTCCACAGCGATCTCATGCACGAGATGAGCGTGCGATGCATTCTTCGCCCTGCACACGAGGTCAACCCGCGCTGCAAGGTCATCATCAAGTACCCGCTGTGGTACGAGAACTTCCACAAAAACGGCTACGAGACCATTCGCCAAACGCGGGATTTCGACCTAATCTGGGCCGGAACCGAGACGCGCGAACCGGACTCCGAGCGCTGGGGCCGCTATCCCCAGACCCAGGGTTTCTACATGATGGCTTGGGACGTCAAGCTCGGCGGCGGCAAGTGCATGGGCGGCTGGTACGATCCCTACACCACCACGCCGCCGACCTATCTGGAGCAGGCGCGCCAGACCATTCTGGGCGGCGCAAAGGAGAGCATGCTCTTCTGCTACCGGGCGCTTTCGGAGGAACAGCCCGGCATGGAGGACACGGAGGCGCTGCGCGCCGAGCGGCCGGGCCTGCTGCAGCTGGCTTACCTCACGGAGACCCGCAAAATCGTCGGCGTATCCGTGCCCAAAAAGCCGGACGTTGACGCGGAGGAGGAGCGCTATCTCAGCAGCTTCTACGGAATGCTGGGCATTCCCGTCTGCCCGGAGGTTGCTCTGGACGAGGATGCGCCCAGCGCCATACTCGGCGCGCAGGCGCTCGGCTTCCCGGGCATCCGGGACTATGCGCTGGGGCTGCGCGAGAAGGGGACGCCTCTGGCGTTCTCGGCGGCCTTCCTTCGCAAGACCGGGCTTACGGCCGAAGCGGGCGATCCCGTTCTCGCCCCGGGCGAGGACAACTGGAGCCTCATGGATCTGCCGCAGGCCGAGCTCAATGCACTGCGCGACCGGTTGACGGCGCCTCTGGGGCTCACCTTCCGCGCCCCCACGCGCGTTGCGCTGAACCTCTACGACCAGGACATGGAAGTGATCCAGAACTTCCTGGATGCGCCTGTACAGGTCGAGCTGGACCTCTTTGGCCGCGATCCCAAGGCGCGCAAGGTTGCCCTGGTTCTGTCCGCAGGCCGCAGCGTCGATCTGACGCGGGAAGGCTCCGTCTACCGTCTGACGATTCCGCCGCGCACGCTGGTCGTGCTCAACTAATCCCCAAAAGCGCAGGCGCGCGGGAGAGGACAATCCCTCTCCCGCGCGCTTTTGTGTCTGCTGTTCCCCTCCGCCTCGCGCGGAAGGCGCCCCTGCGCGTCGGGCAACGCCCGACTTTTTGCGGACTCCGTCCACAAAAACCGGATTGGCCTTTGGCCAATCCGGGCGCAGGGGCGCCTGGGTGGCGGGGGTGGGCGGTGGGGGCGGAAGAGAGGGAGACGGGCATCGCCCGTCTCCCTCTCTTCCGCAACGAACTTCCGTCAAAGCGAATATTGGTAGACAAAATCGTCCATGAAAAAGCCGGAGCCGATGTCGTTCTTTTCTTCGCGAATGCGAACAAACCCCATCCGCTCATAGGCGC
>JBMNOF010000019.1:0-27661 GCA_050942925.1 Candidatus Spyradocola sp.
CCCGCGCGCACCTCGTTCTGGTTCAGGATGTGGTCGCCGACGTACCGGCGGCTCTCGCGCTTGCCCGGCAGAATCCCGAGGAAGTCCAGGCGCCAGTTCGCGTTTTTCTCGCGATTCTCCGGCGCGTTCTTGACGTAGTCCCAGATGCCGTAGGCTACGCGCAGCAATTCGTCGCGCACGACCTCCGTGTCGCGGATGGCGTCGCCCTCGCCGCCCAGCTCCATGTACCAGAAGTTCTCCGTCTCGTCCTCCATGTTGGGCAGGCGGTAGGGCAAGAGGTCCGCTTTCTCGTAGTGGTGCGCCCAGGCCGGCGGCACAAAGGTCGAGGGATGGTCCTCCTGCCGCGCCTGGATGAGCACGCTCATGCCCATGGTCTTGCTGTCCGGCGCGGCCGGCGCGATGTCCTCCGAAAACTCGTCCCGTCCCTCGCGGCCCATGCGGAACGCCGCCCCCGTCAGCGGCGCGAGCACGCTGTCGCCCGAGCAGTCCGCAAACAGCCGCGCGCGCACGCGGTGGAAGGTCTGCGTGGTCATCTGCCAGCCCGTGACGCCCGCGATGCGCCCGTCCGCCATCTCCGCGTCCAGGCAGGTGCAGTTGAGCAGCAGCTCGATCCCCTCCTGGTAGCGCGCCTTTTCATAGAGAATGCCGTCCCAGATCGAGTAGTTCTTGTCCGGGTTGCGGGCCATGTTGTCCATGGCGATCTCCTCGAGCAGGCCCGTCTCCCGGTTGTTGTCGCCGTGCGCGCCGCAGACCCACATGCGGATCTCGCTCGAGGCGTTGCCGCCCAGCATGGGCCGGTCCTGCATCAGCAGCACGCGCGCGCCGTGCCGCGCCGCGCTCACCGCCGCGCAAAGGCCCGACAGCCCCCCGCCCACAACGCACAGGTCCGCCTCGTGTTCGATCACGGGAAACGCCGTCTTCATCTCGTCCCACTCCCTTTCCTATGGAAAAAGGGGAACCGAAGTCCCCCTTTTTTCGTTTTCCGACCGTCGGTCGGTTTTGGTTGTTCTCAGTAGGAGCCCTCGGTGTTGAGGGTAATTCCCTTGTCCTCCTTTGCGCGGGAGGTGGCGCGGCGCTTGTTGAGCTCGGCGAGGTAGAGGTCCTCGTCAAAGGGGATCTCCACGGTCTTGTCCAGCCAGGAGGACAGGTGCATGGCGTTGGAGAGGGTCAGGCCGTTGATGCCCTCGCGCCCATTGGCCACGAGCGGCTCGCCGCGCAGGATCGCGCCGGCGAACTTGTTGACGACCTCCACGTGCTGGAGGTTGCGCCCGTCGGTTTCGACCTCGAGGATCTGGCAGTCGGGCTTGGCAAAGCCCTCGGTCGCGGTCTTGCAGAACTCGCGATCGGAGACCGCGTTCTTGAAGAACTGGATCTTGTCGTTCTCGCAGACGATCTTGCCCATTTCGCCGCTGATTTCCAGGCGGTTGGTGCCGGGCGCGTCGCCGGTCGTGGTGATGAAGACGCCGGTCGCGCCGTTGGGGTATTCCATGTAGGCGGTCACGTCGTCCTCGACCTCGATGTCGTGCCACTTGCCCTCTTGCAGGAAGGCGCGCACGCGGCAGGGCATGCCGCAGAGCCACTGGACGAGGTCCAGCTGGTGCGGGCACTGGTTTAGCAGCACGCCGCCGCCCTCGCCGTCCCAGGTGGCGCGCCACGCGCCGGAGTCGTAGTAGTACTGCGTGCGGTACCAATCGGTGATGATCCAGTTGACGCGCTTGAGCTGGCCGAGCTCACCGCCGTCGATCATCTCCTTGATCTTGCGGTAGACGCAGTTCGTGCGCTGGTTGAACATCATGCCAAAGACCAGATCCGGATGCTTGTCGGCCTCGGCGTTCATCTCGCGCACCTGCTTGGTGTAGACGCCCGCGGGCTTTTCGCACAGCACGTGCAGGTTGTGCTGGAAGCCTTCGATCGCAAGGCCCGGGTGCTGGTAGTGCGGCACCGCGATGAGGATGGCGTCCACAAGGCCGCTGGCGATCAGGTCGCTGCCCTCCGAGAAGATGGTCACGCCTTCGCCCAGCTCCTTCTTGGCCCACTCGCGCCGCTCGGCGCGGCGGTCGGCCACGGCCGTGATCTCGACCTCGGGAAGAAGCCCCTTCTTGTAGTTGCCGATGTGGCCCGAGCCCATGTTGCCCGCGCCGATGATGCCCAGACGAACTTTTTCCATGTTCCGTGCCTCCCCATGTGGAAATGTAACTGCTTACAGTATAGCGCCGCGCGGGAGAATGGTCAACGGGAAATCCGCCGCCCACCGCGCGTTTTTTACCTAGGAATCCATGCGTTCCCCCATGAGAATTGCCGCAACGTCTTTTGAGAAGCGGTATGCCTCCGCACCTGCGGCCGGGTGAATGGCCAGCAGCGGAATCTCCCGCTCGTACAGCGAGCCATGCGTGCGCGACGCGTCGGTGTACAGCCGCTCGCACGGAAGCTCCGCGAACGCGCAGCCCGGGGCCGACAGGAGCACATAGTCCCCGATCGCCGCTTCGGGCAGGTGATAGACCGCGGCCGCCTGCGCTGCGGTCAGCACTTGTTCCACCTCTGGCTGGCTGCGGGCGAAGTCGACGAATTCGGCGGCGCGGGCCGCATCCTTTAGGAATACATAGAGCGTGCCGCCCTCCTGGTAGACGTGATTTTCGATATAGCGGTCCTTCAGCGGAGGCAGGCAATAGAGCGCAAAGCCCGCGCGCTCGGCGACGGCCTGAAAGTTGAGCAGGCGCGTCTTCTGGTTCATGCCGTGGTCAGCCGTGATGTAGATGGACAGATCGGGGGTTTCGTCGTGGAGGCGCGTCACCCACTCGTCGACCGCGGCAATCTGCTCGCGCGCCTCCGCCGCCCCCGGCGCAAAGTGGTGGAAGATGCAGTCGTTTGTCGTGCAATACAGGAAATCCGGCCTTTCGGCCTCCATGCACCGGTATGCCGCCTCCAAAATCCAGCGCGTGCTGTCCACGCTGCGGATGTCCGGCGGCGGTGTGAGGCTCAGCCGCTCGAGCAAGGCGGGATCGGGCCTCTCCGCGCTCAGGCCGATGTCCGCGCCTTCGCCGTACACGCCGAGGATTTTGCCCTTCACCGTGAGCAGGGCGGTCTTCCCGCCCGCGCGCCTGGCCCATTGCAGCAAGGTGGGCGCGCGCATGTGGCCGCGCTCCTCGAGAAAGCCCTCGCGCCCCGTGCGGGGATCGTAGACGTAGTTGCCGACGATGCCCGTCTCCTCCGGCCACTTCCCAGAGAGGAGGCAGGCATGGTTGACATTGGTGACCGAAGGCATGGCGCACTGCACGCGCTTGACAAAGCCGTGCGCCCCGGCCAGGCGGTGCAGGCGCGGCGCCGTTTCCGCGGTGAAGTATTCAGGCGCGCAGCCGTCGAGGACAAGGAAGAAGATAGGCATGAACGTTCCCTCACTTTTTGCTTTCTCAGTAGTCGCGCATCTTGCGCCAGACGGACAGGGCCAACTCGTACCGCCCCAGCGGCAGGCCACGGAAGGGGATGTTCGAGGTGGCAAAGACGTAGCCGCCGCCGGGCTTTCCCCAGGTCATGCAGTAGGCGGCCGAGTCGATGACGTCCTGCTCGGTGCCGGTCTGCATGGCGGCGCAATGCACGTTGCCGCAGAGGGCGACCTTGTCCCCGACCTGTTCCTTGACCTTGCGGATGTCCACGCCCGCCATGGGGTCCAGGGAGTGCAGCGCGTGCGGGTTGGCCGCGACGAGCTGGTCGAGGATGGGCAGGATGTTGCCGTCCGTGTGCTTGATGGCGTAGCCGCCCTTTTGCCGGATGGCGGCGATGATGCGCGCCAGGTAGGGCTGGATGTAGTCCGCGAACATCTTGGGCGAAAGAAACGGCCCCTGGTTGAAGCAGTAGTCGCTGCACAGGATGAAGCCGTCCAGCCCTTGGTCCAGCAGCCAGTCGTTTCGCGCGATGGCTTCGGTGCACATGCGCTCCGCCTGCGCCCGGACCCCATCCGGATCGTCCACCATCCGGTAGGAGAGCTCGTACATCCCGTCCCCGTCGGGGATGGCGAAGGTGCCGTCCCCGTGGGCCAGGAGCAGGAAGGTGTCTCCCGCGATGCGGTGGATGGCCTCCACCGTGCGCGCGACGAGCTCGGGCTTGAGCTGGATGCAGATGGCGTCGTGCTCCAGGCGCGTGTACGCCTCCACCAACACCTTGGCGTTCTCGAGAATCTTGTCGTCCAGGGCCTTGCCGGTCAGGCCCTCAAAGTCGCGGTCCACGCAAAAGTCCCTGCCGATGAGCTCCGGCGCGAGCTGAAACTCGAGCTCAAACGTGGGCACGCGGTCGGGGATTCCGCGCTCCAGCGCGGTGATCATGCGCTGCTTGGGCGTCATACGGGGAATCGCCTCCTGTGTCTTGCGTCAGAAGTCCACGCGGATGCACTGGGGCATGCCGGGCTGGCGGACCGCCGGGGCCGTGACGTCCAGGCAGCCGTCCTTCTGCTGGAAGGGCACCGGCTCGCCGTAGACCGAAACCCGGCGCACGGGCCGCTCGTAGATGCGGCCCAGCGAGACGATGCGCGTGCGGCCCTCGCGCATGCGGAAGGCAAAGACCGTGTTTCCGTCCTTGCTGCGGGTGAAGCGGTAGTCCTCGTTCGTCCAGGCGGTCACGCCCTCCTGGAACGCGCCGGCGGCCAGCTTCGCCTCGCCCTCGCCCATCTTGACATAGGGCCGGCTGGCATAGATGCCCTCGCCGTTGTCGCGCATCCACGCGCCGATCTTTTGCAGGGCGTAGAGGCACTCGTCGTCGATGGTGCCGTCCGGCCGCTGGGTGACGTTGACCAGGAGGTTGCCGTTCTTGGCCACCACGTCCACGAGCGTGTCCACGATGTCCTCCGCGGTCTTGTAGACGTCGCGGACGTTGTAGAACCAGTCGCCGATGGAGGTGTCGTCCTGCCAGGGATCTTCGGCAATCTCGCCCGAGATGCCGCGCTCGATGTCCAACACCCCCACCTTGTAGACCGTGGGATCGACGCTCTTCTGGGTGTAGACGGCCTGGCTCACCCCGCCGTGGCGCGCCGCGCTGGTGTTGTACAGGTGCGCCACGAGGTGCTCGCCATAGGCGCCAAAGGGCAGGGCGCCGTCCGTGTAGAGCAGCTCCGGCTCCAGCGAATCCACCACGTCCTTGATCCGGCGGAACCAATCCTGGTGGTACTTCTCGTTGTGCGTGTACCAGCTGTGCTCGAGCAGCTCGCTGTCGTTGTCGCGGTAGAGCGAGGCGTTCTTCGGGTCCGCGCCGTCGTAGGGCACGCCCGCGTAGGGGCCGGTCTTGTCCGCCGCGTGGGAGAGGGACATCCAGGTGTAGGACGCGCCCAGGTGCTCCGACACGCCAAAGGGCAGGCCGAACTTCTCCGCCGCGGCCTTCCACAGCCGGCAGATGTCCTTCTTCGGGCCGACGTTGACCGAGTTCCAGGGATTGTGCTTACTGGCAAAGTTGTCAAAGTTGTCGTGGTGCATGGCCTGGCCCACGAAGTAGCGCGCGCCGGCTTCCGCATAGAGCCGCATCAGGCCCTCGGGGTCAAAGTTCTCCGCCTTCCACAGCTGCACCAGGTCCTTGTAGCCGAACTTGGAGGGGTGGCCGTAGGTCCGCCAGTGGTAGCGGTACTGCTCGCTGCCCTCCTTGTACATGTGGCGGGCGTACCAGTCGCCGTACATGGGCACGGACTGCGGTCCCCAGTGCGACCAGATGCCGAACTTGGCGTCCCTGTACCACTCCGGGCAGGTAAACGTGCGCAGGCTGTCCATGTCCGGTGCAAACGGTCCCTTCGCGATGTCAAACTGGAATTCGCTCATTGTTCGTTCCTCCCCTGTTTCCCGTATTGGGTCGTGTCTCTTCTAGGAAAAAGCCGTCCCCTCGCCTCAGCGCGCGCTCTGGGCCGCCTCCAGCTCTGGGCGGATCTCCCCCGGGTCCCCATGGTAGACCATGCCGCGCATGCCCGCGCGCATGGCGCCAAAGACGTTGGCCGGCTGGTCGTCGATGAAAAAGCACTGCGCGGGGTTGAGCCCGAAGTGCAGGCAAAACACGCGGAAGATCTCCGGATCGGGCTTGAGCAGGTGCCAGTCCGAGGAGATGAACTCCCCGTCAAAGCGCTCGATGTGCGGGATGTTCCGGCGCATGACCTCGTAGTGCCCGCTGACGTTGGACAGGAGGTAGAGGCGGTAGCCCTCGTCCTTGAGGCCGCGGATCACCTCGCCGATGCCCGGGTAGGCGGGCATGTCCCGGTACCAGGTGTGCACAATCTCCGCCGCGGCGGGGTGCAGGTGCTGCGGCAGCCGGCGGCAGGCCGCAGCGATCAGCCGCTCGTCGTCCATGATGCCGTAGTCCGTCATGGTCCACTCCGCGCTCTCAAACAGCGCGTGCCGGACGAGGGGGCGGTCCTCCTCCCGCTCGACGTGCAGAAGATAGCGCTCGACGTTGAAGTCCAGCAAAACCTTGCCCATATCAAAGACCACATTGTGTATCATCGCGTGCGTCCTTCCCTTCTTTTCAGCCGTTTCGCCCTCATTATACCATAGGCGCCTGCGCTTGCCTATGAAAAAAATCGCCGCGGCAAACCTTCCGCGGCGCAAAAAAAGGGGAAAATCGCGCGTGCGATTTTCCCCTTGCATATGGGCTTTTTCTCAGGCTCCCGCAGGGCCGTGGCCGCTCTCCAGATCGCGGAAGAGCCGCCGCAGCACCAGCACCGCCGCCACCGCCAGCAGGATCTCCGCCGTGAACTGCGCATACGCCAAACCGTAGAGCGGGAAGAGCGCGTTCAGCAGGAACAGCGCCGGGATCTCCAGCACGATCTTGCGCAGGATGGCAAACACCAGCGCGTTGCGCCCAAGGCCCGTGGCCTGGAACACGCCCACGGCGATGAAGTCCATGCACAGGAACGGCAGCCCCAGGCAGAAGCCGCGCAGGAACGCCGTGCCGTAGGAGACGACGTCCGGGTTGGACATGAACACGCGCGTCAGCGGCTCCGCAAACAGGTAGTAGCCCAGCGCCACGACGAACATGAACGACAGCGCGATCTGAACCGTGAACAGGATTGTCTTCTTCATGCGGCTGACGTTCCGGCTGGCGTAGTTGTAGCTGATGAGCGGCATGATCCCCTGGGAGACGCCCATGGAGATCTGCATGGGCACCTGGTTGATCTTCTGCGCAATGCCCATGGCCGCCACGGCGTTCGCGCCGAAGGCCGCCGTAAAGTTGTTGAGCACCGTCATGCCGGTGACGTTGAGCAGGTTCTGGATCGAGGCGGGCACGCCCACGCCGAAGACCCCCAGGACGATCTCCTTCTTCCACCGGTACATCTTGGGATGGATGCTGACATAGGTGCGGCCGCGCTTGAAGTAGAGCAAAATAAAGAAGTACAGACAGGCCACGCAGTTGGACAGGAAGGTCGCGCAGCCCGCGCCCGCCGCGCCCATGTCCAGGCCCCAGGGCAGGATGAACAGGGGGTCCAGCAGGATGTTGAGGAAGCAGCCGCTCATCGTGCCCAGGCTCGCGTGCAGGGACGCGCCCTCCGCGCGCACCAGGTAGGCCATCACGACGTTGAGGATCGCGGGCATGGCCCCGAGGTTGACCGTCCAAAACATGTAGCTGTACGTCGCCTCGTAGGTGGTCTCATCCGCGCCCAGCAGGTTCAGCAGCGGCGCCTTGAACACCGTGCACAGCACGGAGAACAGCAGCCCGCTCAGGATCGCGCTGTAGAACCCGAACGCCGAGCTCCTGTAGACCGTCTCATAGTCCCGGCGGCCGAGCGCGCGGCTCATCATGCTCGAGGAGCCCACGCCGAACAGGTTGTTGACCGCGTTGAACGCCAGCAGCACCGGCGCCGCCAGCGCCACGGCCGCGTTCTGCACGGAGTCGTTCAGCATCCCGACAAAGTACGTGTCCGCCAGGTTGTACAGAACCATGACCAGGGAGCTGAGGATGGTGGGCACCGCCAGCTTCATCACGGCCCGCGGCACCGGCATCCGCTCAAATAGATCGATCTTTTGCTGATCTTCCATCGCTTGTCGTCTTCCCTTCCCTCGCCGCCGGCGCCCGCAAAATCCCGAAGGGCCGACAGATGGCATTTCATTCAGTATAGGACAGCCCTCGCGCAAAATCAACAATGCGGGAGTAAAATTTCGGCGTCCCGGCCGCCCTTGCAGAGAAAAACCCCGGAATCCAAAGATTCCGGGGTTTGCTGGTGCGAAGGACGGGACTTGAACCCGTATGGTTGCCCACACGCCCCTCAAACGTGCGCGTCTGCCAGTTCCGCCACCCTCGCGTAAGAACAAAATCTATTATACACGGCGGCGGAAATTTGTCAAGAAAATTTTTTCAGGGCGCAGGGACTTTTTTCCCCTCCCCTTCAGCCGAGGAAGATCGGGTTCGTCCAGGCCCGGCGCCCCTCCTTGTCCTGCACCACGGCGCGCAGGTACTTCAGGTACGGGGGGAAGGCAAACTCGTGGCGCGTCAAATCCCCGTCGCGCGAGGCGATGCGCGGGCAGGGGTATTGCCCGCAGCGGAAGAGGATCTCCGCGCAGGGCGAGCACTCCACGACCGCCACGCCGTCCTCTATGCGGAAGTCGTAGATCTCCGGCCCGCAGGAGGCGTAGAACGCGCCCTCCCCAAGGGCCGCCAGGATCGATTCGGCATTCCGCTCGGCATGGACCCGCACCCAGCCCTTGCAGTGGTGGTCCATGCTGTGCCCGTCGTCCGACGCAACGCCGTAGATCCGCTGCCCCTGCATCAGCAGCTCGTCCCAATAGGCGGCGTTCGTGTCCAGGCCGTTCTCCAGCGCGCAGCCCGTGTTCCAGATCTCCATGGCAAAGTTGCCCTTCAGCTGGTCAAACTCGCGCGCCGGCGTGTTGCTCCACTCCGGATGGCAGTAGATCGTCATCTGCCCCGCGGCGTGCAGGCCGTCCAGCACCTTCTGAAACTCCGCCTGGCCGGGAACCTCGCCCGAAGGGAAGGTCTCGTCCTGCGCATAGGCGGAGTCCTTCGTCCCCAGACACACCGTGTGGAAGCAGTGCACCCCCGGGAAACCCGCGATGCTGCGGTCCATCTCCATGCCGGGCAGGATCACGATGTCCGCCTCCTCGGCAAAGTTCTTGTAGTTGTAGCGCCGGTGGTCGGTCACGGCGAGGAAGTCATAGCCGTTTTGCGCGTGCAGGCGGATGACCTCTTCCGGCGAGCCCTTGCCGTCGGAGCGGGTGGTGTGGCAGTGCAGTCCGCCCTTGAGGAGCGGAGTCTTTCCGGTAAATGCGGATTGATGAAGCATAAACGCGTCCTCCTTGATCGGTTCTGCGCCCTTCTTCCCCTCTTCGGGGATTGCGCGGCGCGCGGGAAGGGACTACAATCTGTAGCAAACGGTCTAAAAAGGGGATGGACGGCATGAAGGTCTATACACCACGATTTTACGAGGACTTCCGCTGCACGGCCGCCGCGTGCGGGGATAACTGCTGCATTGGCTGGGAGATCGACATCGATCCCGACGCCCGGCGCCTCTACGCCGGGATTCCGGGGAAGCTGGGCGAGCGCCTGCGGGCGGGCATGGTCCCCGATGAAGCCGGCGCGCACTTTGCGCTGGATCGCCGCGGCCGCTGCGCGCTCCTGGACGAGGACAACCTCTGCGCCCTGCAAAAGGCCCTCGGCCCCGGCGCCCTGTGCGAGATCTGCCGGGAGCACCCGCGCTTTACCGAGTGGTTCGGCGCGTTCCGGGAGACGGGCGTGGGCCTGTGCTGCGAGGAGGCCTGCCGGCTTCTCCTCACGGACCCCGCGCCCCTGACCTTCCGCACGAGCGAGGACGGCGCGCCCGCCGAGGAGCCGCCCTGCGCGCCCGAGCTGCTCGACCGCCTGCTCGAGGCGCGCGCGGGCCTCTTCGCCCTTCTCCAGGACCGCGCCCGTCCGCTTGCCGACCGCCTCTGCGGCGCGCTCTGTGCGGCGCGGGCCCTCCAGGACGAGCTGGACGGCTTTCCCCCCGCGGCCTACGCCCCGCAGGACGAGCGCCTTCCGCAGGAGGAGGCGCTGCTCGCCCTCCTGCGGGATTTGACGCCCATCGACGCGGACTGGACGCAGCGCCTCTCCCGGCGCGGGGCGCCCGTCCCCTGCCCGGACTACGCGCTGGAGCACGCCGCGGTCTACCTGCTCTTCCGCTGGTTTCTCAAGTGCGCCTACGACGGCGACGCCCTGGGCAAGGTGCGGCTCACCGTGCTGTTCGTCTGCGCGGCGCAGGCGCTCCTTGCGCGCGGCGCCTTTGCCTCCGTGGCGGAGGCGCTGCGCCTGCTCTCCAAGGAGATCGAGTACGCGCAGGAAAACGTCGACGCGCTGGCGGATTTTCCGCTCTAGTCCGCGCACCCCGTGGCAAAGCCCTGGTATTCGCGGAAGAACCACTCGGCGCTCTTGCGCCCCGCTACGGTCAGCTCCTGCCCGTCAAAGACAAAGCAGAGCCGCAGCGTCCCGAAGCACACGTCCGCGATGCACAGCCGCAGAAGCAGCGTGCGCGGGTCCTTCCAGCCGGCGCTGGCAAAGGCGTGGAAGGGGCGGTAGGCCGGGTGGCCGATGTCCATGGCGTAATAGGAGGGTTCGTCGAACTCCTGCTCGACGTTCTGCCCGTAGGCAAAGGCGATGCGGTGGACGCCGGTGGCGTTCTCGTAGGCGAGCGTGCCGCGCTCGCCCGCAAAGTCGAACCGCGCCCAGTTCCACCCCAGCGCGTTCTTGGGGAAGCGGAAGGTCTTGCCGCTCATCCGCTGGCCGTAGGGCGAGTAGCCGCCGCCGGTCTCGGCATAGAGCGTCAGGCTCTCGCGCCGCGCCTCGAGGCAGCGCAGGGCCTCCGGGTCGTCGGGCAGCGCCCCCTCGGACAGCGCGGGGAAGATCGTGCGGAACAGGAGCGTCAGCTCGTCCTGCGCGGCGGCGGGCACGTCCTGCGTGTCGCCCGTGAGCACCACGAGCAGGTCCTCATCCGGGAAGCAGAACGCCTGCTGGCTGCCCATGCCCAGGAACGCGAACCCGTTGTGCCGGATGCGCCAGATCTGGTAGCCATACCCTTCCCGGTGCTCGGCGTCGTCGCTGAACAAAGCGTTGTCCACTTGGCGGGAGGTGGCGCGGCGCACGTACTCCCGGGGCAGGAGCTGCTGCCCGTCCACTTCGCCCCCGTGCATGCACAGGTAGGCCATCTTGGCAAGGTCCATGGCGCTGGCCAGGACCCCGCTGCCGCCCCAGCTGTGGCCGCAGGGGGTGCGCACGCACTGGATTCCCTCGGTCATGCCCATCGGCTCGAACACCCGCGGCCGCAGCGTCTCCAGGAACGACGCGCCCGTGATGCGCTCGACGATCACCGAGAGCATCACCGTGCAGGCCGTGTTGTACTGAAAGACCGTGCCGGCCCGGTGCGTGGGCGGCGTCTCAAAATAGGTGCGGACCCAATCCATGTCCGGCTGGGGCTTGTTCATGTCGTAGGTGGTGTCGTCGTGGCAGTCGGTCATGCGCAGAAGGTCTTCCACCGTGGTCTCCCGCAGGAAGGGGTGCATCCGCTCCTTGTCGTACTCGGGGAAGAAGTCGCAGACGCGGTCGGAGAGCCGGAGCCGCCCCTCCCCGCAGAGAATGCCCACCGAAAGGGAGACGAAGGACTTGGAGCAGGAGTAGAGCCGGTGCGGCTGCGAGGAGGTCATGGGGCTGTACTGCCCGTCAAAGACGACGGCGCCGCGGCGGATGACCGTCAGCGAGTGCAGGCTCAGCGCCAGGTCCTCCAGCGCGTCCGCATAGCGCAGGATCGCATCGGACGGGATGCCGACGCGCTCGGGCGCGGTCCGTCGGAAGGAAAAGGGCATCGCAATCCTCCTTTCTCGGGGTGCGAATTTCGATTGTATGGAGACGGTACCAGTATAGCACGAACGCCGCCAAAACGGAATGCCTCCTTTCTCTTCGCCCGCGCGCCCCGCGCAAAATCGCTTGACCCCGCGCCCTTGTGCGTTGTACACTGAATAGAGAATCCCAAAAACGCCAAAAAAGGAGACGACCATCCATGAAAAAGGTGCTTCTGCTCGGCGATTCCATCCGCATGGGCTATGACGACATGGTTCGCGACCTGCTCGCCGGCCGGGCGGAGGTGTACTACGACCCGGACGACAACGGCCGCTTTGCCTCCTATACGCTCTGGCAGGCCAACCAGCTCCTGCGCGCGCACGGCCCCGTGGACGTGGTCCACTGGAACAACGGCTATTGGGACATGAACATCGAATCCCCCATGCGCGAGCCCATCCACCCCATCCCGGAATACCAGCACTTCCTGCGGCGCATCCTCGCCCTCTGCCGCCAGAGCGGCGCCCAGGTCCTCTTCGCCACAACCCTGCCCGTGCCCCGCGCCGGCGGTGCCCAGGACAACACGGGCACCGGCGCCGCCCTGCGCTACCGCAGCGAGTGGGTGGAAGACTACAATGCCGCGGCCCTCTCCGTCATGCAGGCGGAAAACGTGCCCGTCAACGACCTCTATTCCCTCTGCCTGGCCGCGCCGAACCTCTACAAGTGCGCCGACGGCCTGCACCTGACGGAGGAGGGCTACCAGGCCTGCGCCCGTCAGATTGTCTCCTGCATCGAGCGCTATCTGTGACGCCGCCCGGGCGGCAGAAAGGAGGGGGATTCCCATGGCGCAGTACAAAATCCTGCTGGTGGACGACGAAGTGGACGTGCGCGAGAGCATCGCGCGGACCGTGGACTGGGAGGCGTGCGGCTTTTCCCTGTGCGGATGCGCGGCGGGCGCGCTGGAGGCCTTGGAGATGGCCAAGACTCTCGTGCCGGACGTGGTGATGACGGACATCTGCATGCCCTACATGGACGGCCTGGAATTGATCGAGCGCCTGCAGCAGATGTACCCCGCGATGCGCTTTGTCGTCGTCAGCGGTCACGATGACTTTGCCTATGCGCAGCGAGCGCTCAAGTTCCGCGTCATGGACTACCTGCTCAAGCCCCTGTCCCTTTCGGGCGTGCGCGAGGCGCTGGGCCGGATTCGCGCCTCCTTGGACGAGGCCTTCGCCCGCCGCCTGGACACCGCCGCCTTCCTCGAGCAGCAAAACCAGGACCGCGTGCAGATCGAGCGCCTGCGCCTGCTGGAAATGCTCTTCGAAAACACGAACGAGTCCCTCGGCCTCCTCCGGGAGCCCGCGGACGACCAGGCCTTTCCGGCGCACCTTGCGCTCATGGCCGTCGGCCGCACGCCGGAGAACGAGGAGGTCCTTCGCCGGGACTTTGCCGGCCGCATGGACCTTCTGCGCTTCTCCTTGCAGGAGATCGCGCAGGAGCGCCTGGAGGAGCTCTCCGCGGGCTCCTGCGTCTGCCACCGGGGCCGGTTCGTCCTCCTGCTCCGCTGCGAACAGGAGCAGGCCGTCGCCCTCCTTTCCGAAGTCATGGATACGGTGCGCATGTACCTCAAGCTCACGACCAAGGCGGTCCTGACCACGCCCGCCAAGGGCCCCGGCGACCTGCCCGCGCTCTACCAGCGCGCGCTCTTCCTGCTGGAGAACAACGCGGCCGCGCCGGACGGCCTCTTTCTCCTGGCGGAGGAGGCGCCGCCCAGCGCGGAGGGCACGCTCGCCGCGGGGCTGCCGGGCGAGGTCGCCCAGCTCCTGCGCGCCGGGGATGCGGCGCGCATCGAGGCCTATTTCACCCGGATGCGCGAGGACCTCTCCCGCCGCGCCGATCCCTCGCTCCTGCTGGCGCTCTCGTCCATGGTCCACACCGCGATCCTGACCACGGCGCTGCGCGCGGGCATCTCCGCCGAGGAGGTCCTGCCCGTTCTGGAGGCGCACCGCCTGGCGCCGCCCCTGGAGGTCGCATCCGTCCTTCGCGCCCTCTGCGAGGCCGTGCAGGAGGCGGCGCGCCGCATCGCCGAGCGCAGCCGCGTAGACAGCCAGGCCTTCGCCCAGCGCATCGCGGCCTACATCGGCGAGCACTACGCCGAGGCCACGCTCTCCATCTCGGACGTGTGCGACGCCTTCCGCATCTCCCAGACGCAGCTCTCCCTCCTCTTCAAGCGCGAAATGGGCACCTCCTTTTTGCAGTACGTGCTGGATATGCGCATCGACCGCGCCAAGGCGCTCCTGCGCTCCTCGGAGAAGAAGATCTATGAAATCGCCCTGGAAACGGGGTTTGAGGACCCGGGCTACTTCAGCTACTGCTTTAAGCAGCGCTGCGGGGTGACGCCCAAGAACTACCGGCAGGGGGCGGATGCGCGTGCACAGAATTAGCCTGCGAACGGCCCTGACGGCGATGATGGTGGCGGTGACGCTGTGCACGACGCTGCTGTTCAACGCGGTCTACGGCAACATGACGGGCGAGGCCTTCTCCCAGCTCGACCTTCGTCTCATCAACCAAAACCTGATGGGCGCCAAGGCCCGCATGGACGAAACGCTGGAGGCCGTGCAGGGGCTTTGGGACTATGTGCAGCAAGCCGTCCTCTCGCGGGAGGACTTTGCGCCGGCGGACTTCTCCGCCGCCGTCGATCCCCTCCTGGAGGTGGACGAGACCCTCAGCTCCCTCCTCCTCTACAAGCGCACGGGCTCGCCCGTTGCTGCCTCCCGGCAGGCCGAGGGCTTCCTCTCCAGCCAAAACCCCTATTTAGAGGATTGGTTTCAGGCCGCGCTGACGGGCGAGGGCTGCCAGCTCAGCGGGCCGCGGCTGGAGCACTGCTACCGCGGCGTCTACACCTGGGTGGTGACGCTGGCCGGGCCCTGCACCTATCGCACGGCCAACGGCGCGGAAAACGGCATCCTCGCGGTGAACCTGCGCCTGTCCGCCCTTTCCGACATCTGCGCGGAATTCTCCAGCGCCGAGACCGGGCTTCTGACGCTGACGAACGCCTCGGGCGAAACGATCTATTCCCCTTACGCCAAGCTGCAAAACCTGCGCGAGCTCTCGGCCGTGTATGCCAACGTGGGCCTGCGCACGGCCGGGGACCGCTATATCGAGATCTCGCAGCCCTTGGAGCGCGGCCCGTACATCCTCAACTGCCGGATGGCGGAGTCCGAGCTCGCCCGCAGCCGTGAGGACAACCAGCGCCGGGGCCTGCTAGTGCTCGGCCTCTCGCTCCTGCTGGGGATGACGATGGCCTTCCTCCTCTCGGCCTACATGGCGCGGCCCTTCCGCGCGTTGGAGCGCACCATGCAGGGCGCGGGCGCGGGCTTTCCCGGCACGCGCCTGCGGCTGTCCGGCTGCAAGGAGTTCGTCAAGCTCTCCTTTTCCTACAACGCCATGATCGACCAGATCGAAAGCCTCATGCGCGAAACGCGCGAAAACCAGGAGCAGCTGCGCCACATGGAGATCGCCGCCCTGGAGGAGCAGATCAACCCGCACTTTCTCTACAACGCGCTCGACTCCATCACCTGGCTGATCGAGACGCAGCGCGGTCCGGACGCGATCAAGATGGTCGAGGCGCTGGCCAAGCTCCTGCGCCTGTCCATCAACCGGGGCGGCAACTTCCACGCCGTGCGCCGGGAGGTGGAGCACATTGAGAGCTACCTGCTCATCCAGCGCACGCGCTACGGCCAGCGTTTTGACAGCCACATCCACGTCGAGCGCGGGACCGAGGACCTGCTCTGCCCCCGCCTGATCCTGCAGCCCCTCGTGGAAAATGCGATCAAGCACGGCATCGGGGACAACACGGACTGCACCATCGAGGTCCGCGTCTTTCTCGAGGGCGATTCCCTCGTCATGACCGTGCGCGACGACGGCATGGGCATCCTGCCCGACCGCCTCCGCCAGGTCCAGCAGGCCCTGCGCGAGAGCCAGCCGCCCCGCCCGGACGAGATCTCCGGCCTCGCGCTCAAGAGCGTCAACCGCCGCATCCGCCTGCTCTGCGGCGAGGAATGGGGCATCACCATCGACAGCGAAACGGAGGAATACACGTGCGTGCGCATCGCCTTGCCCGTCCGGCGCTCGGCCTGATCCTGGCGGCGCTGCTGCTCCTGGCGCTGCCCGGCTGCGCGGCCGGGGCGAGCGCGCAGCGCCTGGTGCTCCTCGTGCAAAGCGACGAGGGCTTTTATTGGGAGAACCTCCTCTCCGGCGCGCTCCTAGCCGCGCAGGACGCCGGCTGGCAGGCCGAGGTGCGCCTCCTGGACCCGGAAGCGGACCTCGCCTCCCAACTTCCCTCGCCCGCGGAGGCCAGTTTGGCCGCCCTGGCGCTGGATGGCGCCCAGGGCGCAGTCTCCCTGGAGAGCGAAGTGCCGCTGGCCGCCCTCGGCTGCGAAGTCTCCGGCGCGAGCGCCGAAATCGCCGGTGAGGAGACCACCATCGGCAAGCGCACGGGCCAGCTCATCGCCCAAAAGCTCGGGCTGCAAAAGCGCTTTCTCCTGCTGTCCGGCGCCGAAACCTACTCGCAGGACGACTGGGAGGTCGCCCTGCGCGGCGAACTCGGCCTCCAGGGCAGCCTGATCTCCGCGCGCCTGTGCACGCAGAGCGAGGAGGAGGCCTACGCCTTCTGCTTCTCCATGCTCTCGCAGGATTCCCGCATCGACGGCATCGTGTGCCGCACGCAGGCCGCCACCCGCGGCGCGCTGCGCGCCGTGCGCACCCTCGGCCTGCAAACGCCTATCGTCGCCGCGGACTTTGACGACGACATCGCCCTGGGCCTGCGCGACGGCCTCATCCCCTTCTCCGTCGTGCGCAACGCCTACGCCTACGGCTACGCCGGAACGGAGGCCGCCCTGGCCCGCGTTTCCGGCCACTGGAAGGACCTTCCCGACCGGGTCGACGCGGTCTACGTGGACGCAAACAACATGTTCGACGACGAAATGCTGCTCTATCTCTACGACATCGATTGATTTCCACATAAAAAAGCGCCCGTTGGGCGCTTTTTTATGCCGGAATGGGCTGCGGTTCGTGCGTCGGCACGGCCGATCCGGCAAAGACCACAGCCAGCACCACAAACGCAAAATAGACCAGGAGCGCCAGCAGCGCCGCCCAAAGGCAGACGCGCACGGCAAGGGGCAGCCGCTTCCCGCGAAGGAACAGCGCCCCCGCAACCCCAACAAAGAGCACAATCCCCATGCCCAGCGTCCCATACTGCAGCAAAAATCCCATCCAGTCTCCGCCCTCCCTTTCCCAAACGCGTTTCTTTTTCCCCATTATACGGGCGCTCCCCCAGCCCCGCAAGGGCAAAACGCACGAAAATTTTGTCGTTTCCTTGGAGCTCATCCCGGGTTTTTGTGCAAATTGTGGGAAAATCCAGCGCAAAACTGTGAAAATCGTTCCACGCCAAGCGGTGAAGGAATTTAAAATTGTGTTAACAGATTGCGTACAATATACTCATAGGTGAGGAGAAATCCCAAACAAAGGAGGAGAAAATACCATGAAATCCATGCGCAAGCTGCTTAGCCTGGTTCTGGCTCTGCTCATGATCGCGGCGCTGACCGCGTGCTCGGGCGGCGTGACGGGCGGCGCACCCGCAACAACGCAGGACGCCTCCGCCGGTGACGGCGCGGCCTCCAGCGGCGACGACGGCGCCGAGGCTCCGGCCGAGGGCACGAGCGTCGACGTGCTGACCTGGTCCAACGCGGCCACGGTCGAATACCTCAAGAGCATCGCGGACGCCTTCCACGAGGCGTATCCCGACCACTACCTGACGGTGAGCGAAGTTCCCTCCGCCGAGATCGACCAGGTCATCCAGACCCGCATCTCCGCGGCGAACGTGGACATCGTCTCCTTCCAGACCTTCTCCAAGCCGCAGGAGGACTGGAACGCGGACTCCATTGACAAGCCCGCTTGGCAGCAGTACATCGACGAAGGCCTGCTGATGGACCTGACGGACCAGCCCTTTGTCGACAACTACAACCTGGACATTCTGATGGGCAACTCCTACAACGACCGCCTCTACTCCCTGAACATGGGCACCGTCGCCTACACGGGCCTGTTCTACAACAAGGCGATCTTCTCCGAGCTCGGCCTGGAGATCCCCAAGACCTGGGATGAGTTCATCGCGGTTTGCGAGGCCGTCAAGGCCGATGGCCGCTACACGGTTCTTTCCGCGGGCGCTGCGGACCAGTGGCCGCTGAACATGTACGCCAACGCGATCCTGTCCGCCAACTACGGCGACGGCGTCGAGGAAATCGGCCAGAAGCTCCTCACCGGGGAGATGAAGCACACCGATCCGGAGATCATGCTCGTCTATGACTGCATGGAGCAGTTCGCCACCTACCTGGAGCCCGGCGTCACGGGCATCGCGTACTCGGATGCGCCCGGCCGCTTTGCCGCCGGCAACATGGCCATGTACGCGGATGGTTCCTGGTCCGCGCCGGACATCCTGCGCGCCAACCCGGACATCGACTTCGGCTACTTCCCGCTGCCGGGCATTGAGCCCCGCGAGGACGGCCTCGATCCCCAGTACGGCATCAAGTACGACCTCTCCTTCGCCGTTCCCACCAACGCGCCGAATCAGGAAGGCGCCCTGGCGTTCCTGACCTACATCTCCGATAAGGACGTCTACACCGCGTTCCTGAACGCTGTGGCGGGCTTCTCCCCGACGCAGGACGGCATCACCCTGGACAGCGAGTTCCTGAACTCCCTGAACGATGGCCTGCAGGCTCCGTGCCTGAACGCCGAGATGTACATCTACGCGCCCAAGGGCGTTGGCGAGTACGGCAACGGCCAGTTCTCCTTCCTGTACCTCAAGACCCTGGGCGGCCCGCTGACGGGTGCTGAGCTGGCGCAGAAGGCGGACGAGGACTTCGACACCGCGCGCGCCGCGCTGGAGAGCCTGAACAACTGATTCACATGAACCGCAGGGGCGACGCTTCGCAACCGTCGCCCCTTTTTTTCAAGGAGGGATTGCATTGGAGGGCAAAGCCAAATTCACCGCCTCCCCGGTCAACATGCCCAAGCGGCGGCACAAGCACATCCGCTCGTTCCCCGTCTGGGTGGTGTTCCTGTGCATGCTGCCGGGCATCCTGCACTACACGATTTTCCGCCTCTTCCCTTCTACGATGACGGCGGTCCTTTCCTTTACGGACATCTCGGGCATCCCGGGCTCGGCCTGGCAATGGGTCGGCTGGGATAACTACCGCGAGTTCTTCATCCTGCAAAACATCCGCGACTTGAAGGCCTCCCTTGGGCGCACGGCCATCTACGCGATCTCGGTCACGCTCATCCAGAACGCGCTGGCGCTTTTGATGGCCGTGATCCTCAACGGCAAGTTCCTCAAGGGCCGCAACTTCGCCCGCGCGGTCTACTTCATGCCCGTGATCCTGGGCGCGGCGGTCGTCTCCACGATTTGGAAGCTGGTTTTCTCCACCCCGACCGGCCCGATCTACCTGTTCATGCAGAACGTCCTGGGCATCGAAAACCCGCCGGCAATCCTCTCGAGCTACAGCTACGCCTTCCCCGCGGTCATCGCGGCGCAGATTTGGCAGAACATGGGCTATTCCATGGTCATCTTCCTGGCGGCGCTGCAAAACATCTCCGCAGACCTGTACGAGGCCGCCTACATCGACGGCGCAAGCGAGTGGCAGGTTTTCTGGAAGATCACCCTGCCGCTGATTTGGTCCTCGGTCACGGTCAACACGCTGCTGGCCATCATCGGCTCGCTGCAGTCGTTTGAGCTCATCATGACCATCACCCGCGGCCAGTTCAACACCTCTACGCTCGGCATGATGGTCTTTGCCACGGCCTTCGGCGGCGGCGGCGCGACCGCCAGCGGCGGCACGGTCGCCGGCATGCGCCAGGGCTACGCGGCGGCGGAGTCCATGGTCCTGTTCGTGGGCGTTCTGGTTGTGACCATCCTCTCCCAGGCCATCATGAAGAAAATGGAGGCGGATCAGTAATGGGCAAGATCAAAAACATTCCCTTCCGCGTGTTCTGCTACGTGCTGATGATCGTCTTCCTCTTCATCTACCTGTTCCCGCTGTTCTTTGTGGCAAACACGTCGCTAAAGACCTCGCAGGATTACATGCTGCACCCCACGTCTCTTACGACGACCTGGGCCTTTGACAACTACGTCACCGCTTGGAACAAGGCGAACTTCGGCGCCTACATCGGCAACTCCGTGCTCTACACGGCGGTCTGCACGATCGCCTCGCTGATCCTGTCGCTGCTGATCGCCTTCCCGATTTCGCGCAAGTACATCCCCGCCTCGGGGTTCCTGTACATTCTTTTCCTCTGCGGTCTGTTCCTGCCGTCCGGCCTGATCCCGACGTTCCAGATGGTGCTGAACATGGGCCTGTACGACACCAAGATCGGCTACATGCTGGTCATGACGGGCGTCAACGCGACCTCCGTGTTCTTCTTCACGGGCTACTTTAAGTCCATCCCCCGCGAGCTGGACGAAGCCGCCTCCATCGACGGTTGCGGCTACCTGCGCTACGTTCTGACCTGCATCATCCCCTTGGCGCAGCCCGCCATGGTCTCCATGGGCATGCTCTCGATGATCGGCGTCTGGAACGACATCGTCTCCTCCACGATCTACCTGACGAGCGAGACGAACTACAACATCACCCGCGGCCTGTTCGTCTTTACGGGCCAGTACTCCAACGACTGGACGCTGACGGCGGCGGGCCTGCTGATCGTGGCCGCGCCCCTGATCGCGGTCTACGTCTTCGGCCAGCGCTACATCGTCGACGGCGTCATGGCCGGCGGCCTCAAGGGCTGAGCCTGCGCACCGATACGTCAAAGCGCTGCCGGACTCCGAAGAGTCCGGCAGCGCTTTTTTCTTCACGGATTGGCGAAATCGCAGGTGTCCTCGTGGTCGTTGACCACGCCCACGCTCTGCAAAAAGGAGTAGACGATCACCGGCCCGACGAACTTCATGCCCCGGCGGCGGAGATCCCGGGAGATCTCGCCGGAAAGGGGCGTCTGCGCGGGCATAGGCGTGCCCGGCGTGCGGCGCAGGGGCGCGCCGCCGACAAAGCCCCAGAGGTAGGCGTCAAAGCTCCCGAACTCCTCTTGGATGCGCAGGAAGGCGCGGGCGTTCCCCACGGCGGCTCGCAGCTTCCGCTCGCTGCGGATGATCCGCGGATCGGCAAGCAGCCGGGCAATCTCCGCTTCGCCGTACGCGGCCACCCGCACCGGATCAAAGCCGTCCAGCGCCGCCCGGAAGGCCTCGCGCTTCTTGAGCACGATCGCCCACGAAATGCCCGCCTGAAACCCCTCCAGCAGCAGCATCTCAAAGAGCTTCCGGTCGTCGTGACAGGGGCGGCCCCATTCCTCGTCGTGATAGCGCTGCATCGCCGCGCCGCGGGCCCAGGCGCAGCGGCGCACCTCTTCCGGCACGCGCTCAGCCCCCGAACATCTCGGCGGCCTTCTTCAGCTCCTCGATGATCCCGATGTGCTGCGGGCAGGCGGCCTCGCACTGGCCGCAGGCGATGCAGTCGCTCGCCTTGCCGCCGGAACGGGTGGCAAAGTTGTAGTTGCCCACGGCGCCTGCGCGGTTGCCAAAGACGAGCTGGTTGTTCACCGCCTTGAAGATGCCAGGGATGTTGATCTGCTGCGGGCATCCCTTGGTGCAGTAGGAGCAGGCCGTGCAGGGGATCTGGGGCAGGTCGTCCAGCGCCGCGCGGACCTTGTCGATGACGGCGCGCTCCGCGTCCGTCAGGGGCTGGAAGTTCTCCATGAAGGAGAGGTTGTCCTCCATCTGCGCAAGGGTGGACATGCCGCTGAGGACCGTGACCAGGCCGTCCAGGGAGGCGGCAAAGCGGATCGCCCAGGAGGGCAGCGAGGCGTTGGGCTCCGCATCCTTGAAGATCTTTGCGACGGAGTCGGGCAGCGTGGCCAGGGACCCGCCCTTGACCGGCTCCATGATGATGACGGGCTTGCCATGGCTGCGCGCCACCTCGTAGCACGCGCGGGACTGGATGGAGCTGGACTCCCAGTCGGCGTAGTTGATCTGCAGCTGCACAAACTCCATGTCCGGGTTGCGGGTCAGCAAATCGTCCAGCTTGTCCGCCTTGTCGTGGAAGGAAAAGCCCAGGTGCCGGATCACGCCCTCGTCGCGCTTGCGGCGCAGGAAGTCCCAGATGCCGAAGCGGTCAAAGGCCTCGGTGCGGTTGTCGCCCAGGTTGTGGAGAAGGTAGAAGTCGAAGTAGCCCGCGCCCGTGCGCTCCAGGGACGTCGCCAGCATCCCCTGCGCCTCCTCCGCGGTCTTGGCGCCCGCCCAAGCGGGCAGCTTGGTCGCAAGCTGGTAGCTCTCCCGGGGATACCGATCCACCAGCGCGGTCTTGATGGCCTTCTCGCTCTTGCCGCCCAGGTAGCCGTACGCCGTGTCAAAGTAGGTGAATCCCTTGGAGAGGAAGAGATCGACCATCTTCTTGGTCTGCTCGATGTCCACCTCTTCGCCGATCATGGGCAGGCGCATCAGGCCGAAGCCGAGCTTTTTTATGTCTTGTCCGAGATATCCCATCTGTGCAACCCCCTTTGTTTTTGTTAAGATTAGTTTACACCTGAAGGTGGGACCAATGTCAAGTCCCTCGCCCCACATTCCATCCGCAATGCGAAACTTTCCGAATCTTTTACACGTCCAATAGGCAATCCAACGCCAAAGAGGGGGAATCTCCGGATGAAGGGTCGTTCCGCTCGCCTCATCGCGTACAGCGCCGCACACTTTTTTGTGGACTTTGCCTGCGCGCTCCTGCTTCTCGGCCTTGACCGCCGGGCTGGCCCCGCCGTTTTCCTCGCCTACAACTATTGCGCCTTTGCCCTGCAAATGCCCTTCGGGATTCTCGCCGACCGGCTGGACAAGAACGCGGGCCTCGCGGCCCTGGGCTGCGCCCTGGTCGCCGCCGCCTTTGCGCTGCCCGCCGCGCCCCTGGCGCTGGCCCTGGTCGCCGGCGTGGGCAATGCGCTCTTCCACGTCGGCGGCGGGGTGGACGTGCTCTGCGACAGCGGCGGCCGTGTCTCCCCGCTGGGGATCTTCGTCTCCCCGGGCGCGCTGGGGCTGTTCGCGGGGGCGGCGCTGGCCGGCTCGTTCCCGCCGGCCGGCGCGGTGCTGCTGCTCCTGGCCTGCGCGGGCACGATTCTTTGGGTGGCGCACCTCTTCGGCCGCCTGCGCCGCTCGGGCAACGCGGGGCTGTGCCTGCGGGGCACAGCGCGCCCGGCCGTGTTTCTCGCGGCGGGGTGCCTGCTTGCGGTGATCGCGCTCCGCTCCCACGTGGGCTTTGCCGCCAGCCTCCCCTGGAAGGCCCAGGCCGGCGGCGCGCTGGCCGCCGCGCTGGCGGTGGTGCTGGGCAAGTGCGCGGGCGGTTTTGCCGCGGACCGCTTGGGCGCACGCCTGGCGGGACCGGCTTCCCTCCTCGCCGCGGGCGCGCTCTTCCTCTTTGGCGGAAACCCCGTCTGCGGCGTCGCGGCCCTGTTCCTCTTCAACATGACCATGCCCATGACGCTCGGCGCGCTCTCCCGCCTCCTGCCCGGAGCCAAGGGCTTTGCCTTCGGGCTGACGACCTTTGCGCTGTTCGTGGGCTTCCTGCCCACGGGGCTGGGGCTCGCCTCGGCCGCTCCCGCCTGGGGGATTGCGGGCCTGTGCGCCGCCTCCGCCGCGCTCCTTCTGCCGGGACTGCCCCCTGCCACCGCCCGCGCGCGGGAGGTGCAAGTCCGTGTTCGCTGATTTGCCGCGCCTGCTGGCGCTTTCGCTGGGGCTCACGCTGCTCCTGGAGGGCGCCTTTACCCTGGCCTGCGGCGTGCGCGGCCGGAGAAACGGCCTGCTGGTTCTGCTCGTGAACGGGCTGACCAACCCACCGGTAGCGCTGCTGGGCATCCTGTTTCCCCTCTGGCCCGTGCACCTTCTGCTGGAAGCTGCGGCCGTGCTGGCGGAGGGCGCGCTCTACGCCCGCCTCGGCCAGGGAATCCGCCGCCCGTTTTGGTTCTCCCTCGGCGCAAACGCCTTTTCCTATCTTGCCGGGGCGGCGCTGAACGCGCTGCTCGGGACGCTATCCCGTCTATAAGGAGGAATCGCCATGAAGACCCGTCGCTTGGTTGCCGCCCTTGTCCCCCTTCTCCTGCTGCTTTGGACGTTCCCCGCGCGGGCGGACGTCATCTGGGAGCCGGAGGACGGCTTCTACGCCGCGCACGCGGACGAGTGCACCTATGTCAACGACCGTTACCTCTCCCCGGGCGGGGTCGAGGGCGTGGTCAGCCCGGAGGATGGGCGCGCGCTGTGCACCTTTCCCGAGGGTTGGGAACTGCGCATCTCCTTCGTCTACGAAGATGCGGATGGCGCCGCCTGGGGCGTCTACGAGGAGGGCGAGGAGAGCTGCTGGGTGCGCCTGGACGCGCTGCAAAAGGTCTACGACGGGGACGACTTCTTTACGGACCATGCGGAGGCGATCACGCCCTATGCGGACGAGCTTGCGGACTTTGTGCCGCAGGGCACCGTCTACCTATGGGAGTACCCGGGCTCCGGCGAGCTCTACGGCAAGCTCTCGCCCGAGGACCTGACGCAGGCCGACTTTCTTCCCTATGACGCGGTCTATGTGGATGAGCAGGGGCAGACCTGGGTCTACATCCCCTATCTCTACGGCAGGGAGGGCTGGATCTTCTGCGCGGACCCGGAAAACGCCAGCCTGCCCGCGACCGCGCCGCAGGCCGCTGCCGCCGCGCCGGAGTCCCCGGCCGCGGCGGACGCCGTCGGGCCCCTGACCGCGGCGGGCCGGACCCGCCTGTACCTCGCCATCGGCGCGGTGGCGGTCGTCGCCCTGGGCAGCGCCGTGCTGCTCGTCGTGCTCGCCCGCCGCAAGCGGTGACGCGCGGGCGCTGCGCGAACGGATTTAACATTCCTGCGGTAGAATGTGGGAAAATCCTTTTCGGGAGGACCTGCATGAAGGACGCCATTGTCTTTGACCTGGATGGAACGCTGTGGGACACGGTCTCTGCCGTCGTGCGCTCGTGGAACGAGGTGCTGGACCGGCGCCCGGAGGCGCGCGCCCACCTGACGGAGGAGGCCATGCGCGCCTACATGGGCAAGACCACGGAGCAGATCGCGGCATTGATGCTGCCGGCGCTGCCCTTGCCGGAGGCGCTGGCCCTCATGGCCGAGTGCACGCAGAGCGAATACGCCTACCTGCGCGCCCACGGCGGCGGGCGGCTCTTTCCGGACCTCGTCCCCACCCTGCACACGCTGTGCGCCCAATACGATCTTTTCATCGTCAGCAACTGCCAGAGCGGCTACATCGAGATCTTCCTGGAGGTGCACGGCGTTTCGGACTGCTTCCGCGGCCACACCTGCCCCGGGGATACGGGCATGGGCAAGGCGGGCAACATCCGCCGCATTCTGCAGGAGGCCGGCAACCCCCGCGCCTTCTACCTCGGGGATACGGACGGCGACGAGCGCGCCGCGCGGGAGGCCGGGGTGCCCTTTGTCCACGCGGCCTACGGCTTTGGCCACGCGGAACATCCGGACGCGGTCCTCACGCGCTTTTCCGACCTTCCGGCGCTGGCCGCGCGCCTGTTTTCCTCGCCTTTGTTCGGATAATGCCTCGCCTCTTTGCGTACACTAGGGCAAAGAGGTGATTTTTTTATGCGTCCAACCCGTTCCATTCCGCTCTCGCTGCTGCTCTGTGCGCTCCCGGTGGTTCTGGCGGCGGTCCCTTCCGCCTTGCTCGTGGATTCGGAGAGCGCCTGGTACCTCGCTTTGCAAAAGCCCGTCTTTAACCCGCCGCCCTGGGCGTACTCCGTGGCCTGGTCCCTGGTCTATGCCTGCGTGGCGGCGGCGCTCTACCCCCTCCTGCGCTGGGGAATCTGGCCCGGCGCGGGCGCCATTGCCGCCCTCGTGCTCGTCGGCCTGCTCAACATCGCCTGGACGGGGGTCTTCTTCCGCCTGCACGCCATGGGCGCGGCCGCCGGCATCCTCGCCCTGCTCCTGGTGGCGCTCGGCTTTGCCATGCGCGAGCTCTACCGCGTGCACCGCGTGAGCGCGTGGCTGCTCCTTCCGCATCTGCTCTGGGGCGCCTTTGCCCTGGTGCTCAATCTCGCCTTTCTCGCGCAAAATCCCGCGTGAACTTTTGAAGAACCCCGCCGGCCGTCTTGTTTCGGCCGGCATTTTGTCGTATAATGGATGGCAGTTTGAAGACCACGGCAAAGGAGCAGGCGAACGATGAAAATAACCGCTGTCCATCTGTACACGATGAGGATTCCGCTCCTCACGCCCTTTAAGACCGCGCTGCGCACGGTGGAAAACATGGAAAACGTGGTGGTCACGCTGGAGACGGACGAAGGCGCTACCGGCTTTGGCGAGGCGCCGCCCACGGCCGTCATCACGGGCGACACCATCCCCTCCATCGCCGGGGCCATCCGCGACTTCCTCGCGCCCAAGATCCTCGGCCGCGAGGTCACCAACGCGGACGAAATGCACGACCTCATCGACGGCGCCATGGTCCACAACACCTCCGCCAAGGCGGCGGTGGAGATGGCGGTCTATGACCTCATCGGCAAGAAGTGGGGCATTCCGCTCTACAAGCTCCTGGGCGGCGCGCGCTCCAGCCTGGAGACGGACATCACCATCAGCGTAAACGACGTCGAGACCATGGTGCGCGACGCCGTGGCCGCCTGCGAGCGGGGCTTCCGCATCCTCAAGGTCAAGGTGGGCACGGACGTGGAGCTGGACCTCGTGCGCCTGACCGCGATCCGCTCCTCCGTCCCCGTCGGCACGGTCCTGCGCGTGGACGCCAACCAGGGCTGGACGCCCCGGCAGGCCGTGCGCATCATCGGCCGCCTGGAGGACGCGGGCCTCAACGCCGAGCTCGTCGAGCAGCCGGTCAAGGCGCAGGACGTGGACGGCCTCCGCTACGTGACCGCGCACGTGCACACGCCCATCCTCGCCGACGAAAGCGTCTTCTCCGCGGCGGACGCCGTCCGCATCCTGGACACCCACGCCGCAGACCTGATCAACATCAAGCTGATGAAGACCGGCGGCCTCTACAACGCCATGACCATCGCCTCCATCGCCAAGACCTTTGGCGCCGAGTGCATGATGGGCTGCATGCTGGAGGGCAACATCGCCGTCACCGCGGCCGTGCACGCGGCCCTGGCGCGCGGCGTCATCACCCGCATCGACTTGGACGGCCCCGCGCTCTGCCGCGAAAACCCGGTCGTGGGCGGCGCGATGTTTGAAAATAGCCGCATCACCGTGCCCGACGCGCCGGGCCTTGGCATCGAGCGCGTGGAGGGACTCATCCCCCTGAACATCTAAAACACGAAGGAGAATCCCCGATCATGATGAAGAAACTCGCTGCTATCCTTGCCCTTGTGCTGGCGGGCGCGCTGCTGCTCACGGGCTGCGTCGCCACCGCTCCCGCGCTGGACGAGTCCGAAATCGACCGCCCGACGGTCGTCGTCACGCTCGACGGCCAGGCCCTGCAGGCCACCGTGGTAACCGAGGAATCCGCGGAGCCCAGCCCCACGCCCGCGGAATCCGCGGACCCCGAGACCTCCGCGGAGCCGGAGGACACCAACGTCTACAACGCCGTGCCCGCGGGCGCCTCGCTGACGCTTTCCGGCACGCACTCCAGCGGCATCACAAGCATCTGCTACCGCTTTGACGGCGGCCAGACCACGACCGTCCAGGGCGAGTCCGTGGACGTGGAGGTCCCCGCCGGCGCGCAGAAACTGGAGCTCTACGTCATCGGCGGCAACGGCATCGCCTCCCAGTGGGCGACCTACTACCTGCGGGTGGAATGAGGCCACAAAACGAGAACGCGGGCGCGGAAAGGCAATCGCCTTT
>JBMNOF010000121.1:0-5215 GCA_050942925.1 Candidatus Spyradocola sp.
AAAATGACGCAAAAAAGGCCCCCTGCATCGGCAGGGGGCGTTTTTTGCGCGCGCCGCTAGTTTGCGCGGAGGCGATCCAGCAGCGCGGAAACGTCGCGCGCGAGCGCGTCCAGATCCGCCTGGTCCGGGTGGGAGAGCGCGCGGTCGAAGTTCTCCAGCATGGGCTGGGCCTTTTGCGGGTCCGTCTGGGCGAGGGCTTCGTACCGGGCCCGCACCGCCTGCGGCATCCTTCCCTGGCAGAGGAAGGTCCCCCGCAGGTCGTTGTCCGCGGAAAGGTTTTCCGCCATGCGCGTCCCGATCTGCGCAAAGTAGGCCGGCGCGCCTCCAAAGCCGGCCGTTCCGAAGAGGTAGACCTGCTTGCCGTGCAGCCCGCCCAGGAATTGCGCGATCTCCGGACAGCACGTCCCCTTGTCCGTCCAGGAACCGACAAAGAGCAGGTCCGCCTGCGCGGCCTCCGCCGCCGGCGCCCCGCAGTAGAGCAGATCCTCCGCGGGAAGAAGTCCCTCAATGCACCGGGCCAGCTGCGCGGTGTTCCCGGTCTTGCTGGAATAGACGATGGCGTAACGCATAGTGCACTCCACTTCCTTTTTTCCTGGCGCAAAACGGCGCCGGTTCTTGACGGCATGCCGTGCGCCGCCCGATCCCGCTAGCGATGGGCGGGCCAACGGCATTCCGTGATCTCCATGTTGCAGAACTCCGCGCAGAAGGAGGAGTCCTCCGGGCTGCAGGCGTAGATGCCGAAGGCGATCTCGCCGCCGCCGTTCCACAGGTGGCAGATGCGCATTTGCTGGAACTGCACCCCGTCCGCACTGCATTCCACGCAGTAGTCGCTCTCCCGGCGGCTGAGGCGGTACCACATCTCGTGGATTCCGGCCGGAATGTCGGTGGTGGCCCAGTCGGAGTATCCGTGGTTCGTCACCACGCTCCCCAAGCGCTGAAAGCGCTCGTTTTCGTACTCGATCGAGGCCTTCAGCCAGTTTTCGCTGTCCAAGTACAGCGCGACGCCGCATTGGTCGAAGCGGCGCTTGCTGTCAAATCGCGTCTTGACCGTAAAGGAGAAATACGGCTGCGCGGTCCGCGCCTGCAGGACCGGGGCGCTGTCGTTTTGAAACCCGTAGTAGGTGCGCTGCCATAGGTCCGTGTGCGGCTCCGTGCGGATCTGCACCGCGTCCGCGGTGACCGTCGCCTCCTTGGGCTTTCGTGTCCAAAACAGGTCTTGAGAGAAAAAGCTCGCCATTTTGCACGCCCTCCTCTGTTTTTTGGCCCCTGGCCGCGCGGCGGGCAGGGGATCAAGAAAAGTATACCGGGAATCCGGCTGTTTTTCAACCCCCTCGGGCTTCCGCGCGCGTTGGACCCTCTGCTTCGAAAAAATTTGACATCGTTCGGCAGGAGGCGTACCATAAAAAAAGGAAACCCTGCGCGTTGCGCAGGACCCCGGCGGCGCAGATTCAGCCGACGTCCACCGCCCGGGAAGCGTTTGCCGGCAAAGAACAATTTGCGAGGTGCCGAACATGAAACAGGCAAAACCCATCACCCCGGCCATGATCGCCGAATTCAAGGCCAGCTACGACGCCGACAAGTCGGCCCGTGTCCTGACCGCCGCCGCTTGCCATAACCCCTTGAGCAAACTGGCGCTGGACCCCATGGCCACCGCCAAGCTGGAAACCACCTTCTCCGTGGAGGTCAAGACCCGCGGCGTCACCATGCAGAAGAAGAGCGGCCGCTGCTGGCTGTTCGCCTCGATGAACGTGATGCGCGAAATCGTGGCGGAGACCTGCAACCTGGAGAAGTTCGAGCTCTCGGGCAACTGGCTGGGCTTCTGGGACAAGCTGGAGAAGATGAACTTCTTCCTGGAGAGCGTCCTGGACTGCGCCGATCTCCCGGTGGCGGACCGCACCCTGGACTGGGTGCTCAACGGCATCAACGACGGCGGACAGTGGGACATGATGGTGAGCCTCGTCAAGAAGTACGGCATCGTCCCCGCCAGCGTCATGCCGGAGACCGAACAGTCCTGCAACACGCGGGAGCTGATGCGCCTGCTCAACACCAAGCTCCGCAAGGACGCCGTGGAGCTGCGGGCCCTCGTCGCGGCGGGCAAGGACGCCGCCGCCCGCAAGGAGGAGATGCTGGCCGAGCTGTTCCGCGCGCTGTGCATCTGCTTCGGCCGCCCCGTGGACAAGTTCGACTTCTCCTACACCGACAAGGCGGGCGTCTACCACGTGGACCGCGGCCTGACCCCGAAGGCCTTCTATGAGAAGTACATCGGCCTCAAGCTGGAGGACTACGTCAGCCTCATCCACGCCCCCACCAGCGACAAGCCCTTTGGCCGCACCTTTACCGTCAAGTACCTGGGCAATGTCGTCGAGGGAACGGTCCGCCATTTCAACCTGCCGATGGAGGAGATCAAGCGCCTGGTCATCCAGCAGCTCCAGTCGGGCGAGCCGGTCTGGTTCGGCAGCGACTGCGGCCAGTTCGCGGACCGCGACGACGGAATTTGGGCGCCCGAGTGCTTCCTGTACGGCGAGACGCTGGGCGGGCTCGACCTGCACATGACCAAGGCCGAGCGCCTGGACTACCGCGACAGCGCCATGAACCACGCCATGGTCCTGTGCGGCGTCAACTTGGACGAAAACGGCAAGCCCGACCGCTGGAAGATCGAGAACAGCTGGGGCGAGGAGGCCGGCAAGAAGGGCTACTTCGTGGCCAGCGACGCCTGGTTCGACGAGTTCGTCTACCAGGCCGTTGTGAACCGCCGCTTCCTGAGCGAGGACCAGCGCAAGGCGCTGGAGGCCGAGCCGATCGAACTGGCGCCCTGGGACCCCATGGGCTCCCTCGCCTAAGGCGCGCCCTCTTCCCTGCATAAATCCAAAGCGCCCCCGAACCCATGGCTTCGCCATGCGGTTCGGGGGCGTTTTTTGCGCCCAAAAGGCCTCGCGCGAGCCCGCAGGGCGGCTCACTCCACGGCCAGCACGACCTTTCCGACGTTTTCCCCCCGGTAGAGAATGTCCTGCGCCGCTTCCGCCTGCTCGATGGGCAAGACCTTGTAGAGGGTCGGCTTGATCTCCCCGGAGGCAACCTTGGGCCACACGGTTTTCACCAGCTCCGCCAGGATCCCGGCCTTGATCTGCGGCGCCTTGGACCGCAGCGTGCTGCCGACAATCCGCACGTTCCGCACATAGAGGGCCTTTAGGTCGATCTCCGACTTCGGGCCGGCCAGCGCCGCGATCAACACCCACCGGGCGCCGTAGTTCAGATGCGGCAGGCACGCCCCCATGCCGTTCCCGCCCAGGCAGTCGATGGCCACGTCCACGCCGTGGCCGTTCGCCAGCTCCTCCTGCAGAACCGCCACGAGATCCTCTTCGGCCGTGATCACCACCCGGTCGGCGCGCAGGTGCCGGATTCTCCCGGCCTTTTCCCGGGTCCGGACCGTCGTGATCACCCGCGCGCCAAACGCCTTGGCCATCGGGATCAGCACGCTCGCGAGCCCGCTGGAGCCGGCGTTCATCAGCAGCGTGTTCCCCGGCTGCAGGCGGCCCTCGATGAAGAGGTTCAGATAGGAGGTGGCACAGGCCTCCGGCAGGGCCGCCGCCTCCACCATGGTGCAGTTCGGCGGCACCGGCATCAGCATGTCGTACCGGACGCTTACATATTGGGCGTAGCCCCCGCCGCCCAGGAGCGCGCACACCTTGTCGCCGACGCGGTAGTTCGACCGCCGTTTGGCGCCTTCCGCCATCTGCACGATCGTCCCCGCGATCTCCAGCCCCATCCACTCCGGACAGCCGGGTGGGGGAGGGTAGTCCCCCTCCCGCTGCATCAGGTCCGCGCGGTTCAGCGCCGCCGCTTCGATTCGGATCAGACAGTCCTCGTCCCCCAAAACCGGGTCCGGTACGTCCGTCCAGTGCAGATGTCGTTCCTTGTCCACCAGAATTGCCTTCATGCCAACCTCCTGTGGCCGCATCCTCCCGCGGCCGTCCCCAAAGAAATCTCTCGCCCTGCAAATCGCCCTGCCAAGCCCGTCAGGCGAGCGCGCCCCGCTGCAGGATCTCCCGCAGGGCCTTTACGTCGCGCAAAAGCGGCTGTGCCGGCGTTGCAAACGCATCGTGCTCGTGCACGCACAGATAGGTGCAGCAGCCCAGCTCCCCGCCGATGCGCCGCAAAATCGAGCACTCCCCGCCGCACAGGAACAGGAACGGGATCTGCAATTCGCGCTTGAGCATCGTGATGATCCGCAGGTTCTCGACCTGTTCCTCCATGGTCCGGGCGCCCGTGACGATCTTGCAGAGATCCGCGCCCCTGCGCTGGTGCTCCAGGGCGATTTCCAGCACCCGTTCCGCCGGCGTGTACACGCACACATGCGAGGACATCAGCACCTTTGCGCCCGCTTTGTGAATCGCCTCGATCAGCGCGCGCTGCTTGGCAATGGCCTCGCCGGAAACGGCCAGCTCGTCGGGCTGCCGGTCAAAGGTGTCCCCGATCACGTCGCAGAGATCCGCCCCGCATTCGGCCAGCTCCACCAGCTCCGCGGCCAGCTGCTCGTCCGTCTTTTCCGCGTTCTCCTTGCCGCGGTAGTTGGTGACGTAGACCGGCCTGTCCCCGGCGTGGGCGAACAACTCGCGGTAGACCTCCGGCTTGCGGTACGCCGGCTTCATCTGCTCAAACTGCATGCCAAACGCCTCCGCCCCCTCCGGAACGGAGAGATCCATCAGCTCGCAGACCCGCTGCGGAGTGTCCGCCTGCACCATCACCGTGAGCAGCGCCTGCGCGTTTCCAAAGAAGGAACCCTTCATTTACATTCCCCTCCCCATCGCGTTCCGTCCGCCGTCGATCAGAATGTTCTCCCCGTTGAGGAACTGCCCCTTGTCCGAGGCGATGAACAGAACCAGGTCGATGATCTCCTGGGGCTGGGCCGCGCGCCCCAGCAGCGTCTTCATGTTGGCCATGTCCGGCCGCGTCAGCACCGGCCCCGGGGAAACGCAGACGCACCGGAACCCGTATGCGGAGCCGTATTGCGCCATCGATTTGGTCAGGCCGAACATCACGCCGCTTTTCGCGGTGGGGTACTCCGCGCCAAAGCCGTCCCCCTCCATGCCCGTGATCGAGCCGATGTTGACGATCAGCCCGCTCTTCTGCTGGCGCATGTACCGGCTGGCCACGTGGCAAAAGTAGAACTGCCCCTTTAGATTCACGTCCAGACCCCAGTCGAACACCTCGATGG
>JBMNOF010000122.1:0-5156 GCA_050942925.1 Candidatus Spyradocola sp.
ATGGGCGCTTCGCTGTGTCTTTGGGGGCCAGCAGAATCGGAAGGGTCGAAAAAAAGAGGCATCAGGCGCAGCCCGCGCGCAGCGCCGTCGAATAGAGGGAGATGCGCGCGTCGTAGGTCAGCCGATAGAGACCCGCGCCGATCTCGCTGGCGCAGCGGGGATAGAGGTCGCAGTCGCACTGCAGCTGACAGCCGTAGCGCATCTTTTCCTCGGAAAAAGGCGTGCACAGCGCCGCAGAAAGGTGCACTTCCGCGCGCTGGGCCGCGTTTTTGCCCACAACCATCACGGGCACCGTGAGATCATAGACCCAGCGGTGCAGCGCGGGGTCCTGCGCGCTGCCCTCCTTGCCGCGCAGCATGGCCCGGCATTGATCCCAGATGGGGTACATGCCCTCTACCGGCCCGCAAAGGCGCGGACAGGAAATGATTTCGCTCCCGAGCAGGACCTCTTGATGGGAGCGGTAAAGCGTCGATTCACATTGCAGTTGCGGGTGCATCTTTCTTTCCTCCTGACGATTGATCCGTATGCGTTTCATTCTATGCGCAAGGGCCGCTCAAGATTCCAGACATTGCGAACGTTTCGTAAAATGTGAAGGGAATGCGAGAATTTCCGGGGTTTGCTCTTGCTTTTCGGGCAAAGATATGCTACCATTCCTAGGATAGTGTTTGATATTGACTGCGCAACAAGAGAGAGGCGCAGCATTTGGAGGGTTAAACAAAGATGAGCGCAACGATGGAAAAACTTTCGTCCAACCAGGTCAAGCTGACCGTCACCGTCCCCGCTGCCGATTTTGAGGCGGCCATGGGCAAGGCCTACGGAAAGCTCAAGAATCGCCTGACCGTCCCCGGCTTCCGCAAGGGCAAGGCCCCTCGCAAGGTCATTGAGAACTACTACGGCACCGGCGTCCTGGTGGAGGAGGCCTTTAACGACGTCCTTCCCGACTCCTACGACAAGGCCGTGGAGGAGACCGGCGCACAGCCCGTCGCACAGCCTGCGATCGACATCGAGTCCATCGGCGCCGGCGAGGACTGCGTCTACACGGCCACCGTCTACGTCCGCCCGGAGGTAACCCTCGGCCAGTACAAGGGCGTCTCCGCTCCCGCCGCCAAGTGGGAGGTCCGCCCCGAGGAGATCGACCAGGAGATCGACCGCGCGGCCGAGCGCGTCTCCCGCATGGTCGACGTCGAGGACCGTCCCGCCCAGATGGGCGACACCGCCAACATCGATTACGCCGGCACGGTGAACGGCGTGGCCTTCGAGGGCGGCACCGCCCAGAACATGCCCCTGGAACTGGGCAGCGGCATGTTCATCCCCGGTTTCGAGGAGCAGATTGTGGGTATGAATAAAGGGGAGGAGCGCGACATCACCGTCACCTTCCCCGAAGACTACCGTGCTACGGACCTTGCTGGCAAGGAAGCCGTCTTCCATGTCAAGCTCAACTCCCTCTCCCGCAAGGAGAAGCCGGAGATCAACGACGAGTTTGCCAAGGATGTCTCCGAGTTTGACACCCTGGCCGACTACCGCGCCGACGTCGAGAAGCGCCTGACCGAGCAGGCCAAGAACCGCGCGGAGAATGAGCGCCGCGACAAGATCATCGAGACCGTCTGCGAGAACGCCACCGTGGACATCCCGCAGCCCATGATCGATCGCCAGATCGACCAGCGCATCAATGAGATGGAGATGCGCATGCGCTACCAGGGTCTGAAGCTGGAGGACTTCCTCAAGTACACCGGCCAGACCCTCGAGCAGATGCGCGCGGGATACCAGGAAGCCGCCAAGAAGCAGGTCCTGGCTGAGGTCGTTCTGGACGCCATTCGCCAGGCCGAGGGCATCGACGCCACCGATGAGGAAGTCGATGCGGAGATCGCCAAGTACGCCGAGAGCGCGGAAAAGTCCGCTGAGGACATCAAGAAGACGCTGTCTCCCGCGGACATGGAGTACTTCCGCGAGATGGTCAAGACCCAGAAGGTCATCGACATGATCGTGGATTCCGCCGTCGAAGCGGAGTAAATCGAGATCGAATCGCGCAATGCTCCGAGCACGGCTTCGGGGCATTGTGTGCATAAGAGCCTTTCAAACGGCAAACAACAAAGAAGCACCAACGCGCCTTCCGCGCAAAAAGGAGGGAAACCCTATGAGTCTAGTCCCCATTGTCGTAGAACAGACCAACCGCGGAGAAAGATCCTATGACATCTATTCCCGTTTGCTCAAAGACCGCATCATCTTCCTGTCCGGCGAGATCGACGACGTGACCGCCAACCTGGTCGTCGCGCAGATGCTCTTCCTGGAGATGGAGGACCCCGATAAGGAGATCAATCTCTACATCAACAGCCCGGGCGGTTCCGTCACGGCCGGAATGGCCATTTATGATACCATGCAGTACCTGCGCTGCCCCGTCTCTACCCTGTGCATCGGCATGGCGGCCTCCATGGGCGCCTTCCTGCTGACCGCGGGCGCAAAGGGCATGCGCCGGATTCTGCCCAATGCCGAGGTCATGATTCACCAGCCCCTCGGCGGCGCGCAGGGCCAGGCGACGGATATCGCCATCCACGCGGAATACATCCTGAAGATTAAGAAAAAGCTCAACAGCATCCTTGCGCAGCGCACCGGCCAGCCCCTGGAAAAGGTGGAGGCCGACACCGAGCGCGACCACTTCCTCTCTGCGGAGGAGGCGCTGGCCTACGGCATTGTGGACGAGATCGTCGCTCCCCGCCGCTAAGGTCAGCCAAGCAAATTGATTTTTTGAGGGGTAAAGCATGACCAAATATGATGGGAAGATCAAGGAGCCGAAGTGCTCGTTCTGCGGAAAGAGCGCCGATCAGGTCCGCCGCCTCGTGGCCGGCCCCGGCGTCTTCATCTGCAACGAGTGCGTGGAGCTCTGCTGCGACATCCTGGACGAGGAGTTCACCGGCGGGGAGAACAGCAGCGAAACCACCAATGAGCGCCTGCTCCGCCCGGCGGAGATCAAGGCGCGCCTGGACGAGTACATCATCGGCCAGGAGAACGCCAAGAAGGCGCTGTCCGTCGCGGTCTACAACCACTACAAGCGCATCGGCTCGGACAACGCGGACGTGGAGCTGCAAAAGTCCAATATCCTGATGCTGGGTCCGACGGGCTGCGGCAAGACCTTCCTTGCGCAGACCTTGGCCAAGATCCTCAACGTGCCCTTTGCCATCGGCGACGCAACGGCGCTGACGGAGGCCGGCTACGTGGGCGAGGACGTGGAGAACATCCTCCTCAAGCTCATCCAGAACGCCGACTACGACATTGAGCGCGCGGAAAAGGGCATCATCTACATCGACGAGATCGACAAGATCTCTCGCAAGTCCGAAAACCCGTCCATCACTCGCGACGTCTCGGGCGAGGGCGTGCAGCAGGCTCTGCTCAAGATCCTGGAGGGCACCGTGGCTTCTGTGCCGCCGCAGGGCGGACGCAAGCACCCCCACCAGGAGTTCATCCAGATCGACACCACCAACATCCTCTTCATCTGCGGCGGCGCCTTCGACGGGATCGAGAAGATCATCGAGAACCGCATCGGCAAGAAGACGCTGGGCTTTGGCGCCGACATCAAGAAGGTCGAGGAGCGGAATCTCACGGAGGTCTTTGAAAAGATCCAGCCGGAGGACCTCCTCAAGTTCGGCCTCATCCCCGAGTTTGTGGGCCGTCTGCCGGTCGTGGTGACGCTCCAGCAGCTCGACGAGGAGGCGCTGATGTCCATCCTCACCCAGCCCAAGAACGCGCTGTGCAAGCAATATGCCCGCCTCTTTGAGTTGGACGGCGTGGACCTCACCTTTGACGAGGACGCCCTGCGCTACATCGCGCACACCGCCATTCAGCGCAAGAGCGGCGCGCGCGGCTTGCGCTCCGTCATCGAGGACATCCTGCAGGAGATCATGTACGAGCTGCCCTCCCGCGAGGACGTGGGCAAGTGCGTCGTGACGCTGGCGGCGGCCAAGAAGGAAGCCCCGCCCACCCTGCTCTTTACCGACGTGCCCAAGCAGGCGCGCATCGCGGCAAAGTCCGCGCCGGCGGCCAAACCCCGCCGCAAGCGCTCCGGCGGCGAGCTCGCCTAATTTCAATCGTTTGCAAGAGAAACGCCCCGGCCACGTGGCCGGGGCGTTTCTTTGTCCCTTTTCAGTCCTCGGTAAAAACCATGCCGGGGAAGATGGTTTTCATTCGCTCGTCCGTGAAGCGATCATCCACAAATTGCATGAGGGCGTTCTGCGGGGCGATGCCGTCCATGCGCTGAATCCAGCGCGCAAGCGCCAGACACGTCACGGCCGCATCTACCACGAAAAAGGCCAGTATCACCCACGTCAGCACCTTGCCAATCCGGTTCGGGATCTTCAAAATCCACTTGGCCATCAGCGGATAGAGCCGCTTGATCCAAAGCACGCCCAGCGCGCCCCAGAAGATGGAGTAGAGGAGGCAAATGCGCCCGTTCAGGTTGAAGGGCAGATGGCTGTAGTCCCAGGACCGCGAGCCCAGCACCAGCTCCTGCAGGAAGGAGCAGCCGTATTCCACGGCGCTGCCCACGAGCATGCCGCTCAGGAACGAGAGCCAGGGCCCGCGGTTGCGGTAGCGGTACAGCGCCAGCGTCAGAGCCACCGAGCCCACGCCGTAGAGCGGGTTGAACGGCCCGTAGACCAAGGCCGTCCGGCTCTCGATGTAGCCGTGGATCAGCAGGCACCAGAGCACCTCTACAACCACGCCAAGGAAGCTCCCAAGATAGAACACCCAAAGCAGCTTGTAGAGCCCTACGCCCTTTGTGAAGTGGTTGCTCGCCGCCTCTTCCGCGTCGATGACCGCGTTGGGCGGCGTGTTCAGGCGGAGCCGCCGCTTCCTGCGCCGTGGACGGACGTCGTTCCAACGCGCGCCAAGCTCGTCGCGCACATCAAAGAGCCGCTGCCGCGCGCGTGTGAGGTTCAGGGCCGCGCGGCGCAGGGAGGCCAGTTCGCCGTGCACCCTGCGGTCCATGGCATCCGGGTCCTCCGGATGGAGCATCTGCGGAAACAGCTCCTCCATCTCCTGGACGGTGCGCTCCGTGCTTTCCAGTAGATCCCGGCTCTTGGCTTCGACATCCGAAACATAGGCTTCCTGCGGCGCAGCTTCCGGTGCGAACCCCTTTTCTGCCGGCGTTTGGTTTTTCTTCAACT
>JBMNOF010000021.1:0-26620 GCA_050942925.1 Candidatus Spyradocola sp.
GGGGGCTTCGCCCCCTCGCGCTCCCCCCAGCGCAGTGGAAAGACCGCGCATAAACCGCACGGCGCCGCGCATAGGCATGACCATACCGGAAGAGAAGGAGGAAGTGCCCTATGCGCAAGACGCAACGCCCGGATTTCACGCGCGCAACCCAATGGCTCGGCCAGCACATGACGACGCTGACACAGGCTTGCCTAGTTCTTTGCCTGGCCCTGATATCCGTCGCCTACATCCGCATCTTCAACCCCACCGCCTCGGAGAGCGCCTTTTCCCCGGCGAGCCGGCCTCTGCCCATTTACAACGTGGACACGGAGGAGAAGAAGATCGCCATCTCCTTTGACGCAGCCTGGGGAGAGGAAAAGACCGATGAAATCCTGCAAATCCTCAAGGACCGAGACATCCAAACCACGTTCTTCCTCGTGGGCTATTGGGTGGACAAATACCCGGACCGCGTGCGCCAGATCGCAGAGGCGGGGCACGAGATCGGCAACCACTCCAACACCCACCCGCACATGAGCGAGCTGAGCGCGGCGCAGATCTCGGAGGAGCTGAACAGCCTTGCGGACAAGGTGGAGACGCTGACCGGCACGCGGCCCACGCTCTTCCGGCCGCCCTACGGCGACTACGACGACGAGGTGGTCCTGACCGCCCGCAAGGACGGCTATGAGGTCATCCAGTGGAGCGTCGACAGCTTGGATTGGAAAAACCTGGGCGTGTCGCCCATGGTGGAGCGCGTGACAAAGAACATCGGCCCGGGGGACATCGTGCTCTTCCACAACAACTCGCAGTACATCACCGAAGCGCTGCCCATCATCCTGGACGCCATCCTGGATCAAGGGTATGAAATCGTGCCGGTGTCCGAACTGATCGTGGACGGAGAGTATTGGATCGATCACACGGGCAAGCAGTATGCGGGCACGGTGGGAGGCGCAAATGGATAGGAATGTTGCTCTGCTCTCCGGAACGGTCCTGAGCGCGCCGAGCTTTTCCCACAGCGTGCACGGCGCAAACCTCTACACCTGTAAACTGGGCATGGAGCGCCTTTCGGGCACGATGGACAGCGTAAACCTGCTCTTTTCCGAGGCCCTGGTCCCGCGCATGACCGGCCGCGTCACCGTGCACGGCCAGCTGAGGGGCTATACGCGCCAGGACGAAGACAAGCGCCGCCTGCTGCTGATGGTGCTCGTGCGCGAGGTCACGGACGAGGCCCCTGCGGACAACAACGCCATCTTCCTGCGCGGGGAATTGGTGCGCCCCGTGGTCTTCCGGCGCACGCCGCTCGGCCGGGAGATTGCGGACCTGATGGTCAAGGTGCCGCGGCCCTACAGCGGCGTGGACTACATCCCCTGCGTGGTCTGGGGCCGGTGCGCCCGGTTCTGTGCGCACCTGGGGCGCGGAACCCTGCTGGAGGCCACCGGCCGCCTGCAGAGCCGGGAATACGTCAAGGTCGTCGACGGCGTGCAGGAGACGCGCACGGCGTTTGAATTATCCATCGGCAAGCTCACGGTATTGTGAGAGGAGACGGTATTTCGGCGAAAAAAACGGCATGCCCGTTTTTTTCGCTTTTTGGGCCCCAAAGAGACAAATCCCGAATGCCGAAGTTTTGCTAGGCGGAAGGGCGAATTTGTGGTACAATGAAATAAATAAAAAGATGGGGGGATTTGCCTTTATGAAGATCATTCGCGCCGCATACCAGGAAGAGCGCTTCTATGCCATCCTCGAGGGGGACGTCGTCCGCCCGCTGCGCGGCCTGCCCTACGGAGAGACGGAGTGCGATGGCCGCAGCATCCCGCTTGCGCAGGTGCGCTTGCTCGCCCCGTGCGAACCCAGCAAAATCGTCGCGGTCGGCCTCAACTACCTCGACCACATCCGCGAGATGAACGATCCCATGCCCGAGGAGCCGGTCATCTTCCTCAAGCCCCCTACGGCCGTCATCGGACCGGAAGAGGCCATCGTCGCGCCCAAGCGCTCCTCCCGCGTGGACTTTGAGGCGGAGCTTGCCGCGGTCATCGGCAAGACCTGCAAAAACATCGCCCCGGAGGAGGCGGACGCCTATATCCTGGGCTACACCTGCCTAAACGACGTCACCGCCCGCGACCTGCAGCCCCTGGATGGGCAGTGGACGCGCGCCAAGGGCTTTGACACCTTCGCGCCCATCGGCCCGTGGATCGAGACGGAGTTTGACCCCGACGACGCGCCTATCGAATCCGTGCTTAACGGGGAGACCAAGCAGAAGGCCCGCACCAGCATGATGATGCGCGGCGCAAGGGAGCTCGTTGCCTTTGCCTCGTCCGTCATGACGCTGCAGCCCGGGGACGTGGTTTCCCTCGGCACGCCGGAGGGCGTCGGCCCCATGCAGCCGGGCGACCGCATCGAAATCCGCATCGGCGGCATCGGCACGCTGTGCAACCACGTAACCGCACAGAAATAACACAGGAGGACGGCCATGTATCAATCCAAGCTGGGCAATCAGGAGATCGACCATCTGTTTGAAGCCATCCTGACGCTGGAGACGCTGGAGGACTGCTATCGTTTCTTCGAGGATCTGTGCACCATCCACGAGCTGCAGTCCCTTGCGCAGCGCATGGAGGTGGCGCGGCAGCTGGATGCAAAGAAGACCTACAGCCACATCGCCGAGTCCACCGGGGCCTCGACCGCGACCATCAGCCGCGTCAGCCGCTGCTTGATCTATGGCGCGGACGGGTACCGCCGCGTCCTGGACCGCATGAAGGCCGCGCACCAGGAGAGCTCGAGCGATGAGGAGGAGAAGAGAGAATGAACGAAGATCAAAAGCTGCGCCGCGCCGCGTTGGATGCGGAGTATTCCCGCCTGAACCCGCGCCAGCGCGAGGCAGTGTTTCACGTAAAGGGTCCGCTGCTGGTGCTTGCAGGCGCAGGATCGGGCAAGACCTCGGTCCTGACGCAGCGCATTGCCTACATGATGCGCTTTGGCGACGCCTACAATAGCCCCCGCGATCCCGAATACACCGAGGAGGAGCGCGCGCACATCCGCGCCTGCATGGACGCGGGCCATCTCGACGCGCGCGCCGAAGCCCTCCTTGCCGAGGACCCCGTGGACCCCTACAACATCCTGGCCATCACCTTTACCAACAAGGCGGCCCGGGAGATGCGCGAGCGCATTGAAAAGCTCGTCGGCGACCGCGGCGCCAAGCTTTGGGTCTCGACCTTCCACGCGGCCTGCTGCCGGATTCTGCGCCGGGACATCGAAAAGCTCGGCTACAGCAACAACTTCACCATCTACGACGACGAGGACCAGATGTCCATCCTGAAGGACATCCTCAAGCAGTTGGACCTTTCGGACAAGTCCTATCCGCCCCGGGAGCTCAAGAGCAAGATCGGCGGGGCCAAGATGAACATGCTGACGCCGGACGAGTTCTTCGCCCAGTCGGAAAAGGACTTCCGCACGCAGAAGATCACAGACGTCTACCGCCTCTACGAGGAGCGGCTGAAGCACAACAACGCCCTGGACTTTGACGACCTGCTGCTTAAGACCCTGGAGCTCTTCGTCTCCGCGCCGCCGGTCCTGGACCACTATCGCCGGCGCTTCCGCTACATCCTGGTCGACGAGTACCAGGACACCAACCGCGTGCAGTACGAGTTCATCCACGCCCTGACCACCGGGGAAAACAACCTGTGCGTCGTGGGCGACGACGATCAGTCCATCTACGGCTGGCGCGGCGCGGACATCCGCAACATCCTCGACTTTGAAAAGGACTACAAGAACTGCCACACCGTCAAGCTCGAGCAGAACTACCGCTCGACCAACCGCATCCTTCAGGCGGCCAACGCCGTCATTGCCCACAACGCGGACCGCAAGAGCAAGACCCTTTGGTCCGAGCGCGGGGAGGGCGAGCCGATCCTGGTCGCCGCCCTGCCCGACGAGCAGAGCGAGGCCGGCTTTGTCTGCCGGGAGATCCTGCGCCTGCACGCCGAGGGCATGAAGTACCAGGAGATGGCCATCCTATACCGCACAAACGCCCAGTCCCGCGTGCCGGAAGAGCACCTGATCTTTTCCGGCGTGCCCTACCGCGTCTACGGCGGCCAGCGGTTCTATGACCGCAAGGAGATCAAGGACATCCTGGCCTACCTGCGCCTTTCCGTCAACCCCAACGACGACATCGCCCTGCGCCGCATCATCAACGAGCCGCGGCGCGGCATCGGCGACGCCACGGTGGAGGCGATCGCCCAGAGCGCGCAGAACACGGCGCAGTCCATGCTCGGCGCGGCCATGGAGGCGGAGGAGATCCCCGGCCTCGGCACGCGCGCGAGCGCCGCGGTCCAGAAGTTTGCGGACCTGATGGGCGACCTCTTTGCCCATAAGGAGGTCATGGGCGTGTCGGAGTACGTGGACTACGTCCTGCACACGACCGGGATCTACGCTCTCTACGACAAGCTCGACGACGAGTCCCAGCAGCGCATGGAGAACATCAAGGAGTTCCTGGGCGCCATCCGCGAGTACGAAACGACGGCCGAAACGCCCTCCCTGGAGGACTACCTGGAGCAGGCCGCGCTCGTCACGGACGTGGACGGCCTGTCCGAAAACAGCGGCGCCGTGACGCTGATGACCATGCACAGCGCAAAGGGCTTGGAGTTTCAGGCCGTGTTCGTCCTCGGCCTGGAGGACGGGCTCTTCCCCGGCTCGCGCTCGTTTACGGACGAGAACCGCCTGGAGGAGGAGCGCCGCCTCTGCTACGTGGCCATCACCCGCGCCAAGGACCAGCTGTTCCTGACCTATGTGCAGAAGCGGATGCTCTACGGCACGCCGCAGTACAACCGGCCCTCGCGCTTCCTCAAGGAGCTCCCGCAGGAGCTGGTCCACACCATCGACCAGACCGTGGAGCGCCGGCGCGAGGTCAAGCCCCGCGAGCGCCCGGCCGTCTCGTTCTCGCGCGGCGGGCTCGCGCCCAAGGTTTCCCACGCGCAGGAGCCCCCCCGCAAGCCCGTTCCCGGCGCGCTGCAGGCGGGCGACGCGGTCGAGCACCGCAAGTTTGGCCGCGGCACGGTCGTCTCCGTCAAGGGAACGGTGGCGCAGGTCGCCTTCGCCGGCCAAGGCATCAAGGAACTGGATACCCAGTTTGCCCCGATGGAAAAGATCCAGCGCTGATCGCGCCTTCCCCGTCCGCAGGACCGGCTTTGCCGGTCCTGCACGTCCGAAGGGGCCGCGCAAGATTTGTCGACAGAGAGGAACGAAAGCATGGAAGAGAGAATGCGGGCTTTGGTGGACGAGCTCAACCGGCACGCCTACCGCTATTACGTGCTGGACGACCCCACCATCTCGGACCGCGAGTACGACGTGCTCTTTGACGAGCTGGTGGAGCTGGAAAAGCAGACCGGAATCCGCCTGCCGGACAGCCCGACGCGGCGCGTGGGCGGGGAGCCGCTCAAGGAGTTCGTCCCGCACCGGCACCTGGCGCGCCTCTGGTCGCTGGACAAGTCCCAGACCACACAGGGCCTGCGCGATTGGGCCGAGCGCATTGACCGGCTCCTTCCCGGCGTCGCCCAGGAGTATTCCCTCGAGTATAAGTTCGACGGCCTCACCCTCAACCTGACATACGAGGGCGGTCAGCTCGTCGGCGCGGCAACGCGCGGAAACGGCGAGGTCGGCGAGGAGATCCTGCCCCAGGTGCGCACCATCCAGAGCATCCCGCTCTCCATTCCCTTCCAGGGCCGCATGGAGGTCCAGGGCGAGGGCATCATGCCCCTTTCCGCCCTCGCCGCCTACAACAAGACCGCCCAGGAACCCCTGAAAAACGCGCGCAACGCGGCGGCGGGCGCCCTGCGCAACTTGGACCCCCGCGTCACCGCCAGCCGCCACTTGGACGCCTACTTCTACAACGTGGGCTACATCGAGGGAAAGGACCTGCATACCCACCAGGAGATGCGGCAGTTCCTCATCGACAACCGCTTCCGCGTCAGCCCCTATACGCGCTACTTCACCGACATGGACGAGCTCATCGACGCCCTGGACGAGATCGAAACCCACCGCGACGACCTCGACTTCCTCATCGACGGCGCGGTCGTCAAGCTCACGGACTTTGCCCTGCGCGAGCGCCTCGGCTATACCGACCGCTTCCCCCGCTGGGCCATCGCCTTTAAGTTCGAGGCCGAGGAGATGACCACGCGCCTGCTCGCCGTCAAGTGGGAGGTCGGGCGCACGGGCAAGCTCACACCCGCGGCGGTGCTCGAGCCCGTGGACATCGGCGGCGTCACCGTCAAGGCCGCGACGCTCAACAACGCCGGCGACATCGCAAGAAAGAAGCTCAAGATCGGCGCGATGGTCTTCATCCGCCGCTCAAACGACGTCATTCCCGAGATCATGGGAAGGACCGACGAGCCCCAGCCCAACGAGACGGAGATCGCCATCCCCACCGTCTGTCCCGCCTGCGGCGCGGCGCTCGAACAGCGCGGCGCGCATCTCTTCTGCACCAACCCGGACTGCCCGCCCCAGATCGTGGGCCGGCTCTCCCACTTTGCCGGGCGCGAGGCCATGGACATCGAGGGCTTCTCCGAAAAGACGGCCGCGCTCCTGGTCGAACAGGGCGTGATCCACGACGCCGCGGACATGATGCGCCTGACCGAGGACCAGCTCCGGGGCTTGCCGCTGTTCCAGGACAAGCGCATCGAGAACCTGATTGCCGCCGTGGAAAAGAGCAAGAACCGCCCGCTGGACGCCTTCCTCTTCGCCCTGGGCATCCCCAACGTCGGCAGAAAGACCGCGCGGGATTTGGCCGTCGCCTTTGGAAGCCTGGACGCCGTGCGCGCGGCGTCGCTGGAGGACCTGACCGCCATCCCGGACGTGGGCGAAACGGTCGCCGCCTCCATCCGCGGCTTCTTTGACTCCGAGCGGGGACGGGACCTCACCGACCGCCTGCTCGCCGCCGGCTGCACGCCTGCCTGGGAGAGCACGCGCTTGGGCAAGGCCTTTGAGGGAAAGACCGTCGTCCTCACCGGAACGCTTGCGACCATGGGCCGCAAGGCCGCGTCGGACCTCATCACCGCCCACGGCGGCAAGGTCACCGGCTCCGTGTCCGGAAAGACGGACTATGTCGTCGCGGGCGAAAACGCCGGCTCCAAGCTCGAAAAGGCGGAAAAACTCGGCGTGCAAATCCTGACGGAAGCGGAGTTTCTCGAGAGAATCGGGCAGGAGGCGCCCGCGCAAACGTAAAAAAGCGAAGAATTTCTGTTCACGGGTCGGGCTTTATGCTATAATAAAAAATCAATCGACAAAGGGGAGATTGTGCATGCGGAGCATGACGGGCTATGGCCGCGGCGCGGCCAGCGACCAGGGAAGAAGCCTGGTGCTGGAGCTCAAGAGCGTCAACCACCGCTTTTTGGACCTGAATTTCCGCCTTCCGCGGTCGTTCGCGGCGCTGGAAGACGTCCTTCGCACCTCCGTTGGCGACCGGGTCCACCGCGGCCACATCGACGTGTTCGCCACCTACCGCAACGAGCGGCAGGATCGCTGCACGGTCGTGCCGGACGCGGGACTGGCGCGGGGGTACTTGGACGCGCTCTCCGCCCTTGGCAGGGAGACGGGCGCACCCGGGGAGGTCCGCCTGCTGGACCTGGCCCGCTTCCCGGACGTGCTCCGGGTGGAGGAGGCCGAGGAGGATGGCGGCGCCCTGCGCGCTCTGACGCTCCAGTGCCTTGACCAGGCCTTGAGCAGCCTTGTCGCCATGCGCGAGGCCGAGGGCGCGCGCATGCAGGCGGACATTGAAGCCCGCTTGCAGAATGTCTCCGACCTGGTGGACCGCGTCGCGCTGCGCGCGCCGAAGGTCGCGCAGGACTACCGCGAAAGGCTCCAAAAGTCCATGGAGGAGATGCTTGCCGGCACGGAAATCGACTTGGCGCGCCTGACGCAGGAGGTCGCCCTCTACAGCGACCGCGTCAACATCGACGAGGAGATCGCGCGCATGCGCAGCCACGTCGGCGCCATGCGCGAGGCCCTGCAGGAAACCGAGTCCGTCGGCAGGCGCCTGGACTTCATCGTCCAGGAAATGAACCGCGAGGCCAACACCATGGGCAGCAAGGCCTCGGACATCGAGCTCACCTCCTGCGTGGTCTCCCTGAAGTCCGAAATCGAGAAGATCCGCGAGCAGGTGCAGAACATCGAGTAAAAAGGGGGGAGGCGCTTCAACATGGGCGTCAAGCTCGTCAACATCGGATATGGAAACTTTGCCTCCGCAAGCCGGCTGATCTCCATCATCAGCCCGGATTCCGCGCCGGTCAAGCGCATCGTACAGGAGGCGAGGGATAGCCGCACGCTCATCGACGCCACCTACGGCCGCCGCACGCGCGCGGTGCTCATCATGGACAGCGGACACGTCATCCTCTCGGCCGTACAGCCCGAGACCGTCGCCCATCGGCTCGACGGACCGGAGACGTCGCCTGCGGAAGAGGAGGAAAGCGATGAATAAGGGAAGGCTTGTGGTCATTTCCGGCCCGTCCGGGATCGGCAAGGGCACGGTTTGCAAGGAGCTCCTCAAGGAGGACCCCAGCGTCGTCTTGTCCATCTCCTGGACCACGCGGGAAAAGCGCAAGGGCGAGGAGGAGGGCGTCACCTACTTCTACCGCACGGACGAGGAATTCAACCGCATGATCGAAGCGGGCGGGTTCATCGAGTACGCCGGCATCTACGGCGGGCGCTACGGCACCCCGCGCGACTACGTGGAGGCGCGCATGGCCGAGGGCAAAAACGTCATCCTGGAGATCGAAACCCAGGGCGCGATGAAGGTCATGCAGCAGGAAAAGGACGTCTGCTCCATCTACCTGCTCCCGCCCAGCATGAAGGTCCTGCGCGACCGCTTGGTCAGCCGCGGCCGCGAGGGCGTGGAGAAGGCCATGGAGCGCTTCCGCTGCGCCTATGACGAGATCGACCTGGCGCGCGCCTATCGCTACGTCATCGTCAATGAAAAGCTCGAGGAAACCGTAAAGGCCATCCAAGACATCCTGCACGGGGAGTACAAGAACCCCGAGAACCTGGAAGAAATCATCCGCACCCTGAAGGAGGAAACCGAACTATGATTATCGATCCGCCCATCACGTCCCTCGCCAAGCGCGTGGACTGCCGCTACACCCTGATCGTCGAAGTCGCCAAGCGCGCCCGCCAGCTCGTCGCCGGCGCCGAGCCCCTGATCGCTACCGACGAAACGAAGCCCGTCTCCATCGCCGTGCGCGAGGTGGACCAGGGCGCCATCACCTACACCCCCGGAGAGGATTGACCGGCAGAGGGAGGGAGCTTCCCGCATGGACATGAAGGGAAAGAACGTCGTCCTGGGCGTCACGGGAGGCATCGCCGCCTTCCGCGCGGCGGAAATCGCCCGGGCCTTGACCAAGATGGGCGCGAGCGTCCACTGCATCCTGACGCAGAACGCCCTCAACTTCATCACCCGCAAGACCATGGAGACCCTGTCCGGCAACCCCGCAGTGGTCGACATGTTCGAGCGGCCCAGCACCTGGGAAGTGGAACACATTGCGCTCGCCAAGCGGGCCGATGTGTTCCTTGTTGCGCCAGCCAGCGCAAATTTCCTGGGTAAGGTCGCTTCGGGCGTCGCAGACGACATGCTCACCACAACCATCATGGCGACGCGCGCCCCCATCGTCGTGGCGCCGGCCATGAACACGAATATGTACGAAAACCCCGTGACCCAGCGCAACATGCAGACCCTGCGCGACCTGCTGCACGTCACCTTCGTCGAACCGGAAGTCGGCATGCTCGCCTGCAACACCGTGGGCAAGGGGCACATCGCCTCGAACGAGGAGATCCTCGCGGCCGTCGAAAAGGCCCTCGCGGAAAAGGACCTGGAGGGCGTCCGCGTCCTGGTCACCGCCGGCCCCACCCGCGAAAAGATCGACCCCGTGCGCTACATCACCAACCGCTCCTCCGGCAGAATGGGCTATGCCCTGGCCGCGGCCGCGGCGCGGCGCGGCGCGCGCGTCACGCTCGTTTCCGGCCCCGTCGCGCTCGAGTGCCCGCCGGGGGTGGAGCGCGTGTTCGTCGAGAGCACGCAGGACCTCTACGACGCCATGGCGCGGCTCTGCCCGGACCAGGACGCCATCCTGCAGGCGGCCGCCCCGGCCGACTACCGCCCGGCCGAGGTCGTGGACCACAAGATCAAAAAGACCGGCGGCGATCCGTTCACGCTGCGCCTGGTCGAAAACCCGGACGTTGCCGCCATGGTCGGCGAGCGCAAGCGCGAGGACCAGGTCCTTGTCGCCTTTGCCGCCGAAACCGAGGACCTAAAGGCCAACGCCGCCAAGAAGCTCGAGAAAAAGCGGGCGGACTTCATCGTCGGCAACGACGTCACCCGCCCCGGCGCGGGCTTTGACGTGCCGACCAACATCGTCACCTTTTACGACCGGCAGGGGGAGACGCCCCTTCCCCTCCTGCAGAAGACCGAGGTCGCAGACCGGATTCTCGACCGCGTCGTGCGCCTGCTCAAGGAGAAACGGGGGAAGTAGAGCGCGGAGCGGGGAGGTGCATGCGCAACGTACGCCCTTGTCATCGTGGACATCAACAGCGAGCAGGTGGACCGCCTCTTTACCTATGCGGTGCCCGAGGGGATGGAGCTCGCCCCCGGCGAGCGCGTGACCGTGCCCTTCGGGCCCCGTCGCCTGCCGGGGGTCGTGGTGGAGCTCTCCGCGGAAACCGACGTTGACCCGGAGAAGATCCGCCCGATCCTGGACCGCGTGGACGACGAGCCCGTGGTCCTCCCGGAATTGATGGACCTGGCCCGCTGGCTCAAGGCGGAATACCGCTGCACCATGGCCGCGGCGCTTCGCTGCATCCTCCCCGCCCAGGTGCGCGCCGGGCTCCAGCCGCTGACGCGCCTTGCCGTGCGGCTTCTGGTCCCCCGGGAGGAGGCGCTTACCCGCTGCAAGCGCTCGCAGCGGCAGCAGGAGCTGATCGAGGCCCTGGCGGCCCACCCCGAGGGCGAGCGCCTTGCCGCCCTGCCGCAGAAGAACGCCGCCGCAACCGCCCGCGCCCTGGAGAAAAAGGGCCTGGCGGAGGTCTTTTCCCAGCGCGTGCGTCGCAGGCCCTATGCAGACCTTCCGGATGCGGATTCGCCGGTGCGCTTGAGCGCCGGGCAGGAGAACGCCGCCCGCAACATCTGCGCCGCGCTGGACGGCGAGCCCAAGGCCTTTCTCCTGCACGGCGTGACCGGCAGCGGCAAGACCGAGGTCTACATCCGCGCCGTGCGCGAGGCCCTGCTGCGCGGCAAGGGCGCCATCCTGCTCGTGCCGGAGATCGCCCTGACCCCGCAGATGGTCTCCTGGTTCCGCGCGCGCTTCGGGGACGTGGCCGCCGTGCTGCACTCACGCCTTTCCCAGGGCGAGAAGTACGACGAGTGGCGGCGCATCCGCGAGGGCGAGGCACGCGTGGTCATCGGCGCGCGCTCGGCGGTGTTTGCGCCGGTGGAGTCCCTGGGCCTGCTCATCGTGGACGAGGAGCACGAGGGCACCTACCGCAGTGGCACCCACCCCTGCTACGATGCGCGGGACGTCGCGCGCGTCCGCTGCCGCCTGCAGGGCGCGACCCTCGTCCTGGGCAGCGCGACACCCTCTGTGGAAACCTATGCGCGCACGCTCCGCGGCCACAACGTGCTGCTGGAGATGCGCGAACGCGTCGCCGGGCGCCCGCTGCCCACGGTGGAAGTCGTGGACATGCGCAAGGAGCTCATCGCGGGCAACCGCAGCATGTTCTCCCGCGCGCTTCGGGACGCCGTGGAGGAAACCCTCCTCGCGGGCGAGCAGGTGGTGCTCTTTCACAACCGGCGCGGGCACTCGAGCTTTGTCAAGTGCCGCGCCTGCGGCTACACCGTCCACTGCCCGCACTGCGACGTCACCATGACCTATCACTCCAGCGACGAAACGCTCAAGTGCCATTACTGCGGCGCAGTCCTGCCGCCGCCCAAGACCTGTCCCGCCTGCGGCTCCCCGTTCATCCGCAAGTTCGGCGTGGGCACCCAGCAGGTGGAGGAGAAGTTCCGGCAGGAATTCCCCGCCGCGCGCGTCCTGCGCATGGACATGGATACCACCCGCGGCAAGGACGACTTGGTCAAACTGCTCACCGCCTTCCGGCGGGGAGAGGCCCAGGTCCTCATCGGTACGCAGATGGTCGCAAAGGGACACGACTTCCCCAACGTGACGCTGGTGGGCGTCATCATGGCGGACATGAGCCTGAATGTGCCCGACTACCGCAGCGAGGAGCGCACGTTCCAGCTGCTTACGCAGGTCGAGGGCCGCGCGGGCCGGGGCGAAAAGCCCGGCCGCGTCGTGGTGCAGAGCTATGAGCCGGAGCACTACGCCATCGCCATGGCCGCAACGCAGGACTACCGCGCCTTTTACGAGGCGGAGATCACGCGCCGGCGCCGCCGGCTCTACCCGCCCTATGCCGTTTTGACGCGGCTCCTGGTCACCGGGCGCGAGGAGAGCGACGTGCGCGCCGAGGCGGAGCTGCTCGAGATGGAGATCGACGCCTGGTTCCGGCAGGACAGCGCCCGCCGCCGGCGCATGATCCAGGTCCGGGCCATGGAGGCGCCGCTGTCCCGCATCCGGGACGAGTTCCGCTACCAGGTCTTTGTCAAGCTCTATGCCTCCGGCAGCGAGGAGGCGCTCGCGCATTTGAGCGAGCTGGCCGCCTCGCGGCACGCGCCCGGGCTCCGCGTGGAGCTGGAAATCGATCCCCCGAGTTTTCTATAGAACCCATCGAAAGGAAGAAACGCTTTATGGCATTGAGAACCATTGTCAAGGTTGGCGACGATGTGCTGCGCAAGAAGTGCAAGCCCGTGACCATGATCGACAGCCGCATCCACGAGCTCTTGGACGACATGGCCGAAACCATGCACAAGGCCAACGGCGTGGGCCTTGCCGCCCCGCAGGTCGGCCTGCTCAAGCGCATTGTCGTCATCGACATCGGGGAGGGCGTGATCGAGCTGATCAACCCCGAAATCCTCTCCAGGGAGGGCGAGCAGACCGGCGAGGAGGGCTGCCTTTCCGTTCCGGACAAGTGGCTGCCCGTCACGCGGCCCAACAAGGTCAAGGTCCGCGCGCTCAACCGCTTTGGTAAGTCCTTCACCATGGAGGGCGAGGGCCTGCTCGCGCGCGCCTTCTGCCACGAGATCGACCACCTCGAGGGCCGGCTCTTCATCGACGTCTACCGCGACCAGCAAAAGGAGCACAAGGACGCAAAGCCCGAATCCAAGGGCGAAACAAACAACTGACGGAGGCGAGAAGATTTGCGCATCGCATTCATGGGAACCCCGGAGTTTGCCGTGCCCTCCCTGGAAGCCCTGCTGAAGGCGGGCTATGAGGTCGTCGCCGCCGTCACCCAGCCGGACCGGCCCGTTGGCCGCAAGGGCCGGCTCACGCCCCCGCCCGTCAAGGTCTGCGCGCAGGCGCACGGCGTGCCCGTGCTCCAGTTTGCGCGCATCCGCCGGCCGGAGGGCCGGGAGGCCCTGGAGGCGCTGCATCCCGACCTCTTTGTCACCGCAGCCTTTGGACAGATCCTGTCCCAAAAGGTGCTGGACATCCCGCGCCTTGGCACGATCAACGTCCACGCGTCGCTCCTGCCCCGCTACCGGGGCTCCGCACCCATCAACTGGTGCCTCCTCCAGGGCGAAACGCGCACGGGCGTCACCACCATGTTTACCGACGCCGGCATCGATACCGGGGACATGCTCCTTCGGGACGAGATCGACATCCTGCCGGAGGAGAACGCCGAGCAGCTCACCGAGCGCCTCTCGCACCTCGGCGCCGAAACGCTCCTTCGCACCCTCCGCGCGCTGGAGGAGGGGACGCTCGTCCGCACCCCCCAGGACCCGGAGGCCGCTTCGTACTTCCCCATGCTGGACAAGGAAATGGGCCGCATGGACTTTTCCCGCACCGCGCAGGAGCTCCACAACCAGGTGCGCGGCCTCTATCCCTGGCCCGGCGCCTTTGCAGAGACCCCGAGCGGCACCCTCAAGATCTGGTCCGCGCGCGCCCACGCGGAGGACAGCGGCCTTGCGCCCGGCACGGTCGTGACCGCGGACGCAAAGACCGGGCTCCTTGTCGCCTGCGGCCAGGGCACCCTGGAAATCCTGGAAATGCAGGCGCCCGGCTCCAAGAGAATGAATGCTCGCGACTACCTGCGCGGCAAGCCCATGCGCGCAGGCGCGCCCCTAGGAGAGAGAGAATGAACGAGAATCGCAGCCGCACCGGCGGCGCAAAGCCCAGCCCCTCGCGCCCGCGCCGCAGCGCGCCGGTCGCCATCGCCCCCGCGCGCCTTTGCGCACTGGAGGCGCTGATGGACGTGCAGAATTCCGAGGCCTACGCCGGCCTTGCCCTGAGCCGCCGCATCGCCGCCGCGCGTCTTTCCGCCCGCGACAGACGGCTCATGACCGAGTTGTTCTATGGCACGCTCGAAAGCCGCCTCTGCCTGGACTACATCCTGTCCCTGTACATGGATCGCCCCTGCGAGGAAACCGTCTCGCGCGAGATCCTGCGCATAGGGGTCTATCAGCTCGTCTTTATGGAAAAGATGCCCGCAAACGCCGTCTGTTCCGACGCGGTGGAGCTCGTGCGCCGCTTTAAGCGCGAGAGCATGGCGGGCCTTGTCAACGGCGTCTTGCGCAACGTTGCCCGCGAGCCCGAGCGGATCGTCTATCCGGAGGACGAGCGCGAGTACCTTTCCGTGCGCTATTCCTTTCCGCGCTTCCTCGTGGACAAGTTCGTCGAGGAGTTCGGCATGGACTTTGCGCGCGCGCTCCTGTCCTACCGCCACAGGGAGAGCGAGGTCACCGTCCGCCCCAACGTCCAGCGCTTTACGCAGGAGGAGTTTGCCGCGTACTTGACGCGGGAGGGCTTTGACTGGGAGCCCGGCCTCGTGCCCGGCGCCTACCGCGTGCGGGGCGGGTTTGTGGCCCAGCGCCCCGGCTTCCGCAGCGGCCTCTACTCCGTCATGGGCGAGGGGTCCATGCTCGCGGCCATGGCCGTCGGGGCAAAGCCCGGCATGAAGATCCTGGACGCCTGCGCCGCGCCCGGCGGCAAGACCTGCTACCTGGCGGAACGCATGGGCGGGGCGGGTCGTGTATATGCGTGGGACCTCCATGAGCACCGCGTGGATCTCATCTCCAGCGCCGCCCGGCGCCTGCACCTGGACAACATCCGGCCACGCGTCCACGATGCCCGGGAGCTGGACGAGGACGATGCCGGCCGCATGGACGCCGTGCTCGTGGACGCGCCCTGCTCCGGCCTCGGGGACTACCTGTCCAAGCCGGACATCAAGTACCGCGTGACGCCGGAGGGCATTGCGGAGCTCGTGCAGATGCAGGGGGAAATCCTGGAAGCCTGCTCCCACTACGTGCGGCCCGGCGGCGCGCTCGTCTATTCCACCTGTACGCTCCTGCACGAGGAGAACGAGGAGAACGTGCGCGCCTTTTTGGAGCGCCACCCGGAGTTTGCCCCCGGGGAGCTTGCGGGCCTGCTGCCCGATGACCTCGCCGCCCGCGCGCAGGAGGGGATGCTCACGCTCTACCCCCACGTGGACCACACGGACGGATTTTTCCTTGCACGGCTTGTCCGCAAGCGCTAAGCTCGCGCGCGTTTTTGAAGACGGAGAGGAGGAGAAGCATGGACGACTGCCTCATGGGCCTTAGCCTGACGGAGCTCACGCAGGTCCTCACCCAGATGGGCGAGCCCGCGTTCCGCGCCAAGCAGATCTACGGCTGGCTGCAAAAGGGGGAGGACTTTGCGGGAATGCGCAACCTGCCCGCGGCGCTTCGGGAAAAGCTCGCGAATACCCACCGCGCCCTGGGCGCGGAAATCCTCAAGACCTTGCGCTCGGAAAAGGACGGGACCGAAAAATACCTCTTCTCCCTTTTTGATGGAAACGTGGTCGAGGGCGTGCTCATGCGCTACCACTATGGCAATACCCTGTGCATCTCCTCCCAGGTGGGGTGCCGCATGGGGTGCACCTTCTGCGCCTCCACGCTGGAGGGGCGCGTGCGGGACCTGACCGCCGGGGAGATGATGGGCGAGGTCCTCTCCGTCAACCGCCTCCACGCGGAAAAGGATCGGCGGGGCGTGACCAACATCGTGATGATGGGCAGCGGCGAGCCCTTGGACAACTATGAAAACGTGATCCGCTTTCTGCGCCTGGTCAGCGCGCCGGAAGGGATCGGCGTGAGCCTGCGCAACGTCTCCGTCTCCACCTGCGGGCTCGTGCCCCGCATCTATGACCTGGCCAAGGAAAACCTGCCCATCACGCTCTCTATTTCCCTGCACGCGCCCACGGACGAGGCGCGCCGCCGCATCATGCCCGTGGCCAACGCCTATCCGCTGGACCAGCTCCTTCGCGCCTGCCGCGACTACGTCGACGCCGTGGGAAGGCGCATCGTCTTTGAGTACGCGCTCATCGAAGGGGTCAACACCTCGCTCGAGGACGCGGACCGCCTGGCAGACCTCACGCGCGGCCTGCTCTGCCACGTCAACCTGATCCCGCTCAACGACGTGCCCGAACGCCACCTCGCTGCCCCCTCGCAGCAGGGGATTGAGGCCTTTCAGAAGCGCCTGGAGGCGCGGGGCGTTTCCGTCACGCGCCGGCGGGAGATGGGCGCCGACATCCAGGGCGCCTGCGGCCAGCTGCGCCGCAAGCACTTGACGCAGGAGGGAAAGCTCTCATGAACGCCGCCGTCATCGTCGCTGCAAAGACCCATTGCGGGCGCGTGCGCCCTATCAACGAGGACAGCTACCTCGTGCCCGAGGGCGATGGCCTCGCCTTGGTCGCCGACGGCATGGGCGGCCACCGCGCGGGCGAGGTCGCAAGCTCCATGGCGGCAAGCTCCATCCGCGCCTGCGCGCACAAGGCCGCGGGCAGGGACATTTCGGTCAAGACCGCCGTGTCCTGGGTGCGCCAGGCCAATCGCGCCATCTACCGCGCCGCAAACGAGGACCTGAGCCGGTCCGGCATGGGCACCACGCTCACCTTTCTCTACTTCATGGAGGGGCACGTCATGCTGGCCCACGTCGGGGACAGCCGCTGCTACCTCCTGCGCGGCGGGGAGATCTACCAGATCACCAAGGACCATTCCCTCGTGGCCGAGCTCGTGCGCAAGGGCGAGATCACCGAGGAGGAGGCGCGCGACCATCCCTACCGCAACATCATCACCCGGGCCCTCGGCACCGACGACAAGGTCGCCGTGGACGCCCAGGACCTCGATACCCGCGCCGGCGACGTGTTCCTCCTTTGCACGGACGGACTGAGCAACTATTTGGAAAAGGACGAAATCCGTGCAATCCTCGCGGAAAATCCGCCGCAGGAGGCCTGTGACCGCCTGGTCGACGTCGCGCTGGCGCGAGGCGGCCGGGACAACATCACCGTTGTCGTCGCCCGCCTCGGAGAGGAGGCGGGGACGTGAAGGGAACTTGCCTGAAGGGGCGCTACTTGTTGGGCGAGGTCATCGGCAAGGGCGGCATGGCCGTCGTCTACAAGGCCTATGACTTCCGCAGCGGACGCACCGTCGCCGTCAAGGTCCTGCGCGAGCAGTACAACCAGGACCGCGAGTTCGTGCGCCGCTTCCAGCAGGAGGCCGAGGCCGCTTCCGCCATCAGCCACGAAAACCTCATCGACATCTACGACGTCGGCGAGCAGAACGGCGCGCGCTTCATCGTCATGGAGTACGTCGATGGCATGACGCTCAAATCCCTCATCCGCGAGCATGGCGCGCTGGACAACTATACCGCCATCACCATCGCCCGGCAGATCTGCACCGCGCTGCAGGTCGCGCACGACGCGCACATCATCCACCGCGACATCAAGCCCCAGAACATCCTGCTCGACCGCAAGGGCATCGCCAAGCTCGCGGACTTTGGCATCGCCAAGACCAGCGACACCCAGACCATCACCGGCGGCGGGGACAACGGCGTGCTCGGGTCCGTGCACTACTTTTCCCCCGAGCAGGCGCGCGGCGAGCCCGCGGGCGCCCAGAGCGACCTCTATTCCCTGGGCGTCGTCCTGTACGAGATGGTGACGGCGCGCCTGCCCTTTTCGGGCGACACGCCCGTGGCCATCGCCCTGCAGCACATGAACGCCCAGCCCACACCGCCGCTGGAGTTCAACCGCAACCTCACCCCAGCCCTCAACGAGATCATCCTCAAGGCCATCCGCAAGGACCCCAAGGACCGCTACCAAAGCGCGCGCGACTTCTATGACGACTTGTCCCTGGCCCTGGTCTACCCAGAGGGCGGCTTTGTCGACGGCGAAAGAGAGCTGGCTGCGCAGGAGAATGCGCAGGACGCCCAGAACAAAAAGCGCGCCCTCGCCGTCCTGGAGGGGCGCATCCGCCCGGTGCGCCTGCTCCTGGTCGGGCTGTGCCTTCTGCTGGCCGGCGTGCTGGCCGTTGCGCTGCTGCGCATCGGCATCGCCCACCGCGCGCAGACGCTCGCCATCGTGCCCGCCATCCAGGGCGCGACCATGGACGCCGCCGCCGCGCAGCTGGCCGAGATGGGCTTGGTCCTGCAGGTCAGCGGCACGGAGTTCAGCCCGGATGAGCCCGGCACCATTCTTCAACAGGACCCCGCCGCCGAGAGCGAATTGCGCAGCGGCGACGCGGTCAGCGTCGTGGTCAGCGCCGGCCCGGAAAGCGCCGAGGTGCCCTATCTCATCGGCATGTCCCTGGAGGAGGCGCGCAGCGCGATCCAGAGCCTCGGCCTGCAGGTGGGGGAGATCGTCCACGACGAGGGGAGCGATCTGCCGCGCAATACGGTCTTGAGCCAGGACCCCGAGGAGGGCGCCGTCTTGCAGAACGGGCAGAGCGTCCGCCTGACCATCAGCGACCCGCCGCTCTTGCGCAGCGTGCCCTATGTCGTGGGCGAGGACTTGGAGACCGCCCGCAGCCGCATCGAAGAGGCCGGCCTGACGGTGGGCGAGGTCCATGAGGAGAGCGCAACCGGCGTGCCGGTCGGCACGGTCTTTGCGCAGAGCCCGGAATCCGGCCAGCAGATGCGCAACGGCGACGCCGTGGAGATCTGGGTCGCCCAAGAGCTCGTCATGGCGACCGGAACCTACCCGCTGACGTTGGAAATCGAGCAGGACGACTCGCTCGTGACGATCTACCTGCAGGAGGACGGCTTCTACCGCGAGGTCAGCACCATGAATTGCGACCGCGGCACGCTGGAGGTCGAACTCAACCTGGAGAGCGAGACGCCCGGAGAAAAAACCCTCATCGTCTTTGTCAACGATGAGGAGGCCGCAAGGGATACCGTCACCCTTAGCGTCGAGGAGGACGAGGAATGAAGGGGAGAATCCTACAGGGAATCGGCAGCTTCTACACCGTAGAAAGCGAGGGACAGCTCTATGTCTGCCGCGCGCGCGGGCGCTTCCGCAAGCAGCACATCACCCCCATGGTGGGCGATGAGGTCCTCTTTGCGCCGCCCGGCCCCGCGGAGGAGGAGGGGTTCCTCGAGGAGATCCTGCCCCGCGCCAGCGCGCTCCTTCGCCCGCCGGTTGCCAATGTCGACTTGCTCTTTGTCACCGTGGCCGCCGCCGCGCCGCAGCCGGACCTGCTCCTTGCGGACCGCCTGCTCGTGCGCGCCCGCAAGGCCGGAATCGATACCGCGCTCGTGATCAACAAGACCGACCTCTCCCTGGAGACGGCCCAGGACATCGCCCACCAGTACCGCGGCGCGGGCTGCCCGGTGATCCTGACCAATGCCGAAAGCGGCGAGGGCGTGGAGAAGCTCCTGCAGCTCGCCTCCGGGCGCATCGTCGCCTTTGCCGGACAGTCGGCCGTGGGCAAGTCCTCGCTCATGAACGCGCTTTGCCCCAACCTTTCGCAGGAGACGGGCTCCGTCAGCCGCATCGAGCGCGGCCGCCACACCACGCGCAAGGCCCAGCTCGTGCCCCTGGCTTCCGGCGGATACCTGGCCGATACGCCGGGCTTCAGCCTCCTGGAGCTGGACGCCGAGGACCCCGCCAATCTCAAGGACTGCTACCCGGAGTTCGCGCCCTACGAGGGCCTTTGCCGCTTTGACGGCTGCTGTCACCTGAGCGAGCCGGATTGCGCGGTCAAGGACGCCGCCGCCCGCGGCGAAATCGCGATAGAACGCCTCAAACGCTACGCCGTGCTTTACGGCGAACTCAAAGATAAATGGGGGAGAAGGTATGACTGAGATTTCCGCTTCCATGCTTGCCTCGAACTTTGCCCGCATGGGCGAGGAGGCTTGCCGCATGCAGGCCGCCGGGGCCGATTTCCTGCACATGGACGTCATGGACGGCCGCTTTGTGCCCAACATCTCCTTTGGCGCGGGCGTCATCGCCGCCGTGCATGCCGCCTGCAGCTTGCCCTTGGACGTCCACCTCATGGTGGACGACCCGGACCGCTATGCGGAGGACTTTGTCCGCGCCGGCGCCACCTACCTCACCGTCCATGCCGAGTGCACGCCGCACCTGCAGCGCGCTTTGCAGCACATCCGCGATCTCGGCGCGCGCCCGGGCCTTGCGCTCAACCCCGCAACGCCCCTGGAAGCCGCCCGCTTTGTCCTGGAGGACATCGACCTGCTGCTGGTCATGACGGTGAACCCCGGCTTTGGCGGACAGAAGCTCCTTCCCGCCACGATCGAAAAGACCCGCATGGCGGCCGAGCTCATCCGGAACAGCGGCCGCCCCATCCGCCTAGAGGTGGATGGGGGCGTGGCAAGGAACACGGCCGGCTTGCTCCGCGAGGCCGGCGCAGACCTCCTCGTCGCGGGCTCGGCGCTCTTTGGCGCGGACGATCCCGCGGCGGTCATGGCCGTCCTGCGCGGGGAGAGCGCATGAGGCGGGCGCTGGTCGTGCTCGGCGGCAGCGCGCCGAGTCCCACGTTCTTTCACAAGATGGCGCAGACGTGCGACTTCCTCCTCTGCGCGGACTCCGGCTTGGACGCTGCCATCGACGCCGGAATCCGCCCGGACGCCGTCATCGGCGACTTCGATTCGGCAAAGCCCGCCTCCGTCGCCTATATGGAGCGCGAAAACATCCCGCACATCGTTTACCCGGCCATCAAGGACGACACCGACGGCATGGCCTGCGCGCGCTATCTGCTGGAGCGCCGTCCGGAGGAGGTCGTCTTCCTCGGCGCCGGCGGCGGCCGCATCGACCACTGGCTGGCGAACTTTCAACTCCTCATCTATTTGGAGAAGAACGGCATTCCCGCCCGCGCCGAACAGGAGGACTGCACCGCCTGGGCCGTGCACGACCGCCTCACCGTCCACGGCACGCCCGGGGAGCTCCTTTCCGTCCTGCAAATGACCGAGGAGCTCCAGCTCTCGCTCTCCGGCCTGTTCTATCCCCTGGACCACCGGGACGTCGAGTTCGGCCATCCGCTCGGCGTCAGCAACGTCCTGACCGAGCCGGAGGCCCATGTCCTCGTCCACAAGGGCTGGGCCCTGGTCCTCCACTTCCACGGCGCGGCCTAACGGCATGTTTCCAACACCTCCCGCATACCCTCTTTGCAGGGGGAAAGGCGGGAGGTGTTGGCGCATATGTGCAATCCGGCGATCGCCATCGTGCTGTGCATGGCGGGGCTTGTGCTGCTGCTGTTTTGTTTTTTGCCCACCTGGCTGCTGTGCACGCTGGGGATCGCTCTGCTGATCGCGGGCGCGGTGCTGCTCGCGCTCAAGATCCAACGCAAGTGCAGATGAAGGAGAGCAGGTTTTTCGCCAAAACGAAAAAAGCACGGCCCGATTGGCCGTGTTTTTTTCGATGTGTTGTATTACACGTTGCGCTCAACCTTGCCGGAGCGGAGGCAGCGCGTGCAGACGAACATGGACTTGGGCGTGCCGTCCACCACCACGCGAACCTTCTGCGTGTTGGGAGCCCACATGCGGCGGGTCGCCTTCTTGGAGTGCGCCACGTGGTTACCGGACATGACGCCCTTTCCGCAGACTTCACAAATCTTACCCATGGTAAAAACACCTCCTTCAGGTGGAAAATGCAGTTCAAAACAAATGTATTCTAGCATGAAGTTTTGGGAAATGCAAGGCCTTTTCGCAAAATTGACAATTTCCGGCTCCGGTGCGATTGACGCGGCGGCCAAAGTGTGGCATACTGAAGGCGTGCCGCAGGGACGCAGGTCCCTTTTTTTGCGCGAAAATCGTTCTGGGGGAGCACGGCTCCCCTTTTTCACAAAGGGGAAATTGCACATGATCTATCTGGACAACAGCGCCACCACCCGGCCCTTTGACAGCGTCGTGGACGCCATGGCCAAGTGCCTGCGCGAAACCTACTTCAACCCTTCCTCCCTGTACGCGCCCGCCATGCGCGCCGGCGCCCTGCTCACCGCCGCCCGGCGCGAGATCCTTTCTGCAACGGGCAGCAAGGGCCAGGTGGTCTTTACCTCCGGCGGCACCGAGGCGGATAACTTGGCTATTCTCGGCATCGCCCGCGCCCTGCGCGGCCGCACGGGCCACTTCCTGACCACAAAGGTCGAGCACCCCGCGGTTCTGGAGACCATGGCCGAGGTCGAGCGCCTGGGCCACCGCGTGACCTACGTCGGTGTGGACGCCGAGGGCGTCGTGCGCGTGGATGAGCTCGTGGACGCCGTCGACGAGCAGACCGTCCTGGTCAGCGTCATGCAGGTCAACAACGAGGTCGGCGCGCAGATGCCCATTGCCGAAATCGCGCGCCGCGTCAAGGAGAAGAACCCCCGCGTCCTGGTGCACGTGGACGGCGTACAGGGCTTCCTGCGCGTGCCGATGCACATGTCCCGCGACGGCGTGGATCTCTATTCCCTCTCCGGGCACAAGATCCACGGCCCCAAGGGCGTGGGCGCGCTGGTGATCGAGCCCAACGCCCACCCGCTGTGCACGGTCTTTGGCGGCGGGCAGGAGGGCGGCCTTCGCTCCGGCACGGAGAACGTGCCCGGTATCGCAGGCCTTGGGGAGGCCGTTCGCGCCTTTTCGGCCCTGCCCGATCCCCTCGGGCACATGGCCGCCCTGCGCCGCCGCCTGATCGCCGGCGTGCGCAGCGCCGTTCCGGACGCCCGCCTCAACGGCCCGGAGGAGAACGCCGGCCACATCGTGAACTTCACCTTCCCCGTAAAGGGCGAGGTCCTGCTCCACGCGCTGGAGGGCGAAGGCATCCTTTGTTCGACCGGCTCGGCCTGCGCATCCCACAAGAAGTCCAAGTCCCACGTCCTTTCCGCCATGGGCCGCACGCCGCAGGAGATCGACGGCGCGCTGCGCTTTTCCCTTTGCCCGATGAACACGGAGGAGGAGATGGACGAGACGGCGGCGGCCCTCGGCCGCTGCGTGCAGCTCCTGCGCGCCTTCCGCCGGCGCTGAACCCTTTTTTGAATCAATGGGAAGAGAGGATCAATGCCTATGAAAACCGTTCTGCTCGTCCGCATGGGGGAGATCTTCCTCAAGGGCGACAACCGCAATTTCTTCATCAAGGCCCTCGTGCGCAACCTGAGGAAGAACCTGGAGGGCACGGACTGCACGCTGGAGCTGACGCAAGGGCGCATCTTCCTTCGCAACATCCGGGACATGGACGAGGTCATCCGCCGCGCAACGCGCGTCTTCGGCGTCCACTCCGTCAGCCCCGTGGTCGAGTGCGAGAAGGACATGGAGGTCATCGCCGCCCGCGCCGTGGAGCTCATGGAGGGCCTCTCCGGAACCTTTAAGTGCGTCGCCCGCCGGGCGGACAAGCGCTTCCCCCTGGACTCCATGCAGATCAACGAGGAGATCGGCTACCGCGTGCTCTGCGCCCGGCCGGACCTCAAGGTCGACGTCCATAAGCCCGACCACGAGCTGAGCATCGAGATCCGCGAGAACGCCTACCTCTACGTGGAAAAGATCCCCGCCGTCGGCGGCATGCCCGTCGGCACGGGCGGCAAGGCCATGCTCCTGCTCTCCGGCGGAATCGACTCGCCCGTCGCCGGCTACATGATCGCCAAGCGCGGCGTCCAGCTCCATTGCATCCACTACCATTCCTTCCCCTTTACCTCGGAACAGGCCAAGCAGAAGGTCGTGGACCTGGCGCGCCTGCTCTCCGAGTACGCCGGCCCCATCCGCCTGCACGTCGTCCCCTTTACCGAGATCCAGCAGGAGCTCTACCAGAAGTGCCCGGATAGCCAGCTGACCGTGCTCATGCGCCGCTACATGATGCGCATCGCCGAGCGCGTCGCGCGCCGGACCCGCTGCCAGGCGCTCGTCACCGGCGAATCCATCGGTCAGGTCGCCAGCCAGACCATGGACGGCCTCACCTGCACAAACGCCGTGTGCACCCTGCCGGTGTTCCGTCCCCTCATCGGCTTTGACAAGACCGAGATCATGGAGTACGCCGAGCGCATCGGCACCTACGCCACCTCCATCTTGCCCTATGAGGACTGCTGCACGATCTTTACCCCCCGCCATCCCCAGACCAAGCCCCGCGTCGAGCAGCTCGAACAGAGCGAGACGCTCCTGGACGGCGACGCGCTCATCCAGCGCGCGCTCGATGGCATCGAGGTCTTGGACATCCGCCCGTAGCGCCGTGCATACACTCCCTTGAAAGGGGGAGTGTCCATGGGAAAGCGTCTTGCGGCGGCGATTGCGCTCATCGGGATCACCTTGGCACTGTGCGGAGGCGCGGCCTCTGCGCCCGTCGGCGCAGAGGGAACGCTCTTGATCGTGGACGCGGACGTGCAGACCCTGTCCCTCTACGAGGACGGGAAGTGGGTCAAGACCTATCCGTGCGCCGTGGGCGCGCGGGAGAGCCCCACGCCCCTGGGCGTCTTTCGGATCGTGGGCAAGGCCTCGGACTGGGGCGGTGGATTTGGCAGCCGCTTTTTGGCGCTGGATTGCCCGTGGGGAAAGTTTGGCATCCATGGCACCAATAAGCCCGCCTCCATCGGCTCGGCCGTCTCGCACGGCTGCATCCGCATGCACAACGCGGACGTGGAGGAGCTCTATGCCCGCGTGCCGGTTGGCAGCCGCGTGCTCATCGAGCGCGCCGCCTATGCCGGCATGGCGGGCGGGCTGCGCACGCTGGAACCCGGCGACCGCGGCAGCGACGTGCGCGAGGTCCAGACGCGCCTCATCCAGAAGGGCTACCTCTACGGCGTGCCGGATGGCGTGTTCGGCGAGTATACAAAGGCCGCGCTCCTGCGCTTTAAGGCGGAAAACGGCCTCCCGGCGAGCCATGCGGTGGATTGGGCCACGTATCAGGCGCTGGGCATCCAACTGTTTGAGTGAGACCGATCCGACAGTTCAACGGAAAAAGCGCGGCCTTGGGACGAAATCCCGCGACGCGGCGCGCAGCCCGTGCTATACTGTCCTTGCATCAGGAAAGGAGGACTCTTTTATGGCATTGACGCTGCAAACGGCGTATTCCCCGGATGAGGCCGCAAATCTCGTGAGCAGGGCGATCGTGGAAGGCTCGTTTTCCGCGGAGCTCGTCGCCCAAAGCGCGTCCACCGGCCCGAACGGTGTGCGCTGCATCACGCTCTTGTTCGATAAGTACTACATGCGCGCGGGCAACCACTGCGCCCTCTGCGTGAGCCTGGACAACCTCTCCGGCGCAACCAAGGTCTTTGCCGCCAGCGCGGGAACCAAGCAGGGCCTGTTGGATTTCTTCGACTGGGGCGCTGGCGACGACTTCGAGGAGGAGGTCCGCAGGGCGCTCGGAAATTGTTAAATTTCCAGGACAGCTTGTAATTCCGTACCACATATGGTATCCTAGATATGCTGTCGATGTTATCAACGCACAGACATGACTGTGGTTTGAAAGAGGTGAGATAACATGAAGGAAGGAATCCATCCCAAGTACGGCAAGGCCATCGTTCGCTGCGCCTGCGGGAATACGTTTGAGACCGGTTCGGTCAAGCCCGAGCTGAAGGTCGAAATTTGCTCCAAGTGCCACCCGTTCTTTACGGGCAAGCAGAAGCTTGTGGACACTGGCGGACGTGTCGATCGCTTCAAGAAGCGCTACGGCATGTAATGCAAAGAGAAAGTGCAGATTGGCGCGCCAGTCTGCACTTTTTTTCATAAGCGCCATTCTCCGCGCAACGCGGTTGCCCAAATGGGGTATACAAAAAGAGAGGCGGAAGGGTTTCCGCCCAATTCGTGTCCAATCCGCGGGCTGCGCTTGCCGCCCGCAGAAGGGAGAAGCTATGAAACAGCATCCAAAGAAGGAAGAGAAAGTCTATATCGGCGGCCAGGCCGTGATGGAGGGCGTCATGATGCGCGCCCCGACGCGCCTGGCCATTGCCGTGCGCCGTCCGGCAGACGGCAAGATTGAAACCTATGTGGAGCCCATCACCCCCTTGTCCAAGCGGCACAAGGTCCTCGGCTGGCCCGTGGTGCGCGGGGTCGTCGCGTTCATCCAATCGCTGGTGATGGGCATGAATACCATCACCCGCTCCGCGCAGATGATGGGCGAGGAAGAGGAGGTCGAGGAGCCCACCCGCTTTGAAAAGTGGCTCTGCCGCGTCACCGGCAAGAGCCAGGACGACATCGTCATCTTCTGCGCGGTGGCGCTGGCCATCGTGCTGGCGGTGGGCCTGTTCTTCGTCCTGCCCTCTCTTTTGGGCTCGTTGCTCAACCGGATCTTGCCGGACCACATCCTCTTGGTCAACCTCATCGAGGGCCTCGTCCGCATCGTC
>JBMNOF010000123.1:0-5060 GCA_050942925.1 Candidatus Spyradocola sp.
AACGCCTTGACCGCCTCCTCGTCCTTCCACAGGTCGAAGGGCTCCTTCTCGCCCGGGTTGATGCAGTACCCCGGCGCGCGGTGGAAGTTCAGGTTGATGTGCAGGCCGTACTTTTCGCCCGCGCGCACGCAGGCGTCGATGGACTCCAGCGCCTTTTCGTTGACCCGATAGACCGGCTCGATCTCGTTTAGGTCGCCGGGCACCGTCCAAAACCGGTAGCTCAGCGGCAGGCGCACAAAGTCAAACCCCAGATCCGAGATGAGCTGGAAGTCCTCTTCCGGAAAGACGCCCTCGTTCCGGGTGGTGAACATGCCCAAGAGATTGAAGCCGCGCCAGCGCGGCAGGCCCGCCTGCTTGTACTGCATTGATATTCCTCCTCGTTCAAAATCGGCCGGTTTGAATTAACATTTCTTGGGTTTTGTTATGATAATCTCTTGCCAATTATTTAACATCATTCCCCTTGACTTGTCAATAGAATTTTGAAAAAAGCCTGCGATTTCTTTTCGTGTTATAAAGACGTCCTCTCGAAAATCCCCGGTAAACTCGTGTTTTCAGTCCAAGGTTTGGGGACGCCGTCCCCAGGCGTTCGTTTTGCGCCGCCTCTCAAAAAGACACAGGCTCCTCCCCTTCAAAAATTTTTTGTTATTCTATTGCAAATTAAAGGTTATTGTGTTAACATGACGGCAAGTGGACGTCCAACAGAATCTGCATTCAAATTGTGCAAAACAGGAGGGCTGGCAAATGAATCAACAGACCGTTCTCCCCCGTTGGAAGGGATTCAACCTCCTCGGCGCCTTCACCATGAATTCGCCCGGCAAGTTTGTGGAGGAGGACTTTCAGCTCATCTCGGACCTGGGGTTCGACTTCGTGCGCCTGCCGCTGAACTACACCTTTTGGATCGACTACGACGACCCCTTTGAGATCAACGACGGCAAGCTGTCCATCGTGGACGACTGCGTAAACTGGGGCGAAAAATACGGCATCCACGTCAACGTGGCGCTGCACCGCGCGCCGGGCTACTCCGTGGCCAAGGACCGCGTGGAGCCGTTCGACCTGTGGCGCGATCCCGAGGCGCTGGCGGCCTTCCAGCTGCACTGGACGACCCTGGCCAAGCGCTACAAGGGCATTCCCTCCTCCAAGGTGAGCTTCAACATGGTCAACGAGCCGGCGGGCGTCTCGCCGGAGGCGCACCGCAAGGTCATGGCCGCGACCACGCGCGCCATCCACGCCATCGACCCGGACCGCCTGACGATCTGCGACGGCCTGGACTACGGCAACCTGCCGCAGACGAACATCGCGGACATGGCGCAGGAGAACGTGGCGCAGTCCTGCCGCGCCTACATCCCCGCGGGGGTGACGCACTACCGCGCGCTGTGGGTGGACCACAAGCGCGACTTCCCGACAGCGGCCTGGCCGGGCGGATACGCCGCGGACGGGCTCTGGGACCGCGAGCGGCTCTTCCGCCACTACGGCGCGTGGGCGGCGCTTGCGCAGAACTACGGCATGGGCGTGCACTGCGGCGAGGGCGGCTGCTTCAACCGGACGCCCTACGACGTGACGCTGCGCTGGATGGAGGACGTGCTGGACGCGCTCAAGACCTACAACATCGGCCTTGCGCTCTGGAACTTCCGCGGCGAGTTCGGCATTCTGGACAGCGGCCGCGTGGACGCGGACTACGTCGACTACAAGGGCCACAAGCTGGACAAGAAGATGTACGAGCTCTTCAAGAAGTATTGAGCCAAAAAAAGCGCCCGGCCCCGGGGGAACTCCCCTCGGGACCGGGCGCTTTGGCCCGCGTTTCTCACATCGTGATGACGCCAAAGACGTTCAGGATGGAGCTAAGAAGGATGATGAGCAGACAGATGGGGGCAAAGTAGCGCATGAAGATGCCGTACATGCGCTTGCGGCGGAAGGCGGAAGAGATCTCCATCTCCCGGGCGATGGCCTCCAGGCCCACGGCCCGCGTGATGAAGAAGCAGGTGGCAAGCGCCGCGATGGGCATCATGACGGAGTTGGTCAGGAAGTCGAAGAAGTCGAGCATGTCCATGCCCAGCACCGACAGGAACTTCAGCGCGTTAAAGCCCAGCGCGCTCAGAGAGCCCAGGCCGACCAGGATCGCCGCGACAAGGGCCGTGCAGGCCTTCCGGCTCCAGCCGAGCTGGTCCTGGAAGGTGGAAACCCCCGTCTCCGCCAGGGAGATGGAGCTGGTCAGCGCCGCAAACAGCACCAGCAGGAAGAACGCCACGCCCGCAAACGTGCCAAAGCCCATGCTGGCAAAGACCTTGGGCAGGGTGATGAACATCAGCGAGCTGCCGGCCTGCAGGGCGTCCGCATCCCCGCCGGAGAAGGCGAAGACCGCCGGGATCACCATGAGCCCGGCCAGGATGGCGATGGCGGTGTCCATCAGCTCGACCTGTGCGGTGGACTTTTCGATGTCCACCTCTTTGGGCAAATAGGAGCCGTAGGTGTAGAGCACGCCCATGGCGATGGAGAGCGAGTAGAACATCTGCCCCATGGCCGCCACAACCGTCATGACGGAAAAGTGCGAAAAGTTCGGGATGAGCAGGTACTTGACCCCCTCCAGCGCGCCGGGGCGCGTGATGGAGTAGATCGCCACAAACACCGCAAGGAGCACCAGCAGCGGCATCATGATCTTGCTCATGCGCTCCACGCCCTTTTCCACGCCGAGCAAAATGACCCCGATCGTCAGCGCCGCAAACAGCAGAAACCAGAGCTCCGTGCTCCCGGCCGAGGCCAGGAACCCGGGGAAATAGGCGTCCTGCGCCAGGATCTCGGTGCTGCCGCGCAGGTACTCAAAGAGGTACTTGCACACCCAGCCGCCGATGACACAGTAGTAGGGCGCGATCAGCAGCGGCACCGCCGCGTTGATCCAGCCGCCAAAGCGGAACAGCGGCCCCTTGCCAAAGTGCGCAAACGCCCCGATGGGGCTGCGCCGCGTCATGCGGCCCAGCGCCGTCTCGGACACGATGAGCGCGTATCCGAACGTCAGCACCAGCACCAGGTACACCAGCAGAAAGATGCCGCCGCCGTACTTTGCCGCAAGATACGGAAAGCGCCAGATGTTGCCCAGCCCCACGGCCGAGCCCGCCACGGCAAGGACATAGCCCAGCCTTCCGGAGAAGCTGCTTCGCCGCTTTTCCGGGCTTTGTTTTTCCTCCATTCTCCATTCCTCCTATGCCGATTGTGGAAAGAAAAAAGGGGAGGTCTCCCTCCCCTTTTCGCCGGCTTTGGCCATTTGTTCGTCAGAAGCGCAGCGACAGGCAGGAGGGGCCGCCGTCGATCTTGCGGTATTCCGAGGTGTCCACCAGCACCGTCTCATAGCCCATGTCGCGCACGGCCTTCTCGGTCTTAGGGAAGCCCGCGGGCACGATGACCTTGCCGTTGACGTAGAGGCAGTTGACCGCGTAGGCCTCCTCCGGCGCGATGAGGGTCTGGTCGTAGCTGGCAAAGACCTCGCGGCCGATGAACTCGCCCGAAACCAGCATCCGGTTGTCGGACAGGTAGTCCACGCCGGTCTTGAGGTGCAGCACGGTCGAGAGCGGAACCGAGGTCGCGGTCATGCCGTACTTTTCCAGGATGCGGCGGAAGTTCTCAAAGCCCGCCTGGTTCGTGCGGTGCGAGAGGCCGACGTAGTAGTGGTCGCCCACCATCATCACGTCGCCGCCCTCAATGGTGCCCTCGGTGATGTACTCGATCCGGTCCTCCGGGTAGAACGCGCGCAGGGCCTCCACGATGTAGGCCTTCTCCCCGTTGCGGGAGGGGGCGCCGGGGTTGGTGATGATCGCGCACTTGGGGGTGACCACGGCCACGTCCTCGACAAAGCAGCTATCCGGGTACTCCTCCATGGCGGGCAGGACCGTGACCTTGGCGCCACAGTACTCCATGGCCTGGATGTACTGGTCGTGCTGCTTGAGGGCCAGGTCGTAATCCGGCAGGCCGAGGTTGGCGGTGGTGATGCCCTCGATCATGGACCGGGACGGACGGCGAACGATGACGTTGCGAAACATGGCAATGCGCTCCTTATTCTTTCCAAATTTTCTTTTTCCGCGGCGAGGCGCCGCGCATGTCTCCATTATACAATACATGCCCGCAAAATCCAACGCGCGCGCGGCATTTTATCGGGAAAATTTCCGGGCGGTCCCGCCTTGTGCCCCCGGCGAAAAGGGGGTATCATAGAGAAAAACCGCAAGGAGGTCGCCTGCCCATGAGCCGTATGGACCGCCGCGCCGCAAACCGCGCGCGCAAATCCCGCGTCGCCCTGGCGACGCTCGCCGTCGCGCTTGCGCTGCTCCTCGCCTTCTCCCTGTTCAAAGTCGGACAGATCCTGCGGACCTACGGCCAGGGCGAAGAAGCCTACGAGGAGGCGGCTGCCGCCTTTGTCACGGCTCTGCCCACCCCCTCCCCCGCCCCGGACGCTTCGGATTCCCCGGCCGGCGAGGCGCCCGATCCGGCCGAGGCCGCGCCGGGCTTTGCGGTGGACTTTTCCGCGATGCAGGCCGTGAACCCGGACGCCTGCGCCTGGCTCTACGGCGAGGGCGCGTCCCTGCACTATCCGGTCGTGCAGGGCGAGGACAACGAGTACTACCTGACCCACCTGCTGGACGGCACGCGCAACGCCGGGGGATGCCTGTTCGTGGACGCGCGCGCCAGCGCGGACTTTTCGGACCGGCTGACCGTGATCTACGGCCACAACATGAACAACGGCTCCATGTTCGGGGAGCTGGACGGCTACAAGGACCAGGCCGTCTACGACGCGCACCCGGAGATGCAGCTCCTGACGCCCGGGGGCAACTACCGCGTGGAGCTGCTGGCGGGGTATGTGACGGACCCCTCGGACGCGGTCTACGGCGGCCTCTCCACCGAGGAGGAGATCGCCGCCTACGTCGAGCGGGCGCTCGCGCGCTCAGCCTTCCGGACGGATGCGGCCTATGCGCCCGGCGACCGGCTGGTGGCGCTCTCCACCTGCTCGTACGAGACGGCGGATTCCACCTTCCTCCTGCTGGGCCGGCTCGTGCCGGAGGCGCGCTGAGCGCGCCCCG
>JBMNOF010000124.1:0-5042 GCA_050942925.1 Candidatus Spyradocola sp.
GGCCGCTCCTGGCAGGTGCACAGCCAGAGCACGGAGATGCGCCCCAGGTTTCTCACTTCGCCGCCCCCTTTCGCCAGTCCGGCGCGCGGCGCGCGCAGCCCGCACAGCTTCGCGCCTCCAGCGGGTCGCACCAGTGGCAGGGGTCGTCCAGGAGCGCCGAGGCGGCGCGCAGCTGGGCCCGCAAGGCGTGCAGTTCGGCGGTGGGAAAAGGCCGCGGCGCGGTGGGTTTCAGGCGCTTTTGCAAAGCGATCACAGTCATGTCAGGCCCTCCTTTTCAGTTTTTTTGCCGCGCTGTTCAGGGCGCGGCGGCGGTCTCCCCGGCGCGCTCCGCCTCCCAGGCGCGCACGGCCTCCGGGGTGAGGAGCGACCGGTGCTGCCAGGAGAGCAGCGTCTTGCAGGCATAGCCGGCGACGCTCGTCGCCCCGTAGGTCAGCGCCTGCTCCAGCGCCAGCAGCGTCATGTCCGAGGGCATCCCCCCGGGCCCGGTCAGCGCACAGAGCGCGGAGAGCTCCGCCTCTGTGGGCGCCCGGCCCACGCGCCGGACAAACCCCTCCCGGACCGTCTCCTCGATCTCCTGGGCAAGCAAGTTATCCACACCACAGGCCGCCTCTCGCGCGCGCACGCGCGCAGGGTAGACTGCAGGGTCGTCTATAGGGTCGTCTCTATAGGGTACGGTACGGTTAGGTACGGTAACCGCGTGACAGGGCGTGACATCGTGCGTGACGTCACGCGTGACGGAAGCGGGTTGTGTCACGCTCGTGTCACGCGTGACAGCTGCGTGACAGGGCGCGTCTTTGTCACGCTCCTCGGGCGCGGAACGGTGCGGCGCTTCCGGCGTGACGTCCCGCTCCTCGGGTGCGGCGCTCGCCGCTCTCCGCCGGCGCTGGCGCTCCCGGGCCTGGGCGCGCTTGCGGTCGCGCTGCTCCATGAGCATGGCGACGTGCTCGTCCCAGTCGTGGATGGCGTACCGCCCGTCCGGGAGCGCGTCGAGCAGGCGCACCTCGGTCAGCGCCGCGAGGAGCTTGTCCGCCTTGCCGCCGTAGTTCATGATGCGGTGCAGCACGCCGGCGTCCAGGTCCGAGAGGACCCCGTCCTCGCGGTTGCTCAGCGCCCAGGTCCACAGCCGCAGGAGCTTCCCCACCAGCGCGTCCGAGTCCAGGTGGAGCGCCTTTGCCGCGCGCAGCACCTTCGGGTTGTCCGGCAGCGTGTCGTGCGCCTCGATCCAGGCCATGGTCATCCCTCCTTTGGACTGAGTCTATGGTTCCGCGCGCCGCCCAGCGCGCCGACCTTTTCCGCACAGGCGATTGTCTCCACGCCCGTCACCTGCCGCACGGCCTGGGCAAACCCCTCCGCGTCCCCGTGCGCCGCGGACAGGTGCAGCAGCCAGATGCGCCGTGTGCGCCGCAGGTCCAGGCCCGCCAGGTACGCGCAGGCCGTCTCCACCGCCATGTGCGTGCGCCGGGCGCGCTCCCGCACCACGCGGGGAAGGCTGCTCTCCTCCAGCTGCGCAAGGCTGTGGTTGCACTCGATGGCGATCTCCGTAAGGCGCGGCACGCGCACGTGCACATAGGCTGTGTCCGTGGCAAAGAGCAGGCGCTCGCGCGTGGCGCGGCTCTCGAGGAGGAAGCCCACGGGCTCGGCCGCGTCGTGCGTCGTGGCAAAGGGCTTGGCGATCAGGGACCCGACGGCGAACTGCGCCCCGGCGCGGACGAGGTGCAGGCGCGGGGCGCGCTCCGGGAAACCCAGCGCCTTTGCCGTGCCGGCCGTGCAGTAGAGGTCCACCCCGCGCAGCAGCAGCGCCGCCACAGCGCGGCTGTGGTCCTTGTGCTCGTGCGTGAGCAGGCAGGCCGTGTAGGCCGTGAGCTCCCGGGGCAGTAGCGCCTGCACGCGCCGCAGGGGAAGGCCGCACTCGATGAGAATGCGGGTCTCCCCGTCAAACACCTCGTACAGATTGCCCGCGGAGGAGCTTGCATACGGTGTCAGCAGCATGTCGTCCTCCTCGCCCTAAAAGGGGACGTCCTCCGGGCGGAGGATCTCCCCGGTCTCCGGGTCCACGTTTGGCGGAAGCGCATCGCCCTCGTCCTCGTCCAGGTCCATCTCCTCTGCGCCGGCGTGCAGCCGCGCCCAGGTCGGGGATAGCTCGATCTTCTTGCGCACCCAGGGTGAGAGGTCCTGGATGCGCTCGTCCCGGTCCTCTGCATCCATGTCGAAGACGAAGGTATCCGAGACGGGCTTGCCGGGGTCGATGCCCTTCATGCGCTTGGTGATCTTGCGCACATTCGCAAAGCCGCTGGCGCTGGACTTGATCTCGATTGTGCAGGACTTGCCCAGGTACGCTGTCAGGTCGCAGTGTTCCAGCTCCTCCTCGGTCAGCGGCCGGCCCTGCAGCGCCTCCAGGGCCGCCAGCAGGTTACTGTTCTTGCCGAGGCTGCGCGTGAGCTCCGCATAGGCCCAGCGGGGCTCGTCGCCGTTTCCGCGGTCGATGAACTCCCCGTAGACCTCGAAGGTGAACTGGATCGTGGGGCGGTAACGCTTCTTCTCAAAGCCCAGCTGCTCGCCCATCTCCACGATGCCGATGAGCGTTCCGGTGTAGGTGCCGTCCTCCAGGGGCGGGATGTTGTTCATTTCCTTGATACTCAAGATCAGTCCCATTCTCTACTCCTCCTCGATTTCTGTGCGCAGGGTCTCGTCCGCGGCGGAGACCGCCAGGCGAATCCGCTGGCCGGGGATGCGGTCCAGGGCCGTCACGCCCTCGGCGCTGTCCACGATTACCGGCGCGCGGCGGCCCCAGAACCTGCCCAGCGCGGCGATGGCGTCCAGCCCTGCGTTGGTCCGCATGGCGCGGTTGAGGTCGGCAAAGGGCACGCCGTCCACCGTGGCCACGCAGGTCTCAGCCAGGCCGCCGTTGATCTGCTCCTCGAAGAGCTGCCACCGGATGCGCCGGAACTGCCCGTCCACGCGCGCCTCGGTGAGCGACGCCACCGCGCGGACATACGCCTCGCACAGCGCGATGCGGCCCTCCGCGGTCTCCAGCTCCGATGCGATCTCCTTTTGCCGCTGCAAAAGCTCTTGCACACGCGCCCGCGCCCGCTCGTTTGCCGCCTCCCGGGCAAGGAGCGACGCGCAGTCGCGGAGAGACGCGTCCAGCTCGTCCAGGCGCGCCCGCGTCTCGCCCTCGGCCGCGGCGCGGTCCCGCCGGAGCGCCTCCGCGCGGGCCTCCAGCGCGCGCTGCTCGTCCTGCAAGGCCGCAAGCCCCGCGGCGTATCCCGGGCAGTCCGGAATCTCCGGCGGCGTCTCCAAGGCGGCCAGGGCGGCTTCCGCGGCGTCCCGCTCTTCCTCCGCGCGCGTCAGCTCCTCCTGGAGCTTCCGGGCGCGCTCCCGCGCCTCTGCGGCCGCGTGGGCGAGCTCCACGCCCTGCGCCGCGATCCGCTGCAGCCGCTCCTTCTGCGCTGCGGCAAAGGCGGCGCGCGCCTGCTGCACGTCCTCGGGCGCGTAGGGGCGCTTGCAGGTCGGGCAGGCGAGGGCGCCCTGCCAGGCTTCCCCGGCGACCCGCGCGTAGTCCCGGCGCAGGGCCTCGCACGCCGCGTCCTGGCGCCGGGCCTCTGCCTCCGCCATGGAGCGCGTCCCGTGCAGGCGGGCGACCTCGGCGTAGGCGGCATTTGTGCGCGCCTGTAGGGGCTTGCGGCGCTGCGCCCATTCCGCCTCCTGCTGCGCGCGCTTGTCCGCCTTGCGCCGGGCGTTGACGGTGGTCAGCTCCGCGATCTCGGCGCGCTTCTCGGCGAGCGCGCGCTCCACGGCCTCGAGCGCTCCGTCCCGGCCGCGGGCCAGGGCGTCGGAGAGGGCCTGCCGCTCCCCGCGCAGGCGGGCCTCCTCCGCCCGGGCCTGCGCCGGATCGCCTTCAAGCGGGATCTCCGCGCGGGAGGCCTCGTCGATGCGGGCGGGCAGGCCGTCCAGCTCCTTGGAGAGCGCCGCGCGCTGCCGCTCCTGGATGCGCTTGTAGTCCTCGACGCTGTGCGCGCCGCGGGCCGCTGCGAGGGGGCGCAGCTCCGGGTGGGCCTTGAGGATCTCCTCCTCCGAGATCGCCCCGGCCATCTGCGCCAGGACCCGCCGCCGCTCCTGCCAGGGAAGCACGGCGCAGAAGAACTCCGGCAGCGCCAGCGCCTGCAGCATCACCGGCGGGCAGAGCCGCTCGACGGCGGCCTTGTAATCGGAGGCCTTACACGGGAGCCCGTCCACCTCAAAGGCGGTCGTGTGGCCGGTCATTTCGGCCTGGACGTTGCCGCGCCGGCGCTCCCACTTCTCGCTGTAGGCGCGGCGCAGCGTCGTGGTCGTGCCGGCCTCCGTCTCCAGCGCCGCGCGGACGCTCGTCTCCACGCCGCGGGCCAGGGGCTGCCCGTCCGGTCCCAGGGGCTTTACGGCAAAGTCCGCGCGGCCCTGGGCGTCCTTGCCCAGCAGCAGCCAGGTAAAGGCGTCCGCGAGCGTGGTCTTGCCGGTCGCGTTGGCGCCGTAGACCGTGGCCGACTTCCCGCCCAGCTCCAGCCGGAAGTGCGCGAGGCCCTTGAAGTTCTCGATCTCCATCCACAGCAGCTTCATGCCCGCACCCGCCTCCATTCTCCGTCCGCGAGAAACGCCTGGTATGCACAGCACTCCCGCACGCCGGTGCGGTCAAAGGAGACGGTGAAGAAATGCGGGCCCGTCTCGAGCACCGTGCAGGCCCGGCCGCGGGCGCGCAGGTGTTCGCCCGGACGGATGCGCGACGCGCGGCGCAGGGATTCCGCCGTGGCGTGCCGCGCCGGGGGCGGAGGCGGGAGAAGGCTGTTCCGGGAAAAGCGCCGGCTCCCCTCGGGCCAGAGGTCCGCCTCCCCCGCGCCGAAGAGCGCGCAGAGCCGCTCCCGCGCGTCCGGGCGCGGGTAGTAGAAGCCGTGCTCGTAGTTGCCGTAGGACGATTCGCTCACGCCCGCCGCCTCGGCGGCGATGCGGATGGACAGGCCCGCCGCTGTGCGGGCCTCGCGCAAAGTTGTCTTGACCATGGTGTCCTCCTG
>JBMNOF010000125.1:0-5022 GCA_050942925.1 Candidatus Spyradocola sp.
GCCCGCGCCAGGCCCGGAATTCCCGGAGCCTGGCGCGGCCGGGGGGAAGGTCGGGCCGCCGGGGCGGTCCGGCGTCATCCCTTCCTGTAGCCGCACTTGGGGCAAACGCCGTCTGCGTTGAGCGCAATGCCGCACAGCGGGCAGCGGTCGATCGCATTGCGGGTCGCGAACTCCGCGGAGGCGGCGTTGACGCCGCTGGTGAAGGTGATCTTGGCGATGTTCAGCTTGTCCTTGAGCAGGTCGTAGACAATCCGGATCATGCCCTCGACCGTCATGGTCTCCTTTGTCACCACCAGCCGGCAATCCGGGTAGGCCGTGGCCAGGTCCGTGTGGAAGGCGGGTCCCTTCATCTGGTTCTGGGGCGCGCCGTCGCGGATGCCCTGCTCCGCATAGACCTGCAAAACGGCGGGCAAGAGCGGGTCGTCCTCCCGCAGGATCAGGGCGTGGTCGAAGTTCTTCAACACTTCCCAGGCGGTCTTGCGGATTTCGTTGCAGGGAAAGACCATGTTGACGCCGGGGTTGACGGTATCCTCCACCTCGATCGTCAGGATGCCGGTATGGCCGTGCAGGTACTGGGCTTCGCCCTTGAACCCGTAAAACCGATGGGCGTACTGCAAATCCAACGTTGCGATGCTTCTCACGTTCCATTCCTCCTTGTCCACTTTTTTTGCTTCGGCGCCAGAGCGAGCTTTGTCTCTAGTGTACCCCGCGCGGCGCGCATCTTCCGTGACAAAATCACCAACGGATGCAAAAAAAGCTGCAAACCGGTCCTCGGCGCCGGATTGACAGCAGTCCCCCGCTCCCGTATACTGAGAGGACAGAAGGAAGGAGGCGGACATGGACTTTTCGAACTACTTTCCCATCTGGGACAAACTGCAGCCCGACCAGCAGCGCCGGCTGCTCGACGCGCTGACGACCCGGACCGTGAAAAAGGGGACGATCCTGCGCGGGGGCGGCCGGGACTGCACCGGGCTTCTTCTCCTGCGCAGCGGGCAGCTTCGGGTCTACATTCTCTCCGACGAGGGGCGGGAGATCACGCTCTACCGCCTGTTTGACCGGGACATCTGCCTGTTTTCGGCGTCGTGCATCCTCCGCTCGATCCAGTTTGCGGTCGCCATCGAGGCGGAGAAGGACACGGTCTTTTGGGTCATCCCCTCCGCGGTCTACCAGGCGCTGATGGCGGAGTCGGCGCCCGTTTCCAACTACACCAACGAGCTGATGGCCAGCCGGTTTTCGGACGTCATGTGGCTGATGGAACAGGTGATGTGGAAGAGCCTGGACAAGCGGCTGGCCGCGTTCCTTTTGGAGGAATCGGCCATCGAGGGGACCAATGCGCTCAAGATCACCCACGAGGCCATCGCCAATCACCTGGGCTCCCACCGGGAGGTGATCACCCGGATGCTGCACTACTTCCAGAGCGAGGGCATCGTCCAGCTCACCCGGGGCATGGTCACGATCCTGGACGCGGAGAAGCTGGAGGCGCTGCGGGAATAAGCGCCTCCTTTTTCTGCGCGGATTTCCCGTTAGACCTGGCCGTGGCTTTTCGCCTTGCAAATCAACTGGGTCATGGTGCCCATGGGGCAGTAGACGCACCAGCTGCGGGGCTTGAACAGCACCATGGTGACCAGGCCCAGCACGGTGGAGGTGAGCATCACGCCGTAGAACCCAAAGGCGAACTGCGCAACGCCGGGGTGGAACAGAGTGCCGTGGTAGGCCCAGTGCCAGGGCAGCTTGAAGGTCCAAAGCAGGGTGACCACCTGCCGCAGGTCCTGCGCCCCCGCAAACACCAGATAGGTATTCCACAGCATCCAAAAGAACATGACAAAGAAGAAGGCGAGGAAGCCGTAGCGGAACGCCTTGCTCTTCATCCAGCGGGGGACGTCCTTCTTTCGGGAGAGGCCGAACCGGCCGCCCAGCAGGCCGAAGAGCTGGCCCCGGCCGCAGTAGCGGTTGCAATAGCCCTTGTTGCCGCCGACCGCGGCAAAGAGCAGGGGCAGGAAGAAGCACGCCAGACCCAGCCAGGCGAACAGGATGTTGAAGAATCCCAGCACCAGGTAGACCGCCGAGGCGATCCACAGATAGTCATACCAGCGCCGCTTCATCCTTCCACCTCCTGTATCTCGATGACGCTGGCGGGGCACTCCTTGGCGCACTTGCCGCAGCCCACGCACCGGTCCCGATTGACCCGGGCCACGACGCCCCGGACGATCTCGATGGCCTGCAGGGGGCAGACCTTCACGCAACAGCCGCAGGCCACGCAGGCCTCGCGATCCACGACGGCCTTGCGCCGCTTTCTTTTCGGTTCCATAAACTCCCTCCCACTTGAATCCGAATGGGGAGAGTATACCACAGCCGGGCCGCCCTTACCGTGATGAACTCACACACCGGCCCGCGCGCAAAAAAGGGGCGCCCCCCTATAGGGGCGCCCCTTTGCCGCTCTTCTCAGCCGACATACGCCGCGGAAACGTAGCCCACGCCGTCCTGGAAGGGGATCTGAATCCAGTTGCCGCACACATCCAGCACCTCGATGCGGGCGCCCCGGGACAGGGTCCCGATCTTTTCAAAGTTCGTGCCCGCGCCCGCGCGGACGTTCAGCGTCCGGCAGGTCACCGCAAGGGCCTCCAGATCCTCCGCGTCGACCTTCTGCAGATATGCGGCACTGCAATAGCGGGTCTGGCCGGCAAAGTCAAACCGCAGCCAGCCGTTCTCCACCACGCCCGACACGAGCGTGCCGCGGGAAAGCGTGCCGACTCGCTCGAACTGCGTGCCGGCGCCGGTCCGCACGTTCAGGGTGCGGCAGATGACGCGGTAGTACGCCGTGGGCGCCTCTTCGGTCGGGGCCGGTTCCTCGTCCTCTTCATCATAGTCCGGATAGTAGGTCGGCTCCACAAACTGGTTGTGGGGGGTCGGCGGGACAAAGCCCACAATCGGCTCTCCCGTTTTGAAAAACTCAGTTGGACCCATTGAGTGTGGCACCAGCATCGGCTTCCCGTTGACGTCGCTGATCCAGACCTGGCCATACCCGTTGTTTCCCACCTCCAAGCCTTTCTTGAGACTGGTCAGATTGATGTCACCGGAGATCACTGCGAACTTTTTTAAATCCTTTTCATCGTCTTGGACCTGCAGCAAATACTGGAGAACATCCTCCTCCGGGCCGAGCTTCGTATAGGTGGATTTCCCATCTACCACCACCTGGACCTCCACTGTGCCCTCAGGGAACGTAAGAATTTCCATATCTTGTTCTTCTTTAGTCTCCGGTTTGAACACAGCGCTCTTGACGAGAATCTGCACGTCGGAAGCCGCCTTCGTCTTTTGAATGCTGTAGTCAAATGTGCCGCTGTTGACCGTGATGGAACCGCCGTCAACCTCAATCGCAATGGGGGCCCTATCCTCATACGTTTTCTGCATGCTCGTAATGTAAACGTCGGTGAGCGTTAAGGTTCCCGCATTCTCCATGCCGATGGCCCCTTCCCCGGCGACATTGATCGTGAGGCCGTCGACGGTCATCACGCCGCTATCCCCGTTGAAAACGCCTCGGCTATTGATACTTCCCGGGCCCACCAGTGCAACCGTTCCCTCGTTCTGAATTAAGTATTTTAGAGCGGCGAACACATTATTATTCACATCGATTGTAAACCCTTTGAAGTTCAGCGTGATGTTTTGGTCCGCGCCAATCACAAACGGTTCCCCGGGAGCGTCTGTTGAATTTGCGATCTTAATGTCATTGCCAAGCTCAATGGTTGTCGGGGTGGTCCCGGCCTCTTCAATGGCGGCGCGCAACCCCTGCTCAGTCGTTACGATTACCGTGTTGTCCGCCTGCGCCACCGGCAGCATCCACAAGACGAGCGCCGCCAGCAGTACGGCCGCCAGAGCGGTTGTGCGTATTGTTTTCTTCATGGGGTTCTCCCTCCCTGATTTGCGTCGGTCCAGAATGTATGGCTCGCTTGCCTTTCTTCCCCCTCATTATACAACACTCCATCCGCCGTTCGCAACCAGAAAAAACCCTTCCGGATCGAAAGATCCGAAAGGGTTTTTGTGGTGGTCCGTACTGGACTCGAACCAGTGACCCCATCGATGTGAACGATGTGCTCTACCAACTGAGCCAACGAACCGAACACGATCCCGTTCCCGGGAACGTGTATAAGTATAGCATTTCGGCCGAGGGTTGTCAACACTTTTTTCAAGAAGCATTTACTCCACGGCAAAGCCCATGGCCTTCTTGCGCCGCTTGAGCCAGGAACCCTGGAGGTAGTAGCCGATGAAGAGCAGCGAGGTCAGGCCCCAGGAAACCGGATAGGAGTAGAGCGTCCAGGCGACGGTGTTGAAGTGCGGCGCGACCGCGAGAATCCACACCACGCGCAGCAGGCAGACGCCCACGCACGTCATGATCATGGGCACGAGGCTCTCCCCCGTGCCGCGCAGCGCGCCGGAGAGGATCTCGATGCAGACGTAGAGCACAAAGGTCGGGGCGATGTGCCGGGTGATGTCCACGCCCTCGGCGATGACCGCCGGGTCGCGGGAGAAGAGGCCGAGGATGAACTCCCCGCCGGCAACGAAGATCACCTCGAGCAGGATCGTCGCGGCAAAGGCCATGCCCAGGCACACGCGCACGCTGCGGTGCATCCGGTCAAACTTCTGCGCGCCGAAGTTCTGGCCGACAAAGGTCGTGATCGAGACGCCAAAGGCGCCGATGATCATCCAGAACAGGCCGTCCATCTTGCCGTAGGCGGTGTAGGCCGCGATGACCGTGGTGCCAAAGGCGTTGACCGCGCTCTGCACCACGATGTTGGAAAGGGAGTACAGAACGGACTGGAACCCCGCGGGCAGGCCGATCTTGACGATGTCGCGAAGGAGCCAGCCGGTGATGGCGATCCGGCGGGGGAACAGGCGAATGGCCGTCTCCGACCGGAGCAGGGTCACGATGACGAGCACGGCGCTGATCACCTGCGACAGCACCGTCGCAACGCCCGCGCCCGCGCTGCCCATGCGCAGCACCAGCACGAAGAAGAGGTCGAGCACGAT
>JBMNOF010000126.1:0-4937 GCA_050942925.1 Candidatus Spyradocola sp.
TGATACATCAGCATGCTCAGCGCGATGGCGTCGATGGAGTCTCCAAAGCGGTTGATGACGTCGGCCGCCACCAATTTCAGGAACTGCTTCTGCGTCAGCAGTGCCTTGTACGAAAGCGATTTCTCTTTCTGCAGCATCTCAATACCTCCCCATGGCCGTTGCAGAGAGTATAACGCTTTCATCGAACAATGTCAAACACTATTTCGATATTTATCTAACCTTGTTCGATCGACCCCCATAGAAAGAGGGAAGGGGCCGCAGCCCCTTCCCTCTTGATCGATGGTCGCTTATTTCACCCAGCGGCGCACCTCGTCCGCCATGTCCTGGGGCCGCGCCACGTCCTGATGCCGCCGCGCCTTTGTGCGCAGGGCGCGCAGCGACTCGGGCATGGCAAGACCGCACACCCGCTCCAATTCGTCTGCGCAGGCAAATTCATCCAGTCCCCGCACCGCGTCCTCGCCCTTCAGCGCGCCCAGCACGCTGCGGCTGAACTTGTAGGGGGAGGCGGTGGAGACCACCACCATCGGCCGCCCGTCGCCCGTCCGGGCGCGGTATTCCTCCGCGACTTCCCAGGCCACCGCGGTGTGCGGGTCCATGGTGTAGCCGCAGGCCCTTTGTACCCGGGCAATGGCCTGGAGCGCCTTTCGGTCGTCCGCCCAGCCCGCGTCAAAGCTGTCCGCCAGCGCCGCCCTGGTCTCCTCGCCCACGTCGTAGACCCCGCCGCTCTTGAGCGCGCCCATCCAGGCGCGCACGCGCGGCGTGTCCCGTCCGCACAGCTCGAAGAGCAGGCGTTCGAGGTTGGAGGAGATGAGGATGTCCATCGAAGGCGAGGTGGTCTTGTGGAAGGGCCGGTTGGCGTCGTAGACGCCCTGGCGGATGAAGTCGTAGAGCACGTTGTTCTCGTTGCTGGCGCAGATCAGCCGCCCCACCGGCAGGCCCATGCGCTTGGCGTAGTAGGCCGCCAGGATGTTGCCGAAATTGCCGGTCGGCACGCAGAAGTTGACCTCCTGCCCCATGGAGATCGCGCCGGTCTTGATCAGGTCCGCGTAGGCGGAGAAATAGTAGGCCACCTGCGGCACCAGGCGCCCCCAGTTGATGGAGTTGGCGCTGGAGAGCGCCACGCCCTTTCCGGCGAGCTCCCGCGCAAATGCCTCGTCGCCGAAGATGCGCTTGACGCCCGTCTGCGCGTCGTCGAAGTTGCCCTCCACCGCGCAGACGTGGACGTTGTTCCCTTCCTGGGTGACCATCTGCAATTTCTGTGCGGGGGAGACGCCGTCCACGGGGTAGAACACGCCCACCTGCGTGCCCTCCACGTCGCAGAAGCCCTCCAGCGCGGCCTTTCCCGTGTCGCCGGAGGTCGCCACCAGGATCAAAACCTCCTTGTCCACGCCCGTCTTTTTCATGGCGCGGGTCATCAGGCGGGGCAGCATTTGCAGGGCCATGTCCTTAAAGGCGTGGGTGGGGCCGTGCCAGAGCTCCAGAACATGCATCCCCATCACCGGCACGACCGGCGCGGGGTCGCTGCCAAAGCGCTCGGCGGCGTAGGCCTCCCGGACGCACTGCTCGAGCTCCTCCTGCGTGTAGTCCGTAAGATAAGCGCCCAGGACCTCCTTGGCGCGGGCGGCGTAGGGCAGATTCGCCATTTTCTCGATGCGGCCAGGCGCGAAGGCCGGAAAGCTCTCCGGCACATACAGACCACCTTCGTGGGAGAGCCCCGCGACGATGGCCTGTGCCGCATCCACTTTTCGCTCGGCAGAGCGCGTACTTACATACTTCATGGATACAATTTCCCTTTTCTGATGAAAGATGAGGGCGGCTCCCGCCGCCTTTTCTTATGATTCCGCGATGTACTTTTTCAGGTATTCGGGGATTGCGTCGTCCTTGGCGGTTGCGGAGATCACCACGTCCACGCCGTGGCGGTGCGTCACCTCGTCCAGCCTGACAAAGAAAGCCTCCAAGTCCGCCATGTCGCACTTGACCAGGCGCAGGAAGCCGTCGATAAAGAGCTGTTTCATATCATAGTTGCCGGCCAGGATGCCGCAGATGAAGCCCATGAACGTCTCGGGGCTGGAGACATCGTATTCCGTGGCGTTGACAAAGCGAATCTCATGGCGCAGATCGTACATGTAGCGATTGTCGTCGTCGATGAACACCAGCTCGCCCGTCGAAGACTTGACCGCCTCGTTTGCCGCATCAATAATCTTCTTGGTCTTGCCGCTGCCCTTCTTACCGTAAATAATACGAATCATGGTACCTTCCTCCTTTCTTTTGTAGCCTTATTATACATGAAATCCGTTGGTTAATCCAGTGTTAAACCACACTTTTTAAAAATCTTTTTCCCGCGCGAACCTTCGCCGCCCTGCGCGCGCAAAGGCGCGCGGGTTTCCCGAACGAGAGCCGTTCCCAAACCCGCGCCCGCGCGGATCATCCGCCTTAGAGGATGCGCTTGTGCGCCATGAGCTCCTCGAAGAAGTCGGGATCGACCGCAAAGACGATCTGCCCCAACTCCTCGTCGCCCATGACCGTGTTGCGGCCGCCCGCGTATTCCGCGTCCACCTTCTCCTTGACCGCGGCCACCACCTGGTGGCGCTTATCCAGGGTGTTCTCGCCCTTTAAGTTGAAGTAGCCGTTCATCCAGTGCGCGATGCCCGCAAGGCCCGAGTGGCTGTCCACGGCCACGGTCGCCGGGCGGTTGAGGATTTTCTTGGTGTCGAAGATGTTGTAGATCTCCTCGTCCTTGAGCAGCCCATCGGCGTGGATGCCGGCGCGGGTGCTGTTGAAGGACCGGCCCACAAAGGGCGTGCGCGGGGGCACCACGTAGCCGATGTCCTTTTCAAAGAACTCCGCGATGTCGGTGATGGCGGTAAAATCCATCCCGTCCTGCGTGCCGCGCAGCTGCGCGTACTCGACGGCCATGGCTTCCAGCGGGCAGTTGCCCGTACGCTCGCCGATGCCCAGCAGCGCGCAGTTGACCGAGGCGCAGCCGTAGAGCCAGGCGGCGTCGGCATTGGTGACGACCTTGTAAAAGTCGTTGTGGCCGTGCCATTCCAGCCAGGCCGAGGGCACGTCCGCGTAGTGCCTCAGGCCGTACATGATGCCGGGGACGGACCTAGGCAGCGCCACGCCCGGGAAGGACACGCCGTAGCCCAGGGTGTCGCAGGCGCGGATCTTGATGCGGATGCCGCTCTCCTTGGCAAGGTTCATCAGTTCCGTCGCAAACGGCACCACAAAGCCGTAGAAGTCCGCGCGGGTGATGTCCTCAAAGTGGCAGCGGGGCCGGATGCCGTTTTCCAGCGCGGCTCTGACGATGGCGAGGTATTTGTCCATGGCCTGCCGCCGCGTCATGTGCATCTTTTTAAAGATGTGGTAGTCCGAGCAGGAGACCAGGATGCCCGTCTCCTGCAGGCCCATCTCCTTGACCAATTCGAAGTCCTTTTCGTTGGCGCGGATCCAGGAGGTGATCTCCGGGAACTTGAGGCCCAGCTCCATGCACTTGCGCACGGCCTCCTGGTCCTTCTTTGTGTAGAGGAAGAACTCGCTCTGGCGCACGATGCCCTTGGGCCCGCCCAGCCGCGAGAGGAGCTTGTATAGGGTGACGATCTGATCCACGGTGAAGGGCGAGCAGCTCTGCTGTCCGTCGCGGAAGGTGGTGTCCGTGATCCAAATCTCCTCGGGCATGTGCAGCGGCACGACGCGGTGGTTAAACGCGATCTTGGGCACGGAGGTGTATTCGTAAAGCTCTCTGTAGAGGTTCGGCTCCTCCACGTCCTGCAGCCGGTAGCGATAGTTGGCCTGCTCCAGCAGATTGGACTTTCCGTCAAATTCCAGCATGAGTTTGCCCTCCTTCTTTCAATTTCTCGGTACGGGGTTATGCGGGCGCCGTTCCCCCAGCGCGGCCTAGTCCTCCAAGCGCCCCACAAAATCGCGGATGCGCTTAAGTCCCTTTTCGATGTTCTCCATGCCGGTGGCGTAGGAGAGCCTGACAAAGCTGTCCGCGCCGAATCCGATGCCGGGCACCACGGCCACCTGGCTGTGCTCCAGCAGCAGCTCCGTAAAGGACATCGAGTCCACAATCGGCGCGCCGTTCAATCTCTTGCCAAACAGGCCGGAGATGTTCATCATCACGTAGAACGCGCCCTTGGGGGCGATGCAGGAGAGGCCGGGCGTCGCGTTGATCAATTCCACAATGCGCTTCCTGCGGCGGTCAAACTCCGCCACCATGCCCTTTAGGTGGTCGTCCGGGCCGGAGAGCGCGCAGAGCGCCGCGTACTGGGCGATGGAGTTGGGGTTGGAGGTGGAGTGGCTCTGGAAGTTGGTCATGGCCTTGGCGACATTCAAGGGGGAGGCGGTGTAGCCGATGCGCCAGCCCGTCATGGCATAGGCCTTGGACATGCCGTTGATGACGATGGTGCGCGCCTTGATCTCCTCCGAGAGGGAGGCGATGGAGACGTGCTCCGCCCCGTCGTAGACCAAATATTCATAAATCTCGTCCGAGACGATGGCAAAGTCGTGCTTGACGGCCAGCCGCCCGATGTCCTCCAATTCCTTGCGGCTGTAGACGTAGCCGTTGGGGTTGTTGGGCGAGTTGAGGATGATGGCGCGGGTCCTCTCCGTCACCGCGGATTCGATCTCGCAGGGCAGGAGCTTGAAGCCGTTGACCTCCTTGGCCTGCACGATCACCGGCACGCCGCCGGCCATGCGCACCAATTCCGGGTAGCTCACCCAGTAGGGCCCGGGGATGATGACCTCGTCGCCCTCATTGAGCAGCGCCTGGAAAGAGTTGTAAAGAGAATGCTTCGCGCCGTTGGAGACCACGATCTGCTGGGGCGTGTAAATCAATCCGTTGTCCCGTTTGAGCTTCTCGCAGATGGCCTCTTTCAGCTCCATGATGCCGGAGGCGGGCGTGTAGCGCGTCATGCCCCTGTCCAGGGCCTCCT
>JBMNOF010000022.1:0-25862 GCA_050942925.1 Candidatus Spyradocola sp.
ACCTACGTCGTGTCCAACGGCGTCTACGCCGTCGAAACCGCCGAGGAGGGGGAGAGCCGCCACTTTGCCTACCCCCTGTACCAGTACGACGTCAGCGCCGGCAAGGCGCTGCTGGCCGGGCAGGAGGACGACGCCCTGCACGTGCTCAAGGGCCTGGGCCTCTGCGCGCGCGACATGTCCCTGCCGCAGGAGGAGTGGAGCATCAGCGAATTGGCGCTCTACGACCGCGTGCAGGAGAACGCCTTTGCGGGCGTGGCGCTGGCGGACCTCTCCGCCGTCTACGGCGCGGAGGCGGACGCGGCCGCCGCAGGCCTCACCCGGCAAATGGCCGAGGACGTCTGCCGCGCGGCCATGGAGCTGGAGTACCTCTGCCGGCTCTATGAGGACCCGATCCTTGCGCAGGACGAGCGCGAGAGCCTGCTGCGCGACCTCTGCGCGCAGTACGGCGTGGAGGAAGAGGACTACCTGCGCACCTCGGAGGATGTGCTCATGGGCAGCCTGGACTGCGCCGGCGAGATGCTCGGCGGCCTCTACGGCCTGCAGCTCTACGCCCTGGCGCTCGAGGATGCGCAGGCCGCGCAGACCGTGCTCAACGCGACGCTCTCGGTCTATAACGCGAACAATCCCATCGCCGCGGGCTATGCGGCGGGCCTGGACAACCCCTACAGCGCAGAGGGCATTCGGGCCATCGGCGAGCTGCTGCGCTAGACTGTGCCGGCACGCCGCCGCTGCGGAAGAAAAAGGAAGGGGCGCCGTCCCTTCCTTGCATCCCCGCGGAATCGGGGTGGGTTTTTCGACAGCCTGAGGGCGCGAAGGGTAGCCTTCGCGCCCCGCTTGTATCTGAAAAAAAGACAAAAAGGGGGAGAAAGACCGTGTTTCCCTATGCCATCGTGTTTTCTGACTTGGACGGAACGCTCCTGGACGCCGCCCACCGGCTGACCCCGCGAACCCGGGAGGCGGTCCGGGCGCTGTGCGCGCAGGGCGTGCCGTTTGTTCCGGTCTCGGCGCGGGGGCCTTCGGGCATCGCGCCCCTCTGCCGGGAGCTGGGCCTTGGCCCCGGCCCGCTGGTCGCCTGCGGCGGCGCGCTCGTATTCGGCCGCGCGGGCGAAATCCTCTTTTCCCGCGGCATGGACCGGGAGACCGCCGCCCAGGCCCAGGCCCTTTGCGCGGCGCGCGGCGCGGCCGCCTGCCTCTATGCCGGCGAGGATTGGCTCGCCCCGGACCCGGACGACCCGCGCGTGCGCCGGGAGGAGGAGATCGTCTGCGCCCGCGCCCGCCGGGGCGGCGCGGCAGACCTGGCCGCGGGCGCGCCGGTGCACAAGGTGCTGGCCATCTGCGACGGCAGCGAGCAGGCCGACGCCCTGGAGCGGGAGGCGCGCGAGCGCCTGCCCCTGTGCAACGTCGCGCGCTCGTCCCCCATCCTGCTGGAGATCATGGCCCGCGGCGTGGACAAGGGCGCGGCCGTGCAGCGCGTCTGCGCGCACCTGGGCGTTTCCACGTCGCGCGCGCTCGCCTTTGGCGACGGCTGGAACGACCGGGAGATGCTGGAGGCCGTGGGCTTCCCCACCGTCATGGAGAACGCGCCTGAGGCCCTGCGCGCGCGCTTTCCCCGGCGCGGCCCCCGCAACGATGGCGACGGCGTCGCCTGCGTGCTCGAGGCGCTCCTTCGCGCGGCGGAATAAAAAAACGGCGCGGTAGAAGGTAATTTCCGCCGCGGAAAGGCTTCCGGCGTCGTTTTTCCACCGCTGGTCCAGACAAGCCAGAACGACCGGGCAGAAGGCACCGCCATGGAGAACGCGCCCGAGGCCCTGCGCGCGCGCTTTCCCTGCCGCGCCCCCGCAACGATGGCGACGGCGTCGCCTGCGTGCTCGAGGCGCTCCTTCGCGCGGCGGAATAAAAAAACGGCGCGGCGGAAGGCAATGTCCGCCGCGGAGAGGGTTCCGGCGTGGTTTTCCAAAAGAAGAAGGCGGAACACCACGGGTTCAGACAGGCCAGAACGACGGGGGAGAGGCACCGTCACGGAGAACGCGTCCGCGGCGGAAGAAAAAAACGGCGCGGCGGAAGGCAATTTCCGCCGCGCAAATGCGTTCTGCGTCGTTTTAGAAGAAGAGGTGGAATACCCACTGGTCCAGGCAGACCAGAACGCCCAGGATCGCCGTGTAGAGCGCGAACCACTTGAGGTCGGTCCGGCGCACGAGGAAGAGCATGAGCTTGATGGCCGCCAGCGACGAGAGCGCCGCCACCAGCATCCCCACAATCACGGGCCCCATCGTCAGCGACGTCTCCATCCCGCCCGTGAGCAGGTCCTTGACCTGCAGCACCACCGACCCCAGGATCGCCGGGATCGACATCAGGAACGAGAAGCGCGCCGCCGACTCGCGGTCCACGCCGCGCAGCAGCCCGCCCGAGATCGTGCTGCCCGAGCGCGAAACGCCCGGCAGAATCGCAAACGCCTGAAAGCACCCCATCACCAGCGCGTCCGCGTAGGAGAGGTCCCGGCGGAAGCCCTGCTTGCGCCCGGAGGCGAAGAGGATCACGGACGTGGCCAGGAACCCGAGCCCGAGAAATTCGCCCGTAAAGGCCGTCTCAAAGAAGTCCCCGAGAAGGAGCGTGGCCACCACCGCGGGGATCGTCGCTACGACGAGCAGGTACACGGGCTTGGAAAGCGGCCGCCGGATCATCGCCCAGATGTCCTTCCAGAACGCCACAAAGATCGCAATCAGCGTCCCCACGTGCAGCATGGTGTCCAAAAAGATGCCCGGGTCGTCCACGCCCAGGATCTCCTGAAACAGTACGAGGTGCCCGGAGGAGGACACGGGCAGAAATTCACACAGGCCTTGCACCAGGCCCAGCAGGATGGCCTGCCATAGGTTCATCCGTCTTCACTCCATTCTCTTTGGCATTGCAGCCAGTATACACTATTTCAAAGGGGTTGAAAAGATGCACACGACCGAAAGGGTGCTCACAAGGATGCTCGAGGCCATGCGCGAGAGCCTGCCCCTGCTCCGGCCCAGGGAAGGCGACGCGCGCGGGCAGTACTTCCTGCTCTACTATGCGCGCCTGCTCGAGCTGCTGGACAGCGCGCTGCGCTTGGCCGGACAGACGCAGGGCGCGGCGCCGGTCAACGTCTTGCTGCGCTCGGCGCTGGAGTGCTCGGTGGACCTGAAGAACCTGGCCGAACAGCCCGCGTACGTCCACGTCGTGCGCGCCATGGTGCTCGAGAACCGCTCGGCCGTCTTCCACTTCCGCACGCAGCCCGCCTACGGAGAGCTCGTGCGCCTGTGCGGGCAAAAGGCCGTGGAGGAGATGGGCCAGCGCGCCCAGAACGAGTTCCGCACCGCGCTCAAGATCGCGACCAAGCACTTTCCCCTCCTCAAAAACGCTTCGCGCAACCTAAACGTTCTCAACCGCTTCCGAATCGCCGGCCAGGAGGAGCTCTACCAGACGCAGTACACCTTCCTTTCCATGGTCACCCACAACGACATGACCCTCATGGCTATGCGCGAGGCGCTGGGCCAGGGCGCGGACGCCGCCATGGACGAGGCCCTCGAGCGCATCCAGGACGAAAACGCCTACAACATGATCCTGCGCTTCCTCGTGGACGCCCTGAAGTACAAGACCCAGGTCTTCGGCCCGGACGACGAGCTCATCCACGCCTGCCTCTCGTGCCTGGACGCCCTCCGGCAGAAGCAGGCGCGCAAGGCCCAGCCCCGCGGCCTTGCGGAGGTGACCGGATGATGCGCGCGCTGCTTTGCACGGGCCTTGTCCTCCTCGCCCTTGCGCTGCTCGCCCTTGCGGGCAACGCCTGGGCCAACGCCCGCGTCTGGACCGCCCGCTACGAGATTGCCGACGAGGCGATCCCCGAGGCCTTCGACGGCTTTACCCTCTGCCAGGTCTCCGACGTGCACAACGAGGCCCGCGGCGCGGACAACGAGGCCCTGCTGACCGCGCTGCGCGAGGCCCGGCCTGACCTCATCTGCCTGACCGGCGACTTTTTCGACTCCCGCCGCACGGACGCCGACTTTGCCCTGGACCTTGCCCAGGAGCTCCTTCAGATCGCCCCGACCGCCTACGTCTCCGGCAACCACGAGGCGCGCCTGTCCAACCGGGAGGAGCTGGAGGCGGCGCTGGAGGCCCTGGGCGTGCTCGTCCTGCGGGACGAGTGGGTCCCCCTCGAGCGCGGAGGCGAGGAGATCGCGCTCCTCGGGCTCTGTGACGTGGGCGTTTCGGCCGGGGAGGGCTGGACGCTCGAGAAGGGGCTCGAGCAGACGCAAGCGCGCCTTTCCGCGCTGCTCGAGCAGGCGGACGGCCGGTTCTCGGTCGTGCTCTCGCACCGGCCGGAGCTGCTGTCCGCCTACGCCGCCGCGGGCGCGGACCTGGTGCTCTCCGGCCACGCGCACGGCGGGCAGGTGCGCCTGCCGGGGATCGGCGGCCTGTACGCGCCGGGCCAGGGGGTTCTGCCGCGGCTGACCAGCGGCGTGCACGAGAGCGGGCGCACGCGCCTGGTCGTCTCCCGGGGCCTTGGCAACAGCTCCTTTCCCTTGCGCGTGTTCAACCCGCCGGAGCTCGTGGCCGTCACGCTGCGCGCCGGAACCCGCACGCCTTGACAAACGGCGCGCGTTCGGCTATAGTGAATCACAGTGACTTTTTACGGAAAGCAAGAGGAAGATTCATGCTGAACTGTCAATTTGAAGTGCACAAGTGCGATGCGCAATCCCGCGCGCGCCGGGGCACGCTGCACCTGCCCCACGGCGACGTGCCGACCCCCATCTTCATGCCCGTGGGCACCCAGGCGACCGTCAAGGCCATGAGCCCGCGCGAGCTCAAGGAGATCGACACGCGCATCCTCCTTTCCAACACCTACCACCTGTTCCTGCGGCCGGGGCACGAGCTCATCCGCGACTTTGGCGGCCTGCATTCGTTCATGCAGTGGGACCGCCCGATCCTGACCGACAGCGGCGGGTTCCAGGTCTTTTCCCTCTCGGAGATGCGCAAGATCCGCGAGGAGGGCGTGGAGTTCCGCTCCCACCTGGACGGGAGCAAGTGCTTCATCACCCCGGAGTACGACATGGAGATCCAGCAGGCCCTGGGCGCGGACATCGCCATGGCCTTTGACGAGTGCTCGCCCTATCCCTGCGACTACGAGCGCGCCAAGGCGGCCCTAGGCCGCACGCACCGCTGGGCCGCGCGCTGCAAGCGCGCCCACACGCGCGAGGACCAGGCGCTCTTTGGCATCGTGCAGGGCGCGTTCTACAAGGACCTGCGCATCGAGAGCGCAAAGACCTTGGCGGACATGGACTTTCCCGGCTACGGCATCGGCGGCCTGAGCGTGGGCGAGCCCAAGCCCATGATGTATGAGCTCCTGGAGGAGCTGGAGCCCCACATGCCCAAGGAAAAGCCGCGCTACCTCATGGGCGTCGGCTCGCCGGACTGCCTGCTGGAGGGCGTGGAGCGCGGGGTGGACATGTTCGACTGCGTGCTGCCCACGCGCATCGCGCGCAACGGCACGGTCTTTACCCACAACGGCCGCCTGGTCGTGCGCAACAACATCTACGCCCGGCAGGAGGAGCCGCTGGACCCGGAGTGCGACTGCTGGGTCTGCCGCACGTTCTCGCGCGGGTACATCCGCCACCTCATCAAGGCGGGGGAGATCCTGGGCGCGCGCCTGACGAGCTACCACAACCTCTACTTCCTCCTCAACATGATGAAGGAGATCCGCGCCGCCATCGAGGAGGACCGTTTCCTGGCCTATAAAAATGAATTTTTTGAAAAATACAACCAAAACCCCTGAGAACGCTTGAGAAGCGGGTCCAGCTCTGCTATACTCTTTTCGAACAGAATTTGGAGGTGCTATCCCCATGCCCCAAGAAGTTGCTACGATCCTGGTACAGATCCTGCCCCTCGTGCTGATCTTCGTGGTGTTTTACTTCCTGCTCATCCGTCCCCAGCGCAAGAAGGACAAGGAAGTCAAGAACATGCTGGCCAACCTCAAGGTCGGTGACCGCATCACCACCATCGGCGGCTTTTACGCCACCATTGCGGCCATCAAGGACGACGTCATCACCATCTCCTTTGGGCCCGAGAGCACCAAGGCCATGATTGCCCGCTGGGCTGTCCGCTCCCTGGAGGACACCCCCGCCGACGCCCAGAACGACCTGATCTAACCCGGATTTCCACAAAACCGGCATCAACGGACCTCCCCCGCGCATAGAGTCTAACAAGAGACTTGTGGGGGAGGTCCTGTTGTCATGACGACGATGAAGGGAAGTGTGCTGCGCTCGGCGCCCCTGGCGCTCCTGCGCGGGGTGCTGTTTGCGGCGGTGCTCTCCATTGCGCTCATTCTGCTCTTTGCGCTGCTTGTGCTGCTCTTTGACTGGGGCACGGGGGTCGTTTCCTCCGGAAACCAGATCGTAAAGGTCTTGTCCATCCTCTTTGGCACGCTGGTCGCGGCAAAGGGCAACGCCCTGCGCGGCTGGGCGGCGGGGCTTGCAGTGGGCGGGGCCTACATGGCGCTGGGCATCGCGCTCTACTGCGCCTTCTCCGGGGAGCTGCTGCCCCTCGCGGTCATGGCCGGGGACCTTGGGCTCGGGCTCGCGGCGGGGTTCCTGTCGGGACTGCTTGCCGCCAGCCTGAAAAAATAGCGCCGCTACGAAGAATTTACCGGGAATCCCGCCCGCCTTGCTTGCAAAGGCGGCGGGATTCATGTATAATAATTGAGATTTATGAGAACAAGGAGGGTGAATCGCGATGAAGCACATCAAGACCATGGCCAATTCCTGCATCAACAAGGGCGCGGGCACCGGCTGCGGCGAGTGCCAGGCTTCCTGCCAGAGCGCCTGCAAGACCAGCTGCACGGTTGCGAACCAGTCTTGCCAGAACAAGGGTGAGAAGGTCTACAACCCCGCGCGCAAGAACGGCTAATCCCGAACCTTTCGGAAAACGAGTGCGGAGCCTCAGTTTCGTTGACTGGGGCTTCTTGTCTGCTGGTAAGAAATCGCGGCCGCATGGACGCGTCAGGCTTGATTTTTAAGGAGAATGGAACATCATGGTACACACCTTTTGCGTGGACGGGCGCTATCTTGCGCTGGACGTGGACTCCGGCACGGTGCACATGCTGGACGAGCTGGGGTATGAGGTCGTATCCCGCTGGGAGGGGAGCTCGGAAGAGGAGATCGTCTCCGCCCTGTCCGGCCGCTTCCCCGAGGAGGAGATCCGCGAGGTGATCGGCGAAGTCCGCACCCTCATCGACAACGGCACGCTGTTTTCGTACGACGCGGCGCTGCACACCCCCGTGCAGGACGCCGAGCCGGGCGTCATCAAGGCCATGTGCCTGCTCGTGGCGCACGACTGCAACCTGCGCTGCCGCTACTGCTTCGCTTCCACCGGCACCTTCCACGGCAAGCGCCTGCTCATGCCCGCCGAAATCGGCAAGAAGGCCCTGGACTTCCTCGTCGCGCGCTCCGGCAGCCGCAAGCACCTGGAGGTCGACTTCTTCGGCGGCGAGCCGATGCTGAACTTCCCCGTGGTCAAGGAACTGGTCACCTACGGCCGCGAGCTGGAGAAGAAGCACGGCAAGGTCTTCCGCTTCACCATCACCACCAACGCCTATGAGCTGACGGACGAGGACATCGACTTCTTCAACCGCGAGATGAGCAACGTGGTCCTGTCCGTGGACGGCCGCAAGGAGACCCACGACGCCATGCGCCCCACCGCAAAGGGCGAGGGCTCCTGGGACCGCGCCATGGCCAACGCCAAGAAGGCCGCCGCCGCCCGCGGCCAGAAGGACTACTACGTCCGCGGCACCTTCACGCGCAAGAGCCTGGATTTCTCCAAGGACGTCCTAGCCCTTGCGGACCAGGGCTTTGAGCAGATCAGCGTCGAGCCCGTGGTCCTGTCGCCGGATTCGCCCTATTCGCTCCTGCCCGAGCACCTGCCGCAGATCCTGGAGCAGTACGACCTCCTCTACAAGGAGTACGTCCGCCGGCGCGCGCAGGGACAGTGGTTCTCCTTCTTCCACTTCTGCGTGGACCTCAACGGCGGCCCCTGCATCAAGAAGCGCCTCTCCGGCTGCGGCGCGGGCGTGGAGTACATCGCCGTCACGGCCGACGGCGAGATCTTCCCCTGCCACCAGTTCGTCGGGCGCGAGGGCTATGCCATGGGCAGCGTCCTGACCGGCGAAATCGACGAGGGCATCCGCAAGCAGTTCGCCGCGGCGCACGTCCTCAACAAGGAGGCGTGCGCGTCCTGCTGGGCGCGCCTGTACTGCACCGGCGGCTGCGCGGCCAACGCCCAGGCCTTCCACGGCGACCTGCTCCACCCCTACGAGATGGAGTGCGAGATGGAGAAAAAGCGCCTGGAGTGCGCCATCGCCGTACAGGCCGCGGAGTGGCAGGAGGACTGACGCGCATCGCTTTTTGCCCAAAACGCGCGGCAAAAAGATTGACGAATCCCGCTTACAAGATTATAATGTAAACTTAGCATAACCGCCGCGCGCGCTGCGCGGCGAACAAAACGAGGAGGTCCTTAGACCATGAAGACGAGATGTGCCGTCAATATGATCATTGTGGTCATATTGCTTGCAGCCTTTGGCGCATTGGCGATCTTCGGACTGAACATCGGCGCGTTGGAGATCAAGCCCCTTGTGGAAGGCATTTCCCAGGGCCTGGACCTGCGCGGCGGCGTCTCTGCCGTCTACCAGGCGCAGGACGACGGCCAGTCCGACTTTGCCAGCCTGCTCTCGGGCACCATGGCGGTGCTGCGCAACCGCCTGACCAACCAGGGCTTTACCGAGGCGACGGTCACCCAGCAGGGCACCGACCGCATCCGCATCGAGATCCCGGACGTGGACGACCCCAATGAGATCCTGAACATCATCGGCCAGCCCGCGCACCTGGAGTTTAAGACCGCGGACGGCGAGGTCATCATGGACGGCAGCGCCGTGGTTTCGGCCGAGATGGGGTACCTGGAGGGCCAGCCCGTCGTGCAGTTCACCCTCAACGAGGAGGGCACCGACGCCTTTGCCAAGGCCACGGCGGAAAACATCGGCAAGGTCATCTCCATTGAGCTAGACGGCGAGGTCATCTCCGCGCCGACGGTCAACACCGCCATCACCGGCGGCCAGGGCTACATCGAGGGCAACTTCACCGCGGAGTCCGCCCAGCAGCTCGCCATGCTCATCCAGTCCGGCGCGCTGCCCCTGGACATTGAGCAGCTCGAGGTCCGCACGATCTCGGCCACCCTGGGCGAGGACGCGCTGTCCACGTCCATGACCGCCGCCGTCATCGGCGTTCTGCTCGTGATCGCGTTCCTCATCGTGATGTACCGCCTGCCGGGCATCATGGCCAGCCTCGCGCTCCTCATCTACATCCTGATCGACCTGTTCCTGCTGGCGGTCATCCCGGGCGTGCAGCTGACGCTGCCGGGCATCGCGGGCATTGTCCTGTCCATCGGCATGGCGGTCGACGCCAACGTCATCATCTTTGAGCGCACCAAGGAGGAGCTCCGCGCGGGCAAGACCGTGCGCGCCTCCGTGGAGAGCGGCTTTAAGCGCGCGTTCTCCGCGATTCTGGACTCCAACATCACCACCATCATCGCCGGCGTCGTGCTGATGATCTTCGGCGCGGGCACCATCAAGGGCTTTGCCATAACGCTCACCATCGGCGTCGTGTGCTCGATGTTTACGGCCGTCGTGGTCACCCGCTTCCTGCTGCGGCAGATGGTGGGCCTGAACCTGACGAATCATCGCCTCTATGGCGTCCGTGACGCAAAGGAGGGCAATGCGTGATGAGATTCTCCAAGTACTTCCCGATCACCGTCTGCGTGCCGATCGCCATCCTCATCATCGGCCTGGTTGTGGGCATCGCCTGCGGCGGCATGAACCTTGGCATTGACTTTACCGGCGGCACGATGATGACCATCCACATGGGCGGGGACTTCGACAGCGCGGTCGTGACGCAGGCCTTCCTCGACGAGGGCTTCACCGCGCAGCAGATCTCCGTGACCGTGTCCGGCTCCGGCGAGGACGCCGAGGCGCTCGTCCGCTTCCCGGACACGAATGACGCCGACCGCGAAAACGAGATCCGCGCCAACGTCGAGACCACCATCCAGCAGACCTACCCCAACGCGGAGGTCGCTTCCTCCGAGCGCGTGGGCGCCGTCGCGGGCCGCGACCTCATCTGGAACGCGGTTTCCTCCGTGCTCATTGCGTGCGTGCTGATGCTGGTCTACATCTGGTTCCGGTTTGAGTTCCACTTCGGCGTGACCGCGGTTGTGGCGTTGCTCCTGGACGTGGGCGTGATGATCGCCATGGTCACGATCCTGCGCCTGCAGGTGAACTCCTCGTTCATCGCGGCGGTCCTGACCATCGTCGGCTACGCCATCAACGACACCATCGTCATCTTCGACCGCGTGCGCGAGAACATGCGCGTCGTCTCCCGCAAAGAAATGACCCGCGCAGAGCTGGCGGACCGCTCCGTCCGCGAGACCCTACCCCGCACGATCAACACCACCATCACGACCTTGATCACCATTGTCACCCTGTACATCCTGGGCGTCACCTCCATCAAGGAGTTTGCGCTGCCCATCATCATCGGCCTGATCGCGGGCAACTTCACCTCCATCTTCATCGCGCCCTCCCTGTGGGGACGCTGGCAGGACCGCATTGACGCGCGTCGCGCGGCCGGCCACCGCATGGGCAAGGTGAAGCCCAAAAAGGCCTAAGCCCGCAAGGGCGGAATCCGGCGGAGCCTCGGGGCGCCGCGCGCCAACCCAAAGGTAGAAGAGGGGCCGCCTCGCGCGTACTGTTGCGCGGCGGCCCTTTGGGCTTTTCAAAAAACGAGAAGGGGAGAGGACGATGCTCGAATTTCGCGCCCGCGCAGCCGCAGACCCCAAGGCCGTGTCCGCCCTGTGCGCCATGGGCCTTGCGGAGCGCACCGCGCAGCTCATGGTCCTTCGCGGCATCACGGATGAGGAGGCCGCCCGGGCCTACCTCCATCCGACGCTGCGCGACCTGCACGATCCCTTTCTCCTGCGCGGCATGCGGGAGGCCGTCGAGCGCATCCGCCTTGCGCAGCGGGAAAAGCAGCGCGTGTGCATCTACGGCGACTACGACGCCGACGGCGTGACGGCCACCGCCCTGCTCGTGCTCTACCTGCGCTCGCTGGGCATGACCGTCGGCTACTACATCCCCGACCGGCACGGCGAGGGCTATGGCCTGCACGAGGCCGCCATCCGGAGCCTCGCGCCCAAGTACGACCTGCTGGTGACGGTCGACTGCGGCATCACGGCCGTGCCGGAGGTGCGCCTCTGCCGGGAGCTCCACCTCGACGTCCTGGTGACCGACCACCACCACGCCGCGGACGAGCTGCCCGACTGCACGGTCGTCAACCCGCGCCTGGGGGACTACCCCTTCCCGCACCTGGCGGGCGTCGGCGTCGCGGCCAAGCTCGTGCAGGCCCTGGGCGGGCTCGAGGCGCTCCAGCCCTACCTGGACATCGTGGCCATCGGCACGGTGGCGGACATCGTCTCCCTCACGGGCGAGAACCGCGCCCTGGTCCGCGCCGGGCTCGAGGCCGCCGCGCGCACCCGCCGCCCCGGGGTCCTCGCCTTGATGGAGAGCGCCGGCCTGCGCGGCCGCAAGCTCGATTCCGCCGGCATCGGCTTTGCGCTCGGGCCGCGCATCAACGCCGGAGGAAGGATCGGCCATTCCTCCCGGTCCGTGGAGATGCTCTGCACCGCGGACCCGGACCTTGCCCGCAAGATCGCCGCGGAACTCGAGCGCCACAACCAGATCCGCCAAAGCCAGGAGCAGTCCATCCTGCGCGAGGCCGTGGAAAAGATCGAGGCCCCCGGCGCCACGGACTTCCTGAACGACCGCGCCATCGTCTGCGCGGGGGAGGGGTGGAACGCCGGCGTCATCGGCATCGTCGCCTCGCGCCTGGTCGAGAAGTACAACCGCCCGGTCTTTGTCCTGGCGCGCGAGGGCGATACCTACGTCGGCTCCGCGCGGTCCATCCGCGGCGTCTCGCTCTTTGAGAGCCTGCACGCCATCCCGGACCTCTTCCTGCGCTACGGCGGGCACGACATGGCCGCGGGACTTACGATCCGCGCCGACCGCCTGGACGAGTTCCGCCGCCGCATCAACGAGGTGCTTTCCGCCCTGCCGGACGCGCCCTGGGCGCCCAGCCGGGAGTACGATCTGGAGGTCCGCCTGCCGGAGCTCACGCTCGGGTTCCTGGACTCGCTCGCCTGCCTGGAGCCGCTCGGCCAGGGCAACAGCATCCCGGTGTTCCTTCTTCGGGGGGTGCGCGTGGTCTCCGCGCGGACCATGGGCGCAAACGACGCCCACCTGCGCCTACGCCTGGAGCAGGACGGCGTCCAGGTCGACGCCGCCGCCTTCAAGCTCGGCTGGCGCGCCCGCCAGGCCGGGGGCTGCCTGGACGTGATCGTGACGCTGGACCGCAATACCTACATGGGCAAGACCGACCTGCGCCTCACCGTCAAGGCCTTCAAGCCCTCCGACAGCGGCTTCTTTACCAACTTGCAACAGACCAATGAACAAAGAATGCGTGATTTTTTGGCCATGGTTCTGTATAATGAAGCAAAGCCCCGGTTCCGGCGCTATCTGCTCGTTCCGGAGGAGAAGGCGCGCGAGCGGGTCCGCCACCTGCTGACCGAGCGCCTTTCCGGCACGCTGCTGCTCTACGCGGCGGTCGAGACCGCGCGCAAGTGGCAGGCCATCCTGGAGGAGGAGGGCCTGCTGGGCCGGGTGGGCCTGGGCGCCGGCCCGGAGCCGGACGACCCCTGCGCCTTCAACCTGCTGACCAGCGCGCCGTTCCTTTCCGCGGTGCAGGTGGCGCGCTACCGCAACATCGTGCTGCTGGACGGCGCCATGGGCAACGGCTTTGTCGAGCGGCTCCTCGCCGCAAGCCCCAGCGCCGTGGTCCTCGCCCTGCCCCTGCAGAAGGAGGCGCAGAGCGAGATCGCCGCCTGCGCGCCGGCGATTTCGGAGGTGCGCGCGCTCTACAAGGCCCTGCGCGGCCGGGACCCCAAGCGCCTTGCCGCCTGCCGCAGCCTGCACGCGCTGCGGGCGTTCCTCTTTCCGCCGGGGGAGGAAATGCCCCTGCCGCGGCTGGAGCTGGCGCTGTGCGAGCTGCAGGACATGGACCTGATCGAGCGCAAATCCAACCCCTTCCGCTTGAGCCTCAAGCAGGCCGCGGGCAAACGCGATTTTTACGCCACGGCCACCGGCCGCTGGCTTTTGGACGAAATCCACATCGACAACATGGGAGGGTGCAAAAATGGAAAAGATTGATTTGAAGTCCACCGTGCGCAGCGTGCGCGACTTCCCCAAGAAGGGCATCGTCTTTCGGGACGTGACGACCCTGTTCCAGAACCCGGACGCCTTTGAGCAGCTCATGCACGAGATGGTCCAGTCCCTGCAGGGCCTGGACGTGGACCTGGTGCTCGGCCCGGAGGCGCGGGGCTTTACCGTCGCCTCGGTGCTGGCCTACGCCCTGCACGCCGGGTTTGTGCCCGTGCGCAAGCCCGGAAAGCTCCCGGCGGAGACGATCTCCTATTCCTATGACCTGGAGTACGGCTCCGATACCCTGGAGATCCACCGCGACGCCATCCAGCCCGGCATGCGCGTGGCCGTGGCGGACGACCTGCTCGCCACCGGCGGCACGGCCCTTGCCGCCTGCCGCCTGGCCGAGCAGCTCGGCGGCAAGGTCGTCGCCGTGCGCTTTGCCATCGAGCTTACGGGCATGGGCGGGCGCGAAACGCTCAAGGACTACGATGTGGATTCCGTCATGACCTTCCCCGGCGACTAAGGGAAAAAACAACGCAAGCGCGGGCGCAGCGCCCTGCGGCGAAAGAAGGAGGGATACCCGTGCCGCAAACCGAATACACCAAGGAAGCCTTCGACAAGGAGGTCGACGCGCTCATCGCCAAGATGCGCTCCTACGAGCCGAAGGTGGACGGAAAGACCGTCCACGCGGCCTTCGACTTTGCGCTGCAGATGCACGGCACCCAGGCGCGCGAGTCCGGGGAGCCCTATGTCGTCCACCCGCTGAAGGTGGCCGAGATCCTGGCCGACATGGAGATGGACCAGACCACGATCGTCGCGGCGCTCCTGCACGACTGCATCGAGGACACCAAGGCCTCCTACGACACGATCGAGCAGACCTTCGGCGCGGACGTGGCGCGCCTGGTCGACGGCGTGACGAAGCTGGACGGAATCGAGTTCCGCACCAAGGACGAGCAAAAGGCCGAGTCCCTGCGCAAGATGTTCTTTGCCATGGCCAAGGACATCCGCGTCGTCATCATCAAGCTGGCGGACCGCCTGCACAACATGCGCACGCTCAAGTTCTGCAACGAGCAAAAGCGCGTGCGCACCGCCAAGGAGACGATCGAGGTCTACGCGCCCCTGGCCAACCGCTTGGGTATCAACTCCATCAAGTGGGAGCTGGAGGACCTCTGCCTGCGCTACCTGGACCCGGAGAGCTACTACGACCTGGTCGACCGCGTCAACATGAAGCGCCAGGAGCGGATGGAGGCCATCGACCACATCATCGAAAAGCTCCGCAAGGCGCTGGACGACGCGAACATCAAGGCGGACATCACCGGCCGGCCCAAGCACTTCTACTCCATCTACAAGAAGATGAAGAAGAAGGGCCTCTCCTTTGAGCAGATCTACGACCTGATCGCCGTGCGCGTGCTGGTGAACACCAAGGAGGACTGCTACGCGGTGCTGGGCATCGTCCACTCGCTTTGGAAGCCCATGCCCGGGCGGTTCAAGGACTACATCGCCCGGCCCAAGGCCAACGGCTACCAGTCCCTGCACTCCACGCTCCTGGGCGACCAGGGCATGCCCTTTGAGGTCCAGATCCGCACCCACGAGATGCACCGCGTCGCCGAGTACGGCGTCGCCGCCCACTACAAGTACAAGAACGGCGGCAAGTCCACCCAGTTCGACGAAACGCTGAACTTCGTCCACCAGCTCATGAGCATCGACAGCGAGGTCGACGACACGCGCGAGTTCATGGAGACGCTCAAAAAGGAGCTCTTCTCCGACGACGAGGTCTTTGTCTTTACCCCCAAGGGCGACGCCATCGACCTGCCCAAGGACTCCACCCCCCTGGACTTTGCCTACCGCATCCACAGCGCCGTGGGCAACAAGTGCGTCGGCGCCAAGGTCAACCAGCGCATCGTGACGCTGGACACCAAGCTGCAGACCGGCGACATCGTCGAAATCCTGACCTCGCCCTCGGCCAAGGGCCCGTCCATGGACTGGCTCAAGATCGTCAAGACCACCGAGGCCAAGAGCAAGATCCGCGCCTACCTCAAGGCCAGCCTGCGCGACGAGAACATCCTGCTCGGCCGCGACATGATCGAGAAGGAGGCCCGCCGCCAGAACCTGGACCCCGCCAAGCTCCTCAAGGCGGAGTACCTCGACAAGATCCAGCGCAAGCAGGGCTTTAAGACCCCGGACGACATCTACGCCGCGGTGGGCTTTGGCGGCCTAACCGCCATGCAGGTCGTCATGCGGCTCAACGAGGAGTACAAGCGCGCCGTCCGCGAGGAGGCGCCCGTCCCGCCGGAGCCCCGGCCGGAGCGCCCCTCCACCCTCAGGAAGAAGCAGAAAAAGGAGCAGGCCGTCTTTGTCAAGGGCGAGGAGGGCATGGTCGTGCGCTTTGCGCACTGCTGCAACCCCGTGCCCGGCGACGACATCGTCGGCTACATCACCCGCGGCCGCGGCGTCTCCGTCCACCGCAAGGACTGCGTCAACCTCAAGGACGCCTCCATGGAGAACGCGCGCATGATCGAGGTCTCCTGGAATACCGGCGCGGCCTCCAGCTTCAACGCGGACGTCCAGCTCATCGCCTATGACAAGACCGGGCTCATCGCCAGCCTCACCACCATGATCGCCGGGCTGAACATCCCGCTGCTGGCCATCTCCGCGCGCACAAACCGCAACAAGACCACCGTCATCAACCTCACCCTCGAGGTCAAGGACAAGGACCAGCTCTCCGCGGTGATGAAGCAGTTCCAAAAGAACCCGGACATCATCGAGGCCTATCGCTCGAGCACCTAACGACCAGGAAGGAGAACAGCGCATGAGAATCGTAGTCCAGCGCGTTTCGCGCGCCCAGGTGTCCGTGGGGGAGCGGCTCGTGTCCCGGATCGGGCGCGGCCTGCTCGTCCTCATCGGCGTGCAGGCCGGGGATTCGGAGGAGGACGCGCGCCTTGCCGCCGAGAAGATCGCCGGCCTGCGCATCTTCGAGGACGAGAACGGCAAGATGAACCTCTCCGTGCAGGACGTGGGCGGCGCGGTGCTGGCCGTGTCCCAGTTCACGCTCCTGGGCGACGCGCGGCGCGGCAAGCGCCCCTCCTTCATCGAGGCGGCCCGGCCGGAGGACGCCGACCCCCTCTATGAGTCGGTCGTCGCGCGCGTGCGCGCGCTCGGCACGCCCTGTGAGACCGGCGTCTTCCGCGCGGACATGCAGGTCGAGCTCGTCAACGACGGCCCGGTCACCATCCTCTATGACACGAGGAGGCTGTTTTGACCATGGAAATCCTGACGCTGACACTCGGCCCGTTGCAAACCAACTGCACCATCGTCCGCCGGAACCGCCGCACGGTCGTCATCGACCCCGCCGCAGACGCCAAGGCCATCCTCTCCACCCTCGAGGAGCGCGGCTGGAAGCTGGACGCCGTCGCGCTCACGCACGCGCACTTTGACCACATGCTCGCCCTCAACGACCTGCCCGTGACAGAGGTCTTTCTCCACCCGCAGGACCTGCCCATGCTCCACGACCCCATGCGCAACCTCTCCGGCCGGTTCGGCCTGCCCTTCCAGTGCCGCAAGAGCGCCGCGCTCCTGGAGGAGGGCTCGATCTTTGAGGGCTTCACCATCCTGCACACGCCGGGCCATACGCCGGGCAGCCTCTGCTTTTACGACTCGGAGGAGAAGATCCTCCTTTCCGGGGACACCATGTTCTGCGGCGGCTGCGGGCGTACGGACTTCCCCGGGGGCGACGGCCGGGCCATGCTCGAGTCCCTGCAGCGCCTCGCCGCCCTGCCGGAGGATACCACCGTCCTTCCCGGCCACGGCCGCGAGACCACGATCGGCCAGGAGCGCCGGGGAGGGAAGCCGACGTGGAACGCATAGTCCTTGTCACCGACTGCCCGGAGATCTGGAACGACCTGTGCGACGTCGTCCGGCTGTTCCGCGGCGAGTGCGAGATCGCGCGCGAGGGCGAGGGCGAAACCCGCATCACCCACGAAATCCGGGAGGGCGCGCACGTGGCCTGCGCCTATGGCTGCGAGGCCCGCGTGCCCCTCGCGCCCGACGCCCCGGACGAGCTGGAGCGCCGCCGCCGCCTCAAGCGCGGCGCCAAGAACGCCCTCTACCAGGCCCTCAAGGCCGCCACCGGCCGAAAGCCCCCCTGGGGCAGCCTCACCGGCATCCGGCCCACCCGCCTGCTCGCCGAGCAGCGCGCCGCCGGCAAGACCGAGGAGGAGGCCGTCCGCGCCCTGATCGAGGGCTTTGACGTCAGCCCCGACAAGGCGCTGCTCCTTCGCGACATCGCGCGGGAGCAGAGCTGCGTGCCCGCGCCCGCTCCCGGGGAGATCGACGTCTACGTCGGCATCCCCTTCTGCCGCACGCGCTGCTCCTATTGCTCCTTTGCCGCGCTGGACCTCGCCCACGGGGCAAAGCTCACGGGCGCGTACGTCGAGGCCGTGACGCGGGAGATGCGCCTGGTCGCGGGGGATCTATCCGCCTTCCGCGTCCGCGGGCTCTACGTCGGCGGCGGCACGCCCACGGCCCTTTCGACCGAGGAGCTCGCCCGCGTGCTCGACTGCGCGCTGCAGTGCTTTCCCGGCTGGCGCGAGTTCACCGTCGAGGCCGGCCGGCCGGACACCCTCTCCGAGGACAAGCTCCGCCTGCTCCAGGACGCCGGGGCCACCCGCGTCTCCCTCAACCCCCAGACCATGAACGACGAAACGCTCCGCCGCGTCGGCCGCGACCACACCGCCGCCGACATCGAGCGCGTCTACGGCCGGATGCGGGAGATGGGCTTTTCCGACATCAACATGGACCTGATCCTCGCCCTCCCCGGCGAGACGATCCAGGACGTGGCCCGCACGCTCGAGCGCGTCGCGCGCCTTGCGCCGGAGAACCTCACCGTCCACACCCTGGCCCTCAAGCGCGCCGCCGCGCTGCGCTTTACGGACTACGTCGCGGATGAACAGGCGGCCGAGCGCATGGTCCACACCGCCGCCGACGCCGCGCGCGCCATGGGCCTCGCCCCGTATTACCTCTACCGGCAGAAGTACATGGCCGGCAACCTCGAAAACGTCGGCTATTGCCGCCCGGGCATGGCCTCGCTCTACAACATCGACATCATGGAGGAGATCGCGCCCATCGCCGCCTTTGGCGCCGGGGCCATCTCCAAGTGGCTCTACCCGGCTGCGCGCCGCATCGAGCGCGCCCCCAACGTCAAAAACGTCGAGCAGTACATCGCCCGCGTGGACGAGATGGCCGAGCGCAAGCGCGCGCTCTGGTCCTCGCCCGGCAGACAGGAGGAGAACGCATGAAAAAGGAAAACAAGCAACGGAAGCGCGAGGCCGAACAGGAAGCCGAGCGCGAGGAGCGCGACCGCCGGTTCAAGCGCCAGGGCAACATCTGCCTGGCGGTCATCGCCGCCTGCTTTGTGCTGATGCTCGTCGTGGGTCGGCTCAACGCGGGCGCCGCTTGGCTCGGCAACTTCTTCCTCGTCATGGGCATCGTCATCGCCGTGGCGTTCTTCTACTCGCTGCGCACCGCAGGCCGCCGCCTGAAGGAGCTCCGCGAGGAGGACCGCCCCCGCTGAACCGTGCCGCTATATTCAAGAGCCGGGAAGGGCGCAACGCGCCCTTCCCGGCTCTTTTTGGCCCGCATCCGTTAAATCCCCGGTTTTCGACAGAAAAACACGGAAAACGACTTGACAAACCGCCGCCCTTCGGCATACCATAGGGGAGACGCCGGAGCGCGTCAAACCCTCACGAAAATTTGTAGCGCAGGAGGTGACTCGAATGGACGGGAACGATAAATGCGGCGCCGGAAAAGCCGCGTCAGAGCCGCGAAGGCGCCTCGGACTGCACCGAAGTTCGAGTCTCTTCTGTCCTTCCGGCTGCTGAGCCGCCGGCTTTTGCCAGCCTGCTTTTATCCTTCCACGGGCAATCGGATTTTTTCGATGGCGCGTGTTTTTGTCGTGCGCAAAAACGCCGCCGCAAAGAAGAAAGGAGCGAAATCCCATGGAACGCAAGGAGCGGCTTCAACAGTTGATCCGGAGCAACCGGCTCCGCGAACTCAAGGCGGACCTTTCGCGCGAAAACCCCGCGGACGTGGCCGCCTTCCTGGAGGACCTGGACGACCAGCGCCGGCTGCTGGTGTTCCGGGTTCTGCCAAAGGACCTGGCCGCCGCGGCCTTTGCCTACCTGCCGCAGGACCTCGAGGAGCAGATCGTCTCCTCGATCTCCGACGCGGAGGTTGGGCAGGTCATGGACCGGCTCTTTACGGACGACGCGGTCAACTTCCTGGAGGAGGTGCCCGCCGTCGTCGTCAACCGCGCGCTGCGCAGCGTGGACCCGGAGAAGCGCGAGCGCATCGTCCAGTACCTTCGCTATCCCAAGAGCTCCGCGGGAAGCCTGATGACCGCGGAGTACATCGAACTGCACGACCGCCTGACCGCGGGCGAGGCCCTGGACGCCGTCCGTCGCGAGGGCAAGGGGATGGAGAGCGTGGACGTCGTCTACACCATCGACGACACCCGGCGCCTCACCGGCGCGCTGCGGCTCTTTGACCTGATCCGCGCGCGGGAGGACAGCCGCCTGCAGGACCTGCAGCGCATCGAGCCCGTCACGGCCCGCACCCTCGAGGACCAGGAGGATGTCGCGCGCGCCTTCCGCCGCTACGACCTCACCCAGATGCCCGTGGTCGACGGCGAGGGCCGGCTCGTCGGTCTCATCACCGCGGACGACGTCATGGACGTCATCCAGCAGGAAAACACCGAGGACATGGAGCGCATGGCGGCCATGGCCCCCTCGGAAAAGCCCTACCTCAAGACCAGCCCGGTGGAGCTGGCAAAAAAGCGCATCGTCTGGCTCCTGGTGCTCATGGTCTCCGCCACCTTCACCGGCCGGATCATCTCCGGGTTTGAGCAGGTGCTCTCCTCGGTGGTGGCGCTGGCCGCCTTCATCCCCATGCTCATGGACACGGGCGGAAACTGCGGGTCCCAGTCCTCGACCATGGTCATCCGCGGCCTGGCCCTGGGCGAGATCCGCCCGCGCGACGCGCTGCGCGTCCTCTGGAAGGAGCTGTCCGTCAGCCTGCTCTGCGGCGTGGTGCTCTGCGCGGTCAACTTCGGCCGCATCCTGCTCTTTGAGTCGCAGGTCGGCCCCGCGGTGGCGCTGGCGGTGAGCCTGTCGCTGCTGGTGACGGTGGTGCTCGCCAAGTGCCTGGGCGGGCTGCTGCCCATCGCGGCTAAGGCCGTGCACCTGGACCCCGCCGCCATGGCCAGTCCCCTGATCACGACGGTCGTGGATGCGGTCAGCCTCCTGGTTTACTTCGGCTTTGCCCGCGCGATCCTCGGCATTTGAGGAATAATTTTCCCCGGAAAGCAGGAAATCGGCCGCAGATGTCGAATTTCTTCCTTCCCGCTTCAAAAACAGGGGCCCCCTTTGGGGGGAGCCCCTGTTTTTTGTCCGCGGGGTGCGGTTCCTGCCGCGGTTTTTCACCAACCATCGAACGGATTCGAGTCGAAAGGGGGAAATGTTTCATGCAGGAAATTCTTTCTGTGGAGGACCTCCGCGTCCGGTTCACCGTGCGCAAGCGGCGCGCGTCGCTCTTCGCCCCGCGGGAAACGGCCGTCGTGGACGCGCTGCGAGGCGTCTCGTTCGCCGTTGCCCCGGGGGAGATCGTCGGGTACCTGGGCCCCAATGGCGCGGGCAAGTCCACAACCGTCAAGTGCCTGTCCGGAATCCTCACGCCCACCTCCGGCACGGCGCAGGTGCTCGGCCGCGTGCCCTGGAAGGAGCGCGTGCGCCACGTCCGCGAGATCGGCGTGGTCTTCGGGCAGCGGACGCAGCTCTGGTGGGACCTGCCCGTGCAGGACAGCTTCGACCTGCTGCGCGACCTCTATGACCTGGACGCGGCAGCCTATGCGGAAACGCGCGACGCGCTCGTGGCGCGCATGGGCGTGGAGGACCTGCTCCGCACGCCCGTGCGCCAGCTCTCCCTCGGGCAGCGGATGCGGTGCGACCTGGTCGCCTCGCTCCTGCACCGGCCGCGCCTCCTCTTCCTGGACGAGCCGACGATCGGCCTGGACGCCGTCTCCAAGCTCGCCCTGCGCGCCTTCATCCGCGACCTCAACCGCGAGAGCGGGGTGACCGTGCTGCTCACCACCCACGACATGGACGACGTCGAGGCCCTGTGCCGCCGGGTGCTGCTCATCGGCAAGGGCCGGCTCCTGCTCGACGGGAGCCTTGCCGACCTGCGCGAGCGCGCGGGCGGGCGCTCCCTGTGCCGGGCGCAGGTCGGGGCGGGGGAGCTCCTCCTTCCGCCGGGCGCCAGCCTTCGCAGCCGCAGCGCGGACGAGGCGCTCATCGAGTTCGACCCCAAGTGCCTGCCCGCGGACCGGCTCGTGCTGCACTTGGCCCGCACCGTGGGCTTGCGCGACGTGCAGATCCAGCCGCCCTCCCTGGATGAAACCATGGCCGCGCTCTACCGGCAGATGGGGGAGGTGGGCGCATGAGGGCCTTCTTCGCCCTGGCGCGCACGGCCCTGCGCCAGCAGATGCAGTACCGCTCGGCCGCGGTGGCGGGCGTGGCGACGCAGCTCGCGTTTGGATTGCTGTACGTCTCCGTCTTCCAGGCGTTTTACGCGAGCGGCGGGGGCCAGGCGGACCTGACGCTGTCCCAGGCCGTGAGCTACGTCTGGCTCAGCCAGGGCGCCTACCGGATGATGCCCTGGTCCGGCCTGCGCGACATCGAGGCCATGCTGCGCGACGGGCGCATCGCCTTTGAGCTGGCCCGGCCGCGGGACCTCTATTCCATGTGGTACGGCCGCGCCATGGCCCTGCGCACGGCCCCGCTGCTGATCAACCTGCCGCTGCTGCTCCTCATCGCGCTGCTCCTGCCGGGGGACTTCCGCCTGCGCCTGGCGCTGCCGCTGCTGCCGCTGGGCGCGCTGTCGCTGGGGCTGGGCATGCTCGTCTCCGCCGCGATGACCGCGATCCTGACCGGCACCTATTTCTGGACGCTCTCCGGACAGGGGATCAACCGCATCGTCCCCCTGATCGGCTCCTTCCTCGCGGGGAACATCCTCCCGCTGGGGTTCCTGCCCGCGGGCCTGCGGGACGCGCTGCGCCTTCTGCCCTTTGCCTCCATGCTGGACGGGCCGATGCGCATCCTCGTGGGCGCGGTGGACGTGCGCACAGCGCTGTGGACGGTCGCCCTGCAGGCGCTGTGGCTCCTGGCGCTCGGCGCGATCGGCCGCGCGGTGGTGCGCGCTGGCGCGCGCAAGTGCATGGTGCAGGGAGGTTGAGACGATGCGGACGCTTCGAACGTATTTTGCCCTGGCATTCTCCGACGTGCGCGCGCAGATGCAGTACCGCGCCTCCTTCGCCCTGCTCACGATCGGAAACTTCACGGCCTCGATTCTGGACTTCTTCGGGATTGCGGCGCTGTTTTCCGCCTTCGGCACGCTGGAGGGCTGGACGCTGTACGAGATCGCGGTGCTCTACGGCATCGTGAACCTCTCCTACGCCCTGGCCGAGAGCATCGGCCGCGGCTTTGACGAGTTTGCGCGGACCGTCCGCGAGGGGAGATTCGACCGCGTGCTCCTGCGCCCCCGCGGCACGCTGTTCCAGGTCCTCGCCTCGCGCCTGGAGGTCTCGCGCATGGGACGGTTCCTGCAGGGCGCGGGTGTGCTCGCCTTGGGGATCGCCGGGCTGGACGCGCCGCTGACCCTCCCGCAGGGGCTGCTCCTGGCGGCCTGCATCCTCGGAGGGGCACTGCTGTTCTTCGGGCTCTTGCTCCTGCAGGCGTCGGCCTGCTTCTGGACGCTGGAGTCGCTGGAGATCTTCAACATCCTGACCTACGGCGGGATCACGGCCGTCTCCTACCCCTTGGAGATCTACAAGCGCTGGCTGCGGAACTTCTTCCTCTATGTGGTGCCGCTGGGCACGCTCAACTACCTGCCCAGCGCGGTGCTCTTCCAAAAGGAGCTGCCCTTCCCCGCGTGGAGCGCCTACCTCGCCCCGGCGGCGGGAGCGGCGTTCCTGGCGCTGGGCTTGGCCGCCTGGCAGCTGGGGGTGCGGCACTACCGCTCCAGCGGCAGCTGACATAAGGGGGGCGAGAGGGGTCTTTCCCCCTCTCGCGCTCTCCCCGCGCCCGCGGGGGAGGGCGAGGGAGAAAGAGAGGGACGGCGCCCGCAGGCGACGTCCCTTGCTCTTCCTGCCGCTACTCCTCCAGAAAGCGGAAGATCGTTTCCAAATAGGGGAGAAGCTGCTCGTTGCGCGAGCGGTAGATCTCGTGCTTGACGCCGGGGATCGTCACCAGGCGCGCAAAGGGCACGCCCCGCACAAAGGCGTCCTGCCCGTCCGGGCGCACCAGAGTGTCGAGCTCCGCGCGGATCACCAGCGTCGGCACGCGGATGCGCGCCAGGTTCTCCGGCCGCAGGAGCCGGTCGCCGCTGCGCAGCGCCTCCAAGATCCAGCGGTAGCTCGACGCGTTGGTTTGCAGGGCGGGCGTCTCGCGCCGGAGATCGGCGTAGTAGGCAAAGCGCTCCGGGCTCGTGCAGCAGGCGTCCGCAAAGCGCTCGCCGGGCGCGTAGGGCTTGTGCGCGAAGAAGCGGTGGTCGCCCCGGCCGATGGCCACGAAAAACCCCGCGATCGCCTTGGCCAGGGGCTCCGGCACGCCGTGCGTGTTGATGCGGATCATCGGCGCGTGCAGCACGCAGCGCCGGAACTCGTCCGGGTACAGCTCCAGCGCCCGCGCCGCGATGCCCCCGCCCATCGAGTGGCCGAATAGGTCGGGCTTGCCCGCGGGAAGATGCGGGCGCGCCGCCTCCACCACGTGCGCAAGATCCCGCACGTAGTCGTCAAAGTCCTGCACGTGCACGACGGACGGGTCTGCCACCTCCCGCGCGGAGGCGCCGTGGCCCCGGTGGTCGTAGGCGAGCACGGCGTACCCCTGCTGCAGGAAGAGCCAGGTCAGCTCCCGCAGCTTTTCCTCGCTCTCGCTGAACCCGTGGCTGAACACGATGCTGCGCTCTGCGCCCGCGGGCGCGTAGAGGCGCACGTTGAGCGCCGCCCCGCCCTCGCCCGCGCAGGGAATGCGCCGGCTGCAGGCCGCAAGCTCGGGCAGGATGCGGTCGCGCATCTGCGCGGCGTAGTGGGTTTCGTCCGGAAGGACAATGGGCCGCATAGGGTTCCCTCCTTTTTGCGCGCTTGCGCGCGGAGATTTCTTCCATATATATACCGTTTATACCGTTCCAATGCGTTGGCGCACCTCCGGGGTTTGGGAAGGCGCGAAGGCGACGCCGAAAAATTTCCGCACATCCTTTCCTCTATGATACCACATCGAATACGGCGCTGTAAAATCTTTGCGCGGCCGCGCGGGCATGAACCTTGCCCCTGCGGCGCAAAATACAGATGCTTGACAGAATGGGGGATGCGGAATGAAGAAGGGATTGACAGTTCTTGCGGCGCTGGCGCTCTGCGCGGCGCTGTTCCTGACGGCCGAGCGCGAGCCGGAGTACGAGCTGACGGCCGTAGAGGTGCGCGAGATCGCCGAAAAGATCGAGATCATCGGCAGCGTGGACTACGCGCAGACCTACGCGCTCACCGCCCTTTTCCCAGGCGAAGTGTCGCGCGTCTTTGCGCAGGCGGGGCAGCGCGTCGAGGCGGGACAGGCGCTGTGCGAGGTCGAGCCGGCCGCCGGCGAGCAGGTCCTGCTGTGGACGGGTTCGGCCGGGGAGGGCGCGCAGGCCGCGGAAGCGGCGCTCTCGCTGTGCACGCTCACCGCGCCGGAGGCGGGAATTTTGCAGAGCTTTTCCGCGGAGGAAGGGCGGACCGTCGCCGCCGGCGCGGAGCTGGGGAGCGTCGTGTCCACGGAAAAGGTCGTCGTCGCGCTCCTGCCCGAGAGCCTGCGCGAGGACGTCTGCATCGGCATGGAGGCCGAGGTCGTCCGCGGCGGACGCACCTATTCTGCCCGCATCGCGGCAATCGATCCCGCGCCGGGCGCCGCCGCCCAGTACGCCCTGCGCCTGGAGGGGACGGGCCTTGCCGCGCTGGAGGCCGGCATGCAGGTGGATGTGACGCTGCTGCTGCAGGAGGTCAGCGGCCCCAGCGTGCCCTTGCAGGCCGTGCAGGGCGACGACACCATTCGTTGCCTGACGGAGGCGGGCGCGGTCTCCGTGCCCGTGACAACCGGCCTTTGCGACGCGCTCTACGTCCAACTCCTGTCCGGGCCGCCGGTGGGCACGCAGGTGATCCTCGGGGAGGCGGGGGAATGAGGCCCCTGGACGTCGTGCGGACCGCGTTGCGCTCCCTGCTCGGAAACCGCACCCGCTCGTTTTTGACGGTGCTCGGCCTGTCCATCGGCGTGGGAGCGTGCATCGCCATCGGGTCCCTGGGCATCGCCGCGGTGGAGGAGGTGCGCGGGGAGATGAACCGCTTCGGCGTGGACCGCATCTGGATCGAGGAAAAGGCCGGCAACGCCCTGCCCATGGACGAGGACGACGTGCGCGCCCTCCAGAGCGTGGGCCAGGCCGTGGCGCCCATGCGCTATGCCGCCCTGACCGCCAAGAACGGAAG
>JBMNOF010000127.1:0-4920 GCA_050942925.1 Candidatus Spyradocola sp.
ACAAAAAAACGGGACCGATCTTGATCGGTCCCGTGCTAGGCAGCGGATTGTGAATTAGGCCAAACCGTCGATGTCGCCGCTGATGCCATCCTCAATCACGGAATTAGCGGGCGGGCACTCCACGGGAGCGCGCAGGCCGTCGTACGTGCCGTTATTGGCGGCGGGCTCCAGAGCGGTCTTGTCGCCGTCCAGGCCATCGTACTTGCCGTTGTCGGTGGTGGGCTCGAGCGCGGTCTTGTCCTCGTTCAGGCCGTCATACTTGCCGTTGTCCACGGTGGGTTCCAGAGCGGTCTTGGTGCGGTTCAGGCCGTCGTACTTGCCGTTGTCCACGGTGGGCTCCAAAGCGGTCTTTTCCTCGTCCAGGCCATCGTACTTGCCGTTATCCACGGTGGGCTCCAGAGCGGTCTTGGCGCGGTTCAGGCCGTCGTACTTGCCGTTATCCACAGTGGGCTCAAGCGCGGTCTTTTCCTCGTCCAGGCCGTCATACTTGCCGGACTTCTTTTCGTCGTCCAGGGCATATTTCTTCTCATCCAGGCCGTCGTACTTGTCGGACGCAGTCTCGTCGTCCAGCGCGTACTTATCCTCGAACAGGCCGGTGTAGCGGTACTGATCGATGGTTTCGCAGGGATTCTCCGGGTCGTAGGTGTAGCCGACGTACTCCTGGGCCACAACCGTGATGGAAATCATGGACAGAGCGAGAACAACGATGAGGACGGGCAGCAGGGATTTGATCAGGGACTTTTTCATGACGAATCTCTCCTTGCAAAAGATTTGAAGTGACCAAATACACAATGCGCTGATTTGGACGGAACAATCCAGCACCGCCGCTCGTCTATCTTGACGTAGGGATTGTGAGGATGGACGAGTGCGATTACAAAATTGTTACAAGTATCATAACACAATCGGAATGAAATTACAATCGGCAAACGGGACAAATTTGAATTTTTCGCAAATTTTTCGCCCGCGCCTTTTTGCGCCCAAAATCCGGCCCCCGCATCGCTGCGGGGGCCGGCCGCGTATGGGCCGGAAGCGCGGAGCGCCCTTAGGCCTGGGTTTTGAGGATGCGGAAGCCGTGCGCGGGCAGGGCGAAGTCGGAAACCTCTTCGCCCGTGAAGAAGTCCGCGCCGGTCAGCTTCACCTGGCGCGCCTCGGGCGCAAAGTTCAGCACAAAGGCGTAGTTCGTCTCGCCGTCGGTGCGGGTGGCGATGGTCACGCCGGCGGGCAGGTCGTGCTGCGGGATCTCTTCCTCGGAGAGGAGCTTGCCGTAGAAGGCGTCCAGGAACGCGGGGGAGAAGCGCGCCGCAATGTAGTAGGCCTTGCCCTTGCCGCGGGTGTTGACGGTCAGGGCCGGCATCCCCGCGTAGAAGTCCTCCTCATAGGTGGACAGGACCTGCGCGCCCTCCGGATGGATGAGCTCCGCATAGTCCGTCAGCGCGTAGCGCGTGCCGTCCAGCGTCGCGTGGTTCTCCATGCCCGGCATGAGCACGTCGATTTCCTCGGCCCAGATGCCCAGCGTCTTCTTCAGCGGTCCGGGGAATCCGCCCAGGATGCACAGGTCGTTCTCGTCGACATAGCCCGTGCCGTAGGTCGTGACAAAGGTCCCGCCCGCCTGCACGAACTCGTCCACGCGCAGGGCGAAGTCCCCGCGCAGCATATAGGAGAAGGGTGCGATGAGCACGTCATGTCCCGAGAAATCTGCGGCCTGGTCCACGATGTCCACGCTCACGCCCTTGCGCCAGAGCGCGCTGTAGTGATCCATCACGGTCTCGACGTATTTCTTGTTGACGTTGCACAGGCCCTGCGCGTCCTCCAGCGCCCAACGGTTTTCCCAGTCATAGACCAGGGCAACGCGCGCCGGCGCCGTGGTGCCCACGATTTCGTCCATCTGCGCAAGGAGCTTGCCCAGATCCGCGATTTCGGAGAACACGCGCGTGTGCTCGTGCCCGCAGTGGTCCACGACCGCGCCGTGGAACTTTTCCGAGGAGCCGCGGCTCTTGCGGAACTGGAAGTACTGCACGGAGTCCGCGCCGTGGGCAATGGCCTGCATGGACTGCAGCTTGTGTACGCCCGGCCGGTGCAGGCGGGCGTAGGGCCGCCAGTTCGTTGCCGAGGGGCAGCTCTCCATCAGGAAGAAGGGCTTGCCGCCCTTGAGCCCGCGGGTCAAGTCGTGCTCAAAGGAGAAGAACTGCGCGATCTCCACGTCGTTCTCTGTGCTCTCCCACTGGGGATAGCTGTCCCAGCAGGCAAAGTCCAGCTCCTTGGCCAGGTCAAAGTAGTTGATCCCCGGATAGATGCCCATCAGGTTCGTCGTGCAGGGCACGTTCGGCGTGATGCGCTTGAGGGGCTCCACCTCGATGCGGTACCACTTGATGAACTGATCCGTGGTAAAGCGCTTCCAGTCGAGCTTTTGGGCGTGGACGGACTGCTCGCCCAGGGGCGAGGGGGATTCCACCTGGCTCCAGTCGGTGTAGGTGTGGCTCCAGAACGCCGTCCACCAAGCGTGGTTGAGGTTGTCCAGCGTGTCGTACTTCTCGCGCAGCCAGAGGCGGAAGTTCTCCTGGCAGGCCGGGCAGTGGCACTCGCCGCCAAACTCGTTGGAGATGTGCCAGGCGCCTAGTGCGGGGTGGTCCTTATAGCGTTCTGCAAGAAGCGTATTGATTTCCTGCACCTTTCTGCGGTATACTTGGCTGGATAGGCAGTGGTTGTGCCGGCCGCCGTGGAGCAGTTTCTCGCGGCGCTCGTTGACGCGGAGCACTTCCGGGTACTTCTGGCTCAGCCAGGCCGGGCGCGCGCCCGAGGGCGTGGCCAGCACCGCCGTCAGCCCGTTTTCCGCCATCAGGTCCATGATCTCGTCCAGCCACGCGAAGTCATAGACGCCTTCTTCCGGCTCCAGGGCCGCCCAGGAGAAGATGCCCACCGAAAGGGAGTTCAGCCCCGCAAGCTTTGCCAGGCGCATGTCCTCCTTCCAGATGACGTCCTTTTCCCGGAGCCATTGATCCGGATTGTAGTCTCCGCCGTGGACGATGTGCGGAATCTGCCGAATAATAGGAGGGTATTTCATCGAATGTGAACCGCCTTTCCGTATGAAGTGGCTTTCCGTATAATAGGATTTTAACATACCCCTCGTGGGAATTTCAACCGTAAAAAATGCAAGGAGGTTTGTGCACATGTGCGGCATTGTCGGATACATCGGAATGGAGCAGGCCGTGGGGATCTTGATGGAAGGACTCAAGCGCCTGGAATACCGCGGGTATGACTCGGCAGGCGTTGCGGTGCTGGACAAGGGAAAGATCCAGGTCGTCAAGGCGCGCGGAAAGCTCGAGTGCCTGCGCGAGCGGCTCCGCACCACGCCCGTTTCGGGCACCGTCGGAATCGGCCACACGAGATGGGCCACCCACGGCGAGCCTTCGGACGAGAACAGCCACCCGCACCTCTCCCAGTCCGGTGAGGTCGCGGTGGTCCACAACGGCATCATCGAAAACTACGCGCCCCTGCGCGAGAAGCTCACGGCCAAGGGCTATCACTTCGTGAGCGAAACGGATACCGAGGTCTTTGCCCACCTGCTGGAGGACACCCTCAAGACCGAAAAGGACATCCTGGGCGCGGTGCGCGCCACCGTCCGCAAGCTCGAGGGCGCCTACGCCCTGGGCGTGCTCTGCACGCGCTGCCCGGACCGCATCATCGCCGCGCGCAAGGATAGCCCGCTCATCATCGGTTTGGGCGAGGGCTGCAACTACATCGCCTCCGACATCCCGGCGGTGCTGCCCCATACGCGCAAGGTGTACCTGCTGGAGGAAGGGGAGATCGCCGAGGTCTTTGCCGACCACGTCGAGATCTACGACATGGAGGGCGAACCCGTCCACAAGGAGGTCTTTGAGGTCACCTGGTCCGTCGACGACGCCGAGCGCGGCGGCTATGCGCACTTCATGCTCAAGGAGATCTACGACCAGGGCCGCGCCATGCGCGACACCATCCGCCCCCGCATCAAGGACGGCCGCATCGATTTGAGCGAGGCCAACCTCTCCGACGACCTGCTCAAGGGCGTTCGCCGCGTGGTCATCACCGCCTGCGGCACCGCCTCCTACGCCGGCCAGGTCGGTCGCGTCCTCATCGAAAGGCTCTGCCGCGTGCCCGTGGATATCGACGTCGCCTCCGAGTTCCGCTACCGCGACCCGGTCCTGAACCCCGAGGACCTCTTCATCGTCGTCAGCCAGTCCGGCGAAACGGCCGATACCCTGGCCGCCCTGCGCCTGGCGCACGCCCGCGGCTGCAAGGTCCTGGCCATCACCAATGTCGTGGGCTCCACCATCGCCCGCGAGGCCGACAGCGTGCTCTATACCTGGGCCGGACCCGAGATCGCCGTGGCCTCCACCAAGGCCTATACCACCCAGGTCCTCATGCTGACCATGATCGCCCTGCACATGGCGCTCTGCAAGGGCACGATCGGCGCGGACCGCTATGCCGAGCTTCTGGCGGAGCTCCAGCGCCTGCCGGATAAGGCCGATCAGATCCTCTCGGACGTCACGTCCGTGCAGAAATACGCCGCGCGCTTCTTCTCCCAGGAGGACATGTTCTTCATCGGACGCGGCCTGGACAGCGCGCTGAGCATGGAGGCCTCCCTCAAGCTCAAGGAGATCTCCTACATCCACTCCGAGGCCATGCCCGCCGGCGAGCTCAAGCACGGCACCATCGCCCTGATCGAGCCCGGCCGCCTGGTCGTCGCGCTCTGCACGCAGACCGCGACCCTGGATAAGCTCCGCTCCAACATCCGCGAGGTCCTCACCCGCGGCGCCGTCGTTCTGACCATCGGCTATGCGGACAGCGAAAGCGAAAAGGACCTGACCGAGTACCGCCTGACCATCCCGCGCACGGACGATCTGCTCGCGCCGGCCTTGGCCGTCATCCCCGCGCAGCTCTTTG
>JBMNOF010000128.1:0-4910 GCA_050942925.1 Candidatus Spyradocola sp.
CTCTCCCAGGTCTTTCGGGCAAAGCTCATCGCGTTCTACTGCGCCACGCTCCTCGTGCTGGCGCTGCTGAGCGGCGTTCTGGCGCTGGTTCTGCTCTAAGCGGCCCAAAAAAACAGCCTCCGGAAGGATTGCCTTCCGGAGGCCGTTTTTTTTGGGCCGCTTGGGCGCGCTCTTCAGTCGTCCGCGCGCTCCACGACGACCGTTCTCCCCTCGACGCGGACCACGCGCACCGGGGCGTTCTTCTCCACGAACCGCTCCGCGCGCGCCTCGTAGCGCACGCCCGCGATCTCGACCGCGCCACGGGGCCGGAGATCCCCGCAGGCCCTTCCCTGCGCGCCGGGCTCGGGCGGGGCGCAATCCACCCGACCGGTCCCGGCAAGGGACTCCCGCAGCTGAATCCGCTCCATCGTGGGGGAATGGGGTAGGCGCGAGAGCACGACCGGCACAGCCGCCGCGCTGAGGGCCACCGCGCCCAGGAGCGTGTAGAGGAACTGCAGGATCGTCGCGCTCGCCAGGCCCAGCGCGGCGACCAGGGCGACGGCTCCGGCCCAGCCCAGGGGCCCAAATCCCGCGATGCGCGCGTCCAGGAGCATGAGGGCGCTGCCCAGCCCTGCCAGGACCACCGTCAGCCACGGCTCGCTTCCGGCAGCGGCGTCCGGCAAAAAGCTGGCCACCGCGCAGCCCGCGCCCAGGAACCCGCTCGCGCCCAGGCCCGGCCCCACGGCCTCCGCGATCAGCAGCATCGTCCCCAGCGCAAACAGCAGCCCCGCAATCGGCTCGATGCCCGCGCTCCCGCTCAAAAAGTTCTCGATCACGCCTTCCCCTCCGCTCCGCTTCTGCTCCCCCCATTGTAGCGCGTGCGCGCCGTTTTGGGAAGACCTTCCTGCTCCAAACGTCGCCCTGGGCGCCGGAACCCCGCCTTTTTCCGGTTTTTGGCGCACAAAAAACGCCCTGTTTTCACAGGGCGTCTGTTTGTGAAAGCGATATCAGTACTTGCGCTTCCTTGCTGCCTCAGCCTTCTTCTTGCGCTTGACACTGGGCTTCTCGTAATGCTCGCGCTTGCGAACCTCGGCCAGTACGCCGGACCGGGCACACTTGCGCTTGAAACGCTTGAGAGCGCTTTCCAGGGATTCGTTTTCCCCAACGCGGATTTCAGACATTGCTTTCCCTCCCCTCGCGCATACCGTGATGCCACACCGGGCATAAATGAATACATACCATTATACCGTCCAAGAAGGGCATCTGTCAAGGGTCCGCGCCCTAGCTTTACAAAAAACATACATTAGACGGCCTAGTCCTGCATTCAGCGCCCCAATGGGCTGTGCTCTATCAGTATACCATAGCGGGCGGGAGAAATCCAGTCTCCCGCCCGAGTTTTCCGAAGAAATTTTCTGTGAACGAATTTAGGCCATGCGCTCGGTGAGCTTGACGCCGCCCAGCACGTGCAGGTGCAGGTGCTGCACGGTTTGCGCGCCGTTGACGCCGATGTTGGTCACCACGCGGTAGCCGTCGTCTGCGACGCCCTCCTTCTTGGCGACCTCGGTGCAGGCGCGCAGAAGGCGTCCGACCAGCTCCGGATCGGCCTTAGCGGCCTCGGTCAGGTTCTTGTAGTGCGTGCGGGGAATGACCAGCACGTGGGTCGGGGCCTGGGGGTTGATGTCGCGGATGGCGATGCAATCCGCATCCTCATAGACGATGGTCGACGGGATCTGACCCGCGATGATCTTGCAGAACAGGCAATCCTCCATTTTTGTTTCCTCCAATCTTTCTATGCCGTGGGGCGGCCGATGGCGGTCAGCCCCTCGAAGTCCTCGACGACTGCGCGCACGATCTCGCCCTCCCGGGCGCCGGGCACGCGCACGCGCACATATTCCCGGGAATACCCCTCTTCGTCCTCCTCGACCATGACCTCCACCGTCCGGCCGAGCAGGCCGCGCACATAGCCGGCCTCCAGCTCCTTTCCCAGGGCGATCAGCCGCCGCGCCCGTGCCTCGCGCTCCGCAATGGGCACCGCGCCCTCAAAGGAGGCCGCCGGCGTGCCCGGGCGCTCGGAATAGGGGAAGACGTGCATGCGCGCAAAGGCAATCTCCCGGCAGAAGTCCTCGGTCTTGCGGAAGTCCTCCTCCGTCTCCCCGGGAAAGCCCGTGATGACGTCGGTCGTGATCGCGCAGCCGGGGAAGCTCTCCCGCAGGCTCCGGACCGCGCGCCGGAACTGCTCCGTGGTGTACCGCCTGCGCATCCGCCCGAGCACCTTGTCGCACCCGGACTGCAGCGAGAGGTGGAACTGCGGGCAGAGCTTTGCGCTCTGCGCCATGCGCTGGGCGTAGGGGCCGTCGATCCACGCCGGCTCGAGCGACCCGAGCCGCACGCGCGCCACACCCGGCGCCTCGCACACCGCCTCGATGGCGTCCAGCAGCGTCGTGCCGTCCCGGAAGTCGCGCCCGTAGCTGGCCAGGTGGATGCCCGTGAGCACGACCTCGCGGTATCCCGCCTCGCCCAGTGCCTGCGCCTCCGCGCGCACGTCCGCCAGCGCGCGCGAGCGGATCGGCCCGCGCACGTCCGGGATGATGCAGTAGGCGCAGCGGTTGTCGCAGCCCTCCTGGATCTTCATCACGGCGCGGGTGTGGCCCTCGTTGGCCTGCACGTCCAGCGGTTCAAAGGGCGCGCCGGCCAGGTCCTCCACCGCGCAGAGGGCGCGGCCTTCCCGCTGAGCGCGCTCCAGCAGCGGGACCACCTCGCGCCGCCGGGCGTTGCCCACCACCAGCCGCACGCCCGGCAGGAAGAGCTTCTCCCCCTCGTGCTGGGCCACGCACCCGGCCACAACAATGTCGGCCTGCGGGTTTCGGCGCGCCGCCTGCCGCACGTACTTCAGGGACTTGCGCTCCCCCGTGGCGGTCACCATGCAGGTGCTCACCACGTACACGTCCGCTATCTCGTCAAACTCCGCCGGCGCATAGCCGGCGCGCAGGAACTGCTCGCGCATGTATTCCGCGTCGTACTGGTTCGTCTTGCAGCCCAGCGTCATAAACGCAACGCGCTTCATTGCCCACCTCCTAGGTCCCCCGCGGCGTGCAGCGCGAGCGTCAGCGCCACAAGCCCCGCCGTCTCCGTGCGCAGGATGCGGCTGCCCAGCGTCACCGGCACGCCGCCGATGCCGCGAACCGCCTCGGCCTCCTCCGGGGCGATGCCGCCCTCCGGGCCGATCAGCAGCCCGACGGACCGCGCGCGGATGGGCGCGTCAAAGGGCCGTCCGCCCTCCTCGTAGGGCATGAGGAGCAGCTCGTGGCCGCGCATCCTCTGCAGCGCCTCCGCAAAGCCCATCGCCGGCAGGATCTCCGGCACGCGGGCGCGGCCGCACTGCTTGACGGCTTCCCGCGCGATGCGGGCATAGCGCTCCGTCTTCTTCTCCGCGCGGTCGGCGCGCGCGACCGATCGCGCCATCTCCACCGGCACGACCGCGCTCACGCCCATCTCCGTGCACTTCTGCACGAGGAAGTCCATCTTCTCGCCCTTGCACAGGCCCTGGTAGAGCGTCACGCGGCAGAGCGGCTCGTTGTCGGGCAGTTCCTCCTGCTCCGCATAGCGGGCCTCCTCCGGGCCGACGCTCGTCAGCTCCGCCAAATAGCGCCTTCCCCCGCGCAGGATCTCGACCTGCGCGCCGGGCGCAAGGCGCAGCACCTGGCGCAGGTGCTTGAGCTCCTCGCCGCGGATCGCGCCGTCCTCCGAAAAAAATCTGTGCATACGATTCCTCCCCAAACCTTCGGCCCCCATTATACCACGAAAACGCGCCCTTTGTCGACATACGCAGCCACGCTCTTTTCCGCTCCTTGCCCGATTCGGGCTTCGTGCGCCCTTTTTGTTAAAATTTGTTGAAGTTCGGGGAGAAATCTTGAACGCGCGGCGGGAGCCTGCTATAATGGATTTCGTTGCAAAGGTGCTGTTTGTTGAGAATTGGCTCAGCGGGCGGCGCTTTTGATTTTGAATGTTCGGAAAAACGGCCCGGGGGATCGAAGCCTCCGGGCCGTTTCTGTTTGGGGTGCGCGCGCCTTAGCCCACGGCGATGGAGATCGCCAGGAGGATCTGCGCGGCGTAATAGGTCGCCAAGTTCCAGGTGGGCAGGCTCTTTTTCCGCAGGGGGCTGAAGAAGATCAGCGCCAGAATCGCGTCCGAGACGAGGAAGAGCGCGCCGCCAAAGAGCACCAGCACGCCGCGCGCGCCGGCGGCGCCGGCGGCGCCCACGGCAAAGGCCGCCATCAGGGAGATCACCGCGCCATAGGCGTAGACGGGGCCCTTCTGCGCGCCGAGTTCGATCCGCGCGGGGAACTGCAGCGCGAAGAGCACCGCAAAGAGCACGGCCGCCCCGAGGATCGGCCAGAACGTCCACCTCTGCAGGAGCGCAAAGGCCACGATGTAAAAGACGTGTCCGACGAGGAAGGCGCCCAGTCCCGTGCGGAAGCAGCTGTCCTTCTTCTGCGGGCGGCAGTCCATGAGCTGCAGTGCCACATCGCCCACCGCGCCCAGGATCAACCCGATCCAGACGAGCCAAGCATACGCCCCGCCCGTGCGCGCGGCGCCGAGCAGGCCCAGCGCGACGAAGCCCAAGCTCGCCAGCGCCTTGAGCAGGAGCTTGACCTGCGGCGCGCCATACTGGTTGACGCGGATGAACAGCGCCGTGAGGAGCACGGCCAGGATGCCGACGATCCAAATCCATGCCGTCATGATAAATCCCTCCCATACGTGCCTTTTCTTATCTTCAGGATAGCACGAATGGGAGGGATTTTCAACGATTTTTGGCGTTTAGCGGTCCATGATGGGCGTCAAATCATAGCTTCCAGGCATTTCCAGCTCATGCACGAGCAGCGCGCGGATGTAGCCGCGGGAGGTCTCGGTCGAGTGGATGAAGTAGCCGT
>JBMNOF010000129.1:0-4858 GCA_050942925.1 Candidatus Spyradocola sp.
AACCTGTTTCAACAAAGCGAATTGCGGGGATAGACAAACAGGAGAGATTGTGATTTCTCCCTCGCAAGCTTGATAGAATGCTAACAATCCCTGCCTTGGGGCGGGGTCACGGGCGCCTGCGCGCCCGAATAGGGAGGGTAAAGGCCATATGAACGTCCACATCTGCATCGGATCTTCCTGCTATCTCAGGGGATCAAAGGACATCATCACGATTCTGGAAAGGCTCATCACCATTCACAACGTCAAGGACAAGGTCACCCTCATGGGCAGCTTCTGCATGGGGCATTGCACGGAGGGCGTCTGCGTCACCATCGACGACGAGGAGAAGATCTATTCCCTGTCCCCGGCAAAGACGGAGGAGTTCTTCGTCAAGGAAATCTTAGGGAGGCTAAAGTAATGAGCGCGATTGAGACCAAGAAGGCCAACTGTAAGAACTGCTACAAGTGTCTTCGAAATTGCCCGGTCAAGGCGATCCGGTTCACCTCCGGACAGGCCGAGATCATGCCCGATCTTTGCATCGAATGCGGCACCTGCGTGCAGGTGTGCCCCCAGGGCGCGCAGCAGGCGGAAAGCCAGCTCAAGGCCGTGCAGCGCATGATCGAGCGCGGCGAAAACGTGGTGGCGTCGCTTGCGCCCTCGTTCTACGGCGCCTTCAAGGTGGACGACCCGATGAAGGTCGTCGGGATGCTCAAGAAGCTCGGCTTTACCAAGGTGTGCGAGACGGCCGTGGGCGCGGCCATCGCCTCGGACGAGATGGCGCGCGTGGCCATGAAGGGCGAGATGGACAACGTCATTTCGACCTGCTGCCCCGCGGTCAACGACCTGATCGAGAAGCACTACCCCGAGCTTGTCAAGTACCTGGCGCCGGTCGTCTCGCCCATGGTGGCGCACGGCCGCTACATCAAGAAGTTCGACCCGGAGGCCAAGGTGGTCTTTGTCGGGCCGTGCTTTGCCAAGATCGACGAGGCGCGCGACGTGCGCGTGGACGACGCCATCGACGCGGTTTTGACGTTCCAGGACCTGGAGGAGTGGATGAAGAAGTCCGGGCTGGAGCTCTCCGAGATGGAGCCTGCGGCGCTCGACTCCGAAAACGCGGGCCTTGCGCGCATGTATCCCACCAACGCGGGCGTTCTGCACAACGTCAAGGCCCGCGGCCTGACCGGCTGGCAGCTGCAGCACATCGAGGGCAGCGACGCCTGCTTTGAGATGATCAAGGCCTTAAAGCAGGGCGACCTGCACAAGGTCTTTATCGAGATGAACATGTGCGTCGGCTCCTGCATGGGCGGCCCGGCCCGCATGGAGGACCGCCCCTCCCGCTTTGCCGCGGGCATGAAGGTGCGCGACTACGGCCGCGAGGCCGAGGTCGAGGTCCCCAAGATCGACTACAGCGGCATCAACGTCTCCAAGGTCTTTGTCGACCGCACCAAGCCCGTCAAGCTCCCCACCGAGGAGGAGATCCGCGCGATCCTGCGCTCCATCGGCAAGGAGAGCAAGGCCGACGAGCTCAACTGCGGCTCCTGCGGCTACCCCACCTGCCGCGACAAGGCCATCGCGGTCTTCCAGGGCAAGGCGGAGCTGTCCATGTGCCTGCCGCACATGTTCCAGATCGCGCAGAGCACCTCCAACGTGGTTCTGGACAACTCGCCCAACATCATCTTGGTCGTGGACGAGGACCTCAAGATCACCGAGCTCAACGCCGCCGGACAGAAGATCTTCGGCCTGACCCGCGCCGAGGCGCTGAACAAGTACCTCTACGAGCTGTTCGACCCGCGCGACTTTGAGTTCGTGCTCGAGAGCTACGAGACGGTCATGAGCAAGCCCCTGACCATTGACGAGTACAACCTCACCGTCGAGCAGACCCTGGTCTACCTGCCCAACCAGCACGGCGTGATGGGCATCCTGCGCGACGTGAGCGCCGAAAAGGAGCAGCAGGAGAGCCTGTACCAGCTGCGCGTGGACACCATGAACATGGCCCAGAAGGTCATCGACAAGCAGATGGTCGCCGCGCAGGAGATCGCCTCGCTCCTGGGCGAGACGACGGCCGAGACCAAGGCGACGCTGACGCACCTGAAGAACATGATCATCAACAATGGAGATGGACGCGTATGATGATGCACATTGACATTGCGTGGAAATCCCTCAACAAGTACGGGGAGGAGCTCTGCGGCGACAAGGTCGAAATCGTACACGCGCAGGATTCGGACATCCTCGTCCTCTCCGACGGCCTGGGCAGCGGCGTCAAGGCGAACATCCTGGCGTCGCTGACCTCCAAGATCATCATCACCATGCTGCAGGAGGGCCTGTCCGTGGACGAGGCGGTGGACACCATCGCCCACACGCTGCCCATCTGCAAGGTCCGCCACATTGCCTACTCGACGTTCTCCATCCTGCAGCTGTTCCACGACGGGCGCGCGTACCTGGTCGAGTTCGACAACCCGGCCTGCATCTTCATCCGCAACGGCAAGCTCATGGACATCCCCTACGAGGTGCGCGAGATCGCCGGCAAGACCGTGCGCGAGAGCAAGTTCGACATCTGCCTGGGGGACATGTTCGCCATGGTCTCCGACGGCGTGGTGTTCGCGGGCGTGGGCGCGATCCTGAATCTGGGCTGGCAGTGGGAAAACGTGGCCCAGTTCTTCCTCGAGTGCGCGCAGAAGAAGATGAGCGTGCACCGGGTCGTGGCGTCGGTGGCGCAGGTGGTCGACAACTTCTACATGCAGAAGCCCGGCGACGACTCGACGTTCCTCGTGGCGCAGGCCGTGCCGCGCAAGAGTGTGCACTTCTTCTCCGGCCCGCCCGTGGACAAGGCGAAGGACGAGGAGATCATCCGCGACTTCATGCGCGGCTCCGGCAAGAAGATCGTCGCCGGCGGTACCTCGGCCAACATCGCCGCGCGCGTGCTCGGCCGCAAGATCGTCACCAACCTCAACTTCAGCGATCCCGCGATCCCGCCCACGGCGCAGATCCGCGGCATCGACCTTGTGACGGAGGGCGTGCTGACCATCAACCGCGCGCTGGAGATCCTGCGCAAGTTCTGCCAGCAGAACGGCGAGGTTGACCTCAAGGAATTGGACGCCGACAACGGCGCCGCACAGATGGCGCGCATGCTCATCGAGGACTGCACAGACCTTACGATGTTCATCGGCAAGGCCATCAACCCCGCACACCAGAACCCGAACCTGCCCATGGACCTGAGCATCAAGATGCGCCTGCTCAACGAGCTGGCCGACGTCATGCGCAAGATGGGCCGCCGCGTAGAGGTCAACTACTACTGACGGCAAGGGCGGAAAAGGAAAGGAAGAAAGACGAGAGATGTTCAAGATTGAGAGCGATACGCGCAGGTTGAAGCACGACGTACTCGCACGCGTGGCCGAATTGGCCTACCAGGGAAAGCTCAACAACGAGGCCATCGACGAGATCCCCTTTGAGATCATCCCGGGCAGGCAGCCGCATTTCCGCTGCTGCGTCTACAAGGAGCGCGAGATCATCCACCAGCGCGTTCGCTTGGCCATGGGGAAGATGCCCAACGGCATGAAGCCCACCAGCGCGGCCGTCACCGTCATCCCGGCCGCGTGCGAGGGCTGCCCCATCCAGCGCTACACGGTTACCGAAAACTGCCAGAAGTGCCTGGCGAAGAAGTGCATGCAGGCCTGCCCCTTCGGCGCGATCAGCATGTCCGGCCGCGGCGCGTGGATCGACCCGAACAAGTGCCGTGAGTGCGGAAGATGCGCCGCCGCCTGCCCCTACAACGCGATTGCGGACCTGGTCCGCCCCTGCCGCAAGGCCTGCCCGGTCGGCGCCATCGAGATCGGCGATGAGAAGCTCGCCGCCATCGACGAGGAAAAGTGCATCTCCTGCGGCGCGTGCATGCAGGCCTGCCCCTTCGGCGCGATCTCGGACCGCGCGCAGATCCTCTCCGTCATCGAGGACATGCGCGCCGGCAAGCACCTTGTGGCCATGATCGCCCCGGCCCTGGAGGGCCAGTTCGGCGCGAACGTCACCATGGGCCAGCTCCGCAACGCGGTCAAGGCCCTGGGCTTTGACGCGGTCTACGAGGTGGGCCTGGGCGCGGACGCGGTCTCCATGTCCGAGGCCGAGGAGCTGCTCGAACACCTGAAGGCGGGCCTGAAGATGACCACGTCCTGCTGCCCCGCCTTTGTCAACATGATCCGCAAGCACTTCCCGCGGCTGCAGCCCCACGTCTCGACCACCGTTTCGCCCATGGCGGCGCTCTCGCGCTGGCTGCGCGAGAAGTATCCCCAGGACAAGGTCGTCTTTATCGGGCCGTGCGTGGCCAAGAAGACCGAGGAGATCGAGGGCGGCCCGGACTACGTGCTGACGACGGAGGAGATCGTCGCCATGCTCGACGCGCGCAAGATCGAGCCGGAGCAGATGGAGGACGCCGAGCAGGAGGCCTCCGTCTACGGCAAGGGCTTTGCCTCTTCCGGCGGCGTGACGGGCGCGGTGATGAAGGCCATCTCCGAGATGGAGGGCGAGGTTCCGCCCATCTCCGCCCAGCGCTGCAACGGCGCGGCCGAGTGCAAGAAGGCCCTGCAGCTCCTGCAGGCCGGAAAGTTCGATCTGGACTTCATCGAGGGCATGGCCTGCGAGGGCGGCTGCATGTACGGCCCGGCCAACATGCTCAACGAGCGCCTCTACACCCAGGCGCGCAAAAAACTCCTGGGCACGGCGGACGACCGCGGCGTCGTCCAGAACGCCCGCGACCAGGGCTTCGACAAGATCCACATGCACAGATAAGTTTCTGGCGACGCACCCCGCGCCCCCGCGAAACCGCGGCGCCGCGGGGTGCGTCGCATTCCCACCGCCCGCCCCCGCCCCCCGGGCGCTGCGCCCCGGG
>JBMNOF010000023.1:0-25378 GCA_050942925.1 Candidatus Spyradocola sp.
TCCCCTCCCGCCGCAACGAACGCGTCGAGGGGAACGGGGGTGGGGCGAGGCGCCGCAGGCCTCACTTCAGGGCCTTTTCAATGGCCTGGATGACCAAGCGCATGGCTTTAATGCGGGCATAGCGCTTGTCCACGGATTCCAACACGTGCCAGGGCGCGTTCTGGGTATTGGTCTTGACGAGCATTTCGTCAATGGCGACCTGGTAGGCGTCCCACTTTTCGCGGTTGCGCCAATCCTCGTCCGTGATCTTCCACTGCTTTTCCGGCGTGTTCTGCCGCTCGGTAAAGCGCGCAAGCTGGGTATCCGAGTCGATCTGCACCCAGAACTTGAGCACGACCGTGCCCGCGTCGGTCAGTTCCTTTTCAAACTCGTTGATCTCGTCATAGGCGCGCTTCCAATCGTCTTCTGTGCAGAAGCCCTCCAGGCGCTCGACCATGACGCGGCCATACCAGCTTCTGTCGAAGATGGCGATGTGGCCGGTCTTGGGCAGGCGCGTCCAGAAACGCCACAGGTACTGGCGGTGGAGCTCATCGGGCGTGGGGCTGGCGATGGGCAGAACCTCGTAGCCGCGGGGATCCAGGGCCGAGGCCAAGCGCTTGATGTTGCCGCCCTTGCCGGCCGCGTCCCAGCCCTCGTAGGCGATGACGACGGGCACCTTTTTGCGGTAGAGCTCGTTGTGCAGCTCCGCCAGGCGTTTGCGGTACTTCTTGAGCTTCTTCTGGTACTCCTCTTCCTCCATGGTCTTGTCCAGGGGGATGTCCTGCAGGGGCATGGACGGCAGAAGCGGCCAATCGGTCTTGGGCTGCTCTGCGGTGGGGCGCTCCTCCAGGGCGGAGCAAATCCGCTGGTAGAGCCAGTCCGCGCTCTCCAGCTGCGCCTGGGCGGCCAGGGTGCCGTCGATGACCTTCCAGGGGGCATGCGGCGCATGCGTCGCGGTCATGAAGTCGTCAAACGCGGCCAGCGTGCGGTCGTAGTTCTTGTTCTGGCGCCAGTCGTTCTCGCCGACGCGCCAAGCGGTGTCCTTGTCGTTCTCCAGCTCCTCCAGACGCTCGCGCTGGCTTTGGGCGCTGATGTGGAGGAAGAGCTTGACCAGGAGGTATCCGCTCGCCGCCAACTGCCGCTCAAAGACACGCACGCTCTCGATGCGGCGGGCATACTCCGCGTCCGAAAGGTCCCCGCGCAGGCGCTCGCGCACGGTTTCATCCATCCACCCCGAATCGAGGAAGAGGATCTTTCCCTGTTCCGGGATGCTCTGGAAGTGACGCTTGAGGAAGGGCCAGCGCTTCTCCTCGGGCGTAGGCATGCTGACGCTCAGCACGCGGAAGAAGCGGGGGTCCAATTCCCGGATGAGGGAGTGGATCGTGCTGCCCTTTCCGGCGGCCCCCCATCCCTCCAGCAAGACGATCACCGGGAGCTTGGCCTGCTTGATGCGCTGTTGCAGGCCCGCAAGGTCCTCGCGACGTTTCTTGAGCAGCTTCTTGCACTCCTCCGTCGTTCGCCAATCCACGCCAAAGGTCCAATCCTTCAACACGCCGTTCGACCTCCTTATGCAAAATGGGTTTCCCAAACGTTGTGGAACTTTACATTTAGTTTACATCCTTTGCACAAAAAGCGCAAGGCCTTGACTGCATTTTCCCTTGATTTAGGCGTTTTCCGCCTTTTCCAGCGTCAGGACCGCCCAGGTCTCGACCGGGGCGGTGCGGATGTAGAGCAGGCCGCCCTCCAAATGGATTTCCGGCTGATCGCCGAGCAGCGCGCGCACGCGGGGCTTTGGCGCGTCCGGCCAGCGCAGGAGCAGTTCGATGCGGACGGGGAGGTTTTGGCTCAAGGGGCGCTGCCCGATGCCGTTGACCAAGTGCAGCACGCGCCCGTTTTTCCCCTCGTAGTCCATGAGCTGGATGCCGCGCAGGGGCTGCACGAGGCGAACGTCCAGCGCATCGCCCAGGAGCTCGGCCAGCAGGTTGCGCACGAGCAGCTCGTGCTCATGGAGCTTGAGCTCGGCCAGCAGGGCCGAGAGCGGGAACAGGACGGCGGCGGCGCGTCCCTCCCCTGCCCTGCGCAGGGTCACAAGGGGGATGTCCGTCTGCGGCACGGGCAGGCTGGCGCGTTCGGGCGGAGCGCCGACGGCCTCCATGGGCGCAAAGGGCGGCACGAGGGTGCAGAGCGTCTCAGCGTCCTCGCGCGCCGCATAGAGGGTTCTTCCGCGGTGCGGCAGGAGCGGCGTGGGGCCCAGATCCTTGCGAAGGAACGCGGCGCCCTCTTCAAAGCGGAGGTAGCTTGCTTGCAGATACTCGCTGACTTGGCCGCCGGGCGCCAAGCCGAGCAGCGCAGCCGCCCGCGCGTCCAACGGGCGCACGCACTCGGCGACGATGCGCCCACCCGCGCGGACAAAGTCCTCCAGCGCGCGGAGGACCGCCTCGTCCCGCGGCAGGCTGGGCAGGACGGCCACGCGGTAGGCCTGGAGGCGGCCGGCGGCGATCTGTTCGGGCAGGAGCACGTCGAAGGGAATCTGCGTGGCGAGCATGGCCTCCGCCCAACCGTTGGCCGGGGCGGTCATCTGCCCGCCAAAGGCCTTGGACAGGTCGTCGGCGCTCATGTCCCAGAGCAGGGCGACCGGTGCGCGGGAGCGCGCGCCGTCCATGCAGTCCTCCACGGCGCGGATGCGGTGGTTGATGGTTCCGACGCAGTCCAGGATGCGCTTATCGCCGATGGTGTCCGGGATGCCGGTGATGGAGTGCCAGATATAGCCGCCGTTTGCGGGAACCTGGCTCATCCAGTAGAGGTATTCGGCGGGAGGCAGGCCCATGTGCCGCCAGTCCATGCCCGGGCAGGAATGGATGATGCCAAAGGGCGGCGGCGCGCTCGGCTCGGACCGGCCCAGGCGGATGCACAGGGCGGGCTTAAAGCTCTGGGGAATCTCCTTCCAGCCGAGGGAGAGCACGTCCTGGGGTTCGGCGCAGATCATGTCGCAGGTGGCGAGGCGCTCGTAGAGGTTGTCCGAGGCGATGCCGTAGTAGAGAATGACCGGGACGTCGCGCGTCTCCCGAATGGCCTGACGGAGAGCGCCGATGTTGTCGTAGAGGCAGCGGCTCTTCCAGCCGGGGTCCCACTGGGCCTCGTCCTCCGGCAGGGGCACGCCGTACAGGGAGAGGTATTTCGCCTTGCAGGCCTCGCAGTGGCAGTTCGGCGCATGCGGCGCGTTGAAGAACACGCCGTCCAGCTCGTACTTGCCCAGGGCCTCGCGCAAGACGGGCGCGGCGACCTCGGCATTGCGGTAGCCGGAATTGATGCACGTGGTATAGAGCAGGTCCCAGTTTCCGGGCCGCAGCGCGCCCACGACCTGCGGGACGCCGTCGACGCCGCGCGCAAACCACTGGGGCCGCATCTGATAGGTGCGGTCGCTGGCCTTGGAAAAGTCAAAGCGCGCGATCACATGGATGCCGCGGGCATGGCAGGCGGCCAGGAGCGCCTGGAGCAGGTCGTGGTCCTTGGGCAGGCAGGGATTGACGGTATGGAAGGGAATCTCCGTCGGATACCAGGCGTAGATGCCGCCCACGTTGACGACCAGGACGTTCGCGCCCAGGTCCTCGATCTGCGCGGCGATGCGCGCCTCGTCCATGCGCGGCGTATCCAGCACCTGCAGGTTGGTCTGGATCACGCGGAGCGGGCGCTTCCACCAAGGTCTTTCCTCTTTCATGTCTGTGTTCCCCCGTTTCGTTTTTCTTGTTTGCTTCAGTGTACCATGACCGGGTGGGATTGGGCAACGCCTTTTTTCCCGCGTTGCAAAAGCGCGGCGCATCCCCTATAATGGTAAAGGATTTTGAGGACAAGCCGCCATGGGGCGGCGGTTTGAGGGGGAAACGGAAATGCTAGGACGGGATCGCGCTGTGCTGCGCCTTCAGGCTGCGGGACAGGCTGTGCAGACCTATGCGCGAGCGCTGGGCAAGTGGATTTTGCTCGCTGGGGTGACCGGCGTGCTCTGCGGCGCGCTGGGGTCGGCCTTTCACCATGCGGTGGAGCTGGTCACGAGCGCAAGGGAGGCGCACGCCTGGCTGCTTTGGCTTTTGCCGGTGGCGGGGCTGGCGGTCGTTGCGATCTACCGGCTCTTGAAGGTAGAGGGCGTGGGGACCAACGACGTCATTGACGAGGTACACCTGGGCAAGGGGCTGCCGCTGACGCTTCTGCCGGCGATCTTTTCGGCGACGGTGCTCACGCACCTATTCGGCGGGTCGGCGGGACGCGAGGGGGCGGCGTTGCAGATGGGCGGCACCGTGGGCTACCACGTGGGGCGTCTGCTCCGCCTGGACGACCGCGATCTGCGCACCGCCACGATGACGGGAATGGCGGCCTTCTTCACGGCGCTGTTTGGCACGCCGCTGGCGGCGACGATCTTTGCCATGATGGTCATCAGCGTGGGGGTATTCTACCACGCGGACTTTCTCCCCTGTCTGGTGGGATCGCTCGTGGCCTTTGGCGTATCGCTTCTTCTCGGGGTGGAACCGACGCGCTTTGTCCTGACGGCGCCGGATCTTTCGGCGGGCATGCTGCTTCGCGTGGCGGGTCTTGGCGCGCTGTGCGGCCTTACGGCGAGCCTGTTCTGCCACAGCATGCACATTGCGGAGCGCCTTTTGAAGCGCCTGCTCCCCAATCCCTGGCTTCGGGCGCTGGCGGGCGGCGCGGCGGTGGTGCTGCTGACGCTGGCCGTGGGCGCGCAGACCTACAACGGCGCGGGCATGGGCGTCATTCGGGCGGCGATCGAGGGCGGAACCGCGCCCACGCTGGGCTTTCTGTTCAAGATTCTCTTTACGGCCATCACCTTGGGCGCGGGGTTCAAGGGCGGCGAAGTGGTGCCCTCCTTCTTCGTGGGCGCGACGTTCGGGTGCGTTGTGGGGCCGCTGCTGGGGATTCCGGCGGAGTTTTCCGCGGCGCTGGGGCTTTCGGCGGTGTTCTGCGGCGCGACGAACTGCCCTGTTGCGTCGATCTTCCTGTCCATGGAGATGTTCGGGGGGCAGGGTCTCCTCTTCTTTGCCCTGGCTTGCGGGCTGAGCTACCTGTTCTCCGGCTACTCCGGGCTGTACTCGAGCCAGAAGATCCTGTATTCCAAGTTGGAGGCGCGCTTTATCAACATCCACACCAACTCCACCCCGCCCCCGATCGCGACGAGCGCAGAGGGGGATTCTTCGAACGACAGCGCAAGCGAAAAAGGAGCGAAGTGACATGGCAATCGTGCGATTTCCCTATGGAAGGACGGCGCTGGCCGTCGATCTGCCGGACCAAGACCTGCGGGCTGTGATGGTCTCCCATCTGCCCGAGCGCCAGGAGACGGAGGAAGCGCTCGTACAGCGCGCGCTTGCCGCGCCCATCGCCTCGCCGCCGCTGTGCGAGCTTGCGCGCGGCAAGCGGCGGGTCGTGGTGCTGCTGAGCGATCACACGCGGCCGGTGCCGAGCCGGGTCCTCCTTCCGCCGATGCTCGCGGAGATTCGCCGCGGGAACCCGGACGCCGAGATCACGCTGCTTATTGCGACGGGCTGCCACCGCGCGCCGACGGAGGCGGAGCTTCGGGAGAAGCTCGGGCCGGAGCTGTACGCGCGGGAGCGCATTGCCGTGCACGACTGCGACGACAAGGACGCCCTTGTCGCTCTGGGCACGCTTCCCTCCGGCGGGATTCTGGAAATCAACCGCCTTGCGGCGGAAGCGGACCTTCTCGTTGCGGAGGGGTTCATTGAGCCGCACTTCTTTGCAGGGTTTTCCGGCGGGCGCAAGAGCGTGCTGCCGGGCATTGCCAGCCGGCGGACGGTTGTCTCCAACCACTGCGCGGCCTTCATCGACAGCCCACGGGCGCGCACGGGTGTGCTCGATGGGAATCCCATTCACCAGGACATGGTCTGGGCGGCGCGGCGCGCGAACCTCGCCTTTGTCGTCAATGTGGTGATCGACCACGACAAGCGCGCGGTCTTTGCGGTTGCCGGAGATGTGGAGCGCGCGCACGAGGCGGGCTGCGCGTTTCTCTCGGAGCACTGCCGCGTGCGGCCGGAGATGGCGGATCTCGTGCTGACGACGAACGGGGGCTACCCCTTGGATCAAAACCTCTACCAGGCCGTCAAGGGCATGACCGCGGCGGAGGCGACGGTGCGGCCGGGCGGCGTAATCCTGATGATGGCCTCCTGCTCGGACGGCTGCGGCGGGGAGGCGTTCTACCGGCAGATTGCAGGCGAGGCGGACCTCAACAAGACGCTTGCGCAGTTCCGCGTGTGCCGTCCGGAGGAGACGGAGCCGGACCAGTGGCAGAGCCAGATCCTGATCCGGGTTCTGCAGCGGGCGACGGTTTTGCTGCTCTCGGAGGCGCCGGACGAACTGGTTCGCGCCATGCACATGCTGCCCGTACACAGCCCGGAAGAGGGTCTGGCGCTTGCGAGGGAGATTCTCCGGACCCCGCATCCGAGCACCGTGGCCATTCCGGACGGCGTTTCCGTCTGGGTGCAGGCGTAAAACGCGCACAAAAAAACGGCCCCGAACCGCTTTACCGGTTCGGGGCCGTTTTGCTGTTTTCCTTACCAGCGGTAGTTCAGGTAGTTCGCGGAGACGTAGCGCAGGCGTCCATTGTAGCGGACAACCGCCCAGCCATCCTCGATGTCGTAGACCTGAAGGATCTCGCCGCGGTGCACGGTGCCCACGATGGCGTAGTTCGTGCCATCGCCAGCGCGGACGTTCAGCGTGCGGCAGTTGACGGTGTAGTAGTTATACAGGCTCGGACGATCGTCGTAGTAGCCGGTCCAGGTGTTGCCGGAGCTGGGCTTGCTGGAGGAGCTGCTGGAAGAGCCGACGTACTCCCAGACGTTCGTCTCGTTGGGGTCATTGCTCCAAGAGGAAGACGAAGAGCTGGAAGAGGAACTCGAAGAAGAGCCGTAGAAGCCGTCCCAGTAATCGTTGTCGTCATACTTGTTGACGCTGCCGCTGGAGCTGGGGTTGTAGTAGCCGTTGGAGCCAACGGTGACCCAAGTTTCCACGACATTGTCAGTGGTTGCGCTGTCCTTATAGCGAACGCGAACGAGCACTGCGCCTACTTCAGCAGGCCGCACTTCCAGGGACAGGCTCACCTTGGCATTCGCCGGAACAGCCGTGTACTGGTAATACCCAGAAATGGCAGTCCCATTCTGCTTATCATAGCCCTGCATACTAATGCCCGTCACGTTATCACTGGAAACCGAAGCCGTAACGGTCTTAATGTAGTGGTCTGTCTGCTTGACGGACGTGGAAACCGACGGCTTACTGTAGCTTACGGCGTTCACGCACACGACCTGGGCCAGCAGAAGCACGAGCACGAGCAGCGCAGACGTGATCTTGATGGACCTCTTCATAGTTTTTCCCTCCCACTGAGATTGTTGAGAATATTTTACAACACTTTGTGCTGCAATACAAGTCCCAAAGCGAGGAGTCTTCCTTACGGAACGTCAATGATTTGTACCGTTCCCTGCACGGTGACCGCCGCCTTGCCCTCGACAACCTCCTCGGCATCGTCGTACATGGCGGGAACCACCCAAACGTTGTCCCGGTTGACGTAGCCGTAGAGCCCATTGGTGCCGCGGGCGGGCGCATATCCCTCCTCGCAGAAGGTGCCCACCTCCTCCACGCCGTAGGAAAGCGTAGACCCGTCGATGGACTGCGAGGTCTCCACGCTCGAGGAGAGCGTGCTCATGGCGCTGTTGTGGGGCACGGCAGGCGCCGCGCTGGGCATGGCGGAGGCAAGGGGTCGCACCGCGCCGCTGCCGTAGAGGAGCACGCCGCCCGAGAGCAGCATCACCACCGCACAGGCCGCCGCCAACAGGGCCGAAGCGCGCGGCACGCGCGACTTCCGCTGCACGGGCACGGCGCAAAGCTTGCGGCGAATGCTCGAAACCATGCGCTCATCGACGTACAAATCCCGTAAGTTCTCGTCCGCAATTTCCTTGAATTGCTCAAGCTTCATCCTTCAATCTTCCCTTCAAGGCCGTTCCCAGGCGGGTGCGGGCACGCATCAGGCGCGTGCGCACGGTGACCTCCGGGATTTTCAAGACCTTCGCGATTTCTCCGGTGGGCATGTCGTGATAGTAAAACAGCAGCACAACGTCCTTATAGATCGGGGGCAGCGCGAGCACCGCCTCGTACAGGAGCTGTTTTTCCTCATTTTCCACCGCGTCCGCTTCGGGCCCGTTTTGCGGGTGCGGGGCGTCATACCCTTCTATCATGGGCGTGACCCGCCGATGCCATGCGCTCTTGAGCACGTCCTTGCAAAGGTTGATGGTTACGCGCAGCAAGTACGCCTTTTCGCTCTGTTCATCCGGCAGTTGAGGCTGTTTCTTATACATGCGTAGGAAGACTTCCTGACACACATCCTCGGCCTTGTGGCGATCCTTCAGATAGAAGTAGGCCTGCTTGAGGACGAGGGTTCCGTACTGGCGGACCAGGCGGTCGATGTCAATTTCGTTCTCCTGCATCTCCTCACCACCTTTCAAACGAAGGACCTCGGAAACAAGTTCCAGTCCCTCGGCAACAATTTGGAAAAATCTCGTCTACAAACGCTTAACATATTTAGGGCCGGATCTGACCGGAGCCGAAGATCTCGTACTTGATGGTCGTCAGGTGCTCGGGACCCATGGGGCCGCGGGCGTGGAGCTTCTGGTTGCTGATGCCGATTTCCGCGCCAAAGCCGAACTCTCCGCCGTCGGTAAAGCTGGTGGGCGCGTTGAGGTAGACCGCGGCGGCGTCCACGCGGTCCAGGAAGCGCTGCGCGCGGGCGACGTCGTCGGTCAGGATGGACTCGCTGTGGCGCGTTCCATAGGTATTGATGTGGTCGATGGCCTCGTCCAGGCTGTCCACGATGCGCACGGCGAGGATGTAATCGTCGTACTCGGTGCGCCAATCCTCCTCCGTTGCGTCGCAAACCCAGGGGCAGAGCGCCTTGGTGCGCGCGCAACCGCGGATTTCCACCCCGGCCTTGCGGAAGCGCTCCAGCATCTCGGGCAGGAAGTCCGGCGCGATAGCGCGGTGCACCAGGAGCGTCTCCATGGCGTTGCAGACCGAAACCCGGCGCAGCTTGGCGTTGTAGGTCACGTCAAAGGCCATGGAAAGGTTCCGGCAATCCCGGTCGACGTAGACGTGGCAGTTGCCCGTGCCGGTCTCAATGACGGGGACGGTCGCCGTCTCCACGACCGTGCGGATGAGCCCCTCGCCCCCGCGGGGGATGAGCACGTCCACAAGGCCGTTCAGGCGCATGAGTTCGCCCGCCGCCGCGCGCGAGGGATCGCGCACGAGGGAAACCGCGCCCTCCGGAAGGCCTGCCGTGCGCGCGGCCTCCTCCAGCGCGTCCATGATGGCGCAGTTCGAGCGGATGGCTTCCGAACCGCCGCGCAGAATGCAGGCGTTGCCGCTCTTAATGCAGATGGCGGCCGCGTCGCTGGTGACGTTGGGCCGGGACTCGAAGATGATGCCCACAACCCCCAGGGGGACGCGCTTTTGCAGGATGCGCAGGCCGTTGGGCCGCGTCCACATGCGGTCCGCCGTGCCGATGGGGTCGGGCAGGGCGGCCACGTCCATAAGGCCGCGGGCCATGTCCTCCACGCGCTTTTCCGTCAACGTCAGGCGCTCGACAAAGGCGGACTTTACGCCCTTCTCCTTTGCCGCGCGGATGTCCTCGGCGTTTGCCTGAAGGATGGAAGCGCAGTGCGCGCGCAGCGCCTGCGCCATGGCGCGCAGGGCGCCGTCCCGCGCTGCAGAGCCAAGGGTCGCCATTTCCAGGGCGGCGGCCCGCGCCCGCTTGCCCAAATCCTGAACCATGGTCATGCCGATCATTCGCCTCCTCAAACAGAAGAACTCATCCAAAACCTCTAACGGGAACACTTGCGAAAAAACGGGGGACCCGCCGCGTGCGGCGAATCCCCCAGGCAGCGCCATACAGCATACAGATTGCTGGTGCCGAAGACGGGGGTCGAACCCGTACGGAGTTGCCTCCTCGGGATTTTAAGTCCCGTGTGTCTGCCATTCCACCACTTCGGCATGCAAAAATTTTACCACGCGGATACTCTTTCGTCAAGGCAAACCGCCCGGATGCGGCCGGAAATCCCGTAGTGCGGGGATTTCTATCGTTCCTACTCGTTTTTTTTACAAAAGTAAGAAAAGTGTATGGAAATGCAAAAAGAGGTATGGTAAAATAAAGTGAAAATACAGATAGGAGGGCTCATTCCCATGGACGTCTGCATTCAGAACACCTGCTCCAGCCCCAAGGATCTTCGCATCACCGACATGAAGATCTGCGAGATTCACCAGCATCCCAAGGGACACTGGATCAACTACGTCATCCGCATCGACACGAACCAGGGCGTTTGCGGCTACGGCGAGGTGCGCGACGGCGCTTCCGCGCTCTACGCCAAGATGCTCAAGCGCGTGATCTTGGGCGAAAACCCCTGCAACATCGATAAGCTCTTCCGCCGCATTCAGCAGTTTGGCGGCCGCGCCCGTCAGGGCGGCGGCGTCTGCGCGGTGGAAATCGCGCTTTGGGACCTTGTGGGCCGCATCTACGGCATTCCGATCTGGCAGATGCTCGGCGGCCAGTTCCGCGACCGCATCCGCATCTACTGCGACACGGACGTCACCGGCAAGGACACCCCGGAAGCCATGGCCGACGCGCTCATCAAGCGCATGGAGCACAACGGCTACACCTTCCTCAAGATGGACATCGGCATCGGCAACCTGATCGGCATCGACGGCACGCTGACGGCGCCCCTTGGCTGGATCGAAAAGGGCCGTGAGATCAACCAGCGCCTGGTGGACGCGCGCAAGAGCGGCGATCCCGCCGAAATCCGCGCGGCAAAGGCGGCCCAGTACGATTACCAGAACGTCGCGCATCCCTTCACGGGCATCCACGTGACCCACAAGGGTCTGGACATTCTGGAGGAGCGCGTCCGCATCATCCGCGACAAGATCGGCTACGACGTGCCGCTGGCGACCGACCACTACGGTCACATCGGTCTGGAGGACTGCATCGCCATTGCCCAGCGCCTGGACGGCTACGGCCTGGCCTGGCTGGAGGACATGGTGCCCTGGCAGTACACCGACATGTACAAGCGCCTGGCCATGAGCTGCAAGACCCCCATCGCCACCGGCGAGGACTGCTATCTGCTGGACGACTTCCAGCCGCTGCTGGACGAGCGCGCGGTCGGCGTCATCCATCCGGACATCCTCTCCTCCGGCGGCATTCTGGAGACCAAGAAGATTGGCGACTACGCGCAGAAGAAGGGCGTTGCCATGGCGATGCACATGGCGGAGACCCCCGTTGCGTGCATGGCCTGCGTGCAGACCGCGGCGGCGACGGAGAACTTCCTGGCGCTGGAGTTCCACAGCCAGGACATCGTGGACAAGTGGTCGCAGCTGGTCACGGGCCTGCCCATGCCGCTGATCGACAAGGGCTACATCGACGTTCCCTACAAGCCGGGCCTGGGCTTCGACGGAATGAACGAGGACCTCATCCGCGAGATGAACCCCGCGCATCCGGAGAACATCTGGGTCTCGACCGACGAGTGGAACGATTGGGACGCGCACGATCGTCTCTGGTCCTAATTCTTGAAGAGAAAGAAACCCCCTCCCCGCGCGCGGGGAGGGGGTTTTTCATGCCTTTAGAGCTTCCAGCAGGATGTGGGCGCAGGCTTCCAATCCGAGCTTGCCCGTGTCCAGGCAGAGGTGGTAGCCGCCCTTGTCCTCCCACTCGAGGTTGTAGTTGGCGTTGTAGAAGTTGGCGCGGCGCCGGTCGAAGAAGCGCAGCACGTTCAGCGCCTCGTTTTCGTCGTGGCCGTACTCGTCCACGGCGCGGCGGATGCGGGACTCCTCGTCCGCATAGAGGAAGGCGCGCAGCACATCCTGCCGGTCGCGAAGGATGCAGCCCGCACTGCGCCCGATGAGCACGCAGGGCCCCTCCTCCGCAAGATCCCGAATGACCTCCGCCTCGCTCAGGAGCAGCGTGTCCTCCGGCGAGAGCAGCGGCGCCTCGCCGCGCGCCTTGCGCCCATAGGCCGAGAGGAAGGCGAAGAAGATGCTGGTATTGGCCGACTCTTCCAGGCGCTCGAGGTGCTCCGGCGTTTGCCCGCTGCGCTCGGCCGCATACTCCAGGATCTCCCGATTGTAGCAGGGAATGCCCAGCGCATCGGCGACCATCTTGCCGACGGCGCGGCCCCCGCTGGCGTACTGCCTTTCCAGGGCAAGGATTCGATAGGCTGACATGGTTTCACCTCCCGCGTGCACAGAAGAGCAGTCTTACGATCGGAGCAAGTGATTCTGCAGCATCCAGGTCACGATCTCCCCGTTTGTAGCATACCAGACGTCGTCGCGGCGGCCGACCTTTGCACAGAAGTCCTCCATGCGCGTCCAGGAGCGGTCCACGTCAAACTCGTAGCTGTGGCCCCAGACGTAGAAGAGGCGCAGGTCGTCCCCGGGCGCAAGGAAGGCGTCGGCCAGGTCCATCAGGCGGCTGTCGTTGTGGTGGCAGGTTCCATCCCAGGCGAGCGGGTCGGCCGGAAGGCGGAAATCGCCCGTGGTCTGCACGCGGCGGCCGTAGAGCAGGCCCGCGTCGCGCACCGCCATCAGGATGCGGGCGTCGCAGTCGCCAAAGGGATAGGCCATGCCCAACACCGGGCGTCCAAAGAGCCTCTCGAGCGCTTCCTTGTCCTCGCGGATCTCCCGGGCAAGCTCCTCGTCGGAGAGCTTGTAGAGGCCGGGGTGCGTGCGGGTGTGCGCGGCGATCTCGTGTCCGGCGTAGAGCGCGGGCAGGATTTCCGGGTCCATGCGGCGCACGGGGACGTCCTTGTTCTGCCAAGTGTTTTCGCGGGACTGGATGCCGGAGTTCAGGTTAAAGGTGGCCTTTAGGCCGTACAGGTTGAAGAGCGTGACCAGGCGCATGTCCTGGCTAATGCCGTCGTCGTAGGAAAAGGTCAGGGCGCGGGTCTTTCCGCCGGGAAACTTAAGCATCCTCTTCCGCCTCCTTCACGCGAATGGATTCCACGTCGCAGCGGCCGGCGCCGAAGATCGAGACGCCCACCGCGCCGCGCAGATAGGGCGATTGCTCGTCCACAAAGTGCAGGACCTCCTGGCCGTTCACCAGAACGCGCAGGTCTCCGCCCGCGTGCTCTGCGGCGATGGCGTAGGCCTTGCCCGGCGCATAGGGGAAGTCCGCCTCGGCCAAGAGCTCGTACTCGACGTGCTTTTTGTACAGGCGCACCTTGCCGTCCGCGCAGACGCCCGCCGCATAGCAGCGCGCCGCGCCCTGGACGCAGAACTCCAGGTTGTGCGCCGGACCGAACTGCGGCACGAGGACCGCCTCCGCCCGGCCGTCCCCAAAGAGGGAGCTTCCGGTGAAGATTTCGGCGAGGGGGGCACCGCGGCCGGCGAGCTTGCCGCCCTCCAGCGTCCAGGAACCGCAGTTGAACATGCACTGGCCGATCTCCTCGTGCAGGTTGTTCCAGTGCTCGATGTCCTCGCGGGCAAAGTCCACGGTGTAGTCCGCGCATCCCTCGATGGAGAACTCGTCCAGGCAAAGGTCGACGGCGTTTCCCATGCCCTCCGCCTCCAGGCCCACGCGGCGGATGCGCGCATCCGTTCCGCCGGGAATGCGGAAGGTCAGGGTCGTCCACTGCTCCGGGGCGAGGGTGACCGTCTCGCCGCGGTGGAGCGCCTTCGTGCGGTCGTCCTCCCAGAAGAGGCGCACGCGCAGCGGCTGCGGCGCGCGGACGCAGGCGCACAGGCGCTGGCCCGGATAGGCCACGGGCGAGAAGCTCGGGTCATAGCGGCTGTCGTTAAAGTCCGAGGCGTGGCAATAGGTCAAGTCGTACAGGCGGACCGGGGCGCCCTCCCGGGCCGTCGCGGCGAGCAGGCGCAGCGCGCCCTGGCCGGTGCGGTGCGGTTCCGCCACCTGGAAGATTCGGGCGCTGTCCCCGTCCTCCGCCTCGGCGCGGAAGCCCTGGATGCAGCCGGGCAGGCTGAAGTCAAACCGGCGCGCGTCGCGGGCGGTCATGCGCGCGAGGGATTCGGGCAGCGGCTCGCCGTGGAGCGCGTAGCCAAGGGCCGCCAGGTCGTACGTCACCTGTCCGAGATTGGAGATGTTCACATCGCCGAGCGCGGAAGAAAAGGCGAGGAAGTCGCCGATGGGCTCGCGCCACTTCCAATCGATGCCGGGGAGGCCTACCAGGACCCCGAGGATCGCGCCGACATTGGCCACGTTGCAGTCCGTATCCCAGCCGCACATGTTGCAGATGTTGATCGTGTCCGAGAAGGACCCGCGGCCATAGAGCATGGACAGGGTCATCATGGCGGAGTTGGGCATGATGTGGCAGTTGCCGGGGAACTTGTCCTGCCAATAGTTTTTGCGGATGTAGGCCAGGCACGCGCGCCAGTCGTCCGGGTTTTCGTCGAAGAAGCGCCAGATGTCCCGAACCATGCAGGCATAGGTGCAGTCCTCGGGAATGACGGAGAGGGCGCGGCGCAGGACCTCGCCGATGTCCTTGGCGTCAAAGGCCGCGGCGACGGCCGCCGCGATGAACATGCCCCCATAGACGCCGTTGCCGCCGTGGGTGACGCAGGCCGCGCGGGCGGCAAGGTCCGCGGCGAGCTTCTCCTCGCCCGGGGCCAGGAGTCCCCAGCCGTCGATGAAGATCTGCCCGCCGATCTGCTCGGCGATGGTCGGCCCGTTCAGCGCGGCGGAACCGGAGAGCGGCGGACGCACGCCGGCCTTGAGGTTGTCATAGGCCGTGCGCTCGGTGGAGACGCCATAGGGGCCCCACCAGAAGAACCCGTGGTGGTCCGGCGCGTAGTTGAGGAGCGTGTCGGCCACGTGCTCGGAGAGGGTATCCAGGTCCAGGCCGTAGTCCCGCAGGGCCAGCGGCAGAAGGAAGGTGCCGTTCGTGTCGTCGTCGGCGGCAAAATTCCGGAAGGTAAAGAGGTAGTCCGTGATTTCGCCATAGGTCTCGTGAATCTTCTCATAGCTCCAGCCCTCGTCATTGGAGCCGTGGCGCACGCCGATGGTCTTTCCCAAAACCCCGGCGTAAACGCGGGCCATGTAATCGCTAGGCAGCATGCTGCATCTCCTCCTTAATCCGCAGTATCCATGGGGATTTCGGCGCCTTCGGGGTTGCACAGGACCATGCGGAAATTCCCCCGCGCGCGGAAGTTCGGGATGTCATAGGGAAAGAAGAGCTCCATGCCCTTGTGAACCGGCAGGGACCCGCCCTCCCACAGGAGCTCGCCCTGGCCGTCGAGCACAATGCCCACCTGGGGAAAGCCCGTGCGCAGCATCGCGGCCTCGCCCGCGAGGTTCAGCTCCGTGAACGAGAAGAACTTCGTCTGCGCGGGGCCGATGACGATCTCCTCGCGGCCCCACGGTCCCTTGCGGACCGTCACGCGCGGCGCGCGCTAGCGGCGCAGGTTCTCGTCATAGGTGCAGCCGTCGTAGACATAGGCGCCCAGCAGGCGCTCGTCGAAGAGGCCCGCGGGGACGTCCGGGTTTTTCTGCTTCCACGCCTCGGGCATGGCGCGGTAGGGGTGCGCGCCGAGGGTGATGTCCGCCGGCTCCTGCACCTCGATGACCAGGCAGCCCTCGCCCAGGGCGTGCGGGCAGCCGCCGCCGACGAAGTAGGCCTCCCCCACCTGCACCGGAATCTTGTGGCAGAGGGCCTCCAGGGCCTTGAGGTCGTCGCGGAAATAGGCCTCCTCCCAGGTTTCGCGGGTCACGCCCTCCTTGAAGCCCAAGAGGATGTACGCGGGCTCGGCCGTGTCATCGCGCGTGCCGATGACGTACCAGCTCTCCTCCTTGCCGTAGGGGCTGTTCCACATCTTCTTGGCCCACGGGCGGGTGGGGTGGCACTGCAGGCCGTACTGCGCCTGCGCGTCCAGGAACTTGATGAGCATGCCCAGACCCTGCCCGTTCTTGGCCATGTGCGTCCGGCCCAGGATCTCCTCCGGGTTTTCGGCAATGGCCTCAAAGAGGAACTCCCGCCGGCCATCCGGCAGCACAACCTCGCTGCAGCCGTAGTTCGGGGCCTCGGGCGGCGGGTTGCCCACGCGCGTGACGGACCCGATCCATGCCTCGGAGCCGGAGTCCGTGTCCAGGGCGGGGGTCACGCCGCGCAGCTTGTCGATCTCGCGGCCCCCCTTGCCGCGGATGTGGTTGGGGACGAGCATCCAGGGCTGATGGTAGATGTTCATGTTCTGTTCCTCCGTGTCTTTATTCTTTGGGGAAGTGCGTCAAACGCCTTCCTCTGCGCGGGCGCGGAGCCAATCCGCGCGCAGGGCGGAAAGCGTGGAGTAGCGGTTTTCGCGCTCCGGAGATGCGGCGCGCGAGGCGATGCGGAAGAGACGGTCGCCCGCCCGCCAGGTTTCGCGCGTGCGGTCGCGCTCGTCGCCAACAAGGGCAAAGGCCATGCACCCGGCGAGGTAGACGTTCGTCCGCTCGTCGATCTGCGCGCCGAGCGCAAACTCCTCCGGCGCCATGAAGCGCGAAGAGCCCCAGAGCCGGCCCCTGCGGTTGATGAAGGGCTTCCGGGCGAACAGGTCCACATCGCAGAAGAGGGCGTGCCCGGCCGCTCGGTCAAAGAGCACGCTGCCGTCGTAGAAGTCCACGGCGACATAGCCGCGCTCATGGGTACAGACCAGGAAGTCGAGCAGGTCGTCCTCCACGCTCAGGCGCGCGGCGAGCGGCAGGTCGAAAAACGCCGCGCGCTGTGCCGGGTACATGCGCCCCATGCAGATAGCGTCCGTCCAAGGAAAGACCGCGGCGTATCCGCCGCCGATCTCGCCGTCCCACAGAAGGGGCAGCAGGCGCGGGTGCGCAAGATCCCGCGTGACGCGGGCGGCGGCGCGCAGGTTCTCCACGGCTTCCCCGGGCGAGACGCTCGCCCGCGCCGTCCGCGCGCCGGCGAACTTGAGGAAGAGGCGGCCCGCCTCTCCCTCGAGGCCAAAGCAGAGGTTGCCGGAGTCCTGGTCGTCCAGGACGCGGAATACGCGGCCAAACCGGGCAAGAAACGAGAAATCCTGGGCTTGGTTCATGCGGAAGGCAACGCCATCCACCGTCTGCCAAATCAAAGCACTCCCTCCCCGCTTCGGTGTGCGAGGGCGGCAAAGCCCTCGGGCAGGGGCGCGCGCACGTCGATGCGCGCACCGGTAAAGGGTTGGACGAGCGCCGCGCGCCAGGCGTGCAGCGCAAAGCGGTCCGGAAGCTCGGCACAGGGCGTGCCATAGAGCGCGTCGCCGGTCACGGGATGGCCGATGTGGGAAAGGTGGACGCGGATCTGATGGGTGCGGCCCGTGAGGAGCCGCAACGAAAGGAGCGTTCGCCTCGTTTCCTTAAAGCGAAAAAGGACGCGGAACTGCGTTTCGCTGCTCTGGCCATCCGGCCGGACGCAGCGCCGGAGCCCCGAGCCCTCTTCCCTGCCGATGGGCGCCACGATGCGCCCGGCGTCCGCCTCGACCAGGCCCTCGCAGACGGCGAGGTACTCCCGGAGGAACGCGGGCGTGTGCAGGGCCTCCATCAGCTGCTTTTGCGCGGGCGCGTTCCGCGCGACGACGACGATGCCGCTGGTGCCCCGGTCCAGCCGGTTGACGGGCCGGAACAGAAAGGGCGACCTTCCCTCGTAGGCGGCGACGAGGTTGGCCAGCGTCCCCAGGGGCTTGTCGCTCGTGGGGAGGGTGGCCATGGGCGCGGGCTTGTCCACGAGGAGCAGGTCCTCGTCCGCATAGAGGACGGACAGCGGTCCCTCCTCCGGGCAGATGCCCTGGTCGTGTGGGCTCTCGCAGACCGCGCCGAGCACTTGGCCGGTGCGGACCGTGCGGTTGGCATAGACGGGCGCGCCGTCCAATCGGATGCCCTTTGTGCGCTTGAGGGCGCGGATCTGGCGCGCAGACAGGCCGAACAGCGCCCGCAGCGCCTCGTCCGCGCGAAGGCCGTCGCACGCGGCCGGGACGGTACAGAAGAAGGATTTCTCTCCCGGCATCAGCTTTCCAGCACCTTGGAGTACTGGGCCATCATGTTGACCATCTCCTGCGTGGGCTCCATGAGGAGGAGCGTGCGCTTGCCGTCGCGGATGAAGTAGAGGTAATAGAGCCGGGACTTGGAGTTGAGGAAGTAGTCCAGGCGCTTGAGGTCCTTCATGTTGTCGTACTTGTCAAAGGTGGGGCCATCCACCCAGCCGCCGGCCTCCATCTCCCGGATGCGGAGCGAGAGGAGCTGCTTGCGGCGGGAGTTGCCAAGGACCATGGCAAAGTCCATCTCGCCGTTGGTAAAGGAGTACTCGTACTCGATGCGGAAGTTGTCCTTGTAGCGGAAGAGCAGGAACGCGACGCCCCCGCCGATGACCAGCGCCACGACATTGGTCACCGTAAAATTGAGCGCCATCAGGCCCGAAAGGCCCATCAAGCCCACCAAGCCGAAGCAGACGAGCAAAAACCAGCTCAAGATGTAGCCCAGTGCGTTGAGAACCCGCCCCTGGTGCCTTGTGACGACTTCTTCCTTAAAGTTGTCCATGGGTATGACCTCCAAAAGCTAGGATTGATGTCCCTATTGTACCATGTTTGCCGTCGTTTGGATATAGAAATTTCCCTTGCCGAATAGCAGGATTTTTTGTTTGCTGGGTCGAATTGAAGCAATTGGTGTTTTCTGCCCGCGCGCCGAGCGCTCCCGGGCCGCTTTACGGGCCTGCCAAGCCCGATCATCACCCATAGGAGGCGGACCAAAGAAATGAAGTGTCCTTCTTGCGGAATTTGGAATAGAGCCCACTTTACCAAGTGCTTTCGCTGTGGCGCGGACCTCCCGCCTGCACCCGATTCGGGCGCGGAGAAAAAGGCCGTAGCCGGCGCCGAGCCGGTCGGGCCTGCGGAGTCGGCTCCCCCGGCAGAGGCTCCGTCCCCGACGGCCAAGCCCGATGCGATGGACCTGGAACGCGAACTCCAGTCGGGCGAGATCTTCTCCCTTTACGACGAGGGCAACTGGTCCGACGAGGAGGAAGAGGATACGGAGGAAGTCTACGGCTTCCCGCCTGCGGGCGCGCAGAGCGCGGAAAAGGCGCCCGATGCGGCGCCGCTCATCCGGCCGGTCGCCGTCGAGGAAGACGCCGAGGATGACGAGCCGGTGACCGTCTACCGTGCGCCGCAGAAGGCCGTTCCCGCTGCCCCCAAGGCTCCGGCTGTTCCCACGGCCCCCGAGGCTGAGGACGACGAGCCCGTGACCGTCTACCGCGCGCCGCAGAAGGCCGTTCCCGCTGCGCCCAAGGCTCCGGCCGTTCCCACGGCCCCCGCGGCTGAGGACGATGAGCCGGTGACCGTCTACCGCGCGCCGCAGAAGACCGCTCCCGCCAAGCCCAAGGCTCCGGCCGTTCCCACGGCCCCCGCGGCTGAGGACGACGAGCCCGCAACCGTCTACCGCGCCGCGGAACCGGCACAGGCGCAGGAGCCGACGCAGGAAACACGGCGGTTTGCGCCGGTGGTGGGCAAGCAGGCCGCCGCTTCCCCGGTGCGCCCGATCCCGACGTCTCCGGAACCGGAGGTCGCGCCGCCGGACCCGGCCATCAACCACGAGATCATTCACGCGATCTTTACCAATCCCCCGTCGCGCTTGGGCGGGCGGGGAACCTCTCCGGTGGACGAGCCCCGGCCGCGCAAGCTGATGAGCCGCCGCCGCCTGCCCCCTGCGCCCGAAACCGAGGACGAGCCGCAGACCGTCTATAAGCCGCGGCCGGCCAAGGCGGAGCCGCGCGTGGAGCGCGTAGAGGATTTCAAGCCCACCGCTCGTCTCTCCGCGAAGAAAGCGGATGAGCAGGGAGATGAGTTCAAAGCCTTTGCCACGGCCAAGCGCAACTTGGTTGCGGAGGTACAAAACACCGATCCCTTTGACGAAGCCATTGAGCTGCCCCAGCCGGCCGCCCCTGCGGACGAGGAAGCCGCCGCGGCCGCCAAGGAAGCGCCTGCCGCCGCCGAGGAGGCGCCTGCCGCACAGCAGAAGCCTCCGGTCCAGCCGCAGAAGGCCCCCAAGCCGGAGCAGCCCGCATGGGTGAAGGAGGCGCTGAGCAATTTGGGACAGGATGAATTTGTGCGGCCCCGGAGCACAGCGCGTCCGCGCGCAGGAAAGCCGCGCACGGCACCGCAGACCGCACAGCCGATGAGCGCGCCCTCGCGCAGCGCGCAGCCGCCCATCAGCGACGAGCGCAGTCCGCGGCACGAGCGCGCCCTGCGCATGGAGCGCGAGCGCGAGCAGCAGGAGCGGGAGGTTTTTGCACCTTTGGAAGGCACGCGCCGCCCCTCTCCCCGGTCCGTGTCGGACTCCCGGTCCACGTTGGACTCCCGGTCCGGGTCGGACCCCCGGTCCACGTTGGACTCTCGGTCCATGTCCGGCTACGCGGACGAGGGCATGGTTTACGGCGCGCCGGCGCGCAGCGGTCTGGACGCCATTGCGCGGCACGAGGCGGCACGCAGCGCGTCGGTCCTCCAGCGCCGCAACGAGGAGCGCGCAGACGGGACGCGCGCGCATGCGCACGTCTCGGCAGAAAGTGCGCCGCGCCGGCGCGAGACGCCGGTTGAGCCGCCTGTTCGCCGGCGGGAAGCGCCCCGCGAGGAGATGGCCGACGCGCGGCGTTGGGAAGCGCCCCGCGAGGGGGCGCGCGCGCCGCGCAGCGCCAACCGCGAGCGCTCTCTCCCCTCTCCGGAGCGGCCCACGCGTGCGCGCTCCCAGGAGGAGGTGCCCATGCGCCTGCACTCCTCGCGCAGCGGTTCCGGAAGCTCCGGCGGCTCGGACGATGGGCATGGAGGCGACCGAGGCGGCAATCCGCTGGCTGGGCTGCGGGTACAGAACCTGCAGCGGATGATCATCGTGGGTGTAGCGGCGATCCTCCTGCTGGCGCTGATCGTGTTTGGCGTGGTGATGGGCGTTCGCGCGCTGGCCAACCGCGAGCCGGGCACCAGCGCCCCGGCGGACTCCCCCGCTCCGGAGGAGACGCCCGCCACGTCGACAGATCCCAACGCCCCGACCGTGACCACGGGCGAGGTGAACGGCCGTCCCGGCCACATCATCACCTTCAAGGGCAATGACGGCGATCTGATCTACATCACGAACGAGGATCTGGGCACGAGCTACAACGTTTCCATCGCGGGGGGCGTGGGCACCCTCCAGGTGGAGGACAGCGCGCTCATCGGCAACCGCATCGTCAATGACGATGTGGAGGTCACGCTCAACCCCGTCCTGCACCAGGCCGGCAGCGGACAGGAGACGGATATGGACCCCATCACCTTCGTCGTCACCCCGCCGGACGCCTACCTGGAGATCGTCAGCCCGGCAGGCGGCGCAGATGACACGACCCTGGGCACCTATCAGGTCAAGATCCGCGTGGAGACGGGTTCCACCGTCACCATTGGCGGGGAAGATGTCTCGGACCTGATCACGGAGGATGAATCCGGCGTGGGAACCATCATCTACAACGTGGACGTGACGCCCACGGGCGAAAACACCATCCCGATCGTCGTGATGAAGGAAGGCTGCAAGTCCGTGACGCAGAACATCGTCATCACGCGTCCGGTGATGGAAGTGCCCATTGAACTGGATGCTTCCACGCCCTCGACCGTAGAGAGCGACACGGTCACCATTTCCGGCAGCGTGGCCCCGGGCGTGCAGATCCAGGTCACCTCGCCCACGGAGGGAGAGGTCACGACAAACGACGACGGCACCTTCTCCTTTGTCGCCAAGATGTCCTCCTTCGGCGATAACGACGTGGTCATCACCGCGACCAGCGGCGACAAGAGCTCGACGTTGACCCACACCATCACCTACCTGCCGACCGCGTCGGAATACGTGGAAAAGGCCTATAAGATGGATTACAACGCGCTGAGCAACTACGCGGGCACGTACCAGCCGTTCCTCTGCACGGGCTCGGTGAGCCAGGTCTTCTCCACCGATCCCTACACCTGCCTCTACAACGTCGGCACGGCGGACGCCCCCAAGTACATTTACCTGGAGATGGTCGACGGCAAGTCCCTGGAGGAAGGCAAGACCTACAACGTCTATGCGGACGTGCACGCGGATGCCACGCATGACGGCTATCCTTACATGATTGGACGCTATTACTACGATGCCGAAACCACGGCAGAATAAGGTTCCGCAATCGTCACTCGACCAAGCGGAGGGACACAGCGAAGTGCTGTGCCCCTCTCTTTTTGCCTACACAAGGACCTAGACGGACGTGTTTTGCCCCTCTGTACCACTCCGCAACACCTGTTTTTCCCCAGTTTTCCATATTTTGGAAAACGGGATTCTCCTCCCCTGTGCCTTCTGCGCAAGACGGTTTTTCGTTTGCGTTTCTGCCTCCCTTTTTGTTCAGAATACTACTTATAGTACAGTTCTTGTTCTTTACGTCAGTTTTGCTTTGAGGAAAACCGGGATAAAATAGAGATGCAGACGCATCCTGATAGGGTGGGATGCATAAAAGGGAGGCAAGTCCGAATGACATTCACTAAGTTCGGGATCCGCGTGCGGGGCAAGCGCAAGGAGTTGGGACTTACCCAGGCAAAGCTTGCAGAGCTTTGCGAAGTATCCATCCCCTTCATCGGGCACATCGAACGAGGAACGCGCGCGCCCAGCTTGGAAAACCTCTTGACGCTCTGCAACGTGCTGCGGGTGACGCCGAACTATCTCCTGCAGGATTACCTCAAGATTCCCGACATTGATCTTGCGTCCGACATCATCAGCAAAGCGGACCTCTATTCGTTGGACAAGATCTCCCGCATACTGCACGATGACATCAGCACCACGAAGTGGAGCGAATGAGTAAGAAAAAGCGGGTAGGAAGAGAAAAACCTTCTCTTCCTACCCGCTTTCCTATATGTACGGGGATGCCGGCGTGCCGGTTTACAGGGCACGGTCCAGCATGGCGGTGTAGACGCCCTTGCCAACCGCGCCGATCTGCTGCGCGACGGGCTTGCCGTTCTTAAAGACGATGACCGTGGGGATGGACATCACGCCATAGCGCATGGCGAGATCTCCGCACTCATCCACATCGACCTTGCCCACGATGGCGCGGCCGGCGTATTCTGCCGCAACCTGCTCGATGATGGGCGCAACCATGCGGCACGGGCCGCACCAGGTCGCCCAGAAGTCCACGAGCACAGGGGTATCCGGGGTCGCGAGAACCTTGTCAAAATTCGTGCTGTCCAATTTCATTGCCATACTTTTTCATCCTGCCTTTCCGTATTGTTTATTCTATGGTTTTGTGGGAGCATTGGCGCTCTGCATCTTCTCGCAGAGGCGTTCCAACTTCACAACCTTGGGGGCATAGCGTCCGGAGCTGCGGCGCTTGCGCTCCGTCAGGCGAAGGGCCAGGAAGGCGCCTGCGGCAAGGAGCAGGCCCAACGCCAGCGCGTAGAGGTCGGGATTCCCCGGAAGGTGCAGCGCGCCCGGAAGCGCGGAGCCCACCACCAGGCCCGTCAGCAGCAGCGCCAAGGGGATTCCGTAGGCCACCAGCGCAGCGCGCACGACCGTGCGCTCGGGCAGGTCCACCTCCACGCGGTCGCCCAGGCTGGCGTTGCCGATTCTCTCCACCTCCATGCGCATGGCGCTGTGCGCGCGCTCGCACGCGCCGCACTTTTCGCACATGGAGGACCGCTCAAATTCCACCATCATGGTATGCTCCTTAATCTCCGTGATGATCCCGCTCTCCCGCATGGGGGTTCGCCTCCCTTTCCAGCAAAATGCGCACTGCTTCCGCCGCGAGCGTCAACCCGGCGCTGGGCGGAACAAAGGCGATGGATGCGGGCGTGTGCCCGCCCCTTTCGTCCGGCGGGACGGTGCGGGGCAATTCCGCCGAGATGCAAACCGGAAGGTGCTCGATGCCGCGCCGGCGCAGGCGGCGGCGCATGGCGCGGGCCAAGGGGTCGCCGCTGGTATCCGCCAGGTCGCGCATGGAAAAGCTGGTTCCCAGCTTATTGCCCGTGCCCATGCTGGAGAGCAGGACAATGCCGCTTTGGGCGCAGTGCACAGCCAACGCCTCTTTGGCGTTCAAATCGTCCACGGCGTCGATCACGACGTCCATGTCCGCGCACAGGTCGGGAACGTTGTCCTCCCCCGCGCGAACGTCCCGAAGGTCCAGGGCGATCTGCCGGTTGTAGCGCCGGATCATCCGCTCGGCGGCGAGCGTCTTGCGCATCCCGATGGTGTCGAACTCGGCGACCATCTGGCGGTTGAGGTTGCTCTCGGCGACCTCGTCGCAATCGATGAGCCGCAGCATCCCGACTCCGCAGCGCGAGAGCGCCCAAACCGCCGCGCCGCCCACGCCGCCCAGACCGAACACCGCGACACGGGCGTGTGCCAGGCGAAGCATGCCTTCCTCCCCCACGAGGCGGAGGGTTCGTGCGTGCACTTGAGACATTCTTTGCATCTCTCCTTTATTTTACCCCTCATCCGTTCATCGAAACGGGAACGGAAGAAAAAACCGTGAGAAATTTGCCGATTTTCTACCAATCGTAGAGGTTTAGGATCACGCGGTCGCGCTCGCGCGCCATGCGCACGGTCTGGCCGGTTCCCGTTCGGGGATCGTGATTCCAATAGGCGAGGACGTAGTCCGCATGGGCGGTCATGTAGTCGTTTCGGCGGCGGTAGCTATCTGCGCGCTTCTCCCCGGAGGCGACGTACTGGTCCTGGCAGCACTGCAGGACCTCGTTGTGCAGGTTTTGCCAGTCCAGGGGGACGTCCCAGCTGTGGCTCGGGTAGGGTAAGACGGCGATGAGGCCGGTTTCCTGGGGAATCCGGCCTGCCTGGCGCAGGTCCAGCACGCGCCGGGCGGCGAAAAGGTCAAAGCCGGCGGCCATGCCGCAGAGGAAGAGGTCCACTTGGCGCTCGTTGCACAGCAGGCAGACGGCTTGGTCGATTCGCTCGCGCAGCACGGCGCCATCGGGCGTATTGGGATCGAAGCGCATCCGTTTGCTGGGCCGGTGGCCCGTAAAGCACGCTATGCTCAATATCGCACTCCCCTCTCCCCGGCAAATTCACATTCCCAACCAGTATACCATCTTCGGTACAGGTTTTGAAGGGCTTTCTCGGGTCAACAAAAAAAATCCGCCCGTGTGAGGGGCGGATTGTCGGAAGGGCGTCAGTTCTGGATGATGTGGACGTCCATCTGGTTGTAGGGGATGTGGATGCCATTCTGGTCGAAGGCGGCCTTGACCTCCTTGAGGAACTCGAAGTTGAGGTTCCAAAGGTCCGCCGAGGGGCACCAGACGCGCATGGTGATCTTGACGGAGCTATCCAAATAGCCCGTGACCATCACGAAGGGTTCGGCGGGTTCGTGCAGGATGCGGTCCCCCTTCTGCGCGATGATGCCGCGGATCAAGG
>JBMNOF010000130.1:0-4783 GCA_050942925.1 Candidatus Spyradocola sp.
AGCCCAGCAGCGTGCATAGCGTGCCCAAAACCGTCCTACCGACGGAGATGAGCGCGGCCTGCCCAAGACCTTGGATCTTCATGACGTCCACATAGTTTTGCAGGTGTACGCCGATGGGGTAGAACATGACGTCGCCGCGGGCGGAAACGTCGTTGGCGGAGATCGAATTGATGATCAGGTAGTAAAACGGATAGACGCAAATAAAGGTAAACAGAATAAAGAAGAGATAGAGTACGACCAGAAAGATCCGCTCGCCGGGTGTGATCTTGTATCCAACGGGATGCGCGCCGGTTGCCATGCGTGTGTCCTCCTTTCGCTCAGATGATGCTCTCGCCGCGGAAGCCCTTGGAGAGGCCGTTGACCGTGAAGAGCAGCGTCAGGCTCACCAGCGACTTCAGAATGGAGATCGCCGTGGCGAGCGAGTAGCTTCCCGAACCCAGGCCCAGGTTGTAGACGTATAGGTCCAGAACCTGTATCCGCTTCTTGTTGAATGCGTTTTGGAAGACGTAGTATTGATCCACGCCGTTGTTCAGGAAATTGGCTACGCTCATGAGCAAAAGCACAAAGTACGTCGGCAACAGGCCCGGCACAGTGATGTGCCAGATCACCCGGAAGCGCCCTGCGCCGTCCACGTAGGCGGCCTCGTACAGCTCCTGGTCGATGCCCGTTATAGCGGCGATGTACATGATGGCCGACCAGCCCATGCCCTTCCAGTTTCCCCAGAGCCACATCGTGATCCAGACGTTGCTCTCCATTTGCAGGTAGAGGATCGGCTCGTCGTAAACGCCCAGGCGGATCAGCAGGTTGTTCACCATGCCGGAAGAGGAGAACAGGGAAAAGGCCAGCGAGTACACCAGAACCCAGGAAATGAAGTTGGGCAGCGTCGTCAGCGTTTGCACGACCTTCTTAAAGGGCTGGTTCTTGATCTCGGAAAGCAGAATGGCGAAGGCCATCGGCAGCCACGAGGTCAGAATCCCCAGACCGCTCATGACGAAGGTGTTGAGCATTACATCTCCGATTTGTGCGCGCTTGGAGGGCGTGGAGAACATGGAGGTGAACCATTCCAGCCCTACAAATTCACAGTCCGTCAGCTTGAATGGCGGTCTGTAATCGTAAAACGCGTAGATCCATCCGTGCAAGGGAAAGTAGGAGAACAGAAAGACCAACGCCATGAAGGGCAGAATCAACAAAAACATCTTGTAACTCTGCAACTTGCGGGCGTTTAAGGTGGGTCGGCGAATGGGCGCCGGAACGGGGTGCTGCGACATAAATTGTACCTCCTCTCGTGCCCCCATTCTTGCACAAAACCAATGGTTAAAAGAATGTAATTTTTAGTGATAAAACTTGTAAAAATTAGGGATGCACAAAATTCCGCACTGCACAAAAAGCGCGGAAACGAAATAAGGTGGTGCGTTTCTTGACGGTTTTGTGCGGCAAATGCTAGTCTTAAACAAGAAAAGGGAAGGGAGAGGGGGGAAGGCATGCGGAAAGGACTTGCGCGCGCCAGGCGAAGGATGGTCAAGCGGCTGAACGCCATGCGCATGGGGGCAAAGCTCAGGCTTTTCTACATTTTGGTGTGTGCGATCCCCTGCCTTGCGGCGGGGATTTTTGCCGTTGTCTCCACCGGGAACCTCTTTTTTGAACAGCGGTCCCAGGCCGTGCAGCGCAAACACGCGCAAACCCGCGTGGTCTTTTCCAATGCCACAATGCTCTGCGTCAACGTCTCCCAGAACATCCTCTTTGACGAGAACCTGCGGGCGCTGCTGCGCCTGCCGCCGGAAGAGGCGGAGCGCAACCTCTTTACGTTTACGGGGATAGCGGAGCTCCTGCGCAACTATCCCGCCCTGGACGCGATCGAAATCTACACGACGAATTCCGGGCTGGTCAGCCGGGGCCCGTTTCTCGCGGTGGACGAAGGGGTGGCGGACAGCGAGTGGTACCAAACGGCAGCGGCCAGCAAGGGCACGATCCGCTGGTATGTCCTGGCGAACGAGAGGGAGAGCCAGCTCTGCCTCGTGCGCAAGATGCCGCTGGGAGGCGGTCAATTTGCCGTCATGGTCCTGCGCTTGAGCAACGACTATCTGCGCCTGCAGATCTCCGACGGGGAATTTCGGACCGTCCTCTACCTGCAGGGCGAGCCGTTCTACGGAAGCGGCGACCTTCCCGAGGCGAGCGGCGGGGAGGCACAGATGCTCTTTTTCTGCGGAACGGAAATGTTGGCCTGTCAAAGCGAGGTCTATGTGGCGCAAAACGAAAAGCAGTTCGCCGTCGTCACGGCGGACCCCAATGCGCGCGCGGATCTGTGGAATCTGCGCCTGCGCTTTGCGGGGCTGCTCTGCCTGCCCATGCTCGCGGCGCTGCTGGTGGTGTTGGTGTATAGCTATCGGTTGGGTTGGCGCGTCACGGTTCTGCGCAATCAAATGCGCAGCATCGCCCAGGGCGGGACGGGCATTTCGCCGCAAACCGTGAAGGGCAGCGATGAGCTGGCGCAGCTTTTCTGGGACATGACGCGCACCGTCCAAATCCTGCAGGATCTCAACCGTCAGGTCTACGAAAAGGAGCTGGTCTATCAAAGGTTGCTCTCGTATCAGACGGAGATCGAGTACAAGATGCTTGCCAGCCAGATCAACCCGCACTTCCTGTTCAACACCCTGGAATCCATCCGGATGAAGGCGGTCATGAACCAGGATCGCGAGGTCGCCACCATCGTCTACAAGCTAGGCCAGATCATGCGCCGCCTGCTGTCGGCTTCCCAGTCCACCGTTACGCTGCGCAGTGAGCTGGACCTGGTCCAAGATTACCTGGAGATCCAGCAGTTCCGGTACGGGGCACGCATCGCCTACGAGATCGAGGCGGACGAGGCGGTGGACGCGGACCATCTCTACACCCTGCCGCTCCTGCTCCTGCCCTTGGTGGAAAACGCCGTGATCCATGGCCTGGACGCAAAGCGCGGCATGGGCAAAATTCGGGTCAAGGCCCGGCGAGAGGGTGATGTGCTGCGCCTGAGCGTCCTGGACAACGGCGTCGGGATGGAGGAGGCGCAGCGGCAAGCGCTCCTGCGGCGCATGAAGACGGGAACGCCCAAGCCGGACGGAAAAAACATCGGCCTGTTCAATGTGGATCAGAGAATTCGCCTTTGCTATGGGCCGGATTACGGCGTGAGCATTCAGAGCAAGCCGGGAAAAGGCACGCGTGTGGACCTGCGGCTCCCGGTCCTGACGGAGAGAGAAGCATGAAATTGATGGTTGTCGATGATGAACCCCTGGTGCGCCAGGGATTGCAAAGCCTTGTGGACTGGAAAGCCTATGGCTTTACGGTGCAGGGCGAGGCGGGCGACGGCGAAGAGGCGCTGGCAAAACTGCTCGACCTACGGCCGGACATCGTGCTGCTGGACATCAAGATGCCTGGCTTGAGCGGCGTGGAGGTCATGCAGCGCGCAAGAGAAGCGGGATTCCACGGCAAGTTTATCCTGCTGACCGGCTATGCAGAATTTGCGTATGCCCGCGAGGCCATCCGCTGCGGCGCGACGGACTATTTGCTCAAGCCTGTGGACGAGGGCGAGCTCCTTCGCGCGGTGCTCAAGGCGGAGGAAGCCCTCCTGCTCGACAATGTCGTGGAGCTCTACGGCAACCAAAGCCTCAGCCAGCTGCGCGCCTCCATCCTGGAAGGGCTCCTGCGCGGCCGCATCGCGCGCGACGCCGACGCGGTGGGTCTGTGCCGGCACGGGGAACCCTTCCGCCTTCTGCTCCTCGCCTGCCCGCCGGAGCGCATGGCCGCCGATCAGGCGGCGCTGTGCAGCGAGCTCCCCGCGACGTGTCCGGCCGTGAACCTGGAGCGCTGCCTGGTCGTACTCCTGCAGGGACGCGAGGCGATTGCAGCCCGGGAGCGCGCCGCACAGGCGCTCCTGCGCCAGGACCCGGACGCCGCCCTGTTCGTGAGCGACACGGGGACACAGCCGGAGGAGCTCCGTCCGCGCTATCGCCAGGCGATGCGGCTTTTGGACCATGCCTGGCTGTTCCGCCGAACCGGTCAAGCCCTGTGCGATGCCCGCGAGTTTGCGGACCTTTTCGAAAAAACGCTCCCGCCGGCGGACCGCGAGGAAACGGGAAAAACCCTCTGCCGCGCGCTGGACGCCCAGGACCCGCAGGCCGTCGAGCGGGAATTGCGAACGCTCTTGGTGCAGTTGCGCGCCGGGGGACTGCCCCCGCGGGAGGCGCGCGCGTTTCTGCTGAGCCTCTATAGAAGAGTCAACCGGCACCTGCAGGATTTTTTTGCAGGGGTTCTGCTGGAAGAGGAGGGCATGCTGCGCATCGGCACGGCCGCCAACCTGGAGGAGGCGGTGGATGCGCTCCGGCAGGCCCTGCTCCGGGCGATCCAGCGGGCGGGCCGCGCCGGCGCCGCAGACGTGTGCCAACGGGTTCTGCAATCCATCGAGAACAACTACCAGCGCCCCTTGCGGCTGAAGGACCTCGCAGGGGAACTGGGGTATGACAGCGCCTACCTCGGCAAGCTCCTCAAGGGGGAAACGGGCCTTTCCTTCAACGCCTACTTGGAGCAGGTCCGCCTGGAGCACGCGCGGGTCTTTCTCTCCCAGGGGATGGCGGTCAGCGAGGTCGCACAGCGGTGCGGGTTTGGGTCCGTGGAGTACTTTTCCAACACCTTCCGCAAGGCGGTGGGGTGCAGCCCTTCCAAGTACAAGGCCCAAAAAACAGGCGGATAGACAAGCGCAGAGAGGGCGGGGCCGCCCCCCCGGGGGGGGGGCCGCGGGGGGGCGGCGGGGGAC
>JBMNOF010000131.1:0-4618 GCA_050942925.1 Candidatus Spyradocola sp.
GTACGCCGGCGGCCAGACCGTCACCGCCGCGGCGCCGCTCGAGGTCATCCCCGTCTTCGTCCGCAAGGGTGCAGACGTCGACCTGTAACCCCTGGCGCCGTTCCACCGTCTTGTCGGCAGGGGCGGTAAGGGACTCTCCCCTTCCCGCCCCTCTCTTCTCTCCACAGATTGACAGGGGGTACACAGAATATGGCCATGTTTTGGCAGGAAGGCCGTGCGCTCAAGTGCCGCTACCGCGGGGAAACCCTCTGGTTTCTCCCCTGGGGCGAGAGCGGCTTGCGCGTGCTCGCCCGCTACATGCAGGAACCGGAACTGACCGACTATGCGCTGCTGCCGCAGCCGGAAACCGAGTCCCGAATCGACATCGCGCAGGACGCTGCCGCGATCACCGTGGGCGACCTGCGCGCCGAGGTCCGCTTCTGCGCCGACCGCCCGGACCGCCTCAGCATCTCCTACTTCAACCAGCGCGGCGAGCTTTTGCTGGCCGAGCGCGGCGGCACGGACGCGCTCAAGATCCGTCCGCGCCGCTTCCGCCCGCTGCCCGGGGGCGCGTGCCAGCTCCTCGTCCAGTTCGAGGCCCAGGCGGGGGAAAAGCTCTACGGCATGGGCCAGTACCAGCAGGAGACGCTGAACTGCAAGGGCAGCTTCTTTGAGCTGGCGCAGCGCAACTCCCAGGCGAGCGTTCCCTTCGTCCTCTCCAACCGCGGCTACGGCTTCCTCTGGCACAACCCGGCCATCGGCCGCGCCACCTTCGGCGAGAACCTGACCGAGTGGATCGCGGAGGACACGGATCAGATGGACTACTACCTCTGCTGCGGCGACACGCCCGCCAAGATCCTGGAGCGCTATTCCGCCGCCGTGGGCCGCGCCCCCCAGATGCCCGAGTACGGCCTGGGCTTTTGGCAGTGCAAGCTCCGCTATTGGAACCAGGAGGAGCTCCTGCGCGTCGCCCGCGAGTACCACCGCCGCGGCGTCCACGTCGACGTCATCGTCATCGACTTCTTCCACTGGCCCTACATGGGCGACTACCGGTTTGAGGAGGAGTTCTGGCCCGACCCCAAGGGCATGGTCGAGGAGCTCTCCTCCATGGGCATGAAGTGCATGGTCTCCATCTGGCCGCAGGTCTCCTATAAGAGCGAGAACTTCGCCGAAATGGACCGCGAGGGGTACCTGGTGCGTAGCGACCGCGGCGAGGACGTGCAGTTCCGCAAGGGCGACGAAAACGTCATGTTCTTCGACTTCACCAACCCCGAGGCCCGCGCCTGGCTCTGGGAGAAGATCCGCAAGAACTACGCCGACTACGGCATTGAGACCTTCTGGCTGGACGAGGCCGAGCCGGAGTACGGCGTCTACGACTTTGAGAACTTCCGCTACCACGCCGGGCCCGTGATGAAGGTGGGCAACCTCTACCCGCAGGCCTACGCCCGCGCCTTCTACGAGGGCCAGAAGAGGGACGGGCAGAAGGAGATCGTCAACCTCCTGCGCTGCGCGTGGGCCGGCAGCGCCCGCTACGGCGCGCTCGTCTGGTCCGGGGACGTGCACTCCGACTTTCCCACGCTCCGCAAGCAGATCTGCGCCGGGCTGAACATGGGCATCGCCGGCATCCCCTGGTGGACCACGGACATCGGCGGCTTCATCGGCGCGGACGCCCGTGATCCCGCCTTCCACGAGCTGCTGATTCGCTGGTTCCAGTGGGGCACCTTCTGCCCGGTCATGCGCCTGCACGGCGTGCGCGACCCGCGCGTCCAGGTGCAGACCAAGTCCGGCGAGCCCCGCCTCAACAGCGGCGCGGACAACGAGATCTGGTCCTACGGCCCGGAGTGCGAGGAGATCTTCACCCGCCTGATCGCCCTGCGCGAGACCATGCGCCCCTACACGCGCGAGCTGATGCGCCAGGCGCACGAGACGGGCGCGCCCGTGATCCGGCCGCTGTTCTTTGCGTTCCCGGACGATCCCTTGGCTTGGGACCGAAAGGACGAATACCTCTTCGGCCCGGATGTGCTCGTCGCGCCCGTGACCGAGGCGGGCGCGCGGCGGCGCGCGGTCTACCTGCCCGCGGGCGCCTCCTGGACGGACATGGCCACGGGCGAAACCCATGCGGGCGGACAGACCCTGGAGGCGGAAGCGCCCCTGCACCGCATTCCCGTCTACCTGCGCGACGGTGCGCACGGGGAGTGGATCGGCAAGATGGAGCCTGCCAAGGCGAACTGATTGCAAAAAAAGGAGGGACCCGGACATGAAATACCGGATCGAGGGCGGCACGCTGCCCGTTGTGACGCTGCTTTTGGACAGGGGAGAGAGCATTTTCACCCAGTCGGGCGGCATGTCCTGGATGAGCGATGGAATCGAGATGGACACGAACATGCGCGGCGGCCTCTTCAAGGGGTTGGGGCGGATGTTCACGGGCGAGTCGCTGTTCCTTGCGAGCTACACCGCCCGGGCCGACGGTCAGCAGATCGCCCTGGCCTCGTCCTTCCCCGGCTCGATCCTGGCCCTGCCCATCGCGCCCGGCCGCGAGTACATCTGCCAGAAGAACGCCTTCCTCTGCGCGACGCCGGGCGTGGAGATCTCCGTGGAAGTGGTGCAGGGCCTGGGCCGCGGTCTCTTCGGGGGCGAAGGGTTCCTGCTGCAGCGCCTGCACGGGAGCGGACTGGCCTTTGTGGAGGTGGACGGCAGCGCCATAGAGAAGGATCTTGCGCCGGGCGAGCGCATCAAGGTGGACACGGGCAACGTGGCGGTATTTGCCTCCAGCGTGGGGTACCGGGTAGAGACGGTGCGCGGGTTCAAGAACGTGCTCTTTGGCGGCGAGGGGTTGTTCCTGACGGTGCTGCAGGGGCCGGGAAAGGTTTGGCTGCAGACGCTCTCCCTTCCCGCCTTTGCCGGGCGGCTTCTCCCGTTCCTGCCGACGAACAACGGCAGCAACTGACGGCTTACGCCCCGGGAAAATTCCCGGGGCGTTTTCTTGCGCTTTTGCAAAGCGTTTGCGAAGGGCCTAACGCAGGCGCAACGCGCGCATTACCTTGGGCCGGCTGACGCCGCTGCGGGAGCGGGGAAACGGGGGTGGGCGACGGAAATCTCTTCCCGCAACCGTAACACGGGTGCGCCCCCTTTCGTAACGCAACCGCCTCCCCCGGGCAGACCCCCCGACCGCGCGCCAACCTCCGCGTTTCTTGCGATTCTGCAAAGCGTTTGCGAAGGGCCTAACGTGGGCGCAACGCGCGCATAACCTTGGGCCGGCTGACGCCGCTGCGGGAGCGGGGAAACGGGGGTTGGTGACAAAAATCTCTTCTCGCAACCGTAACACGGGTGCGCCCCCTTTCGTAACGCAACCGCCTCCCCCCAGGCAGACCCCCCGACCGCGCGCCACCCCCTTCTCTTTCTGCGCACCCTCAAAAAGACGGTTTTTTCGCCCCCCTTCCGCCGCAGAGGGGATTTTTTGCCCTTGCCCCCCTTTGCAGAGTAAAAAAAATGTGGTATACTTGCCGTGTTCCGACGTTCCGGAAGGGAGCGAGGATCTTTGTAGAGCGAGGAGGGATTGGGACATGACCGAGCTGGAACAGGCGCGCCGCACCATCGAAGAGGTCGACGCCAAGATGGCGGAGCTCTTCTGCCGCCGCATGCAGGCCGCGGAAGCCGTCGCGCACTATAAGGCCGAGCATAACCTGCCCATCTTCGACCCCGCGCGCGAGGCGGCGCTCCTCAAAAAGAACAGCGCCTACGTGCAGGACCTTCGCTACCTGCCCTATTACGAGAGCTTCCTAAAGGAGCTCATGGACCTCTCCAAGTCCTATCAGGCCACGCGCATCGGCGGCGGCCCGGTGGGCTATTTTGGCGCCGAGGGTTCCCATACCCACGTGGCGGAGCAGCACCTCTTCCCGGGGCGCCGCGCCGTCTCCTATTCCACGTTTGAGGAGATCTTCGAGGCCGTGGACGCGGGCGAAATCGCCTGCGGCGTCCTCCCCTTTGAGAACTCCCATACTGGCGACGTGGGCAATATCCTCGACCTGCTCAAAACCCATGACGTCTACATCTGCAAGATGTTCGACCTCAAGATCCGGCAGAACCTGCTGGGTCTTCCTGGCGCGCCCCTTTCCGGGGTCAAGACCGTCTATTCGCATCCCCAGGCGCTTCTGCAGTGCCGGGAATACCTCGCCCAGGCGCAAATGGAGCCGGTGAGCTATGCCTCCACCTCCCTTGCCGCCAAGCACATCGTGGAAATGGGCGACCCGTCCTGCGCCGCAATCGCCTCCGCCGCCACGGCCGAACTCTATGGCTTGACCGTGCTCGCGCCCGACATCAACACCTCGGACGACAATACCACTCGATTTATTCTCATCGCTAAATCGATGGCCGAAAACGGCGATCGATTTAGCCTTTTGTTTACCCTTCGGCACGAGGCGGGCCAGCTTGCCCGCGTCCTGGACGTGGTCAGCAACCTGGGCTTTAACCTGGAGTGCATCAAGTCCCGCCCGCTCAAGAGAGCACCTTGGCAATATTATTTCTACATTGAAGTGGTCGGCGACCTTTCGGGGGCGGCCGCTTCCTCCCTGCTGGCGCAGCTGCGCGAGGTCTGTACGCAGATCAAGGTTTTGGGCACTTATGTGGTCGAACGGGCGGA
>JBMNOF010000024.1:0-24210 GCA_050942925.1 Candidatus Spyradocola sp.
GACCCGCTGGAGGCGCGAAGCTGTGCGGGCTGCGCGCGCCGCGCGCCGGACTGGCGAAAGGGGGCGGCGAAGTGAGAAACCTGGGGCGCATCTCCGTGCTCTGGCTGTGCACCTGCCAGGAGCGGCCCGTGGGGATCGTCAAGGCGTTCGATCCAGCGGCTGGGCGCTGGACATACTACGCCGGCATCGGGCGCGGATGGGACGAGGCGGCGGACGTCCGCGAGATCCTCGCCTGGGGCCAGAAGTTCGAGGACCTGAGCGTCCTCCAGGCATTTCTCGCGGAGACGGAGCCGCCCGCATCCGGCGCTTGGTACGAGGACGTCTACGGCTACCCGCAGTGCCCGCACTGCGGCTATGAGTGGGACTCGCCCGCGCCGCCCGGCCGCTTCTGCCCGCACTGCGGCATGCGCCTGGGTCCCCTGCGCGCAGGGGACGGGAAGGAGGAATGCCCATGAAGACCTTTGTGCAGAAGAGCTTTTCGGAGCTGTTTGACGAACAGGGGAACTACATCCCGGACGATCGGTACCGGGAGATCCTGCGCCTGAACGCGCTGCTCGCGGCGCAGGGCGTGCCGCACACCTGCCTGCACTTCCTCGACGGCTGGCAGGTCTGCCTGCCCGGGCCGGGGCCGGCCTGCCGCATGGACGCGATCGAGCACTTCGGCAGCTACGGCGCGGGGGAGGACCGGCTGGAGCTGCTGGACCTGGACGGGGCGGAGGAGCCGGAAGGGTTCCTCACCGCGGAGGAGGCCTGCGCGCGCATGGCGGCGCGCTGGGCGGACATGCAGCGCGCCGGCGCGAAGGAGGGAGAAGCCATGACGCGGGAAGAGGCGTTGATGCTGTCGGCATATACGGGCGTTCTGCTCGTGCCGGACTTTGAAGACGTTCACAGATACTGCGAGGAGCTGATGGGATTCCCCATTCTCACGCACGAATTCGCGGAGGAAAGGCTCCAAATCGAGATCCGGGAGAAGCTGCGCCCCCGCGTTTGGGCGCTGTGCCAGACTGCGGCCGACAACCCGTCCGGCGGCCGGGAGCAGGTGGAGAAGGTGTGGAGGGGGTGCGAAAAGTGTAATGGTGCCGGGGAATACAAATGAAAACGGAGTTAGATTTTGCTACAACATTATAAACCGAAATCTGCTTTGTTACCGCTGTCCGCCGGAGGGATTGGAGGATACGAAAGATGAGATTAGCGGATGCAAGGCTGGAAAACAGGAAGGAGACACTAAAAGGTGAGACCGATTGATGCTGACGAGCTGCGAAAGCTGTGTAGCAGGATGATGCGGGACCCATGGAATGACATGGCCGCTCCTATATCATGGGCCAAGGCCTATGGGGACTTTAGAGACGACGTTGACTCCATACCCACCCTCACCCCACCTAACGATCCGCTGACGTGGAACGAACTCGCCGAGATGGAGGGGCAGCCCGTGTACATCGTGGAGATGGGCGTACGGCGCTATTGGGCGCTGGTTATCTATGTAGACAAAGACACGGCGTACTTCGCAACGTTGAACGACCCAGACGACCACGGGGCCAAGGAGCTGTATGGTGAATCTTGGGTGGCCTACCGCCGCCCAAAGGAGGGAGAGGGCAAGCCCACAGAGCCGCCCAACGTGTAAGGATTTCCGACAGGTTCAGGAGGAAAACCCATGAAGATTTCGCAGAAAACCGTGGACGCGATCAGGGCTGAGTACATGCCGTATGACAGGAAACGCGGCGCACGGGCGCTTGCAGAAAAGTACGGGCTTAGTGAAAATTACGTTTGGCTGATTGTGACAAACAAAGCAAGAAAAACGAGGAGGGCCAACCGATGAAAATCGAGCTCTTGGAATACCCAACTGAAAAAGACTGGATGGAGGTAAAACGGCGTGCGCTTGTGACGGTAGGGAAAAAGCCGGTTAACCCACCGGATAGCGAGTGGAAGAAAAAAATTCTTTACGCTCGGCATTCGCCCATTCGCTACTTACGGTTCTCGTTTTACCTCGAGATCCCGTACTACGTATCTGTGCATCTGGTGCGGCATGTCCACGCGCAGCCTTATGTGCGTAGTCAACGCAACGATCGGCAGGACACCTACGATCGCTGTGCCGCGCGGCAGGATGCGCCGGTGGCGATGATCTGGGATCTCAACGCCGAAGAGCTGATGGCAGTAGCGAACAAGCGGCTGTGCCTAAAGGCGGATCCGGCGACGCGTAAAGTCGTGGAGCGAATGCGCGAGTGCTTGCTTGATGTCGCGCCGGAAGTGTGTGATATGATGCGGCCGATGTGCGTGTATACTGGTGGCATGTGCCACGAGATGGAGCCTTGTGGCAAAGGGGGGGAGCATGGAGAAGGCTGAAAGAGATGCGGTTGTGCGCCGCCTGTGGGAGTGGGGCAGCGCGCTTGAGGACTGCGAGCGCAAGCAGCGGGAGATCACGCGTTTGCTTGAGCAGGCGGACAACGCAGATGTGATGCTGCGTGCGCAGGTGCTTACGGCTATGCCCAAGGGATCCGACGTGGGCGATCCTACGTGCAAGGCCCTGCTGATGCGAGATGAAGCGCTCCGGCGCGTGGATCAGCTGCTGGATGAGATCAACACGATCATGGCAGGCAAAGCGGATATGGATGCGCAGGTGGAGCGGCTAGAGCCGCATCTGAAGCGCTTGCTCTATCTCCGGTATGTACGAGGATGGGGGCTGAGTTATCGCATTCCGCAGGCGCTGCATGCAGATCGAAAGACTGTATACAGGTGGCATGAGCAGGCTTTGGAAAAGATGCCCCATAATGCCCCATAGTTTGTGTTACACTAGTATCGTGGATCAGGGGGCAGAAGATCCGCAGCCGGCGTTTCGCATGTGAGCACCTCCTTTATCACTCTCTTTCTGGGGCGAAGGCAGCTACGAGTTGTAGCTGCCTTCGCTTTTGTGTGGATATGATTGATGCGAAGAAACTTATAGATGCGGGTAAAGAGCATAGCTTTTACCAGTCGACGGACTGGTTGCGTGTGCGGGCAAAGGTTCTGAAGCTGGATCGATATGAGTGCCAGGCATGCAAAGCCAGGGGAAGATACTCACCGGCCACACATGTGCACCATGTCAAGCACCTCAAGGATAGGCCGGACCTTGCGCTGTCCATTTATGATGAGGATACAGGAGAGCGGCAGCTCGTGAGCTTATGCTTTGAGTGTCATCGTGCGGAGCACCCAGAGATGCAGCGCGCGCGGCCAAGCAAGCCGCGATTCTCCACGCGCGAGAGATGGGACTGATATTTCGTGTTTTGAAGAGCCCCCCCCTCGAAAAAACGGGGTTTTTAGAGGGGGTTCGGACTCGCGGGAGTCCGCGACAAAACCGCGATTTCCGTGCGCGCGTGCAAAAAGGAGGGTATTTTGTGACGAAAACGGAAACTAAAACGAGGATTCGTGTTGACCTGCTCGACCAAATGCAGCGCCGGGGATTGTACGGTAAACAGTACGAGGATCTCGTCGAGGACTACATCGCGTTGTGGGACGTGAAGGAAAAGCTCATCGCGGACATCAAGAAGCGCGGCGCCGTGGTGGACTACGTGTCCAACAACGGCACGACCAACAAGCGCAAGAACGATTCCGTCGGCGACTTGCTCAAGGTGAACGGCCAGATGCTCAAGATCCTGGACGCCCTGGGGCTCGACCCGGAGGCGGATGAGGCGGCCGCCATCGATGACGAGATGTGAGCATGTAGACAGCTACATCGCCGCCATTCGCGAAGGGAATGTCCGCGCCTCACACGAGATGCTTCAAGCCTGCGACCTCGTGGAACGAAAGCTCGCAGACCCGGACGTGTACATCGACACCGCTCAAACGGATAAGGCTATCGAGCTCATACAACGGTACTTCGGCATAAAGCTCTTCCCCTGGGAGCGTTTCGTGCTCGCCCTCGTCCATGCGTTCCATCGCTCCACCGGCATGATCGTGTGGAGTGAGTTCTTAATCATGATGGGCCGCGGGAACGGCAAGAACGGCTTCATCTCCGGTCTCGCTTGGTATCTCACGACACGGTATCACGGGATCAAGGGATACAACGTGGACTTGATCGCAAACGCCGAAGACCAGGCGAAGACATCATTCGATGATGTCTATCAGATGCTCGAGGATACCGCGGCAAAGAGCAAGCGCTTCTTCTACTGGACAAAAGAGCAAATCATCAACACGGACACGCGCAGCTATATCAAGTACAACACCAGCAACGCCCGGACGAAAGACGGCAAGCGCTCCGCCTGCCTGATCTTCGACGAGATCCATGAGTATGAGAACAGCGACACAATCAAGGTCTTCCGCTCCGGCTTCGGCAAACGCCCGAATAGCCGGGTTTTTTATATCACGACAAACGGCTACGTCCGCGACGGCGTGCTCGACGAGCGCCTGCGCATCGCGCACGACGTTTTGAACGGGGAGATCAAGGACTCGCGGCTCCTGCCGCTGATCTACAAGATCGACGACCTCGCGGAGGCGGACGACCCGGACATGTGGGAGAAAGCAAACCCTTCACTGCCGTACCTGCCGAACCTGCGCGCGGAGATGGAGGCCAACGCCACAGAACGCGCATACGATCAGGCCGTTATGCTGGACTTCTACACGAAGCGCATGAACTGGCCGCTCGCGGATCCAGAGATCGCGGTGACGGACTATGACAATATCAAGGCCACGAACCGCCCCTTGCCGGATCTTCGCGGCTGGTCCTGCACGGTTGGCATCGACTATGCGGAGCTGTCGGACTGGGCAGCCGTCAATGTGCACTTTCGCCGCGGTTCCGAGCGGTATGACATCAACCACGCCTGGCTCTGCCGGCAGTCAAAGACGCTCTTCCGCGTGAAGGCGCCATGGGAAGACTGGGCCCGGCAGGGCCTGCTGACGGTCGTGGACGATGTCAGCATCCACCCGGACCTGCTCGCGGAATATATCCGCGACGCGATGCGAAAGTATAACGTCCGCATGCTGGCCATGGACCACCATCGCTGGACGCTCGTTTCGGAGTCCCTGCGCAAGATCGGATGGGACGCGACGGACAAGACCCGTGTCAAGCTCGTCCGGCCCTCGGACATCATGCAGGTGGATCCTGTGATTCAGGAGTGCTTCGCTCGCGGGCGCTTCACCTGGGGGGACAACCCCTGCCTGCGCTGGGCAGTCAATAATACCAAGCGCGTGCGAGCTTCGCGCTCACTCGGCGTGGAGACGGGCAACTACATCTACGCCAAGATCGAGGCGAAGAGCCGCAAGACGGACCCGTTCATGGCGCTCGTGGCGTCCATGGTGATCGAGCCGGTGCTCGGCAATGGGCAGCGCGCGTCGATCCCGCCGATCGGCGCGATCGTGCTGTAAGGAGGTGGGAAAAATCGCTATCAACTTTTTCAAGTGGCTGACGGGCAGCCGTCGAGCTGTGACAATCCCGATCGAGGAGAAGTGCAAGGAACTTTATGACGCGGCAGCGGAATATTCCTTGCTCAACCTCTGCTATGGCATTTGCGTGGACATGATCGCAAACGCCCTCGGGCGGTGCGAGTTCAGGACGTACATGGGCAACGCGGAGACGCAAGGCCCGGAGTACTACCTGTGGAACGTCGAGCCTAATGTGAACCAGAACTCCACGGTGTTCCTGCACAAGCTCGTGCACCAGCTCTATTGGACGAATGAAGCGCTCATAGTCACCATCCGACGGCGCGATACGGGCGGCGACGCTCTTATCGTGGCCGACACCTGGGCCCCGCCCGATGAGGGCCCGGCCCGCCGGAACGAATACAAGAACGTCACGGTCGGTGAGTTCGCGTTCTCCAAGACTTTCTCGGAGTCGGATGTGCTGCATCTCAAGCTGAATCATGTGGACATCAAGCCATACCTGACAGCGGTGTCCCGGGCGTATGAGCGCATGGTGACGACCGCGCAGACGCTTTATACATGGGATCGCGGGCAGCACTGGAAAGTGCACGTTGCCGGTATCGCCAACGGCGACGACGATTTCATGAAGAATTTTGCCGATTACGTCGACAAGCAGGTGAAGCCGTTCTTCAACAATCAAGCGGCGGTCTTGCCGGAGTTTGACGGCTGGACTTTCGAGCCTGTGCAGAGCTCCGGCAATGCGTCCTCGGACACGCGCGACATCCGCGCGATGATCGAGGACGTTTTTGATTTCGCCGCCCGCACGCTGATGATCCCGGCGGTGCTGGTCAACGGCACGGTCGAAGGCACGGCGGATGCAAATGCGCGCTTCCTGTCCTATTGCCTGGATCCACTCTGCGACCAATTGCAGGAGGAAATCGTGCGCAAGCGCTACGGCTATGACGAGTGGCGACGGGGCAACACCTTGCGCGTGGACTCGTCCAGCATCCTGCACTTCGATTTGTTCGCCAACGCGGCCAACATCGAAAAGATCATCGGCAGCGGCACATTTACCATCAACGACGTGCGCAGGGCAGCCAATCAGGCCCCGATCGACGCCTCCTGGGCGAACGAGTCGCACATGACCCTCAACATCGCGCGTGCTGATCAGGCTACGCGCACACTTTCTACGGAAGGAGAAAGCAATGATTCATAAGCGTATGTGGGAACTCAAACAGTCCGCATCGCCCGGCACGCTCGACCTCTACATCTACGGCGACGTCGAGAGCGACGACCCGGGCGGGTGGTTCTCCGATCCCAAAGAGAGCGAGACCAGCGCCAACGCCCTGCGCGACGCACTGGCTCAGCAGCCGAATGCACAGCAGATCAATCTCTACATCAACTCCTACGGCGGCTCCGTTTTCGAGGGCACTGCCATCTATAACCAGCTGCGCCGGCACCCGGCGCACAAAACGGCGTACATCGACGGCTTTGCCTGCTCGATCGCATCTGTGATCGCTATGGCGGCAGACGAGATCGTAATGCCCCGCAACGCGATGATGATGATCCACAACATGTGGATGGGCGCGGTGGGCAATGCCGATGAGCTGCGCAAGGCTGCGGAGGATCTGGACAAGATCAACGCCGCCGGCCGCGAGGCGTACCTCGCAAAAGCGGGGGACAAGCTCTCGTCCGAGCAGCTGGTGGAGATGCAGAACCGCGAGACCTGGCTCACCGCCGAGGAGTGCATGCAGTATGGCCTTGCGGACCGGTACGCGGACAAGGATGCGGACATGAGTCAGGCGGCGGAAAGCCTCAAGACCGCAAACGGCCAGCTTGCCCAGCAGCTCGCAGCCCGCGTCTCGCTCTCCGCGCAGATGCGTGCGCTGCAGGAGCCGCAGCCGGCGCCGCATCCGCCCGCCCCCAAGGAAAAAACCATCAACCCGATTCTGAAACTCTTTGAAAGGAGCATGTAACCAATGCGTTCTAACGACATCCAGACCCGGCGCGACGAGCTTCGCGCCAAGATGCAGCAGGCCATCAAGGCCGGCGACGTGGACGGTTTCTTTGCCAGCTTCGACGACATGCAGCATGAGATCGAGCGCGACATCAAGGAGCAGTACCAGGAGGCCCTAGAGGGCGCGCGCAGTGAGACGGACTCCCGTGTGCTGGCCGCCCGCGGCGTCCGTCAGCTGACAAGCAAGGAGCTCGACTACTACAACAAGCTGTCCCAGGCTCTTAAGAGCCGCAACCCGCGCCAGGCGCTGACCGATCTGGACGTGGTCATGCCGGAAACGGTCATCGACTCTGTTTTCGAGAACCTGCAGACGGAACATCCGCTGCTCTCCAAGATCAACTTCATCTCCACCAACGCTGCGATCAAGTTCCTCTACAACACCAACGGCTATCAGGAAGCGCAGTGGGGCCAGCTCTGCGACGAGATCGTCAAGGAGCTCGTATCCGGCTTTAAGGAGATCGATACTGGCCTGTTCAAGCTGTCGGCCTTTATGCCGGTCTGCAAGGCGATGCTCGACCTTGGTCCGCAGTGGCTCGACAACTACGTCCGGCAGGTGCTCTATGAAGCGTTCTCCAACGGCCTGGAGGCGGCCACCGTCAATGGCGACGGCAACAACAAGCCCATCGGTATGACCAGACAGGTCGGAGATGGCGTATCCGTGGCGGGCGGCGTGTACCCGCTCAAGGAGGCTATCAAGGTCTCCGATTTGAGCCCCGCCACCCTGGGCAACCTGATTTCCCTGATGGCGGTGGATCCCAACGGCAAGTTCCGCAGGGTAACCGATCTGATCCTGGTCGTCTCCCCGCAGGATTACTTCCAGCGCATCATGCCGGCTACGACCATCATGGCGCCGGACGGCACGTTCCGCAACGACGTCCTGCCCTACCCGGTGACGATCATCCAGTCTGCGGCGCTGGACAACGGCGAGGCGGTCCTCGGCATGGGATACCGCTACTTTGCAGCGGTCGGCTCCTCGCCCTCCGGTAACATCGAGTACAGCGATCACTATCGCTTCCTCGAGGACGAGCGCGTCTACCTGATCAAGGGCTACGCGAACGGCCTGCCCCTGGACAACAACTCCTTCCTGCGCCTGGACATCTCCGGCCTGCAGCCTGCGGTACTCAAGGTGCAGACGGTAGAGGCTCCCGCGGCGAGCAACGACGCGACGCTGACGGGCCTGACGATCGGCAATCTCACGCTTGACCCTGTGTTCGCAAGCGGCACTACGACCTACACCGCTTCGACTACCAACGCGACCAACATCGTGCGCGCGGTCCCGACCCATGCAGGCGCAACCGTCGCGATCATCAACAAGGACACCGACGGCAGCGGTCAGGCGGAGGTAGCCAACGGCACGGCGGCGACCTGGTACACCGGTTCCAACACCCTGACCATCACGGTCACTGCTGCGGACGGCACTACCACGAAGGCCTACACCGTGACCGTTACCAAGTCCTAATGACCCGGCGCGAGGTGCCGGAGCGGCTGCTCGCTGACATTAAAAACTACCTGAACATCACCTGGGACGACGAGGCCACGGACGACAAGCTCCGTGGCCTTATCGCGTCCGGGGCGATGTATCTGGATAGCAAGTATGGCGAGACGGCGGACTATACGGCAGACGGGTCTCCGCGCACGCTGCTGATGGAGTATGTGCGCTATGCCAACGACAACGCGCTGAGCGACTTTGAAAAGAACTACATGAGTTTGATCTTGATGATGCAGCTCGAAAGGCAGGTGGCAGCCCATGCCGGAGAAGCAGAAGGCACAGGCGTATAACGACGGCTGGCTGGCGGTGTACCGTGTAAAAGAGCCTACGGCATATGGCCGCGTAACTGCGGATGATCTGGAGCTTGTGGAGCCGTACCGACGGTATGCGGACAGGAAGCTCGGCATGACGCGGTTTTTCACGGGCTACGCAGCGGGACAGAACATCGAGAAGGTCGTGCGCGTGCCCCTGCGTCGGGGCCACGAGATGCACGTGAACGACGTGGTGCTGCTGCTGGGCGCGTCGGCGAAAGCCGGCGTGTACTACACGATTCGGCTCTCTCAGCCCGACACGCAGAACGGTTGGGAGGACCTCACGCTGGAGGTGCTGCAAGTTGACCAGGGATAATCTTTGGGCCCTGCTGCAAAGCGCGGTCCCCGGCATCCGGCGCGTGGCGCGCGCGGATGTGTTTGAACCGGCGGTAATTTACAGTGAGACGTTGTCGCCGCAGGGGAGCCATCGGGTGTACCAGTACAGCCTGAACATCGCGGTCCCTCTCGAGCGCATGCCGGAGGAGCTGCAGGATGATGCGCGCGTGATCGCGCTGCGCAAGATGTGCGGTGAGAACGGCATCGCCTGGCAGCATACGCTCTCGGCAAATGATGAGTTGGGATGCCCGGTATATGAATGCATGATCACAGTGCAAAATCTCAAGGAGGACTGAGTATGCCGCGACTATCTTCGGAGGGCATAGACGCTCTGGCGCGCGAGCTAGAGCAGGAACCGCTGCGCGCGGCGCTGCTGACGCCGAAGATGCTGCTCGCAGGCGCCGAGGTTGTCCGACAGGGCTGGAAAAAGGCTGCGGAAGAAAACAAGTTCCGTCGCACGGGCGGACTTATCGCGGCGATCAACTACGCCCGGAGCGTGAAAAAGTTGGCCGATGCAAAATATGTCGAGATTTATCCGCAGGGCAAGAACTCGAAGGGCACAAAGTACGCAGCTATCGCGTACATCTTGCACTTCGGCACAATGGGCAGCCAGGCGCTCAGCAACAGCGCGTCCGCGCGCGCGGCGCGTCTGGCGCGCAAGCGGCTGCGGGAAAAGAAATACCCCGGCCGGCCGGGCATCCCTGCGACGCTGTGGGTAAATCGCGCGGAGGAGCTGTCCGCGGATGCGGCGGTTGAAGAGATGCGGCGCATCTGGTCGGACGGTTAGAGAAAGGAGAAAGATAAAATGGCGAATGGAAATAGGGCCTACTGGGACGTAAAGCGATTCTGCGTTGCGTCTGCAGAGTTGGCGTCGAATGGCGAGTCCGTGACCTACACGAATGGCGCAATGGCCTGGGATCTGATCGGCGTGAGCATCACGCCCAACGTGATCTCGGCGCCGCATACGTCGGAGACGGGCGGCCGCAAGGTGCGCTATAAGTCCCTTGGCGCGGACATCTCGGTGGATCACGAGCCCGAGACGCTGGACAAGCGCGCGCTGCTCTTCGGGCATACGATGGATAGCGGCAGCACGAAGGAACTGGCCTACGGCATCCAGGACACCCCGAAGCATGTCGGCGTGACGTTCTACCGTACGCTTAACGATGATACCTACGAGGGCGTGTTCCTGCCTTGGGCGATTTTCTCGGAGGGCACTGCGGAGGCGCAGGCAGCGCTGGACGGCATCACGTATTCTACGCCCACCACCACCGGGAGCGCGGAGGCGGATCCGTCGGGCAACTACCAGTACGTTAAGAGCTTTGCTACGGAGCAGGAAGCGATTACTTGGTGTAACACCAAGCTGAACATCACGGAGGACTGACGAACGAGGAGGGGCGGCCATGGCATCCCGCAACGCAACGCGCGATATTCGGACTCGGCTAGTCATAGAGGGTGAGGATGAGTACAGAGCCGCCCTAAAATCTAACGCAGACGAGGCAAAAGAGCTGCAGTCGGAAATGGACCTGCTGACGGCGAAGTTTGAGGACAACGCCGACAGCGAGGACTACCTTGCGCAGCGAACGGAGCTTCTCGCCCGGCAGCAGGAGAACGCAGCGGAGAGAACGCGGATCTATACGGAGTACACCGAGAGCGCGAAGGACGCGCAGGAGCGGCTTTCCGCGGAGATCGACAAGGCGCGCACCACGATGAGCTCTCTCCAGACGAAGATCGAGCAGGCGACCAGTGAGTATGGCGAAAACAGCGAGCAGGTGCAAAAGCTGACGACCCAGTATCAGCAGTACGAGCGCGCCGTCGAGCAGATGGAGAAGCAGCAGCAGAAAGCGACCAGCACCGTCACGAGGCTGCGGACAAGCACGAACAAGGCGGAGAAGACGCAGACGGAGTTCACCAACGCAATCAAGAAGTCCGAAAAGCCCATGAAGGATTACGACGATGCCACGGGCAACGCCGCAAAGGGGAGCGGTCTGCTCGACAGCGCTATAAACGATCTGGCCGGCCGCTTTGGCGTGGATCTCCCGGAGAGCGCGACCACAGCGCTGGGCAGCATCGGCGCGTCGGCGGCGGGGATCTCCGTGGCGATCGGCGTCGTAACTGCGGCAGTGAACGCCGTGGTGGAGGCAGGCAAGGCGCTGATCGAGGTGGCACAGGAGCAAGCGGAAGCGGCTACAGAGACAGAGAAGCTCTCCGCGCAGATGGGCGTTTCGGTTGAAGAGCTGCAGGCGTTACGTCTTGCAGCGGCGGACTTCGGCGTTGAGGCAGACCAAATAGTAGACTCTACGCAGGATTTGAATGAGGCGCTTGTAGCGGCACAAGACCCTACATCAGAAGAGGCTAAACTATTTCGTCAAATGGGGATCGCCGTCCGTGATAGCAATGGAGAAATGCGCACAAGCGGCGAGGTTTATAACGAGCTGATTCTTGGGCTTTCGCGCATTTCGAACGAAACAGAACGCGCGCGCGTTGGACAGCAAATTTTAGGTGAAGCGTATTATGAGTTAATCCCCATTATTGAAAACGCGACAGAGTATCAAGAAAAGCTGAATGAAGCGCGTGAAAGCGGTTTGGTCGTTTCGGACGAAACTATTGAAAAGCTAACCGAACTGGACGCAAAGCAAAAGGCGCTTAATGCGACGCTGGAAGCCTCGAAAGCAAAGATTGCCGCTGCGGGCGCGGATGAGTTATCTCGCGCCATGGATGAGATGACTGATGTCGTCGCTCGCATGGGGGATACACTCGTGGACTCTGGCGCGGTCGATGCGTTGGCGCAAATGGTGGAGTATCTGGCGACCGTGATAGATCTGCTAACGACGTTGTCCGAGCTCCCTGGCGTCTCCCAGTTTTTTACTACGATTGACTTCTTGTTGAAGGGCGCGACTGCATCGATGAAGGCATTCACTATGGCGGTTGAGGAAGTGTTGGGTTGGATTTCGCGTCTAACGTCCTCTATTACGGGGGTGCAGCCTCAACTGGAAAGCGCGCGTACAGCAGCTGGCCAGACGATGCGCGGGCACGCTGCCGGCACGCCCTATTCACCGGGCGGCGTCGCGCGTGTGGGCGAATACGGTCCGGAAACGGTGTATCTGCCCAAGGGCAGCCGAGTAGTAAACGCGGCGGACACGGCGGCGCAGCAAGGGAACATTGTAAATATCACGCTGAACGTGCAAGTGCCAAACTTAGAAGTGTTGCAGCGGATCGTGGATTTCTATGAAAACTACCAATTGACCCGCAGAAAGGGGTGAGCTGATGCCGGCATTTACGGATGAATTCACGTTCTTTTGGAACTATGCTGCAACTGCTTTTGAGCGTGATCCATATACCTGGTCCGGGCTATACGATGCAAAAGATCCGAACTTGGACGAATCAAATACGGCGATTGTTATCGGCGGCATGTATATGGCCGCCTTTGCGCAGTTTGGTCCTACAGACTCAGATCCCGCGGGTTATGCGCAAGGCCTTCGTCCTATTTCGGCACGCATCGTCATGTACCGCCGGTGTGACTACAACCAGTCGCCGGGATATGCTGGGAGCGTGTATCCGCTAGTTGATTACGTGGATCCTTCTATTGCATGGTGGGCGAACCTGTCCGGCAAGCTCGCCTCATACTCTGTTGGGCAAACAGCTGCACCGAGTAGCAGCTCGTGGTCTGAGTATCAGTATACAAACTTAACGCTTCAAGACGATGCAGGCGTAAAGATGCTGGAAAATGGCATTGTCATTCGTGCGAGCATCGGCAGCACTGTATATGTAAATAAACGGACTTACTATCGGCTTCTTGATATGAAGCTGATCATGGAGATGGAATCCGTCCCGATCACCGTGACCGACCTGGCGCCCGGCAATGGTGGGTATATCAGTCCCACCGCTGGCGGGCGTTTAACGTGGAAAATTTCGTATGATCCGACAAACGTCTACGGTGAGGTGAAGCAGGACTCTGCGAAAGTGCAAATCCGATATAGCGCAGAAGGCTCTGCTACGGAGTATAACGTCTCTGGGAATGACACGTCTTTCCAGGTAACGCCTGAAATTGCAACGGGGAATTTTCAGTGGCGCGTGCAAGCGTCGACGAAGTGGCACGAGGAAAGCCCTTGGTCTGACTGGGTGCAGATTTCCACGGTGGACAGCACGTCCACGCCGGAGGCGCTTGCCCCGGTAAACCAGATCGTAGAAGGCGCGACGAATGTCACGTTCATGTGGCGGCACGTCATCTCCACCGGCACGGCACAGACGGGCTGGGAGATCGAGTACAGCTCCGACCAAAGCATCTGGGTGGACCTCGCATCCGGGGAAGACGCCGCACAGTCTGCCGTGATCGACATCTCGCCGTTGCCGGCGGGGAACGTGTACTGGCGCGTGCGCACAAAGAACGCGGACGGCGTTTTCGGGGACTGGTCGGAAAATGCGCTCCTCGTCATCCGTGATGCACCGCCCACGCCTGTGGTGTCCGTTACGGGCAACACACGGCCGCTCATCTCCTGGACGTCCTCCGGCCAGCAGGGCTACGAGGTCCGCGTGGATAATGTCTCCTCCGGTGTGCGCTATGGCGCGCAGACGGCGTACCAGTGGGAAGAGATCCTGTCGGACGGCGCGCACAACGTGGGCGTGCGCGTGGTAAACCAATTCGGGCTGTACTCGCCCTGGGGTACGGTGTCACATACCGTGCTTAACGTGCCGCTTGATCCCGACCCGTCTCTGCAGGCTGTGGCAGAGCGTAACGGCCTGGACGTCGACCTGTTCTGGTCCGGCCTTGTAGAGACTTTCGCGGAGATCTGGCGCGACGGTGAGCGCATCGATACGACCACCGCGCCCGGGCAGTATGTGGACCACACCGCAACGGGACGGCATGTGTACAAGATTCGCATCATTGACGCGGCCGGCAACTACTCGGACAGCCCCACCGCTGTGGTGGACCTGCCCATCCGGGATGCCGCCATCGCCGTGGAAGGTGAATGGCAGTGGGTACGCCTGGCGGACGGCTCGGGCGGCAGCCTGCCGACCGTCACCGCATCATATGCGCCGCTCTATGCGCTCAACCACTACAGCGGCAGAGTGTACCCGGTGCCGGAGGTATCCATCCAGCGCACGGCGACCTATAGCGTGACCTATGAGCTGGAGCGCGCAGCGGATATCGCCGCTGTCCGCGCGATGGTCGGGCAGATCGTCGTGCACAAGCAGAAAAATCAGCTCCTGCGCGGGTTCTTGGAGGCTGTACAGGAGACGCGGACCTGGTGGGGCTCGGAGATGTCCTTGCAGATCGCGGAGGTGAGCGAGTGAGGCGGGTAGACTATCGCTTTCAGGTGCTGCGCAACGGAGTGCCCTACGCGGAGCTTGCCGCCATCGGCACGCCGACGATCAAGATGCAGAGCACGGCGGCTATCGCGCGCTCCCTCTCCGGTGAGTTTGCAAAGCCTCTGGACTGGGAGCCGAACTTCCTGCGCGACGAGATCCGCCCACAGATGCAGCTTGATGGGCAGTGGTTCTCCCTGGGCGTGTTCATCGCCTCCTCCGTGTCAGAGACCTGGAGCAACGGCGCCGGGCACCTGCGCATTGAGGCGATGGACCGCACGCTGCTGGTGAAGCAGGTTTCCACGGAAGGCCTGCTTCACCTAACCAAGGGCACGCCGTACACCACGGCCGTGACGCAGCTCCTCGCCGCAGCGGGCATCACGTCCGTGCTCACGGACGCCAGCGAAGACGCGCTGACCACGGATCGCGAGGACTGGGACGAGGGCACCTCCTATCTCAACATCGCCAACGCGCTGCTTGACGAGATGGCTTATGATCCCCTGTGGTTCGACGGTGACGGCGTGGCGCGGCTCACGCGCTATTCCGAGCCTACGGCAAGCAACGTCGAGCACATCTACCAGAGCGGCGCGAACGCGTACATCGCCAGCACGTGCACGCTCACGCAGGACATCTATAACCCGACGAACGTTTTCAAGGCCGTTGTGAGCAACCCGGACCTGCCGGAGCCCCTGACGGCGACCGCGGTCAACGAGAGCGTATCCTCGCCGATCTCCACGGTAAACCTCGGGCGCAGAATCCTCGCGCCGATCGCGCGGATGGACAACATCGCCTCGCAAAGCGCTTTGCAGATGTACGTCGAGCGCCTGCGCTTCGAGTCTCAGCTCGCGGACGAGACGGTGACCTTCACCACGGCGAACACACCAGACCACGGGTACAAGGACATCCTCGCCTTGGAGCATGAGCGGCTTTCGGGCATCTATCAGGAAACGGAGTGGACGATGCAGCTCTCGTACAGCGGGCAAATGACGCACAAGGCAAAGCGGATCATCTACATGTGAGGAGGAAAACGGCATGGACATGGAGACGTATCAGGACCTGGCGGCCGACGAGCCCAACGAGGTCCCCGAAGCGTCGTTTGCGACCATTTCGGAGATCTTTGAGGACGGCGTGACGCTGCTCTTTGACGGGCTGGACGCGCCCACGACAAAGCGGTACAAGGTAAACGCCTTTGTGGTGTTCCAGCCGGGCGACCGTGTGCGAGTAATCAAGGATTCCGGCACGTACGTAGTGGAGTACCCGGTGGGCAACCCGCGCACGGAGTTTACGGCAGACAGCGCCACGAACGCGGATCACGCGACAACAGCGGATACTGCGACATCCGCAGACCACGCAACGACGGCGGATTCTGCCTCTCAGGTGACGGGGACGATCAGCTATGCGTCCCGGTCTGGCAGCGCGTCGAACGTGTTTGCCAATGGATACACAGACCGGCAAAGAATTTGGCTTGATTACTCTGGGGGCGGCTACTACATTGCAGCTGAAAACGGGCCTCGCGTGCGGATCGGATAAAGGAGGGAGCATATGCGAACGATCAACATTGTATGCTTAGCCGATGGCGTGAGCGTATCGACGGACATCCTTGGCCGGGCGGGAGAGCAGAACGCGGTGCAGCTCTCGATTGACGCCTCGGCTGTGGCCGCGGCACTGGAGAATGCACCGGAAACAGAGGCGGAAGAGCCCGCCGGGCTTATGGCGGCGCTGTACTTCCGCCTGCGCACGGGCGTAGCGCTCCCCATGGACGCTGTACAGCTCCCGGAAAGCGCTGCACTGACTGTGACGGTGCCCGCCTGGGCAATGCAGCTGGAAGGCGCGGTGCGCGTGCAGCTTGTGCTCACGCAGGGCACGGGCGATGCGGCGACGGTGGTCAAGTCCTATGTCTGGGAGATGGTCGTGCAGCCCTCCGTGCTTGCGAACACGGACACCCCACCTGACCCCGTGCAGACATGGCTCGACGAGGTGAGCGAAGCCATCGATAACATCCTCGTTTTTGGTGATGCAATCGACAACATCACCATCACCGCCGACACGCTTCCGCCTGGCTCTCAGGCGACGGCCTCCGGGTCCATCTCTGAAACGGAGGGGCTTAAGATCGAGCTGGGTATCCCGCAGGGCATCCAAGGCCCTACCGGTAACACCGGCGCGCAGGGCCCTTCTGGCACTATCCAGGTCGGCACGGTCACCACGCTCGACCCCGGCGCGCAGGCGACGGTGTCCAACTCCGGCACGAGCGAGAACGCGATCTTTGACTTTGGCATCCCGCGTGGCGAGATCGGCGCGACGGGATCCACCGGCCCCCAGGGTAAGCCCGGCCTTGCAGCTACTATCCAGGTCGGCGACGTGGTCACCGGCGCGCCCGGCACGCAGGCGCAGGTGGAGAACACCGGCACGGCGAACGCGGCGGTGCTGAAGTTCACGGTCCCACAGGGCCAGAAGGGCGACCAGGGCTTAAAGGGCGACACCGGCGAAACCGGCGCGCAGGGTGAGCAGGGCATCCAAGGCCCCTCTGGTACGCTTGAGATCAAACAGGTGATCACCGGCGAACCCGGCACCAACGCAAGCGTAGTCAACGACGGTACGGCGCAGGCCGCGCAGCTCGTGATCACTATCCCCCGCGGCGACAAGGGCGAGCAGGGCGAACAGGGTATCCAGGGTGAGCAGGGTATCCAAGGCGAACAGGGCAAGCAGGGTATCCAAGGTCCGCAGGGCCCACAAGGCGAAGCCGGCAAAGGTCTGACGGTGCTGGACTACTACGACACGCTCGAAGCCCTGCAAGCCGCTGTGCAATCTCCTGCCGCAGGTGACGCCTACGGCGTAGGCACGGCGGAACCCTACGACATCTACATCTACAGCCCCTCTAACGGATGGGTGAACAATGGCCCTCTCCAGGGCGCACAGGGCGAACCCGGTCCGCAGGGTGATCCTGGTCCGCAAGGCCCCACCGGCCCCGCCGGCGAGAACGGCGCAACCTTCACGCCCGCCGTGGATGCGTCTGGCAACCTCTCCTGGACGAACGACAAGTCCCTGCCCAACCCGGACACCGTGAACATCCGCGGCCCGCAAGGCCCGAAGGGCGACACCGGACCCGAAGGCCCCCGGGGTCCGCGAGGTGAGCAGGGTCCCCAGGGCGACCCCGGTCCCCAGGGCGACCCCGGCCCGCAGGGCGACCCCGGCGCGGACGGCGCGCCCGGCGAGCAGGGTCCCGCGGGCACAGCGGCGACGATCGCGGTCGGCTCCGTCACGGCCTCCGACCCTGGCTCCACACCGACGGTGACCAACAGCGGCACGGCCTCCGCAGCAGTGCTTGACTTCGTCCTCCCGCGCGGCGAGACCGGCCCCCAAGGCCCGGCAGGCGCTGACGGGCAGGACGGCGCGCAGGGTCCGCAAGGCCCGGCTGGCCCGAACACGGTGAGCACGTCGACCGCGACGAGCATCACCGGCTTGCTCAAAGGCAACGGCAGCACGGTACAACAGGCGGTCGCAGGGACGGACTACGCAAAGCCGTCGAACACGGTGTATGCAACGCTGCTGGCGACGGGGTGGACGTTTGAGGCATTCAACGATGGCATGGTGTCCCAATATGTCGCCAGACAGACAGTAAACGTTTCCGGTATGACTGCTGCTGCCACGGCAATAGTTTCGCTTAATTCCTCCGCTGACACAGCCACGGCCAAAGCTGCAGCGCCGCTCATGTTGCGCGCAGTTGCACAGGCAGAAGGCACAGTAACGGTGGAAGCGTCTGCCGTGACAAGCGCAAGCAGCAGCGGAGACATCCCCATTGAAGTCGACATCCCCATCCAGATCACGCTTCTGTAGGAGGTGAAAAATCATGCCGTTGATAAGCCATTTTCCCTGTAGCCTGGAGGATACTGCTGAACTGAAATCTGCTACTGGCGGTCCGTTCAGGCCTACGGAGTCCAACACGTTCAGCGTTTCTGGCCTTGATTTTACGCCGCTTGTTGTAGTGGTGTATGTCATTTCAACAAGCTATTATGGCACTGTCAGTTTTGCATACGCAGATGCGCAAGGCGGATATTCTGTTTCCTATGGGAGCACTAACAAATCACAGCCTCTTACGGCCGTTGACTTACACGAGGGAGGATTCAGTATTACATCCCAAGGTACATTCGGATCGGGGTATTCACAGTACACTTGGAAAGCCTACTACCTCGAATAGAAAGGAGCCGACGCAATGCCTTTAATCTCTATGTTCCCGTGTTCTGCGGAGGGGTCAATAGACTATAACTCGCGCCCTCAAATCGATTTTGACGGAAAGTGGCTCAAGCCGTTCGTAGAGTTCTACGACGGGGAGCCGTACTGGGAAGCGTGGTTTTTTTCCTCTGGTACACTGACGCTTTCTCAGGGCTACACTATCGATGCCTGGTGCCTGGGCGGCGGCGGAGCAAACTACCGCAGTGACGGTTCTCTTGCAGGCGCTGGTATGCCAGCCATGGCGTTGGGATGCACAGTTCCGGCGGGGAGCGTGGCTGTGACCATTGGAGCAGGAGCAGATGCACATGACGGAAGTAAATATGGAACCGCAAAAGGTGGGAATACCTCTTTTGGCAGTTATTTGACGGCGCAGGGCGGGCAGTCTGCCGACAGCTCCGCCGAGCATAACTACGACGCCTATAACCGGTTTGGGGACACGACAAAGAATGAGGCAGCGCGCGCGCCCTTCGAGGACTACGACGGGGACGTTTACGAGCTGGGTGGATGGCTTGATTTTGCTTGCCCCGGACGAATCACAGAAGTGCATGGTATTGGCGCTGGCGGTTACAGCGATGATACCTCTGGTTCTTATGGTGGCTCCGGCGCACTCGTCATCCGCATCAAGATTTAAGGAGGAAAAGACATGGCAACGTATATCGCGCGCAACGCAGAGGGCGAGCAGGTGAATTTAGTGGAGATCGAGCCTGCACAAATCCCAGGCTGGGAGGCCCTGACCGGCCTTACACTGGAACCCGCTCCCACGTCGGAGTCCGGCGACGCCCCGGACCCCGTGCAGATGGAGCAAGCACTAAATGAACTGGGGGTTGAAACACGATGAGAAACGATCTTGTGGAACAGGCGCAGGCAATTCGCGCCGGAATGCAGGCCCTTGCACGCACCGCATCGGACGCGGTGCTCCTTGCACAGCCTATGGCCGTGTATGATGAGTGGAGCGCAGAGAGCGTGGCGTACACGCTCAACGATATCCGGCAGTATAACGGCCTGCTCTACCGCTGCGTGCAGGCGCACACCTCGCAGGCGACGTGGACGCCGGAGGACGCGCCGTCCCTGTAGACGCGCATCGCGGACCCGGCACAGGAGTGGCCGGAGTGGATCCAGCCGACCGGCGCGCACAACGCGTACGCGCAGGGCGCAAAGGTAAGCCACAACGGCAAGCACTGGATTTCCGACGTGGGCGCCAACGTCTGGGAGCCGGGCGTCTACGGCTGGACGGAGCAGGCTGAGGAGTAAATCGAAAGGAGCGATCTTATGAAATGGAAACTGCGCGCCGGCGGCTACGCGCCGAACATCGCCGTCAGCATCGCCGAGAAAGCGGCGAAAGAGCACGGCGTCCCGGTCGGCATCCTGCTGGGCACGGTCGAGTGCGAGACGGACTTCCGGCTGGGGCTGGTGTCCAGCGCCGGGGCAGTCGGCCCGTGCCAGTTCCTCCCCAAGTACGCCGAGGACTACTACCGCTACGCAGGGTTCGAGTTTGACTTGGAGTCCTGGGAGAGCATCGAGGGCATGGCGGCTATCTACTCGTACTACTACCGCCTGGGCGAGAAACGCTACGACTTCACCGGCGAGGACGGCTGGCGGTACGCGCTGCTGTCGCACAGGTACGGGCAGAACAGCAGGCAGGCCAAGACGCTGGACGCCAGCACCGACCGCATCCAGGACGTGGAAGCGATGATGCGCGCCAACGGCCTCTGGTACGCCTCTACGAGCGACGAAGACGAAAGGGAGGATGAATCTATGCTGGATCCCAAGGACTTCCCCAAGACGGCAAAGAAGGCCGCTGAGTGGGCCTTAGACAAGGTGGGCTGCAAGTACAGCCAGGCGCAGCGCGACGAGGACAATATCTTTGACTGCTCGTCCCTGGTGGCTCGCGCCTACGCAGCGCAGGGTATCTCCTGGGAGGGCATCGGCAACGGCGTTTTGCCCAACTCCTCGCAGGAAGTGTATAGCGACAACTTCCTCCTGCTGTGGCCGGAGGACTATGACGACATTGGCAAGAAGCTGGGCGGCATGTCCGTGATCGGAAAGGCCAAGCAGGCGGGCGATCTCCAGTTCCTCTGCACGGACTCCGACACAAGCCGCAGCAACCGTATCACCCATGTGACGATGGTGGCGGACCGTGACACCATCGTGCACGCGCGCTCGACCAAATATGGCGTGCGCACGGACGACATCGACCTATACGCAGGTAAGGTCTGCGCGCTGTTGCGCTTTGATCCCTCTGCGCCCCTGCGCAAGGGCATGCGCGGCCCGCGCGTGAAGGCTTTGCAGGAGGAGCTGATCGCCCAGGGCGCAGACATCGAGGCAGACGGCATCTTCGGGACCGCGACCGAAAAGGCCGCAGATAAGTACGGGGTGGGCTGATGGAATGGGAATCGGCTGTGGCGATTATCGCTAGCATCTCCGGCGTGGTGCTCGGCTGGGCGGGCTTCTATGCCTCCCGCCGGCGCGACGCCACGAGCATGAGCACCAAGCTGGCCACGATGCAGAGCGGGCTTGACTCCTGCAACGCGAAGCTGGATGAGATGAGCCGCAAAATGGACCGGATGCAGGAGGACTACAGCGGCATCTCCGTGCGGCTGGCGCGGCTGGAAAGCGATAGCGAGGGTATGCGGCGGCAGCATGACGAGCTGGAAGGCCGTGTGATGCGGCTGGAGAAGCAGGCGGGGTATCAGCGGTGAGCGATATGAAGTCCGCGTGGAAGGCCGCGCGGTTCGCAACGAAAGTGCTCATCGCCATCGCCGTTTTTCTGGTGCTCTTCGTGGCGGTGATGGTGTGGAGCTTCGTCGTCACCGGCGGCGAGGAGCAGTCGCAGCTCATCGAGTCTGTTTTCACGGTCGTGGGCTTGGAGTGCGGAGGACTCCTGCTCAAACGCATAGTCGAAAAGATCTTCTCTAGGAACGACAAGGAGGTGAATCCCCGTGATCTATGACGTCAAGTGCTTGCCGCTGATCTATCTGGGGCGGCAGGGCGAGAACCTGGCGCGGACGGTGGAGATCGACGTCGGGGCCATGCTGGAAGCATACCCCGGCGCATCGATCGGGCTCGTGTTTCAGCGTGCAGGAGAGACGGAGTTGTACATCGGCGCGACGTCGCTCGCTGATACCGTGCTGTCCTGGCCGATCTCTGCTGCGGTAACTGCAAACGCTGGCCGCGGCAAGATCGAGGTGCGCGCCATGCTGGGCGATGTGCTGGCCAAGAGCGTCACCGCGCCCACGCAGGTGGATGTGAGCCTCTCCGGCGCAGGCAGCACGCCTCCCGACCCGGAAGAGGACTGGATCGACGACGTGCTGCAAGCGGCATCCGAGGCCAAGCAGAGCGCAGCCAGCGCGGCAGACTCCGCGCAGAAGGCCGAGCAGGCCGTGGAGGATGCAAAAGATGCCGCAGCGGCTGTGGAGGCCGCAAAGACTGAGGCTGTGCAGGCCGTGCAGGAGGCGGGTCAGACGGCGCAAGAGGCCGTATCCACGGAAGGCACAGAGGCGGTACAGGCGATCGGACAGGCCGCATCGGGCGCTGTGGAGCAGGTACAGCAGGCCGGAGATGAGAAGATCCAGGAGATCGACACTGCTAACGCACACGCGCCGCAGATCAACGCCAACACGGGCAAGTGGCAGACCTGGGACGCGGCGTCGGGTGCGTATGTGGATACGGAGACAAACGCGGAGGGGCCGCAAGGCCCCCAAGGCTTGAAGGGCGACACCGGCGCTACTGGCCCGCAAGGTGAAACAGGTCCCCAGGGCGAGACAGGCCCGCAGGGCGAACCGGGGCCGCAAGGCCCGCAGGGTGAACCGGGCAAGGACGCGCCCCAAATCGACGACACGCAGATCACGGCTGCAAACCCTTGGAGCAGCCGCAAGATCGTGGACACGCTGTGCGCGCCGTTCACGGCAGAGGGCAACCCTGTAACCTGCACGCCCGTTGAGGGGTATCCGCTGAGCGTGCAGGCGAGCTGGGAGCCTAGGCAGGAGGGCGAGGGAGATCCGAGCCCGGAGAACATCAGGCCGATCGTGGGGCTGGATGAGGTGACGGTGCAGCGGAGTGGAAAGAATGTGCTGAACGTTACTGGGGCTTTTCGTAGTGGCTATAATTACGTACTGCCAAACGCGGCACTTGTCTGTGGAGCCACATATACATATACCTGTTCAACTGAAGTTGCCAGTGGATTTGAAGTGGGTCTGTTTATCATAGCGGATGATTACGCCTTGGCGAGCTACCTCGGACCGGGCGAATCAGCGGCTTTTATAGTGCCTGAAAACGCTGACTTTTCGCAGGGAATGTGGTTAGCTGGAGGATCTGCAAATGCGCTGAATGGTGTGTCGGAGGAAAGTTTTATGGTCGAACTCGGCTCCACCCCCACCGCCTACGAGCCCTACCAGCCCGGCACGACCGCCACGCTCACCCTGCCCGAGACCATCTACGGCGGCACGGTGGATGCGGTGACGGGGGCGGGGAGTAAAGAGTGGGGATATATCGCCAGCTACAACGGGGAAGCACTCCCGGGGGAGTGGATTAGCGACCGGGATATGTACTCGTCGGGGACAACTCCCGCCACTGGGGCCCAGGTGGCTTACAAACTTGCCACCCCTACGCCCATCCAGGCCACCGGCTCTCAATCCCTCCCCGCCCTGCCCGGCACAAACACCGTGTACACGGATGCGGATGCCGTGCGGGTGGAGGGGAGGACAGATCCTCTTGCAACCGTGCAGGCCCTTACCGCGCGCATCGCCGCGCTGGAGGCAGCAGCAGAACAGCAGGCGCAGGTAAGCGCAGCTCTTAACACCCTGGGCGTGGACACCACGCCGGACCAAATTACTGCCCTGCACATGCTGGGCGTAGAAACGGAGGAGTAAAAATGGACTGGAATCTCGTACTGGAATTCGTTATCACTGTGGCCACTATCGCCGTTGCGATCTTCCTCGTGCCGTGGCTGAAAGAGAAGCTCGGTGCCGAACGCGCACAGCAGCTCGAGGACCTCATCTGGAAGGCCGTGCAGGCCGCCGAGCAGCTCTTTGGTGCCGGGAATGGCGCTGAAAAAAAGGCGTATGTTGTGGAGTACCTGGAAGCACGTGGAGTCGACGCTGAGGCTGTGGACGCTGACATCGAAGCCGCCGTGCTGGAAGTGAATGAGATGGTGAAGCCGTGAACCTGAAAAAGGATTTTACAGAGCTTGAGTGCGA
>JBMNOF010000132.1:0-4526 GCA_050942925.1 Candidatus Spyradocola sp.
TCGCGGTATACGATCCATCAAGAATGTTGCGGAAGGAAATGTGACACCGCCCGCGTGCTCGGGGCGGGGTGCCGGGCAGCAGCCACGGCTGCATGGCCATCTCGTCGCACAGCGCAACGCCGATAAACTCATCGCGGTATACGATCAATAGAGAACGATGCGGAAGGAAATGTGACATCGCCCGCGCGCTCGGGGCAAGGAGCCGGGCCGCAGTAACGGCTGCGTGGCCTTCTCGTCGCGCAGCGCAGCCCCGATAAACTCATTGCGGTATACGATCCATAGGAAACAACGCGGAAGGAATTGAAAAGACATGGGATGGATTTGCGTGCTTGCGGAAAAGCCCTCGGTGGCCCGGGACATCGCCCGCGTCCTCGGGGCGGGGACGCCGGGCAAGGGTTGCCTCAAGGGCAACGGCTACGTGGTCACCTGGGCCGTCGGCCACCTGGTCACGCAGCGCAACCCCGATGAGATCGACCCGCGCTGGAAGCAGTGGCGGCCGGATACCCTCCCCATCCTGCCGGATTCGATCCCCTTAAAGGTGATCCCCGACGCGCGCGCCGCCGAGCAGTACCGCAATGTCGCCTCCATCCTCAACGCCCCGCAGGTGGACCGCGTGATCTGCGCCACCGACGCAGGCCGCGAAGGGGAGCTCATCTTCCGCCGCATCTACTCCATGTGCGGCTGCTTAAAGCCCTTCTCCCGGCTCTGGATCTCCTCCATGACCGAGGAGGCGATCTCAGAGGGCTTCTCGCGCCTCAAGGACGGCACGGAATACGACGCGCTCTACCGCTCCGCCCAGTGCCGCGCCGACGCGGATTGGCTCGTGGGCATGAACGGCTCGCGCGCCTTCACCCTCAGATACGATAGCCTGCTCTCCGTCGGCCGCGTGCAGACGCCCACCCTCTCCCTCTTGGTTTCGCGCGAGCAGGAGATCCGCGCCTTCGTCCCCGAAGAATACTGGGAAGTCATCGCGGATTTCGGCGCGTACAAGGGCACCTACATCGACGCCGCAGGCAAGACGCGCCTGCCCAATCCCGACGCCGCCGAGCGCATCGCGCAGGCTGTGCGCGGCCAGGAGGGCCAGGTGGAGTCCGTCAAGACCGAGCGCAAGCGCGTGCCCCCGCCCCTGCTTTACGACCTGACCACCCTTCAGCGCGAGGCCAACGCGCGCTACGGCCTCACCGCGCAGGCGACGCTGGAGCTGGCGCAGTCCCTCTATGAAAAGTACAAGGTCCTCACCTACCCGCGCACCGATTCCCGCCACCTGCCGCACGACATGCGGCCCAAGATTCAAAAGGTGTTTTCGCTTCTTCCCGAGCCCTACCGCGCGCTGGTGCCGACGGCAGACGCCCTCGTCGACCCCGGCAAGCGCGTCTACGACGATGCAAAGCTCACCGACCACCACGCCATCGTGCCCACCGGCCGCGACCCAGGCTCCCTCCCGCCCGCGGAGCAGCGCATCTACGACATGGTGGCGCGCCGCCTGCTCGCGGCCTTCTACCCCGACATGGTCTATGACGCCATGACTGCCGTCACCCTGGTCGGGGCGCATCGCTTCCTCTCCAAGGGCCGCGCAGTGGCCGCCCTGGGCTGGCAGGCGGTGCAGCCCCCGCCGCGCAGTCCCAAGAAGGATCAGGAGGAGCCCGCGCTGCCGCAGCTCGCGCGCGGCCAATCCGTCCGCGTCCAGGATGCGGCCCCCGTCAAAAAGAAGACCACGCCGCCCCCGCCCTACAACGAGAACACGCTGCTGGGTGCGATGGAGAACGCCGGGCGGTTCGTGGAGGATGAGGACCTGCGCCGCCAGCTCAAGGAGCGCGGCCTGGGCACGCCCGCCACGCGCGCGGCCATCATCGAGCGGCTGATCGAGGTGGGCTACGTGCGGCGGGAGAAAAAGGCGCTTCTCCCCACCGATAAGGGGATGAAGCTCATCGCCGTCGTGCCCGAGCAGATGTCCTCCCCCGAGACCACGGGCCGCTGGGAAAAGGGCCTCTCCGACATCGCCAAGGGCAAGATGGACCCGGAGAAATTCATGGCGAGCATCCGCCGCTACTGCGCCTTCCTCTGCCAGTACGCCACCGGCGCGCCCATGCAGGACTTCCCCAAGCGGGCGTTCAAGCCCCGCGCCAAGTCCGCCAAGAAGACGGCCGCCAAATCCCCCGCGCCCCGCCCGCGCAAGGGCGGAAAGCCGGGCGGCAAGGGGAGCAAATGAGACGACAAAACGACGTTTGCGCAATTCCCCCTTTCCTCCCACGGCCAAATGTGCGATAATAGGGCATGAGGACAGCCGTCCCAGACATACACATGAGAGGCAGGAAGAACTATGCTGTATTCCCAGGAGGACATTAATAGCGCCAGGTCCCAGCTGATCCGCCGCATCGCGGGAATGGCCGTGCTGGCCATCGTGCCCAACGCAATCGCGGCCGTCATCATGTTCACCGCGCGCATTCAGTGGCTGAGCATTGCGCTGGGCTGCCTGGGCGGCGCGCTGGCGATCTTCTATTGGGGCCTGTACTGCTACCCCGTCTCCGCCTACCTGCGCTTTGTGCGCGAGGTGGTGGAGGGCCGCCGCCACGAATTTCACGGCGTGCTCCTTCGCGTGGCCGAGGATTCCGTGCGCGAGGGCGTGCCCTGCAAGACGCTCTATTTTCACGATGACGCGGGCGACGACGAAAAGCTGTGCTATTTCGACCGCAACAAGCTCCCGAAGGACGGCTTTCAAGAGGGCGCGCGCTACGCCGTCTCCGTTCACGGTCAGTCCATCGTCTCCATGCAGCTAGAGTAAGGCTGAGAAAGGTTGTGCCGTTCCATGGACAAGGAAGGAAGGGTGCTGGTGTGCGTCACAGGCCAAAAGTCCTGCGAGCGCCTCATTCACGCCGGCGCGGACATCGCCGCGCAGACGGGCGCGGAGCTGTCTGTGGTGCACGTGGCCAAGCTAGGAAGCAATTTCCTCGGCAGCGCGTCCGAGGGTCCGGCGCTGGAATACCTATTTGAGATCAGCAAGAATTACAATGCGGATATGATGCTGCTGCGCAACGACGACGTGGTCAACACCATCGCCGCCCACGCGCGCAAGATCGGCGCGCAGACCGTCGTCATCGGCGGCAGCGTCCAGAAGCGGGGCAACCGCCTCGCCCACGCCCTGACGGCCGCCCTGCCCGATCTGGACGTGCGCGTGCTGCTGGGCATGGAGGAGGGCTAAACCATGCTGGACCGTTCCCTCCCCTACAAGAGCCTGTACATGCGCCGCCCAGAGGCGCTCCCCCTGCCGCCCCTGCCCACGCTGCCGGGCGGCTTTTTCGCGCGCGCCTTCCAGCCGGGCGACGAAGCGCACTGGGCGCGCATCGAGCGTTCCGTTGGCGAGTTCCCCACCGTCCCGGAGGCCCTCGCCTATTTTACCGAACACTATCTGCCCCACGCCGGTTTCCTCGCCCAGCGCTGCTGCTTCATCGCCGCGCCGGACGGCCTCCCCGTGGCCACCGACACCGCCTGGCGCCAGGGGGAGGCGCACGCGCTGCACTGGGTGGCCTGCGATCCCGCCTATCAGGGCAGGGGCCTGGGCCGCGCCGCGGTGGTGCACGCCCTGCACCGCTTCGCAGGCGTCGTCCCGCCGCCCATCTGGCTGCACACCCAGACCTGGAGCCACCGCGCGGTGCGGCTCTACCACGATTTGGGTTTCCGCCTCGTGCGCCGCGGCGCCCTGCCCTATGGCACGGAAAACGAGTACGACGAGGGCATGGCCATCCTGGGCGCCGTCTACCCGCCCGAAATCTTTGCCCAGCTTGCCGGCGCGTCTCAAGAAAATTGAAACTTCTTTTCCCGCCGTCCCGTCTTATTGATGTGGGAAGCCACCAGGGAAAGGGAGGGAACCGGAATGAAGAGAGCCACCACATGTCTTTTCATCGCGCTGTGCCTGCTCGCGCTTTCGGGCTGCGCGCACGCCGCGGTTCCCATCGAGACGCAAAATGTCGCCGGCCTGGAGATCACCCACCACCTCTGCGGGCAGGAAGAGGAGCTCCTCACCATCGAGAACCGCCGCGAGATCGCGCGCCTGGTCGATTGGATGGACTCGCTCTCCCTGGCCGCACTGCCTCCCGATCAGTGCCCCGGCGGCGCGGAGGGCGGCGAGACCTACACCTTCACCCTCCTCTATGGCGACGAAACAGCGGTCCTTCAGGAGTTCAGCTACGTCGTCCAGGGCCCTTCCGCGTGCTACCTGCTCTCAGGTGGCCAGTGGTATCAGGTATTAGACCCCGCGAATCCGTTTTAACACAGTACAAAAAGAGGGAAGTCGCCTTTGCGCCCTTCCCTCTTTATTTTTTTGCATTGTTTTGGCCCCATGAACGCCCCCGTCCAGGCCTATCCGATTAGCCGCGCGCGTTCTGCGCCTTCCAGTCTCGTTTGCAAAGCGCTCCAACCAGAGGCCGCCGGCTGTGAACGTCCTGGGCTCCTACCGTGTCCTGATGCCTCCGTCGTCCAAGCCCACGCCCACCGTGCTCCCCCCTCCTCCGCACATCCCGCTTCTCCCA
>JBMNOF010000133.1:0-4451 GCA_050942925.1 Candidatus Spyradocola sp.
CTGCACGAACATCGTCCTGGACCTCGTGTTTGTCGTCGCCTTCCACTGGGGCGTCGCGGGCGTTGCATACGCCACCATCCTCTCGCAGTTCGCATCGGCTGTGCTCGTGTTGATCGTCCTGACCCGCGCCGACGCCGCCTATGGCGTCAAGTGGCGCCAGATCCGCATCCGCCGCGGCATGCTCAACCGCATCATGGCCATCGGCTTCCCCTCCGGCATCCAGCAGGCCATCACGTCCTTTTCCAATGTCTTTGTTCAGTCCTACATCAATTATTTCGGCTCCGCCTGCATGGCGGGATGGTCGAGCTATAATAAGCTGGATTCCTACATTTCCGTTCCCCTGCAGGCCATCGCCCTGGCCTCGACCACATTTGTCGGGCAAAACTATGGCTCCGGCGACCTCGAGCGCACCCGCAAGGGCGTCCGCCAGGCCCTGGGCATGTCGCTGGTCGTCACCGCCGCCCTGGGCGTGCTGGTCATGATCTTCTCCGGCCCCTGCCTGCGCCTCTTCACCTCGGACGCCGAGGTCATCCAGTACGGTACCCGCTTCATCCTCATCATCTCGCCCTTCTACATCATGAGCTGCTTTAACCAGATCTACGCCGGCGCGCTGCGCGGCGTGGGCAACGCCAAGATGCCCATGGTCATCATGCTCGGCTCCTTCGTCGTCTTCCGCCAGATCTACCTGCTCGTCAACCGCGTCGCGTTTGACAACAGCTTCATCGGCGTCTCCCTGGCCTACCCCATGGGCTGGGTCGTCTGTAGCATCCTGCTCTTCCTCTGCTACCGCAGCAGCGTGATCTGCCACCCTGAGAAGGCCAAGCCCGCCCCGAAGGAAGCCGAGGAGGTGGCGGCGGAGTGAGGCCCGAGCTCCGCCCGGAGATTCAGACGCCGCGCCTGTGCCTGCGCCCCTTTGCGCGCACCGACGTTGACGCGATGTTCCGGCTCCTCCGTGACCGCGAGGTCAACCGCTTTTTGCCCTGGTTCCCCGCGCGCACGCGCGCCGAGGCGGAGGAGATGCTCCGCTCCCGCTTCCTCGAGGGCCCGGGCGCCCACTACGCCCTCTGCCTCCGGGAAGAGAGCGCACCCATCGGCTACGTCAACCTCGCAGAGGGACCGGCCTATGACCTGGGCTACGGCCTCGACCGCGCGCATTGGCGGCAGGGCCTGGTCTCGGAGGCCGCCGCCGCGGTCCTGGCAGAGGCCCGGCGCGCCGGCGTTCCCTTTGTCACCGCCACGCACGACGTCCTAAACCCCGCCAGCGGCGCCGTCATGCGCAAAATCGGCATGACCTATCGCTATTCCTATGTCGAGCGCTGGCAGCCCAAGGATATCTCCGTCACCTTCCGCCTCTACCAGATCGACTTTGCCCCCGGGATTCCCACCTTCTCCGCGTATTGGGAACGGTATCCCGACCACTTCGTCGAAGCCATCTGACGCCCACGCCGCTCCCGTCGGGGCGGCGGTTTTTGTCAAAAGGAGGACACCATGAATTTTGCCACCTTGCAGCGCGCCCTGCGCGGCGCGGACGAGATCCGCGCCCTGAACGCCGTCGCGCAAACGGAGGATGCGCTGTTTTCCGCCATGGCCCTGCTCCGCCGGGGGCAGACCGTCCTGCTCTGCGCCGTCGAGCGCGTGGAGCAGGCGGAGCCTGTGGAGGGGGAGACGCCCCGCCACCGCACCCAGCGCGAATTCCTCCTCGCCCGCGGCGACGAGCAGGCCCGGGACCTCTCCGCGAGCGTCTGCGCCGCCCGCATCGGCGGAGAGGAGTTCGCCATCTCCGAGGCCACCGGCAGCTCCCTCGAGGACTGCGAGGCGGAGGACCTCTTCCTGCTCGCGGACATCCTGCGCGCCGGTTACCGTCCGCCGCGCGAGCTGCGGAAGGAGAGCTTTTCCTTCCTGCGCCTTTGCGCCTGGAAGCTCGATGGCGCCTTCGATCGCCTGCCGGAGGGGGATCTGACCGCCCTGCGCACCCGCGAGGATTCCGTCCAGCACGCCTGCCGGGAAGGGGAATATGACCTGCCCGTCGGCCCCGCGGACGAAGCGCCCTGCACCTACCTCGACGCCGTGACGGGGGAGAGGCGCACCTTCTGGCTGCAGAGGGTCGAGCTTCTGGACCTCAACCCCGATCGGGAGCGCCCGGAGGACATGCCCCCTCGCGCCTGGGAGAATTTTCGGCGGGACCTCGAGCGCCAGTGCCCCCGCGGCATGCGCGTGCCCGCGCTCTTTTACGAGGAAGAGGGGAACCGGCAGATCGATTTCTTTGACGAGGCGTACCTCTCGACCCCGCTGGAGCCCCCCAAGGGCTTGGACGGCGCGTCGGGCTTTGCGATCCTGCGCAATTCCCGCGAGACCGGACCCCACGGCTTGCCCCTGCGCGCCGCGCTCCTGCAAACCCCCGTCCCACCGGACGCAAAGCGCGTCCGCGCCGAGGCCCTGCGCTGCTTTGTCCCCATCCCCGCAGGCGTCCTCGAGTTCCATCCCTGCGTTGACGGCGAGTAGGGAAAGGCGTATACTGAAGGGGAAAGAGAAAAAAAGGGGAGGTTTGACCCGATGCAACCGAAGATGAACTGGACCTTTATGTCCTTGCAGATCTTGGACGACGTCCGCAAGGGCAAGATGACCTTTGCCGAGATGTTCCCGCGCGCCCGCGCGGCCGGCTTTGTCGCCTATGACGCGTCGGATAGCGACGCGGAGTTCGCCACCCGCGAAGAGGTCATGCGCCTCTGCGCGGAGAACGGCCTGAAAATCGCGGACTACATCCACTGGGTGCACCTGACGACCCCGGATGACGAGGCGTTCCGCGCCGCGGTGGACAGCGGATGCCGCGCCGTCCGCACGGCCTTGGCCCATGGCACGGACCACCTGATGATCGTGGAGAACGTCGTGCCCGAGGATCTGGCCAAGATGACCCGCGAGCAGGCCGCCGACCGCCTGAAGGCGGGCCTGAAGCGCATCGTCGACTGCGCCGCCGAGTACGGCGTCACCGTCATGGTGGAGGACTTCCCCTCGCCCCTGCTGCCCATGTGCGACTCCGGGGAGATGCGCGCCCTGTTGGACGGCGCGCCCGGGCTCAAGCTCGTGCTGGATACGGGCAACATGCTCGCCCGCAAGGAGGACCCCGTCGCCTTCTCCGAGAAGTTCTTGGGCGACATCGCCCACGTCCACCTCAAGGACATCGAGTATCCCGAGAACGCGACGACCGGCGACGTCGACATGGATGGCCGGCGCATCTGGAATGCCCAGCACGGCGAGGGCGTCGTGGACTTTTCCAAGATCCTGCCCATGGTCGCCGGAACCGGCTATACGGGCTTTGTCACCGTCGAATACGGCCCGCACGAGGGCAATGACCACTTTGCGAAAATGGCGGAGAGTATCCGCTACCTGGAGGGATTGCTGTGAGATACGAGGAAAATCCGTTTGTGGAAGTGGAAAAGCTGGCCGATGGCGTCTGGTCCCTGCTCTCGCCCGGCGGCTGCCCCACACTCTGCTACTTGGTGGAGGGCGATGCGCGCGCCCTGCTCATCGACACGGGCTTTGGCGTCGGGGACCTCAAGGCGCTCTGCGAGCGGCTCACGGACAAGCCCCTGCTCGTCGTGGACACGCACTCCCATGGCGACCACGTGCTGGGCAACCCGCAGTTTGACCGCGTTTACATCCACGCGCTGGATCTGGAGGCGGCCCGCGCCGCGAACGAGCCCGAGGCGCGCCGCCGGTTCATGGACGCGCCTGAGGGCTGCGGCTATACGCTGGCCGACTACGTGCCCGACGGCCCCTGCGAGCTCGTGCCGATCGAGGAGGGATATGTCTTTGACCTTGGCGGCGGCCACGAGCTGGAGGTCTTCCATACGCCCGGCCACACGCCCGGCGGCATCTGCCTGCTGGAGAAAAAGCGCCGCATGCTCTTTACCGGGGATTCGCTCGTGCGCACGCCCACGCTCATCTTCTTTGGCAACGATGCGCTGAGCACGGTGGAGGCCTTCCACGAGCACTTGCTGCCGCTGCAAGCCCGCAAGGCCGAGTTCGACGCCCTGTACCCGGGCCACTTCGAGACGCCGCAGCCCCTCGAGCTCCTGGACGACATGGTCACGCTCAGCGAGCGCATTCTCGAGGACCCGGAGAAGTTCGACGACTGGCAGGATATGCACGGCAATCCCCGTGCCGCCAAGCGCCGGAACTATGGACGCGCCTACATCGCCTTTGACGAGAAGCACGTTTACAAGCGCGGGCACTGAGGCGCTTCCTCCGGAGGGTTCCGGGCCCCGCCCACCCACCCCGTGCGTTTTCAAGCCCACGTTGTTCTTCACAACAGCCACCCTTCCAAGCCGCAGCTCTGCGACCCGGAAGGGTGGCTGTTTCCCTTTTGCAGCGAGGCGCGCCCCACCCGCCCGCCTCGCTGCGCATCTGCTTCCACCGGCCTGTATGCCGGCGAAACGCTTCGCGCGGGGAGG
>JBMNOF010000025.1:0-23605 GCA_050942925.1 Candidatus Spyradocola sp.
CACGCGCTGCTTCTGTCCGCCGGAGAGCTCGTTGGGCATGTGGTTCATGCGGTCGCTCATCTCGACCATTTCGAGCAGCTCCTTGGCGCGGCGGGTGCGCTTTCCCGCGGGCACGCCGGCGTAGAGCATGGGCAGCTCGACGTTCTTCAGCGCGGACGTGCGCGGGATGAGGTTAAAGGTCTGAAAGACGAAGCCGATCTTCTTGTTCCGGATCTTGGAGAGCTGGTCGTCCTTGGCCTGGTCCACGCGCACGCCGTCCAGCTCATAGGTGCCTTCGGTGGGGCGGTCCAGCGCGCCGATGATGTTCATCAGCGTGCTCTTGCCCGATCCGGACTCGCCCACGATGGCGAGGAACTCCCCTTGCCTAACGTCCAGGGAGATGCCGTTGAGGATCTGGAGCTCGTTGGGCGTGCCGATGTAAAAGCGCTTGACGATGTCGCGCATTTGGATGATGGGCTTTGTAGCGGGTTCCCGCTGAATCTGCACTGCTTCCATGGCGATCAACCCGCTGTCACCGCCGGGAGGACCGTTCCCTCGGGCACGGCCTCGGGGTCGTCGAGGATGAGGTCGCCCTCGGCCAGCGCGTCGCTGCGGACCTCGACCTCAAAGTCGGTCTCCACGCCGGTTTCGACGGGAACCCTTTCCACGACGAGCGTGCCATTCTCCTGCGGCCGGGCGACCGAGACGTAGGTCGAGCCGTCCTCGGCATAGCCCAGGGAGCTGTAGAGCACGGCCAAGACGCCCTCCGTGCTGTCCGTGGTGATGGTGGCGCGGCCGTTCATGCCGACGAGCAGGCCGCCCTGGCCCGGGTCGACGGTGAGGGTCACGTCGAACTCCGCATTCGAGGAAGCGATGGTGTTGCCATAGGCGTCCTTCTGTGCGGTGACGGCGATGTCCTTGACCTGGCCCGCGTAGACGGTGTCGCCGGTGGCGTCGGTCTTGATCTCGGCGGGCATGCCGACGGCAAGGGAGCCGATGTCGTACTCGCGCACGGAGGTGACGATCTCGAGATTCTCCAGGTCCTCGATGACGAACAGCAGGCTGCCGGCGGCATTGCTCTCGCCCTCGGTGACGTAGATGGCGGTGACGGTTCCGGACGCGGGCGCGGTGACGGTGCACTTTTCGATGTTCTCCTGGGCATCGGCCAGGTTCATCTCGGTCACGGTCTGGTCCGTTGCGATCTGGGCGCTGCTGACGCTGTTGGAATAGCCGTGCAGGGCGAGCTCGCGCTGCTCCTTGGCCTCCTCCAGGGCGACCTGGGCGTCGTCGACGTTTTCCTGGGCGTCGGTCACGGCGTCGCGGTAGTCGTCCAGCAGGCTCTCGACCTGGGTGTCCTTGCTCTCGTAGAGCTCGCGCGCGGCGTCAAAGGCGGCCTTTGCGTTGTCGGTCTGGACCTGGGCGGCCTGGTAGTCCGCCAGGGCGGACGCATAGGCCTTCTGCGCATCCTGGTCCTCCGGGTTGCTCTCCGCGGCAGACTGCGCATCGCGCATGGCGAGGTAGAGGTCATTGGAGGTCTTCTTGGCGGAGGTATAGGCGTACTGGGCCTGGGTATACTCCGCATCCACCTGCAGGGTGAGCTCGAGCTTGCCGCTGTTGTAGTCCTCCAGGGCGTCGTTGTAGTCGTCCTGGGCGGAGGTCAGCTGATCCTGCATGGCTTCCAGGTTCTGCTCGGCGGCGCGCACGGCCTGGTCCTGGTTGATGACGCCGGTGTTATAGTTGTTCTTCGCGCTGTCCAGGGAAATCTGCGCGCTCTTCTCGCTCTGCTCAGCCTGCAGGCGAGTCTTTTCGAGGTCCTCCTCGAGGTCGGCGCTGTCAAAGACGCAGAGCACGTCGCCCTCCTGGACGGAATCGCCGACTTCGACGTTGACCGCAAGCGCCTTGCCGGCGCCCGTGGCCTCCTGATACACCTTTTTGACGTCGGCGCTCTGGATGTTGCCCGAAACGCTGAGCGTGTTTTCCAGGTCCATGCGCTCCAGGGCGGAATAGCTGACGGCGCCGGTCGAGAGCGCCTCCAGGGCCTTTTGGCCTGCGCGGACCAATCCAAAGAGCGCGGCGGCCACCACAACGACGACGGCGGCGAGAATGATGAAGATTTTCGTCCCCTTTTTCATTTTGGCCATAAACGAATTGCCTCTCCTCCACTTTGACATTTTGCCTAACCAGTATATCGTGAATTTATGGATTTGTTATGAACGGAAGGGAGAATACCCTCCTTTCTGTGTTAATCCTGCGTTATCTCTCCCCGCCTTCCCTCCATGCGTTCCAGTATACGCCAATGGGGAACGGGTTTCCAGGGTTTGCGTTCCAAAACCACACGGCGGCGCTCGAAAGCGCAAAACGGGGGGAGCGAATACATTCGCTCCCCCCGGGAAATACAAGGTGCTCAGCGGTTGGCCGAACGGTCGACGTAGTGCGTGTGGAGCAGCTCGTGAGCCTTGTGGCTGTTGGGCTTACCCAGGTACTCGTCGTAGAGCTTCTGCACAGAAGCGTTCTTGTGCGACTTGCGCTCGGGCAGGGCGCGATCCTCCTCGTAGATGGCCTTGGCGCGGACCACGCGGGGATCGACCGCCATGCGCTCACGCGCGGGCACGATGGGCTGGCCGCCACCGGTGACGCAGCCGCCCGGGCAGCCCATGATCTCGATGAAGGTGTAGTCGGCTTCGCCCTTCTTCATCTTCTCCATGAGGATGCGGGCATTGCCGGTGCCGTTGGCGACGGCGAGCTTAATCTCCTTGCCGCCGACGGTGACAGAGGCCTCCTTGACGCCCTCGATGCCGCGCACGGCGGTGTACTCGATGGCATCCAGGTCCTTGCCCTCCAGGATGTCGGCGACGGTGCGCAGGGCCGCCTCCATGACGCCGCCGGTCGCGCCGAAGATGGCGCCGGCGCCCGTGGACTCGCCCAGCAGGGGATCGAACTCCTCGTCCGGCAGGTTGACAAAGTCGATGCCGGCTTCCTTGATCATGCGGGCCAGCTCGCGCGTAGTGATGACCGCATCGACGTCCTGCAGGCCGTTGTTGGACAGCTCGGGGCGCTTGGCCTCAAACTTCTTGGCGGTGCAGGGCATGACGGACACGACGTAGATGTCCTTGGGATCGATGTGGTTCTTCTCGGCGTAGTAGCTCTTGATGACCGCGCCGAGCATCTCGTGCGGGGACTTGCAGGAGGACAGGTTGGGCAGGAACTCGGGATAGTAGGTCTCGATGTACTTGATCCAGCCCGGGCTGCAGGAGGTGATCATGGGCAGCACGCCGCCGTTCTGGATGCGGTGGAGCAGCTCCGTGCCCTCCTCCATGATGGTCAGGTCCGCGCCGTAGTTCGTGTCGAAGACGCGGTCGAAGCCCATGCGGCGCAGAGCCGCGGCGAGCTTGCCGGTGACGCGGGTGCCCATGGGCATGCCGAACTCCTCGCCCAGCGCAACGCGCACGGCCGGAGCGGGCTGCACGACCACGTGCTTGTTCGGGTCGCCGATGGCCGCCCAAACGTCGGCGGTGTTGTCCTTCTCGCGGAGGGCGCCCACCGGGCAGGCCATGATGCACTGGCCGCAGTTGACGCAGCCCACATCGCCCAGCTTCTGGTCAAAGGCGGGCTCGACAACGGTATTGAATCCGCGGCCGACGGTGCCGATGACGCCGATCTTCTGCACGTTGCCGCAGGCCGCGATGCAGCGGCGGCACTGGATGCACTTGTTCGGGTCGCGCACGACGGACGGGGAAGAATCGTCGATCTCGTACTGGTTGCGCTTGCCCTCAAAGCGGACGTCGCGGACGCCCAGCTCCTCGGCCAGGGTCTGCAGCTCGCAGTTGCGGCTGCGGACGCAGGTGAGGCACTTGCGGTCGTGGTTGGAGAGCAGCAGCTCCATGTTGACCTTGCGCGCCTCGCGGATGGCGGGGGTGTTGGTCTTAACCACCATGTTGGGGGAAACGGGCATCACGCACGCGGCGGCAAAGGCGCGGGCTCCAGTATCCACCAGGCACATGCGGCAGGCGCCAATCTGGTTGACGTCCTTCAGATAGCACAGCGTGGGGATCTGGATGTTGGCCAGGCGCGCGGCTTCCAGCACCGTCGTACCGGCGGGAACCTGCACCTGGACGCCATCTATCGTCAAAGATACCAAATCCATGCTCACTCAACTCCTTTGAACTATTTGCGCGAAATCGCGTTGAAACGGCACTTCTCCATGCAGGCACCGCACTTGATGCACTTGGAGGAGTCGATGACAAAGGGCTTCCTGATCTCGCCGGAGATTGCGCCGACCGGGCAAACCTTGGAGCAGAGAGAGCAGCCTTTGCACAGGGCGGGGTCGATGGTGTACTTGAGCAACTTCTTGCAGTGACCGGCGGGGCAGCGCTTCTCGTAGATGTGCGCCTCGTACTCGTCGCGGAAGTAGCGCAGGGTGGAGATGACCGGGTTGGGCGCGGTCTGTCCAAGGCCACACAGAGCGGATGCCTTGATGTTCTTGGCCAGCGTCTCGAGTTTCTCGATGTCGCCGTCCTCGCCCTTGCCCTCGGTGATGCGCTCGAGGATCTCCAGCATGCGGCGGGTGCCGATGCGGCACGGCGGGCACTTGCCGCAGCTCTCGTCGACGGTGAAGTCGAGGAAGAAGCGGGCAATGTCGACCATGCAGTTGTCCTCGTCCATGACGATCATGCCGCCGGAGCCCATCATGGAGCCGATGGCAATCAGGTTGTCGTAGTCAATGGGGGTATCCAGGAGCGAAGCCGGGATGCAGCCGCCCGAGGGGCCGCCGGTCTGCGCCGCCTTGAACTTCTTGCCGTTGGGGCAGCCGCCGCCGATGTCGTAGATGATCTCGCGCAGCGTCGTGCCCATGGGGATCTCGACAAGGCCGGTGTTCTTGATCTTGCCGCCCAGCGCAAAGACCTTGGTGCCCTTGGACTTCTCAGTGCCCATGGAGGCGAACCACTCCGGCCCCTTGAGGATGATCTGGGGGACGTTGGCGTAGGTCTCCACGTTGTTGAGGATGGTGGGCTGGTCGAACAGGCCCTTGACCGCGGGGAACGGCGGACGGGGACGCGGCTCGCCGCGCTTGCCCTCGATGGACTGCATCAGCGCGGTCTCCTCGCCGCAGACGAAGGCGCCGGCGCCCAGGCGGATGTCCAGGTCAAAGTTGAACCCGGTATCCAGGATGTTCTTGCCCAGCAGGCCGTACTCGCGGGCCTCGCGGATGGCGACCTGCAGGCGCTTGACCGCGATGGGGTACTCGGCGCGAACGTAGATGTAGCCCTGGTTGGCGCCGATGGCGTAGCCGGCGATGGCCATGGCCTCGATGACGGCGTTCGGGTCGCCCTCGAGAATCGAGCGGTCCATGAACGCGCCCGGGTCGCCCTCGTCGGCGTTGCAGCAGACGTACTTCTGGTCGGAGACGGAGTTGGCGGCGAACTGCCACTTGGTGCCGGTGGGGAATCCCGCGCCGCCGCGGCCGCGCAGGCCGGAGGCCTTGATGGTGTCGATGACCTGCTGCGGGGTCATCTCGGTCAGAACCTTTGCCAGCGCCTTGTAGCCGTCAAAGGCGATGTATTCGTCGATGCGCTCGGGGTCGATGACGCCGCAGTTGCGCAGCGCGACGCGCTTCTGCTTCTTGTAGAAGTCGACCTCGTCCAGGGACTTGGTGGTGCCCTGCTGCTCCACGGCCTCGCGGCAGAGCAGGTGGCGGACGATGCGGCCCTTGAGCAGGTGCTCGTTCACGATCTCTTCGACGTTTTCGGGCTTAATGTGGGAGTAGAACGCTCCCTCCGGGTATACGATGACGATGGGGCCCATCTCACACAGGCCAAAGCATCCCGTGCGGACGACCTTGACCTCCTTGTCCAGGCCGGCGTCCTTGATCTTCTCCTCAAAGAGGCGAATCAGTTCAGGGGAGCCGGAGGATGTGCAGCCCGTGCCGCCGCAAATCAGAACCTGCGAACGAAACAAGTCCATGTTGTAAAACCTCCTACGAATGTCTGTTTCCGGCTGAGCCGGGCTGTCTTACTTGCCGTTGGCTTCCTGCGCCTCGACGTAGCCGATGGTGTACTCGGTCACAGGACGGCCGTTGATCAGGTGCTCCCCGACGACGCGGGCGACCTTCTCCGGGTTCATGAGCACATAGGTGACCTTCTCCTGGCCGGGCATGTACACCTCGACCATGGGCTCCAGGCGGCAAACGCCGATGCAGCCGGTCTGCGTGACCATGGCGTCCTGGACGCCGCGGCGCTTGATCTCCTCGACAAACTCCATCATCACCGGGCGCGCGCCGGCCGAGATGCCGCAGGTGCCCATGCCCACCACCACGCGGATGCCGTGGCGGTCGTTGCGAAGGTTGACTTCATCCAGCGTGCGCTGGCGAATGGCTTCCAGATCCTTGATGGACTTCATGTTTTACGCACCTCCATGTAAAGAATCCATGCCTTCTTGGATGTATCCCTCGATCCAGGAAAGGACCTCCGGCGCGTCCAGCGGGACGTCGCCAAGAACCCCCCGGATCTCCTCGGTGTCAAAGACGAAGGCCTCTTTGTCTACCGTGTATTCCAGGTGAAAGTGAAACGTCGGGTTGGCTACGACCAGAGAAACCATCGTCGCCGGCATGTCGCCCAGCGGCGGCCGGTCGATGGAGGATAGGACGAAGTTCGCCGTCATGCGCGTGCCGACGCCCACCTCGCTCCAGATTTCAAAATTGCCGCCGGTAAGCTCCGCATTTGCCTTGAACATCGGGATGCCCAAGCCCACCTTGCGCGTGGTGCGCGTCGTGGTAAAGGGCGACGTCACGCTCTTGAGAAAGTCCGGCGCCATGCCCTTGCCGTCGTCGGCGAGGGTGATGGAGAGATTGTCCTTCTCCCGGTCGATGCAGATGAGGATGTCCAGGCGCGTTGCCCCCGCCGTGAGCGAGTTTTGCGCCAGGTCCAAGATGTGGAGCGAAAGCTCTCGCATGTGTCCCCCTCCCTTCTGCCTCGCAAACCCCTTAGTACTTTGCCAGGATTCCCGGGACCTCGTCGGGCGTCAGGCGTCCATAGACCTCGTCGCCGATCATCATGACAGGCGCAAGGCCGCACGCGCCGAGGCAGCGCGTCGCGTTGAGGGTGAACTTTCCGTCCTCCGTGGTCTTGCCAACGGGAACCTTGAGCTCCTCGCAGAGGCGATCCAGAACCGCCTGAGAGCCCTTGACATAGCACGCCGTGCCCAGGCACACGCCGATGACGTGCTCGCCCTGGGGCTCCAGCACAAACTGCGCATAGAAGGTGGCCACGCCGTAAACCTCGCTGAGCGTCACGCCCAGTCCGTCGGCGATGTACTGCTGCACCTCCTTGGGCAGATACCCGAAGATGGCCTGCGCTTCCTGCATGACGGGCATGAGCGCGCCCTTCGTTCCCTTTTTCGCGTCGATGACGGCCTGAAGTTGCTGAAATTTCTCCTGATCCTTGCAGCTATTGCCGGACATTGACTTTCGACCCCCTTGTGAAAGAATGTAATCTGTTCAGCATGACAATTTTTTATCAGTGCCATTCGGATAAAATGATAGCACATTTCCCCCGAAAAATCACCGGGAAATTGATGGCTTTGAAGATTTTCTGACGTATTTTACGGTTTGTTCCCCATTGCTAATTCCGACTAAACTTCTGATTTGATAACAAGTGCAAAAACATTGATGCTTTCATAACGAACATCGTTACAGAGTTGTCAATCTGTGTCTTTCCAGCGGTCCTTGCACGACCGGAGATAGGCGAACAGCGCCTCGCGGCTGCGCTCCGGAAGGTCGAGGAAGAACTCGCGCTCGGCCATGTCGCCCAGGCGGTGCGCGTCGGAGGCGTAGAGGATCTTGTAGGGACCGGTGTCGACCCCCGGGGCCGGGGCGCCGCGGTAGACCTCCAGCGCGGCAAAGCGCGGGCGGGGCGGCAGGAAGCCGAGGTTCCCCAGCAGGGAGTTGGAGGAGCGGTTGATGTGCGCGGCGACGCAAAGCCCGCCGGCCTGCGTGCAGAGGCGCTCGATCTCCTCGATGGAAAGGGTTGTCGCCTGGATGAGGAGGGGTTCCAGCGTGTCCACGCACAGATCCTCCTCGTCCAGGATGAGCTGGTTGCCGAAGAGGTCCGGGCGGTTTTTGGCCGGCAGCAGGTGTTCGCAGACCATGCGGCCAAAGCCCACGGCGGTTTCCACCTCGGCAAAATAGGTCAGGATGTGGACCTCCTCGCGGCTGGTCACCTCGATCCCGGGCAGGAGCACCACGTCCATCTCCCTGCAGGTTTTCTCCAGCGCGGGGAGGTTGAAGGCGGCGTTGTGGTCGGTGACCGCGATGCAGTCCAGGCGCTTGACGAAGGCCATGCCCGCGATGTTGTTCGGGGTCATGTCGTCGTCGGCGCAGGGGGAAAGGCAGGAGTGGATGTGCAAATCCACCGCGCACTTCATTTCACTTCACCGGGTTGGGGACCCCCTGTGCATAGAGGAGCCCGGCCAGTTCATAGGAGGTCTTGCCGCTGCCCAGAACGGGGATCTCCTCCTCGGTCGCCTTGTCGAGGGTTTCCTGCTCGATGGCGATGTTCTCCGGAAGGATGACGCAGGCCATGTCCAGCAAAGTGGCCACGGCGATGACGTTCATGTGGTTCATGACGGTGATCCAGGCGGTTCCGGGGGCGCCCTTTGCCATCACCCAGGACAGCAGGTCGCAGACATAGCCGCTGCGCACCTCCTTTCCCAGGTCCACGCCGGGGTTGAGCACCTTGGCATCCAGGATGTTTGCGAGTTCTGCAACGGTCATGACAGAAAGCCTCCTTTTTCTGTTTCTCTTTTATCTTCTCGTCATCTGGGCCATGTCGACCATCTGCTTGGACATCTGTTGGATCTTCTGCTTGAGCTTAAAGATGCAGTCCAGCTCCACCGCGTATCCGAGCACGACGTCCTCCGCCAGGGCCCGGCACGTGGGCGAGCCGCAGGAGCCGCAGTCCAGGCCCGGAAGGTCTGCCAGGACGCGCTCGATCTGCTCCATCTTGCGCAGGGCGACGGCGAAGTCGTCGTCCAGCTTCATGGCGGGATTGGGCTGGAAGAGCATCTGCGTGCGCATCTCCTCAGACGTGAGCTCCTGCGCCTCCTCCGCCTCCTGGGCGGGGGCCGTGCGCTTGGGCAAGCGCTCGGTGAGCTTGCGCAGGCGGTTTTTGGCCACATAGGTGTTTTCAAACGTCAGGGGGCCGCCCAGGCATCCGCCCACGCACGCCAGCCCCTCGAAATAGTCGAGGTCCGCAAGGTCGCCGTTCTCGATGCTCTCCAGAACCTGGATGACGTTCTCGATGCCGTCGACGGCCAGGGAGTTCTCCACGCCCACGGCCAGCATTTCGCCGCCGGTCTGGGCCCAGCCCACGCCGTAGGCGCCGGCGTGCTGCAGGTTCTCGAAGTGGCGGGCGGTCTTGAGCTCCGCGTTGAGCTTGCCGTAGACGTCCATGATGGACAGGACGCCGTCGACATTGGACTTCTTGATGGCCTGGGGCGCGCGGACCTCCGTCATCTTGGCGGGGCAGGGCGTGAGGAAGAAGATGCCCACGTCCGCAGGGTCTGCGCTCATGTTCCGGCAGACGCGCTTGCGCGCGGCCAGGGCGGCGGCCTCCATGGGCGAGATGACGTCCACGACGTTGTCCAGCAGCTCCGGGAAGCGCACCTGGATCAGGCGCACGATGGCCGGGCAGGCCGAGGAGATCAGGGGCATGCCGTTGTGGACCTTGCGGTTCGCCACGCGCCCGGCGATCTCGCGGGAGACGTACTCCGCGCCGCGGGCCACCTCGTAGACGTCGTCAAAGCCGATGGCGATCAGGGCGTCCAGCAGCCGACTGATGTCCTTGAGGCCCTTGAACTGGCCGTAGAGCGTGGGCGCGGGCAGGGCGACCTTGATCTTATAGTCCTGGATCTTGGACAGGGGGTCCGTCACGGCGACCTTGGCGTGATACGGACAGCGCTGAATGCAGGCGCCGCAGTCGATGCAGCGCTCGCGAATGATGTGCGCGCTGCCGCCATAGACGCGGATGGCCTCGGTCGGGCAGTGCTTGAGGCAGGTGGTACAGCCCTTGCACTTCTCCCTCTCGAGCATCACGGAATGATAATAGGTAGTAGCTTGCTCCACTTCCCTCTCCCTCCTTCTCTTTGCGGATTGCAGGAGAGCGTGCGTTCCCGTTTCTCTCTATATCCGTTATTTTTTCAGGTGGAACTTCATGAGAATCTGCGTGCCCACGCCCACGGTGGATTGAATGTCGAACTCGTCGGCGTTGCGCTTCATGTTGGGCAGACCCATGCCCGCGCCAAAGCCCATCGTGCGCACGGACTCCGGCGCGGTGGACCAACCCTCCCGCATGGCCAAGTCCAGGTCGGGGATGCCCGGCCCGCGGTCGCAGACCCGAAGGGTCACGCCGTCCTCGTCCACGGAAAAGTCGATCGTGCCGCCCAGGGAATGGATGACCAGGTTCAGCTCCACCTCATAGGAGCAGACCGAGATGCGCCGGAGCACGGAGCTGTCCACGCCAAGTTTTTTCAGGGTGCGCTTGATCTTGGCCGAAACCTCGCCTGCGGAGACGAAGTCGTCCTTCTCCACGGGAAAAACCTCTGCGATCAGGGGCATTCTACTGCCTCCTTCCGATGCCGGTCAGGCCGTTGGAGTAGAGAATGCCGCTGGTGCAGTACAGCGTATGCCAGGTGGTCATGAGCACCATGTCGTTCTCGCGCGCCATGTCGATGATCTCCTGGGTGGGGACCTTATCGCGCACAAAGACGATGCACTCCATGTCCACCATCTCCGCCGTGCGGATGACGTGCTCGTTGACAAGTCCCGTCAGCAGCACGGTCCGTCCGTGCACATAGGCCAAGACGTCGCTCATCATGTCGGAAGAGAAGGCCATGTCCACTTCCATGTCCAGCTTGTCCTCCCCGAGGATGACCTTCGCCTCCAACAGCTCCGCAATCTTTCGTATTGTCATACGCATCCTCCTTACGTTTCCTGCGTCTGGAGAGATTCCACATAAGATTGATATTCCATTAAACTCTTAATACAAGTATACTTGATCTGTGCGGAAACTTCCAGCACAAATTCGGGCGGATTCGATGCAATTTCCTCCATGTCCTGTACGGTGCCCTGCACCACGTCGTTCAGGCCCTGGAGCGCAGGCGCCGCGCCCTCGATCAGCACGTCGGAGAAGGCGGTTTCGCAGACCGCCTGCAGCTTCTTGGTCTGGTCGTCGATGCGGTCGACGGCCTGGTCCAGGGAACAGAGGCCGGCGTCCACGTCCTGCCAGAGGTCCCCGAGCATCTGGACGGTCTGCTGCCAGATGGAGAAGGCGTCGCGGATGCCGTCGATGCGGCGGGCCTGCGCGGTGAGCGTCAGCTCCACGCCGTCGGCCGAGAGCGTGCGCACCGCCGCGGGGACGTTCTCCTCGTCCTGCAGGTTCTGCGCGACGCCCTGCGCGGCGTCCTCACTGTCGTAGACGGCCAGGAGCACGGTGTAGCCCGCGTCCTCCTGCAGGACGTAGCCGGCGCCGCCGCGCGCCGCGTAGAGGGAGGCGTTATAGGCGGCCTCCTGCTCGTCCGCAAAGCCCTCCACGCCAAGGCCGTACACCTCCAGCGCCGGGAAGGCGACGGTTTCGGTGATCTCCTCGTCGGACTCCTGCTCGGGCGCCGGGCGCTCCGCGTCCGAGATCTCGTTCTCCTCCGGCGCGCGCAGGGACAGGAGCTTGTCGTGCGCCCAGGTGCCCAGGCCCATGGCCAGTCCAATGTACAGCGCGAGCCCCGCGCAGATCACGGCCAACAGCCACTTTTTCCCTCCGGCGGAGCGCCGCCGCCTTCCCGCGCGCGTTGCATAGACCATCGTTCTTCTCTTCAAAGCACACACCTCCTTGGTTTGTACAAGCTATGAAGCGGCGGCGCGAACTAGAAGCGCGCCTTGCCAAATCCGCGCTCTTGCGCTATACTGAGAGGAGAACGCTTCGGGAGGGAAAAGGGCGATGCCGCAGGTTCATCTGGACACCATCCCCATTTGGGACGCCTACAAACAAGACACCGAATGCCCCCTTTGCGCCATGGAGGACGCCTGCGAGAGGCAGTTTCTCGATGTGGCCCTGGGCGGGGCGATGATGGAGCCGGACACGCGCGTGGCTACCAACGAGCGCGGGTTCTGCGCGGACCACTTCCGCAAGCTCTACGCCGCGCAAAACAAGCTCAGCCTCGCCTTGATGGCGCACACGCACTTCAAGGACGTGATGTCCTCTGTGGAGCAATCCGCCGTGCCCCTGCGCAAGGCTTTGGACGCGGAGCGGAAGAAGAACCCCCTTGCCCGCGCCGCCGGCGGCGTGACGAAGTCCTCCCCGGTGCACCGGGAGCTGCAGCAGCTTGCCGCGCACATCGACGGGCGCATGGACAGCTGTTTCCTCTGCGAGCGGATCGAGACGACCATGGCCCGCTACATCGAGACGGTCTGCTATCTCTACAAGAAGGACGAGTCCTTCCGCAAGGCCTTTGCGGAGTCCAAGGGCGTGTGCATGCGCCACTACCCCATGCTGCTGCGCGGCGCGGGGCGCTTCCTTTCGGGCGCGGTGCAGCTCGACTTCCTCACGGCGCTGCTAGACCTGCAGGCGAAGAACCTGGCGCGCGTGGAGCACGATCTGGAGTGGTTTACGCTCAAGTTCGACTACCGCAACCAGGACAAGCCTTGGGGCGAGAGCCGCGACGCCGTGGAGCGCGCGATCAACAAGCTCCAGGGCCGCGTCATCGTCTCGGAGGACGAGCCGGCCAAGCAATGAACGACAAAAAACGCGCCCCCTGCGCACAGGGGGCGCGTTTTTTGCGCTCAATCCTTCTTCTCGGTCTTTTCTTCCTCGGCCTTTTCCTTTTTCGGGACCATGTGGTGCATGGCGGCATAGCACATGACGCACAGATCCGGCCGCTTGTCCGACTCGACTTCGTAACCGCACTTGGTGCAAACCCAGATCACGGGCCTTCCCCTCCTTTCCACGCAGCTCCTTTGTCTTCATTGTACGCGGGCGGCGGGGCGTTTGCAAGCCGGGCGTGCGGCAATTCTCCCGCGCATCCCGCCATGCGGTACGGCAAAAAAAATCGCCGCCCAACGGGCGGCGATTTTTCTGTTGGTTTCGGCCGGGATTACAGCTCCGCGAAGTACTTGATGGTGCGGACCATCTGGCTGGTGTAGCTGTTCTCGTTGTCGTACCAGGACACGACCTGCACCTGGTAGGTGTCGTCGTCGATCTTGGCGACCATGGTCTGGGTGGCATCGAACAGAGAGCCGTACTTCATGCCGATGACGTCGGAGGAAACGATCTGCTCCTCGTTGTAGCCAAAGGACTCAGAAGCCGCCGCCTTCATGGCCGCGTTGATGCTCTCCTTGGTGACGTCCTTGCCCTTGACAACCGCAACCAGGATGGTGGTGGAGCCGGTGGGCACGGGCACACGCTGCGCAGAGCCGATCAGCTTGCCGTTCAGCTCCGGGATGACCAGGCCGATGGCCTTGGCAGCGCCGGTGCTGTTGGGGACGATGTTCTGCGCGCCAGCGCGAGCACGGCGCAGGTCGCCCTTGCGCTGCGGGCCGTCCAGGATCATCTGGTCGCCGGTGTAGGCGTGCACAGTGGTCATGATGCCGGAGACGATGGGGTAGGCCTTGTTCAGGGTGTCCGCCATCGGGGCCAGGCAGTTGGTGGTGCAGGAAGCAGCGGAGATGACCTGGTCCTCAGCCGTCAGGGACTTCTCGTTGACGGAGTAGACGATGGTCTTCAGGTCGTTGCCCGCGGGCGCGGAGATGACGACCTTCTTGGCGCCGGCGGCGATGTGCGCCATGGACTTCTCCTTGCTGGTGTAGAAGCCGGTGCACTCCAGAACGACATCGACGTTCAGCTCGCCCCAGGGGCAATCCTTCGCGTCCTTGATGGCGTAGATCTTGATCTCCTTGCCATCGACAATGATGGAATCCTCGGTGGACTCCACGGTGTGCTTATTCTCGCCGATCTTGCCGCAGAAAGAGCCCTGCGCCGTGTCGTACTTGAGCAGGTGCGCCAGCATCTTGGGGCTGGTCAGGTCGTTGATGGCGACCACCTCGTAGCCCTCGGCGTCAAACATCTGACGGAACGCCAGACGGCCGATGCGACCGAAACCGTTAATAGCAACCTTCACCATGTGGAAAACCTCCCTTAGCGATATAGGTCCATAAGTTACAGTATTATTTTACGCCATTTGCCGTATAAAGGCAAGATGGCCTACGAAAAAACTCGGCAAACTTTTTGCGAATTGCACCGGCGGCGCGCATCAATCCCGGTCCGGCGTCTCCTGCGCGCGGAGCACCTGGCGCACGATGTAGAGGGGCCGGCCCTTGAGCTCGTCGTACATCCTCTCAAAATAGACGCCGCACACGCCCAGGGCCAGAAGGTTCAGTCCCCCGACCAGCAGCACGACCGCAATGGCGTAGGGCCAGCCCGAGGACGCGCCGGTGGCCGCGTGGGCGATGAGCAGGGCGATCAAGTCCACAAACCCAGCCGCAAACAGGAGCCCACCTGCCGCGCGCATGATGCCAAATGGCTTGCCCGAGAACGAGAAGATCCCGTCTGCGGCGAGCTTGAGCATCTTCTTCAAGGGGTACTTGGTCGTGCCGGCAAAGCGCTCCTCCCGCTCAAACTCCAGCGGCACCTGGCGGAAGCCCAGCCAGGACACCATGCCGCGCAGGAAGCGGTTGTGCTCCGGCATGGAGCGCAGGACATCGGCGACCTTCTTGTCCATCAGGCGGAAATCGCCCGTGTCCTTTGGGATTTTCCAGCCGGAAAGGGCGTCCAGCACGCGGTAATAGCAGAAGGCCGTCAGCTTCTTGAAGGCCGACTCGCCCTTGCGGGACAGGCGCTTGCCGTAGACGACCTCCGCCCCGTCCTTCCACATCGAGACCATCTTGGGGATGAGCTCGGGCGGGTCCTGCAGGTCCGCGTCGATGATGACCACCGCGTCGCCCTTTGCCTGCTCAAGGCCGGCGCTGACGGCCATCTGGTGGCCGAAATTGCGCGAAAAGTCCACGAGGACCACGTGCGGGTCCTTTTCCTGGATGCCCCGCGCCAGGGGAAAGGTGTTGTCGCGGCTGCCGTCGTTGACAAAGATGAGTTCGTAGTCCTCCTCCATGCCGGACAGGACGTTCGTCAGCCTGCGGTAGCTCTCCGCGATGACCTCTTCCTCATTGTAGAGGGGAACGATGACCGAGATGAGCGTTTTCATGAAACGATGGGCGCTTCGGGGTCGAACCGGATCAACTCCACGCCCGCCTCCTTTAAGATTTCTTTTGAAAAGTCGTCCGGGTACTCATGCCGGTAGACCACCCGGACAATTCCGGCGTTGATGAGCAAGCGCGAGCAGATGATGCAGGGGCTGTGGGTGACGTACATCGTCGCGCCGTAGACCGATACCCCCATCCGCGCCGCCTGGATGAGCGCGTTCTGCTCCGCATGGACCGCATAGCAAACCTCCGCGCGCGTTCCGGAGGGGATGTTCAGCTTCCGCCGCAGGCACTCCCCGCGCTCCTTGCAGGGCAGAATCCCCTGCGGCGCGCCGTTGTACCCCGTCGTCAGAATCCGCTTGTCCCGCACGATCACCGCGCCGATCTTCCGGTTCTCCTGATAACACGAGGCCCAGCCCGCGATTGTGTCCGCCATTTCCATAAATCTGTGGTCCCATTTCGTGAATGCCATGCCGCCTGCCTCCATACACTAGAATGCCCGCGCTTTTCGTACATTATAATCCCCAGTTCGCGGGTATGTCAATTTCCGGAATGGCCGATTTGAAAAAGCGGAGGATTTTATTCAATTAGTGAGATTGAGAGAGATATTTTCAAAATTCGTCCGAAATCCGCTTAAAATCGCTCTTCGCTCTGTTTGCACTGCGGGGCTCGATTTTGTAAACTAATACCTGTGATTAGCACTCAGGCATATCGAGTGCTAACAAGATCCGGAAAGCAATTTAGACAAGGAGGTCTATTTTATGCGCATCAAGCCTTTGGGTGACCATGTCGTGCTCAAGAACGTGGAGGTGGAGGTGACCACCGCAAGCGGACTGATTCTTGCTGGCGCTGCGGGCAAGGAGAAGCCCCAGTTCGCAGAGATCGTCGAGGTTGGCCCCGGCGGCATGATCGATGGCAAGGAAGTCAAGATGGAAGTTGCCGTCGGCCAGAAGGTTATCTATCAGAAGTACGCCGGCACGGAAGTCAAGATCGAGAAGCAGGAGTACACCATCGTTCGCCAGAGCGATATTCTCGCCATCCTGGAGGACTAATTTCAAGCGAAAACGCGGTTTTCATCTCAATATATCGGAGGTAGGTTTACTATGGCAAAGCAGCTGCAGTATGGGGAAGAGGCTCGCCGCTCCCTGGAAAAGGGCGTTAACGTCCTTGCAGATACCGTAAAGATTACCCTGGGCCCCAAGGGCCGCAACGTCATGCTGGACAAGAAGTTCGGCGCTCCGCTGGTCACCAACGACGGCGTGACCATCGCCAAGGAGATTGAGCTGGAAGACCCCTTTGAGAACATGGGTGCCCAGCTTGTCAAGGAAGTCGCCACCAAGACCAACGACGTGGCCGGCGACGGCACCACCACCGCGACCCTGCTTGCGCAGGCCATCATCCGCGAGGGCATGAAGAACGTCGCGGCCGGCGCCAACCCGATGCAGATCAAGAACGGCATCTCTCAGGCGTGCGACACGGCGGTTGAGGCGCTCAAGCGCATCTCCAAGCCCGTGGAAGACAAGCAGTCCATCGCGCAGGTCGCTTCGATCTCTGCCGGCGATCCGGCGGTTGGTCAGTGGATCTCCGACGCCATGGAGAAGGTTGGCAACGAGGGCGTGATCTCCATCGAGGAGAGCAAGACCGGCCACACCGAGCTCAAGATCGTCGAGGGCATGACGTTTGACCGCGGCTACCTCTCCCCCTACATGGCGACCGACAACGACAAGATGATCGCCACCCTGGACAATCCCTACGTCCTGATCACGGACAAGAAGATCACCAACATTCAGGACATCCTGCCGGTTCTGGAGCAGGTTGTGCAGGCCGGCCGCAAGCTCCTCATCATTGCCGAGGACATCGAGGGCGAGGCGCTGGCGACCCTGATCGTCAACAAGCTGCGCGGCACCTTCACCTGCGTTGCGGTTAAGGCTCCTGCCTTCGGCGATCGCCGCAAGGCCATGCTGCAGGATATCGCCATCCTGACCGGCGGCCAGGTCATCTCCGAGGAGCTGGGTCTGGAGCTCAAGGATGCCAACATGAGCATGCTGGGTTCTGCCCGCACCGTGACCGTGGACAAGGACAACACCACCATCGTCGAGGGCGCTGGCAAGAAGGAAGACATCCAGGCCCGCGTCAACTCCATCCGCGCGCAGCTGGAGGACACCACCTCCGATTACGACCGCGAGAAGCTGCAGGAGCGTCTGGCCAAGCTGGCTGGCGGCGTTGCGGTTCTGTCCGTCGGCGCTGCGACCGAGGCCGAGATGAAGGAGCGCAAGCTGCGCATTGAGGATGCTCTGTCCGCGACCCGTGCGGCTGTGGAAGAGGGCGTCGTGCCTGGCGGCGGAACTGCGCTGATTCGCACCATTGACGACGTCACCGCGCTGTCCAAGAAGGTTTCCGGCGACGTGCGCACCGGCGTCAACATCGTCCTGCGCGCCCTGGAGGAGCCGGTTCGCCAGATCGCGGCCAACGCCGGCCTGGAGGGCTCCGTCATCGTCGAGAAGATCAAGGCCCGCAAGGATGTCAACTACGGCTTCGATGCGCTGAACAACGAGTACGGCGACATGGTTGCCAAGGGAATCATCGACCCGACCAAGGTCACCCGCTCCGCTCTGCAGAACGCGGCTTCCATCGCCTCCGTGCTGCTGACGACCGAGTCCCTGGTGTGCGACATCCCGGAGAAGGCGGCTCCCGCCGCTCCCGCTCAGCCCCCGATGTACTAATCCCGGGCTTTGCGCAAAACGAATCGTCCACATTGCGCCGGGCGAAAGGGTTCTCCCCTTTCGCCCGGCGCTTTTCTTTGGCCTCTTTGCAGGCGCAAAAAAAGGCGGCCGGTTTCCGGGGCAATCCGGAAACCGGCCGCCTTGCGGTTGCTCAGTAGTTGTCGGCTCGAAGTTCAAAGTAGGCCTGGGGATGCGCGCAGACCGGGCAGACCTGCGGGGCCTCCTTGCCGAAGTGGACGTGGCCGCAGTTGGAGCAGACCCACATATACTCGCCGTCGCGGGCAAAGACCTTGCCCTCCTCGAGGTTCTGCAGGAGGCGGTTGTAGCGCTCCTCGTGCTCCTTCTCGATCTTGCCGACCGCCTCAAACAGGTAGGCGATGCGGGTGAAGCCCTCCTCGCGGGCGACCTTGGCGAACTCGGCGTACATGTCGGTCCACTCGTAGCGCTCGCCGGCGGCGGCATCCTTCAGGTTTTCAGCCGTGCCGGGGACGGCGCCGTCGTGCAGGAGCTTGAACCAGATCTTGGCGTGCTCCTTCTCGTTGCCGGCAGTTTCCTCAAAGAACTTGGCGATCTGGACATAGCCTTCCTTGCGGGCGGCGGAGGCATAGTAGGTGTACTTGTTGCGGGCCTGGGATTCGCCGGCAAACGCGGCGAGCAGATTGGCTTCGGTGCGGGTACCCTTGATGTTTTCCATGTGTCGTCTCCTCCTTTTTTGGGATTTGTCGGGGTTCGTATATCTCCTTTATACCCCGTTTTCTTCGCTTGCAACGCCGGGGGCAAAAAAGATTTGATACAGCCGGAGGAACTCGTCCAGGGAGAGCGCCTCGGCGCGGATGCCGGGGGCGAGATCCGCGTGCGCCAGCGCGGCCTGCGCCTCCTCCTTGCCAAAACCGCACTGCAGAAGGTTGTTCAGCAGCGTCTTTCTGCGCATGCGGAAGCCGTTCTTGACCAGGCGCAGGAAGGCCTCCTCCTCCACCTGGACGGGATAGGGGCGCATTTGGAGCGCGATGACCTCCGATTCCACGTGCGGCTGGGGCACGAAGCAGTGCGGCGGCACGCGGAAGAGGCGCTCGACCTGCGCGCGATAGGCGCAGTAGATGGCGAGCGGCCCGTACTCCTTTGCGCCGGGCTGCGCCACGACGCGGTCCACCGCCTCCTTCTGCAGCATGACGCACATGCGCAGGAGCGGCAGATGGCTCTCGAGCAGGCGGAAGAGCACGGGGGTCGTGATGGAATAGGGCAGGTTTGCCGCGACGACGAAGGGCTCGTCCCCGAAGGCCTCGCGCGTCAGGGCGGCAAGGTCGATCTTGAGCGCGTCGCCGTGGACGACGCGGGCGTTTTTCTGCCCGTGCAGGACCGTCTCCAGAACGGGCAGGAGCCGGTCGTCGATCTCCACGGCCAGGACCTTTTTGGCGCGGCGTGCAAGCGGCGCCGTCAGGCATCCGGCGCCGGCGCCGATCTCCAGCACGCAGCGGCCGTCGATGTCGGCCGCGTCCAGGATGCGCCCGAGCACCTCGTCGTCCGCCAGAAAGTTTTGCCCGAGCGCGTGCGCGAAGCGAAAGCCCCGCGCGCGCAGGAGGGTCAGGATTTCGCCGGTTGTCATGTTTCCGTCACTCCAATATGTAGATGGTGCGGTCGCGCTTGCGGCCGTAGGAGATGCACTCGGCCTCCGTGTCAAAGAAGACGTCGATGTGGTTGCCGGACACGCCCGTGTCCTGCGCCACGCCAAAGCCGTATCCGGGGATGTAGAGCCGCGTGCCGTAGGGGATCACGTCCGGGTCCACGGCGACGGTGCCCACCTCTGGCCAGACGCCCGTGGAGGTCTTGCGGCCCGTGTGCGTGTAGGCCGTGATCATGACGGTGAGCGTGCGGGAGTAGGTGTAGGACTTACCGTTGACGGTGATGGTGCTGTCGGTGACGGCGTCGGTCTTCGTCTCGTCCGGGTCCGGGGTCTTGGCGGGCTTGGGCGTTGCGGTGGGCTTGGGCGTCGGGGTCGGCTGCGTGCCCTGCGCGATGATGCGGTTGTAGGCGGGCTCCACGACCTCCTCGGAGACGACGGTGCGCTCGGTCTCCTGCCCGTCGATGGAGACGACGCGGTAGGTGACCTCCTTGACGCCCTCGGTGCCCTGGCGGACCATCTCCTCCTCCCCGATGTAGAGGTCGGAGCTGTCCTGGTAGGTGATGTGGTAGGGAATCCGCTGCTCCTCGACCTCTTCGGTGACGGTCACGCGGCTGACGGTGATGTCCATTCCCGAGGAAACGGTCTCGGTCAGGGCGGGGGTGACGATGTCGTCCGGGTCAATGGTCACGCCGGCAAGGTAGAGCGCCTTGCCGACGGTGCCGTTGAGCAGCGAGACCGTGTGCGTCTGCCCGTCGGCGCTGACGTTGACCTCCAGCGCGCGGCGGATGAGGATCTCCGAGCCCGCGTCCAGCTCCGTCGAGAGCGCGGGATAGACCACGTCCCCCTCGCCCAGGGCGATGTCGTATTCGGTCAGGACGTCCGCAACGGTGTGGGACTGCGTGCGGATCTGCGCCGCGAGCCCATCCTCGACAAGGCCCACCGTCCGCGTGCGGAACAGGCGCGCCAGGGGGCCTGCGCTCAGGGCCGCGCCCAGCGCCAGGACAAAGGCCAGCGCCAGGCAGAGCATGCGCGTTGTGGGGACGAGCCCCCGCACGATGGCCAGGCCGTGGACGCTCAGCGCGGCGACGACGTGCGCCGCCCGCACAAGTCCGGCGGCCGCCGCGCGGCAGAACCGCGACACGGCGTGGGCCGCGACGTCCAGGCCGTGCGCAAAGCCGTTCCAGATCTCCAGGCCCGTGAGCCGGCGGCCGGCCCTGCGCGGCCTGCGCGGCCGGCGGGAAGGTTCTCTCTTCTCCGTCCCGAGATTGTTCATTGCATTGCCTCACTTTCTAGTTGGGGGGCCGATGGCCTCCCTCCGGGTGTATTGTAAGGGATTTGCGGTTGCGTGTCAAATTTTCAAGCGCAAAATTCCGGTTTTTTTCACAAATACCGGGTTTTTCCGCCGCATTTCTTGCCCGCGCTCCTCCGGCGGCACCGCAGGAGCCGGGAACAAAATTCCCGCAAATTCTTTCTTTACACAGAGGGCGTTTTCCGGCATAATTAAGCATATGCCCACGTTTTGTGACGACTTGAGGGAACAGCATGAAAACGAAACGCATCACAAGATTTCTCCTTCTTCTCCTTTCGCTCTGCCTGCTGGCCGGCTGCGGCACCAGCACGCGCGAAATCGACCTACAGGCTCTGGCCGCCTCCGCGCAGGAATCGGCCGTGCCCACGCAGGACCCCCGTCCCTTTTTGGACGAGTTCATCGCCCTGCTCAACGAAAACGACTTTGGCAGCTGTTACGCGATGCTCGCGCCCGACACGCAGGAGGCGGTCGCGCTGGTGGATTTTTCCGACCGGTACGAGAGCATCTTCAGCGCCATCGAGCTTACGAGCCTCGGTGTGGCCTACGGGGATCTCACCATGGACGGCAAGCGCTACATGCAGGCCGCGACCCTTACCTACGACAGCCCGCTCCTGGGCGTCTTTACGCAGGAGGTCGTCTTTAGCCTGAACTACTCGGAAGACACCGGCGACTTTACGCTCAACTGGACCCCGGCCATGATCTTTGAGGGGCTGACCTCCTCCAACGTCGTGCGCCTGCGCACGCTCGAGCCCAAGCGCGGCGAGATCCTGGACAGCGGCCACAACGCCTACGCGATCAACAGCTATGCCGAGAGCGTCTACGTGCAGCCCTCCAAGATCGAGGACGAGAGCTACACGGTCGCGGCCTTGGCCTCGATCCTGAGCATGGAGGTTTCCGACGTGGCGGACATTCTCCACTCGGAGAACGCGCAGAAGTATGACTCCGCCGTGGTCAAGGCCTATCCGCCGGGGGGCATTTCCTCGGCGACCGAGAGCGCGCTGACGACCTTGCCGGGCGTGGGCGTGGACCGCACCTCCATGACGCCCATCCGCTACTACCCGCAGGGCGCCTTCTTTGCCCACGCCATGGGCTACACCTCCGCCATCACCGCCGAGGAGCTGGAGACCCTGGACCCCGAGCGCTACGGGCTCTCCTCCTATGTCGGCCGCACCGGCCTGGAGGCCGCCTATGAGGACACGCTCTGCGGCACCAAGGGCTATTCCCTGGACATCTACGCCAGCGACGGACAATGGCTCTCCACCGTCGCGCGCAAGGACGCTGTGGACGGGCTGGACCTGGAGATCACGCTCGACTACGACCTACAGTCCCGCGCCGAGGAGATCATGGACACCATGTCCGTGGACAACCTGGCCGGCGCGGCGGTCGTGCTCGACCCCAAGACCGGGGACGTGCTGGCCATGGCCAGCTACCCGGATTTTGACCCGAACCTCTTCGTTCTCAACTCCGACCCGGTGACGCTGGCCTCCTATGTCTCCGAGGAGTCCAACAGCCCGCTCTACAACCGCGCGGTGCAGGGCTCCTACATCCCCGGCTCCACGATCAAGCCCTTGATCGCAGCCATGTCCCTGGAGTACGACATCCTCAACGAAAACTACGAGTTCACGGGCGACATCTACAAGAACCAGTGGACGCCCTCGGGCTACTGGCCCTATCCCGCCATCACCCGCGTTTCGTACTACAACGGGCCGGTGAACATGTCCAACGCCCTGACCTATTCGGACAACATCTACTTCGCCTTCCTCGCCCTGCAGACCGGCTGGGACATCCTGGAGCCCTTCCTGCAGCGGATCGGCTTTGACGAGCGGATCGACTTCGACCTGCGCGTCTCCCAGCCGAGCTACCTCTCCTCCGGGAACTACGAAAACCGGCAGCTGCTGGCCGCGACGGGTTACGGCCAGGGCGAGCTGCTCGTCTCTCCCCTGCAAATGGCCTGCATCTTCTCGAGTCTGGCCAACGATGGGGACATCATGACCCCGCGCCTTGTCAAGGCCACGCGCCGCATGGAGGGCACGGAGTACGTCACGGTGGACGAGTTCTCCCCCACCGTCTGGCGGGAAGACGTCATCACCGAGGACGCGCTGGAGACCATCGTGCCCATGCTCCACCGCGTCGTGGAAGAGGGCACCGGCCGCCGCGCGGACATCGACGGCCTGACCATCTACGGCAAGACCGGTACCGCCGAAATCGGCTCCGACAAGACGCGCGAAATCGGCTGGTTCATCGCCTTTGTGGACGACGACGAATACTCCCGCCTCGTCTGCGTCACGCTGGAACTGCCCGCCAACTACGAGGGCACCATCCGCTACGACCTGGCGCGCGAACTGCTCATGCCGTGATCGCGCCGCATCCGCCGCAATCCGCCAACGCCCCGGCCCGCGCCGGGACTGTGTGCGAAAAAGGGGCGCACCGGAAAGATTCCGGTGCGCCCCTTTTTTCGGGTTTACGCTTCCTCCTGGACGACGGTGCTCACGCCGTCGACCATCTCGCGGACGGTTTCGTCCATGGTTCCGGCGTCCGCGCCCAGGGCCTTTTGGATCTCCGCGGGCACGGCGGCCACGCGCGTGCGGTCGTTTGCGCTCATGTTCTGGTAGCGCAGGCCGCTGTATTCCACCGCGGACAGGACCTCAAAGGAGTACTTTCCGCTTGCGGAGTACTTGAGCACCCAGGTCGGCGCATAGGTCACGCTGTCGATGCTCGTCTCGCACGAGTCGAAG
>JBMNOF010000134.1:0-4401 GCA_050942925.1 Candidatus Spyradocola sp.
GACGCTGGAGCTGGAGCCCCTGCGCCGCGAGACGCTGAGCGAGGCGGTCGCCTGGGTGGCCGAGGACCCGGACGCGGACGCCTACCGCCCGCTCTGGGCGCGCGGGGAGGGCGAGCGCCTGACGATCTCCGCCTTCTCCAAGGCCTTTGTCTTTGGCAAGCACTACATCGGCGCGCCGCAGATGGACTATGCGATCCGCGCGGTGGAGTTTGACCGGATCATTGGCATCGCCTCGCTCACCCAGCTCGACTGGGAGACGCACCGCTGCCGCCTGGACCACGTGCTCCTGGCCCCGCGCTGGCGCGGCGTGCAGCTCGGCCGGCGCGCGGTGGCGGAGCTCTGCCGCATCGCGGAGGAGCAATACGGGTTCCGGAGCCTGGGGCTGATGGTGCTCTCGGACAACGCGCGCGCCATCGCGTGCTTCCTGCGCTGCGGCTTTGCCGAAGCCCTGCGCCAGAGCGATCCCGGCACAGAGCGCACGCGCATCCTGATGTTGCGCAGCACCCGGGAGGGCGAGGCATGACCCTGTCCCCCCTGACCTACCTCATCGTGCTGCCGCTGGTGGCGCTGGCGGGGTTTGTGGACGCGGCGGCCGGGGGCGGCGGGCTCATCTCCCTGCCCGCCTACCTCGTCGCCGGCCTGCCCCCGCACCTGGCCTCCGGCACGAACAAGATGGGCGCGGTGTTCGGCACCGCCCTGGCCACGACCAAGTACGCCCGGGAGCGCTGCCTCGATTTCCGCGCGGCCGTGCCCGCGGCGCTGGGCGCGCTGCCCGGCGCTGCGATCGGCGCGCGGCTGCTCCTCGTCGTCCCGGAGGCCGCCGCGCAGGTGTTCATGATGGTCGCCGTGCCCGTTGTGGCCGTGTTCCTCCTCTTCCGCCGCGACCGCATCGATCCCCCGGAGCAGGAGCGCCCGGTCCGGCCTTGGATCTGCTTTCTCATCGGCCTGGGCATCGGCGCCTACGACGGCTTCTTTGGCCCGGGAACCGGCACCTTCCTCATGCTCGCCTTTGCCGCCTTTTGCGGCATGCCCCTGGTGCGCGCCAGCGGCTCGGCGAAGCTGGTGAACCTGGCCAGCAACCTGGCCGCCATGGTCACGTTCCTCGGCAGTGGCAGCGTCCTCGTCGCCCTGGCGCTGCCCGCCGCCCTGTGCTCCATGTTGGGCAACTACCTCGGCGCGCGCATGGCCGTGCGCAAGGGCGCTCGCCTCATCCGCCCGCTCTTCTTCTGCGTGCTCGCCCTGCTGCTCCTCACCGTCGCCGTCGAGTTCTTCGCGCAGCGCTAACCCCCTTTCGCCCCGCTTCCGGTTCGCCCGGAGCGGGGCGCGCGCGTTTTGGGACCCGCTAACCTTTCGGGCGTGCGCAGGCCGGGGAGCGCCGCGCCGGCCGTAGGCCGGCGGCGGACCCGCGCAGCGCGCGGGCCCGCGTTCCGCCAGAGGCGGAACCGGCGCTCCCCGGCCCCCCGGAGGGGGCGCGGGGGCGGGAGGCGGGCCGTTCCCGTTCCGGCGCGCGCCCGCACTTTGGCAAGAGCGGTTTTGCACGAAGCGCGGCAGAATGTGAAGAAAATGCAGGATTGTACGCACGGCTTGCAAATTTTCTTTTCCGGAACGGGGTTCACGCTTGAGAAAAGATTGTCAATTTCCTGTAAAGCGTGTATAATGTTTCTAACGCGATGGCCGTAGGGATCGTGGAAGCGCGGCCCCTGAACGCCGAATCTGGATCGCAAATTAGGAGGATGTTGTTCATGAACCGCGTCTATAATTTCTCGGCCGGTCCCTCGATGCTGCCCCTGCCCGTGCTGGAGCGCGCGCAGAAGGAGTTGGTCTGTTACGGCGACACCGGCATGTCCGTCATGGAGATGAGCCACCGCTCCAAGATGTATGAGGAGATCATCGGCAAGGCCGAGGCGGATCTGCGCACGCTCATGCACATCCCGGAGACCTATAAAGTGCTGTTTTTGCAGGGCGGCGCGTCGATGCAGTTCGCGCAGGTGCCGCTGAACCTGCTCTCCGGCTATAAGACGGGCAAGGCGGACTACATCAACTCCGGCAACTTTGCGAACCTGGCCATGAAGGAGGCCAAGCGCTACGGCGACATCAAGGAGGTCGCCTCTTCCAAGGACGTGGGCTATACGCAGATCCCGGATTGGGACGAAGCGGAGTTCCGTCCGGACGCGGACTACTTCTACATCTGCGCCAACAACACGATCTATGGCACGCGCTACACCAAGCTTCCGGAGACGGGCAAGGTGCCGCTGGTGGCGGACCTGTCGTCCTGCATCCTCTCGCAGGAGTACGACATCACCAAGTTTGGCATCGCCTTTGCCGGCGCGCAGAAGAACATCGGCCCGGCGGGCGTGACCATCGTCATCATCCGGGAGGATCTGCTCGGCCACGCGCTGGACATCACGCCCACCATGCTGGACTACAAGGTCATGGCCGACAAGGGCAGCATGTACAACACGCCCCCGACCTACGGCATCTACATGGCGGGCCTGACGTTTGACTACGTGCTGCAGCAGGGCGGCGTCGCGGCGATGGAGAAGCGCAACATCGAAAAGGCGAAGATCCTCTACGACTACTTGGACGAGAGCAAGCTCTTCCACAACCCGGTGCGCCATTGCGACCGCTCCCTGATGAACGTGACCTTTGTCACGGGCGACGCGGACAAGGACGCGGCCTTTGTCAAGGCGGCGACCGCGGCGGGCTTTGTCAACCTCAAGGGCCACCGCACGGTCGGCGGCATGCGCGCCTCGATCTACAACGCCATGCCCACCGAAGGCATCGAGAAGCTCGTGGCCTTCATGAAGCAGTTTGAGGCGGAAAACAAGTAATTCCCATCATTTTCGCAGGACAGGAAGGACGGAGGGATTTCCCATGTACACGATTCAGACGCTCAACGCGATTTCGCCCGTGATCTACAACCACCTCCCGCAGGAGGACTTCACCGTCAGCAAGGAGGCGTCCGCCCCGGACGCGGTGATCGTCCGCTCGGCCTCCATGCTCGAGATGGATCTGCCGGCTTCCCTGCTCTCCATCGCGCGCGCGGGCGCGGGCTACAACAACATCCCGGTGGAGAAGTGCACCGCGGCGGGCATCTGCGTGTTCAACACGCCCGGCGCCAACGCCAACGCCGTCAAGGAGCTGGTCCTGGCGGGCCTCCTGCTCGCCTCCCGCGACATCATCGGGGGCATTGAGTGGGCCAAGGGCCTCAAGCCCGGCGAGACGAGCGTGGCCAAGCAGGTCGAAAAGGGCAAGAGCCAGTTCGTCGGCCCGGAGATCCAGGGCAAGACCCTGGGCGTCATGGGCCTGGGCGCGGTCGGCGTGCTCGTGGCCAACGCGGCCGAGGCCCTGGGCATGAAGGTCATCGGCTACGATCCGTTCCTGTCCGTGGACAACGCCTGGGCGCTGTCCCGGTCCATCCAGCGCTCGAACGCGCTCGAGGCGCTCCTGGAGCAGGCGGACTACGTCACGATCCACATTCCGCTCTCCGATAAGACGCGCAACATGATCGACGAGTCCATGCTGGCCAAGATGAAGCCCTCTGCGGCGCTGCTGAACTTCTCCCGCGCTGAGCTCTGCGACGCCAAGGCCGTCGCCGCGGCGCTGCAGGCCGGCAAGCTCCGCCGCTACGTCGTGGACTTCCCGACCGAGGACGTGCTGAACGTTCCCGGCGTCATCGCGATCCCGCACCTGGGCGCCTCCACGCCCGAGTCCGAGGACAACTGCGCGGACATGGCCGCCAAGCAGACCCGCGACTACCTGCAGACCGGCAGCATCCGCAACTCGGTCAACCTGCCCGCCTGCGAGCTCGCTCCCGCGGAGAAGCACCGCGTCACGGTGATCCACCGCAACATTCCCAACATGATCAGCCAGATCACCGCCAAGATGGGCCAGGCGAACGTGAACATCGAGCACATGGTGAACCGCTCCCGCGGCGACATCGCCTACACCGTGGTCGACTCGCTGGACGACATTCCGGCGGACATCGCGCAGGCGCTCGCCTCGATCGAGGGCGTGGTTCGGGCCCGCGTCATCTGCTGATCCTGAGTTTCGGATATGGGGTTTTTCTCTTGCATAAGGGGCATTGCGGCGTGCCGCGATGCCCCCTTTTCACCTGGAGAGGAGGCAGAGCACATGGAACTTTGGGACGTGTACGACGAGAACCGGAACAAGACCGGGGCGCTCCACCGGCGCGGGGAGCCGCTCGGCCCGGGAGAGCATCACCTGGTGGTGGAGATCTGGACGCTGGACGAACAGGGGCGCGTGCTGCTGACGCGGCGCGACCTGCGCAAGCACTTCGGAGGCTTGTGGGAGTGCACGGGCGGCTCGGCGCTGGCGGGGGAGGACTCGCGCACGGCCGTGCGGCGGGAGCTGCGGGAGGAGACCGGCCTGGACCTCGGC
>JBMNOF010000026.1:0-23487 GCA_050942925.1 Candidatus Spyradocola sp.
TCGCGGTACGCCTCCGCCTATTCCGGAGGCACGTGGCTGACCGCAGACCCCGGGTGCCTTGCGGATGTGCGCAGCCTCGGCTTTAACGTCATCGGCTTTGCCAACAACCACACGATGGACTATTCCTACGGCGGGCTGGAGGACACGCTCCGCTACCTTCGCGGCGTGGGCTTTGCCGCCGTCGGCGCCGGCAAAAACCTCTGGGAGGCCGCGCGCCCGGTGATCCTGGAGACGCCCGGCGGCCGCGCGGCGGTCTTTGCCCTCAGCGCCACGTTCGAGGACGCGGCCCGCGCCGGCAGCCAGACCGAGAGCATGCCTGGCCGTCCGGGGCTCAACCCCCTGCGCGTGCGGACCGTCTACCGCGTCACGCGCGCCCGCGGCCAGGTTCTGCGCGAGGCGGCTTCGCGCATCGGCGTCAATGCGCTCCGGCAGGAGCATCGCGCGCAGGGCTTCCTGCCGCCGCTGCCGGAGGGGACGATGGAGTTCGGCCCCGTCCTCCTGGAGGAGGTCGAGACCGAGGCGCAGGAGGGCCGGTTCAGCCGCGCGGATGCGCGCGACGTCCGGCGCACGCTCGAGGGCATCCGCCAGGCGCGCGCCGCCTGCCAGGCGGTGGTGGTGATGGTCCATTCCCACGAGATCAAGGCCACCTCCGAGGAGGAGCCGGACTTCTTCCTCGAGGACTTCGCCCGCCAGTGCATCGACGCGGGCGCCAGCGCCGTCGTCGGCAGCGGCACCCACCAAGTGCAGGGCATCGAGATCTACAACGGCTGCCCGATCTTCTACTGCCTGGGGAACTTCTTCTTTGAGAACGACACCGTGGCGCAGCTTCCGGCGGACTTCCTGGAGAAGTACGGGGTGTCCATCCACGCCTCCGCGCAGGAGGGCCTCCGCGCCCGCGCCGCGCAGGCCACCCGCAGCCTGGGCGCCCGGCGCGCCGTCTACCAGACGGTGCTTCCCCGCTTTTCCATCCTGGAGGGGAAGTGCACGGAGCTGGAGCTCCTGCCCGTGAGCCTGGGGCTCGACGGCCCGGCCTGGAAAAAGGGCGTGCCGGAGCTGGCGGACGCGGCGGAGTCGCAGGAGATTCTGGACTACCTCAACCGCGTCAGCGCGCCCTATGGCACGCGCTGGCGCCTGCAGGGGAACGCGATCGTGCCGGAGGAGGAGAGAAGATGACGCCCGCGGAATTCGTCCAAGAGAACCAGGACCTGCTCTTTCAGACCCTCAAGGAGTTGACGTGCATCCCCGCGCCGTCCCGGGGCGAGCACCGGCGCGCGGGGTACTGCCTGGACCGCCTGAAGGCATGGGGCGTGCCCGGCCTGCACGTGGATGAGGCGGGCAACGTCGTCTGCACGGGCTTTGCCGCGCCGGGCGGGGAGAACGCGCTCTTCCTGGCGCATTTGGACACGGTCTTTCCCGAGGAGACGCCCCTGATCATCCGCGTGGACGGCGACCGCTGGAGCTGCCCCGGCATCGGCGACGACACGGTCAACGCGGTCCTTCTGATGCTGACGATGAAGTACATGGCCCAGCGCGGGGGCACGGGCGCGATCTTCGCGCTCAACACCTGCGAGGAGGGCCTGGGGAACCTGGCCGGCTGCCGCCGGCTCATGGCGGATTTTTCCGGCCGCCTGCGCGAGGTCCTGAGCTTTGACCTCTACCGGGACGAGGTCTACACCGGCTGCATCGGCTCCCTGCGCTACCGCCTCTCCGTGCGCGTGCAGGGCGGGCACTCCTTCCACGACTTCGGCCGGCCCAACGCCGTGGCGGTGCTCGCCTCGGCCATCGACCAGCTCTACCGGTTCGCGCCCCCGCCCGGAACCCACACCACCTATAACGTCGGGACCATCCAGGGCGGGACCTCGGTCAACGTCATCGCGCAGGAGGCGAGCGCCCTGTTCGAGTACCGGTCCGAGGACGCGGACGCCCTCCGGCAGTGCGACCGCTTCCTGGAGCACACGCTCTCGGGGTTTATGAAGCCGGGCGTGCAGGTGCAGCTGGAGACCGTGGGCGAGCGCCCCTGCATGGGCGCGGTCGACGCGCAGGCCCTGCAGGACATCGCCCGCACCTGCTCGGCGGCGATCGAGCGGGAAACCGGCGTCACGCCCGCCTGGGGCCGGGCGTCCACCGACTGCAACATCCCCTTGTCCATGGGGATTCCCGCGGTGTGCTGCGGCCTTTGCCGCGGCGGCGGCGCGCACACGCTGCAGGAGTGGATCGACGCGTCCACCGTGCCCGCCGGTGCGCGCACAGCCATCGGCATTTTGGAAGGGAGGCTGCATTGACCATGCAGAAGGAAGAATACGTCATCCGTCCCCTCGTGCAGGACGAACAGGAGAAACGGGAAGTCCGCGCGCTCTTGGGGGAGTGCGCCAACGATTTTGTGCCCCCGCTCACGCAGCGGTCGGGCACCTGCCAGACCGAGTGGCAGCCGGGAGGCGCCGTGCCCACGGGCGTGGACGCCTACGCCGACGCCCTGCTCCAGCAGTACGTCCTGCTCTGGAAGCAGGATGGAAAGACCGTGGGGCTGATCTCCTTCCGGCCGGACTATGTCTGTTCACAGCTCGAGGGCGCGCCCACGGTCTGCTACCTGTCCACGCTCTGCGTCGCCCACGCCTGCCGCGGCCAGGGTCTGGCCCGCAAGATCTATGAGGCGGTCATCGCCTATGCGCGGGCGAACTTCCCGGGACGGCCCATCACCCTGCGCACCTGGTCCACCAACGGCGCGCAGCTCCACCTGATGGAGAAGCTGGGCTTCACCTGCGTCCGCCGCTTCCCCAACGACCGCGGACCGGGCGTGGACACCGTCTATTACCAGCTCGACTAAGCGCCGGTACAGCCCGGCCCACACGAAAGCAGGAAGCGGCCTTTCTCTCCCTTTGCCGGAATGCACGGCGGCAAAGGCGGAGGAGGCCGCTTCCTTTTTCTGTCCGCAGACCCCTGCACCCCCGAATGCCGAAAAAACGTCTTGCACCGGCGGTAAAAATCGGATATACTGGTACTCATCCGAGGAATGACGATGAAAAAGAACAACGGAGTGGAGTGCAGACATGACACAGGTGCAGAAGAAACGCAGGCCCGCGCGCAAAACGCGCCGGAAGGGGACATCCTCCTGGCTGGCCGTGGTTGCGACCCTTCTGGCCGTGGGCCTGGGGGCAGCCGCGGCCTTGTGGATTTTCGGGCTCCCGCCGCAGGCGGAGCTCTACCTCTCGCTGCGGCGCTGGACGCAGGAGTGGCGCGCCGGCGACGCCACCGCGCTGGAGGAGGGCATGTACTTTGCCGTCCCGGACGAGGAACGGGCGCAAGAGGCCGAGGAGGGCGAGGGCTTCCGGACCGCCGGGGAGATGCAGGCCCTCCTCACCGAGCAGTACGCCGCCCTGCTGGACCCCGAGGAGCTGGCGGCCGCGCAGGCGGAAGCGGCGGAGACGGACCTCTTTTCCGTCCTCATGCCGTATACGCAGGTCTCCTTTTCCCTGCCCGCCCGCGTGGAGGCGGGCGCGTGCGTGACGTTCACCATCTCCGGGCCGGACATGGCGCAGATCCTGCCGGACCTGCCCGACGGGGCCGCACAGGCCGAGCTCCTGCAGGCGCTGGAGGCGCGCCTTGCGGCGGGCGGGTATGCCGAGCGCACGGTCACGGCGGAAGCGCCCATCGAGGCGCTGGAGGAGGGCTACCGCGTGCAGAACGCCTTTGCGCTGATCGACGGCCTCTACGGCGGCTTGCCGGGCATTGTCCAGGCGTCGCTGCCCGCGGTGCAGTAGAAAGGGGGACATGAGATGCAAATCTGGAAAAAGCGCGCGTTCGCCCTGCTCCTGGCCCTGTGCATCCTTTGGCCCTGCTGCGGCGCGGCCGCATCCGAGACGGCCGGAGAGGCCGCGGCCGGCGTGCGCATCCCCTTTGGCGGGGACGCGCGCGGCTATGACCCGGAGCGCGACGGCTACTATGGCCTGCTCCCCGTCCGGCGGCAGACCGGCTGGGACGAGGCCGGCGAAAAGATCATGGAGTCCGCCTATGCGCCCGTCCTCGTCTACGGCGGGCACCTGTACCTCGCCCAGAGCGAGATCGAGAGCGTGCTGGGCCTTTCCGTGGACACCGCCCAGCAGACGATGCGCGTGCGCGCCTTTTCGCGCAACCTCTTCCTCAGCGCGGGCGAGCGGGAGGCGCAGTTCTTCGCCGGGGACTTCCCGGACACCTACCTCTCCCTGAGCATGACGCTCTCGGCAGAGCCCCTCCTCGTGGACGGGACCTTCTTTGTCCCGCTGCAGGACCTGTGCATCCTGTTTGACCTCGGCCTCCACCAGGAGAAGATCGGCGAGGACCGCTTTGCCGTGGTCTATGCCCCGGACGAGGGCGTGCTGGACGTCCTGGCCTACCTCTACAACCACAGTGAGGACTGCAAGACCTTCTACACGGGCGGGAACCTTGCGGCGCTGGGTGGCACCAGCGCCGCCGCGCAGCTGGCCGCCAAGCTCCTGGACGGCGACGCCACCGCCTGGGCGGCCCTGATCGTCTCCTCGTTCGGCTTTTCGGAACAGGCCTATGAAATGCTCCTGGAACAGCTGGCGGACGACTTGACGCTGGAGCTGCTCAGCGTGCTCCCGGACGAGGCCGTGTTCACCGCGCGGGAGTCGGCCAGCGCCTTTTCCGACGTGCTCGAACTGCTCAAGACGGAGTCCGAGCTCGGCGGCAACGCCGCGGTCGATTTGGACCTGATGCAGGCCGTGTTCGAGGGCCGCGTCGCCAGCGATCCGCTCGTTTCCGCCAACGACCCCCGCTGGTTCAGCGAGACGCTCGACCGCATCGACGCCCTCACCGAGCAGAAGAAGGCCCTACAGCAGTTCAACGCCGGGCTGGACGGCGTGACCACGGGCCTTGCGACGGTCACGGGGATGCTCGCCACCGCCTCCAGCTACGCGGCCGTGGACGAGCTGAGCAGCTACGCCGTGGGCGAGCTCTGCGCGAGCAAGGCGCACCTGACGAACTCCCACCCCGCCGTGCTCAACGAGATCGAGGTGTACGCCAACCGCCTGCACAGCGGCATCCTCAACTATTCCCTCTATGACTACGTTTCGCGGAACTGGGGCGCCTGGGTGCTGGACGGCCTTTCCGCCTCCACGCCCCCGTTCAAGCTCCTGCAGCTCTACACGCACCTGGACCCCACGATCTCCGAGACCCTGGATCAGACCCGCAGCTACCAGATGAGCCTGCTCGCCATCCCCCTGCAGAGCGACGTGGAGCGCATCCTGCGCGCGACGCTGCAGGCCTATCCCGCGCGGCGGGCGGGCGAAGAGGAGTTCCGAGACCTGACGGAGGCGGCCTATCTCTACCTCAAGGTCTGCTACCTCGCCTGCAACCACGCCGGTTCCGCCCTGGCCCTGTCGGGCGGCGAAAAGACCGCCTGGGAGGCCAAGATGGACGCGCTCCTGGAGAAGATGGCCATCCTCTCCACGCGCTACGGCTATGCGCCGGAGAACGCCTATGAAAAGCACGCGCGCCTTCTGCAGGTCGACGACGCGGTGTGGATCGAGGACTACGTCCAGCCGGCGTACGCGTGGATCTCCGGCGAGGTCCGGCAGGCCGGGAGCGAAGACCCCGTTGCGGACGCCGTCTGCACGGTCACCGGCGGCGAAGGGCAGACCTGCGCCTCGTTTTCGGGCACGCCGGGCGGACGCTATGCGGACGTGTGCCTCCCCCTGCTCGAGCCCAACGGCTGCCTGCCCTACGCGCCGGACCTGCGGCTCTCCGCCACGCTCCGCTTCTCCTCGCCGTCCGTCGAGGGCGAGGACCGGATCGCGCTGAGCGTCGTGCCGGGCAAGCGGATCGACCCCGTGGAGACGGCCTACCTTGGGGAGGCCGAGGGCGTGGCCATCGCCAGCCCCCTGGGCGTCGCCGGCGACGCGCTGAGCGCCGTGACCACGAGCAACATCCCCCAGAGCGCGGGCATCCGCGAGCTCGACCTTCCCGTGGACGCGGAGAACGACTACTACGCCGCCTCCTTTGCCGAGTACGGCGGCCGCCTCTACTTCGTCGAAAAGCAGCCCGGCACCTCCGGCGACGTGCCCCTGCGCCTTTGCCGCTGCAACCTGGACGGCAGCGGCCGCGAGGTCCTGGGCGACGTGAGCTGGAACGGCATGTACTTCCTCATCGAGGACGGCGTCCTGACCTGGGAGGGCGCAAACCCCGCGGATGGGTCCACGGTCTACCACAGCCTGAACCTGGAAACGGGCGAGTGGACCGAGCAGGCCGAGCCCGCCGGGTCGCTGACGCGCCTCCTCTTCCGGGGCTATGCCTCCCAGGGCTACGAAGGCAACGCCGCCGCCCTGGAGCCCATGGGCGAGGGCGCCTGGACGCTCTACCGCGTCATGCGCTACGATACGGGCCCGGGGTCGCTCTCCCTCTCGAACGTCACCGTCTCCGAGAGCGGGGAGACGAGCGTCGCCCTCGTGGGCGAGCCCGGCCACATCCAGGGGGTGCAGCACATCTTCGCCATCTACGGCGGCTACGCCTACCTCTCCGCCTACGAGAACGGCGACGGCATCCTCTACCGGCTCAACCTCAGCGATACGAACGACCTCCAGGAGATCGGCCGCCATCCCGCCGCGGGCGGCGGCGATGCCTTCTTCAACCACTGACCACGGACGGCGCGAGCGCCCGCTCCCCACGCACAGGGGGGCGGGCGCTCGTCTTTGCAAAAATAGGCGGGTTTCACATTTCGCAAACAATTCCCGCGCAATTCGCAAACACCTCGGTGGCAGAATGGACGGCAGATGGTGCGGAACATCTCCGCACAAAGGAGGAATCGCCATGAAAAAGAAAGACTTCGTCTCCCTCGTGATGGGAACCGTCGGGGGAATCCTGTTCGCCATCGGCATGTGCATGTGCCTGCTGCCGGAGTGGAATGCGTTTGCGCCGGGCGTGGTCCTGGCCGCCGTGGGCGCGGCGACGCTTCTGGCCCTGTGCCTCGTCCGCCGCAGGATGGAGGGAAAGCCCGCCATCCGCTTGAGCGGAAGGGCGGTGGGCGCCGTGCTGCTGGGCGTTGCCGGGGCGCTGACGCTGGGCGTGGGCATGTGCATGGTCATGGTCTGGAGCCTGCTCCTGCCCGGCATCCTGGTCGGCGTGCTCGGCATCGTGCTGCTGCTCGCCTTGATCCCGCTGGTCCGCGGCCTTTCCTGACCGCAAAAGTACCCTTGTAAGGAGGCAAATGCATATGGCAAAATCCAAGTGGAGCAAGAGAAACCAGACGATTCAGAAGGGCGTCGTGTCCGGGTACAAGAAGATCGAAAACGGCGTCGTGTCGGGCTACAAGAAGATTGAAAACGGCGTGGTCAACGGGTTTACCCGGATGGAGAACGGGTTTGTGGACGAGTTCCTCACCCGGGAGGGCGAAACCGTGGAGGAGGCAAAGGCCCGCATGGCCCGCGAGCAGGCGGAGCGCCGCAACAACCCCCATCATCCCTAAAAGAACGCGCGCGTTTTTCTTTGGCGCAAAGGCGGTTGTGCGCCCCGCGCCCGGCGTGGTATACTCGTGTCAAAGAACGACGGAGGAGGGAGACGATGATCTATCTTACCGGGGACGCGCACGGGAGCTTTCGCCGGATCGGCGCGTTCTGCCGCGAGGCCAAGACCTCGCGGGACGACGTGCTCGTCCTGCTGGGGGACGCGGGGATCAACTACTTCGGCGGACAGCGGGACGCGTGGAACAAGGTCTACCTCTCGGAGCTGCCCGTGACGCTCCTCTGCGTCCATGGCAACCACGAGCGCCGCGCGGAGACGATCCCCTCCTACAAGGAGAGGCCCTGGCGGGGCGGCGCGGTCTATGCGGAGGACGCCTACCCGAACCTGCTCTTCGCGCGGGACGGCGACGTCTACGACCTGGAGGGAACGCGCGCCCTGGTCATCGGCGGGGCGTACAGCGTGGACGCGGAGTTCCGCATCCCCTTCCGGGACTGGTGGCCGGATGAGCAGCCCTCCGCGGCGGTCCGCGCCCGCGTCGAGCAGAAGCTGGATGCGATCGGCTGGAAGGTGGACGCGGTCCTGACGCACACCGCTCCCCTTCGCTACGAGCCCACGGAGGCGTTTTTGCCCGGCATCGACCCCGAAACCGTGGACAAGTCCACCGAGCGCTGGCTCGACGCCATCGAGCGCCGCCTCGCCTACGCGCAGTGGTTCTGCGGCCACTACCACGTCCAAAAGACGGTGGGCCGGCTGCGCATCCTCTACGAGGACTGGACCCGCCTGGCGGAACCCGGCGGTTCTTGACAGGCCGTCGCGCACCGTGCTATCATAAATCGTGCTATTTGACCGAAACAATGCAGATTCCGGGGCGCTTTGCCGGCGGCCTGCCCCTGCGCGCCCGGCGAAAACCCGAAATCATGCGATTTGGCCGCGCGCCATGGGCTCGGCCGCCAGGCGGCTTGCGGCGCGATAGAGCAGGCGCGAAATCTGCGCGCGGATCTTGGCGGCGTCGTGCGTCTCCAGCCGGAACGCCTCGTCCGAGGGCGGCCCGCCGGCCGCGCGGCGCAGTTCCCGGGCCGGGAGGCCGTTTTCGCGCGCGACCGCGTCGAGCACCTCGGCGTAGGCCTTCGCCGCGCCCCGGCCCGCCAGCTCCGCCGCGAGCAGGGCGGGTTTGCGCCCCAGCACCTTTGCGCCCAGGTACGCGTAGATCTCGTCCGGGCGGCCGCCCAGGCGCTCCACCTGCTGGAGCAGGACGGCCCGACGCGCCCGCACGGCCTCCCGCGCGAGGATCTCTTCCTCGAGCGTGTCCGGCGCGGAGAGGAAGTTCTGCAAGGGGTCCGCGTCCTCCGGCGCGGCGCCCTTCGCGCGGACGGGCGCATCCAGGCTGCACACGGAGACGGAGGTGGGCGGCAGGCGGCGGAACTCGTCGTAGATGCAGTTGTTGACCATGCGGTAGAGGTAGCCGATCTGCTTTTCCGGCGGCTGGGCGAGGAGAAGGTTCGCCTTGCCCAGCACGTGCACGAGCGCGTCGGCGCGGATGTCCTCCAGGGAGAGCCCGCGCGCCAGGAGAGCGCGCACCTTTGCCGCGTTGCCCGCGGTGCGCTCGCCCCGCGGGCTGCGCTGGGTCCGGCTGCACAGCGCGCAGCGGGAGATGAAGTCCTGCACGGCGAGCCAAAGCGCCTGGCAGAGTTCCGCGTTTTCCGGGCGGCGGAGCGCTTCCGCGCTCCCGATGCCGCGCTGCCGGAGGCGGGCCAATACGTCTGCGAGTTGCACACAATGCGGGTTTGCCATTCTTTCGTCCCTCCTCGTTTCCGTGGCCGGGCGGGAAGCATGGCGCTCCCCGGCCTGTGACACCAGTTTGCGGCAGGAACGTAAGAGTGCGCTTTGCGCTTTGTGCGGGATTTGTAAGGGGTTTGTAAGGGGCGGCCGGCCCCGGGGAAAGGGGGGAGAGCATGGGATTTCGGATCTACTTTTCGCCGGACAAGGCGGAATACTACGATTCGGACGCCTGCGCCCTCTTCCTCGCGTCCTCGGGCGCCATCCCCATCGTCGCCAACTCCAAGTTCCTCTTTGAGTACCTCGCCCGCAACCGCGGCACGGTCCTGACCCGCGCCCAGATCGAGGCGAAGCTCGGGCACCGCGAGGACCCTGGGGACCTCTTCAACCACCCCGGCTACCGCAGCCCCGTCGACCAGGCGGTCAAGGCGCTGCGCGGCAAGCTCGGCCCCTATCGCGGCTGCATCGAGTCCGTGCGCGGCGTGGGCTACAAGTACGTCGGCCCCCCGTGCCAGGACAAGCAAGCCCCCGCGCCCCCGACGGAAGGACCGCCGCAGGCGCAGGTTCCGCCGCAGGCGGTCGCCCCGCCTCAGGCGGTCGCCCCGCCGCAGGCGGAGGCGCACGCCGTTCCGGAGTCCGTGGAGCGGCTGCACAGCGCCCTGAACGCGCTCGTGCTCTCGCAGGACGTGGCGGAGGCGCGCCTGGCCAACCTGCTCCTGCGCCGCGCGGTCCGGCGGTATGTCGACGCGGTGTCCCTGTCCTTTTTCCGGGACACGGCGCACTTTGACCCGGAGCGGTGGATGGCCGTGTCCGACCGGCACGAGGGCTGGCTGCGCCGCGCGGTGCAGTATGCCGAGGCCGAGGTCGAGGCGCGGGAGGCGGACGAGGAGCTGCTGGATCTGAAGGTCGGCCTGCTCGAGAGCCTGTACGAGTGGCACATCCTGCTGGCGTTTCTCTCGGCGCGGCTCGCCCTGGAGCAGGACGCGCTGGAGATTTCCGGGCGGGAGATCGTCAAAGAAGAGAGAAGGCTTCGCATCGATAGCCTGGAGCGGGACTATCGCCTGGTGCTCTCCGAGGGGGCCAGCGCGGACCTCGCCCTCCAGGAAAAGATGCAGGAAATGGAACTTGGACGCGCGATGCGCAGAACGCCGCTGTAGGAGGTGGAACCCATGTCCAATCTGCCGGGATTTGAGAGCCTGGAAAAACTGCGCAGGGACTACCCGTACTTTGACCTTGCGACCCGGCGCTTTTGCGGAACCGGGAAGGGCGCCAAGCAGGGCGGCGTCCCGCTCTTTTGCGACGCGCAGGCGCGCAGGGTCTACATCGATTCCCGCGACACGCACACCCTGGTCTTCGGCTCGACCGGGTCGCTCAAGACCCGGACCGTCGTCTCGCCCACGATCCAGCTCCTGGGCTATGCGGGCGAGTCCATGATCATCAACGACCCCAAGGGCGAGCTCTTTGCCCGCCACGCCGGGAACCTGCGGCGCCTGGGTTTTGACGTCATCGAGGTCAACCTGCGCGATCCGGAGTTGGGCAACGCCTGGAACCCGCTGGCCATCCCGTACCGCCTCTACCGCGAGGGCCTGCGCGACAAGGCGGCGGAGTTCATCAACGACATCGCCCTGAACCTCCTGTCCGGCAGAAAGCACACCGATGACCCCTTTTGGAGCTATGCCGCCGCCAACCTGTTTGGCGGGCTGACGCACCTGCTCTTCCGCTACAGCCTCGACCACGACGTGCCCGAGACCGGCGTCAACATCGCCAGCCTCCTCCAGCTCCGCCGGGTCCTCTTTTCCGGACCGAAGATGGCCAGGAATACGGCGCTCTGGCAGTACGCCGCCGAGGACGAGATCATCTCGGCCAGCATGTCCGGCACCGTCTTTGCCCCGCGCGAGACCATGGAGAGCATCCTGGCCGTCTTTGACCAGGGCGTCCACGACCTGGCCATCCACTCCGCGCTGCTGGACATGATGTCCAACAGCGACTTTGACATCGGCGACATCTGCCGGCGCAAGACCGCCGTGTTCCTCATCGCGCCGGACGAAAAGACGAGCTTCCACAGCCTCGTCTCGCTCTTTGTCAAGGAGAGCTATGAGTACCTGATCTACCTGGCCTCCCAGCAGGAGGAGGGCAAGGTCCCCATCCGCCTCCACTACATCCTGGACGAGTTCTCGTCCCTGCCCAAGATCGCCGACATGCCCAGCATGATCAGCGCCGCGCGCAGCCGCGACATCCGCTTCCTGCTCGTCCTACAGAGCCGGTCCTCCCTGCGCGAGCGCTATGGCGACGAGGCCGAGACGATCCTGTCCAACTGCACAAACTGGATCTTCTTTACCAGCCGGGAGCTGGAGCTGCTCCAGTACCTCTCCGAGCTCTGCGGCCGGAAGCGGAACCGCGAGCCCAACATCAGCGTCTTTGAGCTCCAGCACTTGAACAAGGAGCGGGGTGAGGCCCTGCTCCTGGCCGACCGGCACCTCCCCGCCCGCGTGCAGATGCTGGACATCGACCGCTTCGGGGACAAGAGCTACGTCCGCCTCGAGCACGAGCGCCACCCGCGGTCCCCCCGCACCGCCCTCACGTTTGAACTCAGCCCGGAGATCCAGGAGCGCGTCGCGCCCACGCCGCCCCCGGCGAAGCACCGGGCGGTCGAGCCCTTCCCGCCCGGCGAGCTCTTCGCCCGCGACACCCCCGCGCGCCCGAGCTGGGACCGCACGCTCGACGAGACGCTGGACGAGATCGCAAAGGTTAAGGCCGACCTCGCATACTGGCGGAAGACCCATCCGGAGGAACAAAGCACCGGGAAAGGAGAAAACCAATGAGCACGGAACGCGAAATCGAAATCCACCCGGCCTTGGAAGCGGACCTTCCGTCGGGGGCGGACCTTCCGTCGGGGGCGGATCTGCCGGTCAACGGCGTGTGCGCGCAGGCGGAACAGTTGCTTGCGGAGATCTACGACTTTGGCAGCGAGGGCGCGCGCGAGTCGCTCCACGAGCTGTTGGCGCGCTTTGCCGCCCAGGCCGAGCAGTCCGGCAGCGCGGACGACTACCACAACCTCGCCGTGACCCTGGCCCGGCGGGACGAGTATGCCCTGGCGTGCCAGGCGCTGGACTGCGGCCTTGCCCGCTTCCCCAAGAACGTGGACCTGTTGGCCGACGCCCTGGAATACGGCACGCGCTGCGGCCGGCTGGAGGCCTGCCGGCGCCACTGCCGCACCCTCTGCCGGATTCCCCGGCGGCGCTGGACCTGGCGGGGCTTTTCCTTCTACATCGACTACCAGCTCTTTTTGCTGGACCGGACGGACACCGATGCGGCCATCGACGCGCTGGCGGCGGACATGCTCGCCGTCGCGGCGGACTTTGCCCGCTTCTTCCCCTACAGCGAGGAGCCGTTCCGCAACGAGGCGCTCGTCTACGCCGCGCTCAACGAGGCGCAGAAGGAGGAGGAGACGCTCCGCCGGGCGCTCGCGTCCGTCCGCGTCGCGCCCAAGTGCGCCCTGCGCTACGCCGACCTGCTCTACGACCGCGGCCTCTACAGCCAGGCGGCCGAGGCCATCGCCCGCGCCCTGCGCGACGCCAACCGGACCCAGTCCAGCATCCGGGAGGGCTACCTCTACTACCTCTCCGGCCTGTGCCGCTTCTCCGCCGCCCAGGAAGCCGGCTCCCTGCAGGACCTGGACGAGAGCGCCGCAAGGGAGATCTATTCCGACTTTGAGCTCGCCCTGGAGAGCTTCCAGGACCGCCAGGCCAGCTATGCGCAGGTCATCCGCGAAAAGACGATCGCCCTCGTCCGCAAGTCCCGGATCGAGGTCGATCCCGCCCTGGAACGCCTCTGCGACTGCATCGCCGATTGACAAAGGGACACTCCGCCGCGCCTCCCCAAACGGGGAGGCGCTTTTTTTTGTCCCCTTTGCGCAGAAGGCCTGGAGATTTTTGCCTTCCCGTCCGTAAAGAGAGACAGAAGCCGCAAACAGAGCGCGGCAAGTCCAGAGAAGGAGGGCATGCAGATATGGCAGACATGTTTGAATCGGATTCCGATCACCCGACGAGAAACCTGCAGGAGATCTATGCGATCCTCAACCGCCACGACCCCGCGCGCAACGGGGGCAAGAGCATCCTGGAGCAGAACCTGGAGGAGTTCTTGCAGCAATACGAAGCTACGGAGAAGTACACGCACATGAAGGAGTTCTTTCAAGCCCTGGTCGACCATGCCGAAGAGGCGAATTGGGAGCGCGTCACCACGAGCGAGACGGCCCGCACCCTCGTGGCGCGCTTCCCCATGAACAACGCCACCCTGACCGCCGAGATCAGCCTGATGACCGAGAAGGAGGCCGTCCACCTCTCCGTCCAGCTGCCCATCGCCATCCTGCCGGACTTCCAGCCGCTCCTTGCGATGGAGATCAGCCAGATGAACCAGATGGTCTGCTACGGCAACTTCAGCCTGGATGCCGACGACAAGCAGGTCCTGTATAACTACACCTACTCCGTCGCAGACGCCGACTTTGACGAGGACATCTTCGACGCCTACCTGCAGGCCTGCCTGCTCTCGTCGGACGTGTTCTATCCGCGCATCGCCCGCTTTGCCACGGGCGCGCTGACCGAATCCGAGCGGACCCTCGTCAAGCGCAAGCTGGAAAGACTCCAAAACGCCCTGTAAGACCGAAAAGGAGGAAACGATTATGTCGAACTACGAATACGGCGATTACCGCGAAGTCATGCCCGAGAACCTCAATGACCCCCACATGCCCGTCCTGTTCCTGCTGGACCACTCCACCAGCATGGATGGCCCGGCCATCCAGAACCTGAACCGCGAGGTCAACAAATTCCCCCGCGACATCTGCCGCGATGCGCGCGCCGCCCGCTGCGTGGAGGTCGCCGTCGTCGGCTTCAATGGCACGCCCCACGTCCTGCAGAATTGGCGCCCCGTCGACAGAATGGAGGAGGTCCACCTCGTTGCGGACGGATGGACCGACCTGAGCGCCGCGCTGAAGATGGGCGTCGACATGCTCCGCGAGCGCAGCCACGTCTACCAGGACATCGGCTTGGAGGTCAAGATGCCCTACCTCATCCTCGTCACCGACTGCTGCGGCGGCGATGTCTCCGAGATCGCCAGCGTCATCCAGCGCCGCACGAAGGAGCACAAGATGCAGCTCTGGGTCCTGGCCGTGCAGGGCTATGACAAGAAGACTGCCGCCGTCCTGACCAATGGCGAGCGCATCTTCGAGCTCAAGGACGAGTCGGACTTCGACTTCTCCGAGTTCTTCAACCTGATGAAGATCAGCGCCAAGGCGATCTCCGCCAGCGCCCCCGGCCAGAACCGCGTCACCGTCAAGTCCGACATCGGCGGACCGAATTCCAACATGCGCGTGCCGGATCTGGACGCGTGGATGAACCCGTAACCCGCGGAAGGAGGGAGAAGAACATGGTCTTTGCCTGCTGCATGGCCGGCCCCTATCACTTGGATTGCGGCATTCCCTGCCAGGACGCCTTCGCCGTCCAGCAGGGAGCCGGCTCGATCGTGTGCGCCGCCGTGGCCGACGGCCTGGGGAGCGAGCGCTTCTCGGACGCCGGCGCGCAGACCGCCGCGCAGACCGCCGTGGCGTTCTGCGCGGCGCAGCTCCAGCCGGAGATGGAGCCCGCCGCCGCACAGGCGGTCCTCCAGGCGGCGTTTTCCGAGGCCTGGGCGGCCGTGGCGGCGCGCGCCGCCCAGGAGGGCAACCCCCTTGGCGAGTACGACTCGACGCTCTGCCTGGCCGCCTATGACGGCGAGCGCCTCGTCTTTGGCCAGTCCGGCGACAGCGGCCTGGTCGCCCTGCTGGAGAGCGGCGATTACGTCCTGGTCACCGACCAGCAGCGCGATGAGGAGGGGAACGTCTTTCCCCTGTGCTTCGGGCCGGAGAAATGGGTCTTTGGCTGCGTTGAGGCGCCCGTCTCGGGACTGATGCTCCTGACCGACGGCCTGCTCGCGCAGATCTGCCCGCCGCTGCTGCGCGGCCGGGAGATCGAGATCAACGTCCCCTTGGCCCGCCGCTTTCTCGACCGCTTCGACTGCCCGGAGGAGGACGTTCCCGCGCTCGAGGCGGCCGCCAAGGCGTACCTGGCCGGCTTCCCCCGCGCCGCGATCGACGACGACAAGACCTTCGTCGTCTGCCTGAACCCGCAGCGCCCGCCCAAGGAGAAGCCGGCGGACTATTACAGCGCACCGGATTGGGACGCGCTCCGCCGCGAGACCGAGGAGAAGCTCTTCCACTCGAGCGCCCCGGCGTCCGCGCCGGAGACCCCGCCCCCGAGCGCCCCGGAAAACGCCGGGCCCTCCCGCCTGGATCGCCTCCGCGCGCTGTGCGCCCGCCTGCGCGCCGAATGCACGGGGAAGAAAGGGGAGTCTGCCACATGATCGCCTATACGCAGTCCGGCGCGGCGCGCACGCTCCGCGAGCCGCCCCTGTCCGCCGGCGGAGAGGGCGCCGTCTACGAAATCCAGGGCAATTCCGGGTTCGTCGCGAAGATCTACCACGACCCCGCGGACGCCAAGGCCCGCGAGCAGAAGATCCTGACCATGGCGCAGATCGCGCGCACGCCGCTCTTCAACAAGGAGAAGCTCGGGCACGACATCGCCTGGCCGCTCGCGCCGCTGTACGATGCGGCGCACGCCTTCTGCGGATTTGAGATGATGCGCATCGACGGAAACAGGGAGCTGGAGGACCTCTACGTCTATCCGTCCCCGCCTGGCTCCGCCGTCACGATGCAGGACCGCGTGACCGCGCTGCTCTCCCTGTGCAGCGCCATCGAGAGGCTCCACCGCGTCTGGCAGATCTTCGGGGACTTCAACCCCAACAACATCAAGATCATGCCCGACTACAGCGTCCGCCTGGTGGACGCGGACTCCTACCACGTGCGCCTGGGGGACAAGGTCTTTCGCTGCGTGGTCTGCGCGCCGGGCTACGTCGCGCCGGAGGTCATTCGCGCCTGCGCGGGCACCACGTACGCCGACTGCCCCGGCACGACCTTCACCCCCGAGTCGGACAACTTTGCCCTGGCCATCCACTGCTTCCGCATGCTCATGAACGGCTGCCACCCCTTCAGCTCCCGCCCGGTGCCCCCTGCGGTCGGGTCCGCGCCCGCGCCCCTCAGCCTGGACAAGCGCGTCGAGCGCGGCGAGACCCCGTTTTTCTCCCGCGTGCCCAACGCCGCCCCGCCCGTCTTTGCGCCGGATGTCGATTCCCTGCCGCCCTACCTGCGCGCGCTGTTCCGCCGCGCCTTCGTCACCGGCCACGCCAACCCCGCCGCGCGCCCCACCGCGGGCGAGTGGAGGACGGCGCTCGAGCGCCTGCGCCGCGAGCTCGTCCCCTGCACGCACAACCCCCTGCACGCCTATTGGAACGGCGCGCCCGCCTGCCCCTACTGCGAGGCCGACGCGCGCCGCCTGCAGATCACCGGGCCGCGCCGCGCCGCCTCGGCGCCGGCAGGCCCCTCTGCGGGCTTTGCCCTCCCGACCCACGCCGCGCCCGCCGCATCGGCCGCGCCCGCCGTGCCCGTGGCGACCGTCGTCACCTATGCGCCCCCTGTGCCGCCTGCGCCGCCCGCGAAGAAGCGCGGGGACGCCTTTAACGGCGTGACGATGGGCCTGCAGGCCCTGGTGCAGATCCTGATCAGCCCGGCCATGAGGCAGTGGGGCGACAAGCTCTTTGGGGACGGCGGGGGCGAGGTGCAGCTGCTGTGCTTCGGCCTGGGCCTGGCCGGCACGGCCATCTACAACATGTTCTGCATCCGCCCGTCGGGGCGCATGCCCCTGCGCAAGTACGCGCTCTCGCTCCTTGCGGGCATCGGCGGCTCGGTGGGCTGGTTGGCCGCGATCGTGGTCCTTGCGTTCCTAATGGAGAGCGTGGCCCGGATGGTGGCGTGAGCGGAAGGGAGGGACGCACCGTGGAAGGCGGATTCTATCGCCAGGAACTTCCCCGCAGCCTGCAGCGGAAGTACGACGCCGTGCTCCGCGCCCTCGTGGCGCAGCGGAAGCGCATCCCCGTCGGCAACATGCAGATGACCCAGTACTGGAAGGTGGAAAAGGCGATCCGGCGCGACGCGCCGGAGATCTTCTTCCTCAAGAGCAGCGCGTTTGCCTACTATCCCGTCACCCGCCGCTGCGAGATCGAACCGCAGTACCGCTTTGCCGCGCCCGCCTGCGCCGCCATCCGCAGCGCCATGGAGGCGCGCACGGCGCCGTTCCTCGGCGCGGTCCGCGCCCTGCCGGAGCGGGAGCGCGCGCGGGAGATCCACGACCTGCTCGCGCGCAAGACCACCTACCGCGACCCGGAGGCGCCCTACAGCCACGAGGCGCCCGGCCCCCTGCTCTACGGGATCGGCGTGTGCGAGGGGATTGCCAAGGCGTTTAAGTTCCTCGCGGACCGCGCCGGGCTCCCGTGCCTGGTCGTCTACGGCCGGGATGCCCATTCTGGCACGGGCCACGCCTGGAACCTCGTGCGCGTGGACGGCGCGTTCTTCCACGTGGACGCGACCTACGACCTCACGCCCCCGGAGGAGCCGCAAATCCGCCGCGCGTATTTCCTGCGCACGGAGGCGGAGATCCTGCGCACGCACATCCCGGACGACGACTTTGCGCTGCCCCGCGCCCCCGGCCCGGAGAATCTCTGCTCCCCGCTTTACCAGAGCGCGCGCATTTGATAGAATGAAGGCGAGAACGGAATCGCCGGGCGCCCGGCGAGAAGGGAGAAAGACATGGACTATCGCTTTGGGGACATGGTGGCGCGCTATACGGAGGACGCGGAGGGCCGCGTGGGGCTCCTGCTCTTCCCGGCGGACTGCCCCGTCGAAAAGATCGCACAGAAACAGGCCGCGCTGGACCCGCTGGTGCAGATCCAGTTTGCCGGGGACCGCACCAGCGGCGGCTATGCCGCCGGCAGCACGATGCGCTGCGGGGAGAGCACCCTGCGCCTTCGCAAGGTCGGCCAAACCTGCGCCCACGAGGGCGAGGAGACGCGCGTGGAGACGCAGCTGGAGGACGACCGCGGCAACCGGGTCGTCCACGTGCTGACTTGGCAGGAGGGCGACCGCTTCCTCCGCGCCCACTGCACGTACACCAACGCCGGGCAGACGCCCCGCACCCTGCTGCTCTTTTCCAGCTTTTCGCTGGAGCAGATCTCGCCCTACCTGCCCGGGGACGGCGCGGGCAAGATCCGGGTCCACCGCCTGCAGTCCCGCTGGAGCCAGGAGGGCCGCCTGCTGACGCAGACCCTGGAGGAGCTCCAGCTCGAGCCCTCCTGGGCGCTGGGCGCCGTCCGCTGCGAGCGCTTCGGCCAGGTCGGGTCCATGCCGGTGAACCACTACTTCCCCTTCCTTGCGGTCGAGGACACGGCAACGCACGTCTTTTGGGGCGCGCAGATCGCGCACCCGGCCTCCTGGCAGATGGAGATCTACCGCCGGGACGAGAACCTCGCCGTAAGCGGCGGCCTGGCAGACCGCGAGTTCGGCCACTGGAAGAAGACCGTGCAGCCCGGCGAGAGCTTCCGCACGCCCGAGGCGATCCTGACCGTCGCCCACACCGAGCGCCTGGACGACCTGTGCCAGCGGCTTGTCGAGGCGGGCGAGCGCGCGGCAAACGCCGGCCCCGCCTGCGAGCAGGACCTGCCCATCGTCTTTAACGAGTACTGCACGACCTGGGGCGTGCCCTCGCACGAGAACATCCAGAAGATCCTGGAGGCCATCCGCGGCAGGGGCGTCTCCTATTTCGTCATCGACTGCGGCTGGTACAAGCAGGACGGCGTCCACTGGGCCGTCAGCATGGGCGACTACATCCCCTCCAAGACGCTCTTCCCCGAGGGCCTGGAAAAGACCGTCGAGGCCATCCACCGCGAAAACTATAAGGCCGGCATCTGGTTCGAGATCGAGAACGTCGGCCCCGCCGCCCAGGCCTTCCAGTACACGGACCATTTGCTGCACCTGGACGGCGCGGTGCTCAGCACCCCCGGCCGCCGGTTCTGGAACATGACCGATCCCTGGGTCTTGGACTACCTGCGGGAGCGCGTCATCGGCACCCTGAAGAAGTACGGCTTTGACTACATGAAGATCGATTACAACGACACCATCGGCATCGGCTGCGACGGCGCCGAATCCCCGGGCGAGGGCCTGCGCCGGAACATGGCCGGCACCATGGCCTTCCTGGAGGAGGTCAAGCGCGAAATCCCCGGCATCATCCTGGAGAACTGCGCCTCCGGCGGCCACCGCCTGGAGCCGGGCTTCCTCGCCGCCACGAGCATGGCCTCCTTCTCCGACGCGCACGAGTGCCCGGAGATCCCCATCATCGCCGCGAACCTGCACCGGGCCATGCTCCCCCGCCAGAGCCAGATCTGGGCCGTCATCCGCAAGACGGACTCCTGCAAGCGCATCGCCTATTCCCTGGCGAATACCTTCCTCGGCCGCATGTGCCTCTCCGGCGACGTCACGGAGCTCAGCCCGGAACAGTGGGCGGTCATCGACGCGGGCATCGCCTTCTACAAGCGCATCGCGCCCGTCATCCGCGAGGGCCAGACCTATCACCTGAGCCCCGAGATCCCGCAGATCCGCCACCCCGAGGGCTGGCAGGGCATCGTGCGCCTGGGCAGAAACGGCGAGGCCCTTGCCCTGCTGCACACCTTCGGCGGGGAGCTCCCGCAGGAGATCCGCCTGCCCCTGCCCGAAGGCACGCCCACCGCGATCGCGGGCCTCTTCTCGGATACCGCGGAGCGCGTGGAGATCCGGGACGGCGCGCTGGTCTGGCGCCCGGCGGAGAACTGGAAGGCCGTTGCCGTGCTCCTGACTCCGGAACGCTGACAAAATCCTGCAAATTTTAGAAAAACCTGCCTGTTTTCGCGCAACAGGCAGGTTTTTTGCGGTAAAAATCCAGTTTAACTCTTTCACTTTGTGGTTATGAATAAGGGAAAAGGGAGGCGAGGCACATTGGAAACGCCGCTGCGCATCGCGGGCTATTGCCGCATCTCGGTCGACGAGGAGCTGGACCGGGACAACGTCTCGATCGAGAACCAGAAGAGCATCATCGCGGACTACGTCCGCCGGAACTTCCCGGGCGCGTCGCTCCGCTTTTTTGAGGACCGAGACCGCTCGGGCTATACGTTTGAGCAGCGGGAGGGCTACCAGCGGATGCGCCGCCTGCTCCTGGCGCGCGAGCTGGACCTGCTGATCGTCAAGGACTTTTCCCGGTTTTCGCGCCGGAACAGCCGGGGCCTGGTCGAGCTGGAGGACCTGCGCGACGCGGGCGTGCGGATTCTCTCCATCGGCGACAACGTCGACTTCCCCAACGACGACGATTGGCTCAAGATCCAGTTTCAGTTCCTGCTCAACGAGATGCCCGTCACCGACGCCAGCCGCAAGGTCCGCTCCGTGATCCGCCGCCGGCAGGAGGAGGGGCGCTGGGTCTGCGCCGCGCCCTATGGCTATGTCGTGAACAAGCGCCAGGAGTTCGAGGTCGTGCCGGCGGAGGCGGAGGTCGTGCGCCGCGTCTACCAGTATTATTTGGACGGCTGGGGCTACAAGAAGATCGCCAACCGCCTGACCGCGGAGGGCGTCCCCACGCCGCGCGCCGCCGAGCGCGCGCGCCGGGAGGCCGCGGGCGACCCCTGCAAGCGCCGCGCCGGCTCCGCCTGGAGCATCGTCACTGTCCAGGGCATGCTGGACAACGACTTCTACACCGGCACCCTGCGCCAGGGCAAGACCACGCGCTGCAAGATCAACGGCGCGGACCGGCGCACCGGCACGGACCAGCAGATCGTCTTTGCACACCACCACCCCGAGATCATCGACGGGCGGACCTTTGCCACGGTGCGCGCCCTGCGGCAGCAGCGGACCCGCACAAACTACCGCGGCATCAAGCGCTACGACAACGACTACTCCGGCTTCCTCGTGTGCGGGGATTGCGGCAGCCCCCTGTTCTCCGTCAGCCGCAGCGACCTCAAGCCCGCCTACATCTGCGGCGCCTACCACCGCCGCGGGCGCCAGGCCTGCACCAGCCACCACATCCACGTCGCCCTGCTGGACGAGCTGGTCAAGAGCTACCTCCGCCGCGTCCGGGAAAACGCCGCGGACATGCTCCAAGCGCTCAACGGCGACCTCGCCCGCGCGCGCGGGAACGTCGAGGAGGCCGAGCGCGCCGCCCGGAGCCTGGAGGCCTCCCGCGCCGACCTGCAGGAGGAGCTACGCGCCACCAAGCGCCAGCGCATCCGCGAGATCATGCGCCACCCCGAGCGCGAGGAGCAGATCGAGGAAACCTACGAGGACCTGGAGGCGGACCTCGCCGCCCGCCTACAGGCCCTGGACGCGCAGATCGAGCGCAGCCGCGACCAGCGCAACAACCTCCTGCGCGTCAACCGCGCCGCCAAGACCGCCATGGACGTCTTTGACGACATCCTCGAAAAAAAGAAGCTCGACCGCAGCGACTTGGAGCTCATCCTGGAGCGCATCCGCGTCTACGAGGGCCGCGTGGAGATCGAGCTCAAGCCCGACGTCGACGGCCTCCTGCACAGTGGCGGCTTGCCCGAGGAGTCGCCCCTCGTGCAGCGGGCGCGCAACCAGCGGGAGAAGCCCTTTGCTGTCCATCTTATACGCAGCGGCGACCCGCTGGAGATCTTCACCGACCGCGACGGCGAGGTGATCCTCAAGAAGTATTCCCCCATCGGGGAACTGTCCGGCTTTGCCAAGGAGTACACCGAATCCCTGGTCAAGGCCCTGGGCCACACCGCCCTGATCTGCGACAAGGACCAGATCGTCTCGGCGGCGGGCGGCGCGCGCAAGGAACTGCAGGACAAGAACATCAGCCCGGAACTCGAGGCTGCGCTCAAGGACCGCCGCACCTTGGCGGTCAACGCGCGGGAGGGGAAGATGCTCCCCATCCTCGCGGAGGAGAGCACCCCCAGCCCCTACACGGCGCAGGTCGTCGCGCCCATCCTCGTCGAGGGCGAGGCTGTCGGCGCGGTGATCCTCCTCAGCCGCGAGGAGGGCGCCCGCATGGGCGAGACGGAGATCAAGGTCGCCGAGACCGCCGCCGGCTTCATCGGCCGGCAGATGGAACAGTGACCCGCAGGAGAAAAGGGCCTCCCTTCGAAGGGGAGCGCCCTTTTTTTTTCGCAGGACCCGATGCTCGCGCACGAAAAAACGAGAATTTCCCATCCGGATGAGAGGATCGGTTGACAAACGGCGGGAAACCGGCTACCCTGAAAGGGGAGAATGCAAACCCCAGACACTCCGGCGTCTCGGAGCGACCCTTGGCAGGCAGAACCGTGCCCATCCTCCTGCGCCCGCGCGCCGGAGGACGCCTATACCTACGACATCGACGCCGGAGCGCTCGCCCCGGCGTAAACTTTGGGCCGCGACTTTGCCAATTTTTCACTCTCGCGGCACTTTTCGATTCCGGGGAAAGCATATATAATAGAGAGAGCGAATTCTGGCAGGGCGAAGGGAGGCGGCGGCGTGGACATCGAGCTGACGGGCGAGGCGGGACGCCCGCTCTACCTCCGGCTGCGGGATCAGCTCCGCGCGCGCCTGCTCTCGGGCGCGGTCGCGCCGGATACGCGTTTGCCCTCCGCGCGGGAGATGGCCGCGCTCCTGCACGTCAGCCGCAACACGGTCTTTGCGGCCTACCGCATGCTGGAGGAGGAGGGGCTTTTGCGCATCGTCGCGGGCCAGGGCGCCTTCGCCGCGCCGCGCCGCGCCTGCGAGCCCCCGCCCGCCGGGCCGCGCCTGGACTGGGACGGCCGAATCTGCCCGCAGGCCCGCGCCTACGCGGACTTCCGCGAGCACGAGGGCCGCGTGGACCTGGGCAACCGCCAGGTCATCAGCTTTTCGTCCCTGGCGCCGGACTACCACGCCTTTGAGAACGACGCCTTCCGCCGCGCGCTCAACACCGTGATGATCAACGAGGGCAGCGTGCTGCTGGCCTACGGCTACACGCGCGGCTACGAGCCCTTTCGCGCGTTTCTCCGGCAGTACCTGGAGGGCAAGGGCCTGCGCATGGACGGCCAGGAGATCCTGGTCACCAGCGGCTTTCGCCAGGCCGCGGGGCTGGTGGTGGAGACGCTCGTCTCCCCGGGGGAGGCCGTCGCGGTGGAGGCGCCGACCTATAACGGCTTCTTGGGCGTGTTGCGGGCGTGCGGCGCGCGGGCGCTGCCCGTGGAGTGCGACGAGGAGGGCATGCGCCCTTCCGAGCTCGCCCGCGCATTGGATGCGGGCGCGCGGCTCGTCTACCTGATCCCGACCTA
>JBMNOF010000135.1:0-4397 GCA_050942925.1 Candidatus Spyradocola sp.
GGCACGCGCAACGCGCGCAGCGCCGCCAGCACCTCGCCCATGCGCATCCCCTCCTCGTTTTCCGTTTTTCATTGTACCACAAAGTTTTGCCTGCGAACAGAGGGGAAGTCTCTGCCCCCCCCCCCCGCCGGATTGGAAGGCGCGTTTTCTTCGCTCCAGGAAACTTTCCGGCGCCTTCGCACCAATCTGTGCCCCGGCTCATAGGATGGATACTGAAAAATGCAGAGAGGAGCTGGATTGCTTTGAAGCAAGCGCAACCTACATATTCCGCTTATACGAAGGAGGACATGGACGCACTCTTCGGCACGCGCCCGGCAACCACCAATTCCCAGGCGCCCGAGTGCCCGGAGGGCTACGTTCCCTACGCCATCGAGGCCGGGGATACCCTGCGCTCCATCGCCCAGGCGCGCGGCATCACCGTAAACGAGCTGCTCTTCTATAACCCCACGCTGAGCCCGTATGGCTACAAGAAAGGCGACGTCATCTGCGTGCCCGGCACGGCGGCGTCCGTCGCCACAATGGCTACCTCTACCTCCAGCGCGGAAACGGCCGCCGACACCGGCGCTTCTGCCAGCGACAGCACCACCCAGGGCAGCGCCACCGCCGCAAGCGACAGCGGCGCCTCCACCGGCAGCAGCACGGCCTCCGACAGCGGCACGGCCACGACCACAAACGACGACGTCACCGCCGCCCCTGGTCCCGGGCCCCTTCCCTTGCCCACGCCCTCCTTGCCCGCGGGGGACAGCGATGTGGACCCCGAAACCCCGGCCGCGCCCGGCCCTGGGCCCTTGCCCCTGCCCACGCCCTCCCTGCCCTCCACACCCTCCACGCCTTCCATCCCTTCTACCCCCGTGCAGCCGAGCGTTCCCACCACGCCCACCTGTGAAAATGGCACGCTCTATACCGTCCGGCCGGGCGACACGCTCCGGCGCATTGCGCAGGGATTCGGTGTGACGCTGGAGGCCCTGATGGAGGCCAATCCCGGCAACACGAACAACCGCCTGGTCATCGGGCAGAAGCTCTGCATCCCCTGCGTGCCCTGCACGACGGGCTGTGCGTCCGGGACGAGCGCGATTCGAATCAACTCGACCAACTTTGCCGACTACCTGGTCAACTACAACGTCTCCTACGCAGCGCTGGCCGCGGCAAACCCCCAGACGGATTTGACGAACCTCACCGTGGGGAGGACGCTGTGCATTCCTCCCGCAGGGTCCCGCGGAAGCTGCTCCGGCGGCGTGGGCACACAGGAGCTGCAGTCGGACACCACCGCCGCCATGCTCGCCGATTCTCTCGGCGTGACGGTGGCCTCGCTCCTGCGGTACAACCCGACCTTTACGCCCTTGGATTTCCGCAAGGGCCGCCTCATCTGCGTGCCGCCGCAGAATTGACCGATCGTCCTCCGCTTGCCGCCCTTTTCGGGGCGGCATTTTTCTGTGCAACCGGGGCGCTACCGTGCTATACTGTTCCCATCGACGAACAAGGGGGAATGGCAGCATGGCCACACCGAAACCGGAGGTGCAAAAGGCGCCTCTGATACAGAAGCCCAATCTCGTTCCGGAGGCGCTCCAAACGGGAGAAGAACTCATCGACTGCGTGGAACGAGCGGAAGGGGACCCCATTGCGGACCGGCTCTTTTCGGGAATGGAGGCGGCTTGGGCCAGTGCGGACGGGTTGGAGATGCGCGGCTGCAGCCTCCGCGGCTGCGAATTGCGCGGCGCCTCGCTCAAGCGCGCGAGCTTTGTAGACGTGGAGTTCGTGCGGTGCGACTTTTCCAACGCCCGCCTTTCCGACGCATTCTTTCAGCGGGTGCGGTTTGTGGAGTGCAAGCTGCTCGGCGCCGATTTGGACGGCGCGCGAATCCGCCATGTCTCATTTGCAGACTGCCTACTGCGCATGGCAAATTTCTCCTCGGCCAAGGTGGAAGACGCATGCTTCCTTCGCTGCGATTTGACAGAAGCGGCCTTGCGGGAGCTGCGGTCGTTCAAGCGCGTGGCCTTCACGGAATGCAATCTTCGCCGTGCAGAGCTTGCGGGCACACGGCTTTCGGGCGTGGACCTTACGACCTGCGAAATTGGCGGCGCCGTCTGGACGGCGGGGCTTCCGGAAGTCCGTGGCGCCATCGTAACGCCGCTGCAAGCGATCGAACTCGCGCAGTCGCTGGGCGTGGTCCTGCGCGAATAGCCAAAGGCGCTTGATTTTTGTTCCGAATGACGGTATGATAGAGGGGAGGGGAATAGCAAGCATTCTCAATTTTACGTGTAGGAGGTCGAACCCCATGAAGTACGGCTACTTTGACGACGCCGCCAGAGAGTACGTCATCACCCGACCGGATACGCCCTATCCCTGGATCAATTACCTGGGCGAGGAGGACTTCTTTTCTCTGATGTCCAACACCTCGGGCGGGTATTCCTTCTATAAGGACGCGCGCATGCTGCGCCTAACCCGCTACCGCTACAACAACGTCCCCACCGATGCGGGCGGAAAGTACTACTACATCAATGAAGACGGAGACCTTTGGACCCCCGGCTGGATGCCGGTCAAGGCGGACCTGGAAAAGTACGAGTGCCGCCATGGTCTGGGCTATACGGTCATCACCGGCAAGCGCAACGGCCTCCTGTGCGAACAGACCGCCGTGGTGCCCCTGGGCTACACCGCCGAGGTCACCCGCGTCAAGTTCCGCAACGAGACGGACAAAAAGAAGAAGTTCACCTTCTTCTCCTTTGTGGAGTTCTGCCTCTGGAATGCCTTTGACGACATGACGAACTTCCAGCGCAACTTCTCCACTGGTGAAGTCGAAGTGGTGGGCTCGACCATCTACCACAAGACCGAATACCGCGAGCGCCGCAACCACTATGCGGTCTTCTCCGTCAACACCAACATCGACGGCTTTGACACGGACCGCGAGACCTTTATGGGCCTGTACAACGGCTTTAACGAGCCAGATGTTCCCAAGGCGGGCAAGGCGCGCAACTCCATCGCCTCCGGCTGGGCGCCCATTGGTTCCCACTGCATCCGCGTCGAGCTCGACCCCGGCGAGGAAAAGAGCTTCATCTTCGTTCTGGGCTACTGCGAGAACCCCGAGGACCAGAAGTGGGAGTGCCCCGGCGTCATCAACAAGGCGCCGGCGAAGAAGCTGCTCTCCGCCTTCCAGACCGACGAGCAGTTTGAGGCCGCGCTGCAGGGCATCCACAACTACTTTGCGGAACAGCTTTCGAACTTCCAGGCGGTGACCCCGGATGAGAAGATGAACCGCATGGTCAACACCTGGAACCAGTACCAGTGCACCGTGACCTACCACATGTCCCGTTCCGCCTCCTACTTTGAGAGCGGCATCGGCCGCGGCATGGGCTTCCGCGACTCCACGCAGGACCTGCTGGGCTTTGTGCACATCATCCCGGAGCTGGCGCGCGAGCGCATCCTGGACATTGCCGCCACCCAGATGGAGGACGGCTCCGCCTATCACCAGTACCAGCCCCTGACCAAGAAGGGCAACAACGACATCGGCTCCGGCTTTAACGACGACCCGCTGTGGCTGATCTTCGGCGTGGCCGCCTACATCAAGGAGACGGGCGACAAGACCATCCTGGACGAGATGGTCGCCTATGACTGCGACACCTCCAAGGCTAAGCCGCTTTCCGATCACCTGATCCGCTCCTTCCACCACGTCACCGACAACCTGGGCCCGCATGGGCTGCCGCTGATCGGCCGCGCAGACTGGAACGACTGCCTGAACCTCAACTGCTTCTCCAAGACGCCCGGCGAGTCCTTCCAGACCACCGCAAACTTTGAGAGCGGCGTGGCCGAGTCCGTGTTCATCGCGGGCATGTTCGTCGCCGTGGGCGAGGACTACCAGGCGCTGTGCAAGATGAGCGGTCTGGATGCGGAAGCCGCCTTTGCAAAGGACGAGTGCAAGAAGATGTACGACCGCGTCATGAAGGACGGCTGGGACGGCGAGTGGTTCCTGCGCGCCTACGACGCCTTCGGCAACAAGATCGGTTCCCGCGAAAACAAGGACGGCCAGATCTTTATCGAGCCGCAGGGCTTCTGCGTGATGGCCGGCATTGGCATCAAGGAAGGCCTGGCGGAGAAGGCGCTCAACTCCGTGCGCGACCTGCTGGACACGCCGTATGGCGTCTCGCTGCTCTACCCGACCTACAAGGAGTACCATGTGGAGCTGGGCGAGATCACGTCTTATCCCCCGTCCTATAAGGAGAACGGCGGCATTTTCTGCCACAACAACCCGTGGATCACCATTGCCGAGACCATGATCTGCCGCGGCGACCGCGCGCTCTCCACCTACCAGCACATCTGCCCTGCGTACACCGAGGAGATTTCGGAGCGGCACCGCACCGAGCCCTACGTCTACCCGCAGATGATCGCCTCCGTGGACGCGCCGC
>JBMNOF010000136.1:0-4392 GCA_050942925.1 Candidatus Spyradocola sp.
CCGCTCTCCCTCCACGCAACCGGGGCCTGCCCCGGGGTTGCCCCCGGGCGCAGGCCCCGCCTCAAGCGCAAAGCCGCCGTCTTACTTGTTCAGGAGCTTCTTGGCGCGCTCCGCGGCGTTCTCCGCGGTGAAGCCAAAGCGCGCAAAGAGCAGGTTGGCCGGCGCGGACGCGCCGAAGTGGTCGATGGAGAGCACGTCGCCGTCCAGGCCCACGTACTTGTGCCAGCCAAAGGACGTCGCCGCCTCGATGGCCAGGCGCGCGCGCACCGCCTTGGGCAGCACGCTCTCCTTGTAGGCCTCGTCCTGCTCGTCGAAGATTTCAAAGCACGGCATGGAGACCACGCGCGCGTCGATGCCCTCGGCCGCGAGCTTCTCCTTGGCGCCCAGGGCGACCTCGACCTCGGAGCCGGAGGCCAGCAGGATCACGTCCGGCACGGCCTTGTCGGAGTCGGCCAGGATGTAGCCGCCCTTCATGGCCGCCTTGCCGCTGTTCTTGTAGAGGGGCAGGTTCTGGCGGGTGAGGGCAAAGCAGCTCGGGCCGTGGAGCGTCAGGGCCTTGGCGTAGGCCGCCGCGACCTCGTGCGCGTCGGCCGGGCGCCACAGGTACACGTTGGGCATGGAGCGCAGCGCCGCCAGCTGCTCGATGGGCTGGTGCGTCGGGCCGTCCTCGCCCACGCCGATGGAGTCGTGCGTCAGCACGTAGAGCACCGGCAGCTTCATCAGCGCCGAAAGGCGGATGCCGTGCTTCATGTAGTCCGAGAAGACCAGGAACGTCGCGGCGTAGGTCTGCAGGCCGCCGTGCACCTGCATGCCGTTGACAATGCCCGCCATGGCCTGCTCGCGGATGCCGAAGTGCAGGTTGCTGCCCTCCGGGGTCTCGGCGGAGAAGTCGCCGCGGCCCTTGATGTAGGTCTTGTTGGAGGGCGCAAGGTCCGCCGAGCCGCCGATCAGGTTCGGCATGCGCTCGGCGAGCTTGGCCAGCACCTGTCCGCTGGTGTTGCGGGTGGCGTCCTTCTTGTCCTCAAACTGCCAGTAGGCCTCGTCGTTCTCCAGGTCCGGGATCTCGCCGGCGTACCAGCGCTCCATCTCCGCGTAGAGCTCCGGGTACTCCGCCTTGTAGCCCTCCAGCATCTTCTGCCAGTCCGCCTCGGCCTGCGCGCCGCGCGCGGCGACCTTCTTCGTCTCCTCGTAGACCTCCGGCGCAACGTAGAAGAACTTCTCCGGGTCCATGCCGAGCTCCTTCTTCAGCGCCGCGACGTTCTCCGCGCCCAGCGGCTCGCCGTGGGCGGAGTTCTTGCCCGCCTTGGCCGGGCAGTGCGCGCCGATGATGGAGTGCACCACGATCAGCGACGGCCGCGGGTCCGCCTTGGCCGCGTCGATGGCCGCCGCCACCGCGTCCACATCCTCGCCGTCCATCACTTCCTGCACGTGCCAGCCGTAGGCCGCGTAGCGGGCCTTGGTGTCCTCGCACAGCGCCAGGCTCACATGGCCCTCGATGGTGATGTCGTTGGAGTCGTAGAACAGGATGAGCTTGCCCAGGCCCAGCGTCGCCGCCAGGGCGCTCGCCTCGCTGGAGATGCCCTCCATCACGCAGCCGTCGCCCATCAGGCAGTAGGTGTAGTGGTCCACCACCGGGTAGCCCGGGCGGTTGAACTTGGCCGCCAGGTGCTTTTCCGCCATGGCCATGCCCACGGCGTTGGCAACGCCCTGGCCCAGCGGGCCGGTCGTCGTCTCCACGCCCACGGTGTGGCCGTACTCCGGGTGTCCCGGGGTCTTGGAGTCGAGCTGGCGGAACTGCTTCAGATCCTCAATCGTCAGGCCGTAGCCGAACAGGTGCAGCAGCGAGTACAGCATCATGGACGCGTGCCCCGCCGAGAGCACAAACCGGTCGCGGTTGCGCCAGGCCGGGTCCGCCGGATTGTGGGTCATGCGCTTGGCCCAGATGGCGTAGGCCGTGGGCGCCGCGCCCAGGGGCGTGCCCGGGTGGCCGGAGTTCGCCTTCTGGATCGCGTCTGCCGCGAGGGTGCGCATCGTGGAAATCACCTTGACATCAATAGGCTGCATGAAGAATCCTCCCTCTTTTTCTATACGGATTGCGTGTAACCCGGCCAGCGCCGGGGATGCTTGCATCGGATACCTGCATCGGAACCGCCCAGCGCGCCGCCTCGGCGCCCGGACGCGTGCGCGGATGCAGCGGCTTTCCGCCGCCCGCCCCGCCTGCCCGGAGAGGGTCCGGGGGAGCTGCTCCCCCGGGCCCCGGATCTCATTTCTTTTCCTCCGCCAGGGCCCGCAGCGGCGCGAGGTCCACGCCCTGCGCGCCTTCCAGGCACGCAAGGAGCTGCCGCGCCTTGCTCACGACCCCGCCGGGCACTCGGACTCCAGGTTGACCGGCAGCACCGGGTCGTGCACGGACAGCCGGACCAGGAACAGCCCCTCGCCCCCGTCCAGGCGCACGGTCACCCGCACGCCCTCGTAGTCCGTGTTCGCGCCCCAGTCCGCCCGCTGCGCAATGCCCGCGCGCACGGTCTGCAGAATCGCCTCGCCGTCCGCGCGGAAGTCCGCGCCCGTCAGGCGCAGGCGCACCTCTTTTTCCTCCGCCGGCTCCTCCAGGTCGCGGATGCGCGCCTCCAGGTCCTGGCCGTCCGCCAGCAGAAGGAGCAAGCGCGCCGCCATGTAGGCGCCGTCGTCCAGGAAGTGGTTGTCGCGGAAGGCGCAGTGGCCGCTCGTCTCCACGGCCAGCGGGCAGTCCACGCCCGCCGCGCAGAGCTCCTTGGCCTTGTCGATGACGTTCTTGTACCCGCGCTTGTAGCGCAGGTGCACGCCGCCGTGCCGCTCGATGAACCGGGTCAGGCCCGCGCTGGTGACCGAGTCCGTGACGATGGTCGCGCCAGGATGCTCCTCCAGGCACAGCGCGGCCAGCAGCGCCAGCAGCCGGTTCCGGTTCAGCGGCTCGCCGCCCTTGCAGACCACGGCCGCGCGGTCGCAGTCCGCGTCCAGGATCACGCCCGCGTCCGCGCCGGACGCACGCACCATGTCGCAGGCGGCCTGCATGGCCACGGCGTCCTCCGGGTTCGGGATGTGGTTGGGGAAGCGGCCGTCCGGCTCCAGGAACTGGCTGCCGGTCGTGTCCGCGCCCAGGGGCTCCAGCACCAGGCGCGCAAAGAACCCGCCCGAGCCGTTGCCCGCGTCCACCGCGATCCGCCGGCCGGCAAGGGGCTTGTCCCCCTTGCCCGCGCGCGCCCGAACAAAGTCGCACAGCCGCGCCGCGTACTGCGCGAGGAAGTCCACGCGCTCGACCTCCGGCTCCGCGCCGGGCGCCGGGGGCGGAACCGGGCGCATCGCCCGGGCCAGCTCCCGCACCTCGGCGGACTCCAGCCCGCCCTCGGCCGTGATGAACTTCATGCCGTTGCGCTCGAAGGGCAGGTGCGAGGCCGTGATCATGATCGCCCCCTCGCAGGGGAGGGCGAGCACCGCCTCAAACATGGCGGGCGTGGCGCACAGGCCGAAGTCCACAATCCGCGCGCCCGCCGCGGCCAAGCCCTCGGCCGCCGCCTTCAGGAGCGCCTCGCCCGTCAGGCGCGGGTCGCGGCCCAGGGCCACGCGCGGCTGCGCGACGCCCGTGCGCGCCTGCAGAAACGCCGCAAACGCCAGCGCCGCGCTGCGCGCCTGGTCCGGGCCGAGGGTCACGCCGGCGCCCACGTCCACCGCCACGCCGCGCAGGTCGCTGCCGCTGACCAGCTGCAAATCCTTCTCCATGCGTTCCTCCTTTAGAATCCGTTGTAGGAGACGACCTCTTCCAGGGATTTCTTCTCCCGATGCGCCTCTTCCGCGGGCACACCCACGGAGAAGAGCGCGTAGATCTTCCACCCGGCCGGGAGCTTCAGGACCTTGCCCACGCGCTCGGCCGTCGGGTTGCCGTTGGAGCCGATCCAGCAGCCGCCGTAGCCCAGCGCGTGCGCCGCGTTGAGCATGTTGCAGGCCGCCGCGGCGCTGTCCTCATTGGGGCAGGCCGCCTCCGGCCCGATCGCCACCGCGATGACCACGGGCGCTGCCGCGATGAACTTGCCGTAGTCCGTCGCCTGCGCCACCGCGTCCTTGAGGGCCGGCTCCGTCACCACGATGAACTTCCACGCCTGCCGGTTCACGCCCGTGGGCGCGAGGCGCCCGCAGTCGAGGATCGTCCGCAGGTCCTCCTCCTTGACGGGGTCTGCCGTGTACTTGCGGATCGAACGCCGCGTCCGCATCGCCTGAATTGCATCCATGCACTGTCCCTCCCAAATTGTTGTTTCTGCCAAGCCTTCCGGCCCCGCGCCCCTCTTCACGGCTTCGCCGAAGCCGCACCGTGACTCCGGCGCTTCGCGCCTTCGTCCCGGCGCGCCGGGGGGCGAGGGG
>JBMNOF010000027.1:0-23381 GCA_050942925.1 Candidatus Spyradocola sp.
TTTGCGCGTAGGGAACGGGGGCGAGGGGGGCTTGCGCCCCCCTCGCGCTCCCCCCGCGCTCGTCGTTTCCCCGCGCACAGATTTTACGCATTTGTGCTTTACAATTCGCAAAAACTCCGGTATAATACAGAAAATTGCGATGAAGAGGGCGCGCGGGACTCCATGGGAGCGCGCCAAAGCGAGCGGGGGAGGGTGCAAGCCCCGCGGCGCGCGGAGCCCTTCGCCATCGCCTCGGAGCACCCTTCCCGACAGGTAGGGAAGGGCGGGCTTCTCCCGATACAGGGAAGCGGCATGTCTCGTGCCGGATGGAGAGGGCGGCCCCTGGCCGTCAACTCGGGTGGTAACGCGGAAAACAACTCCGTCCCGAAACGATCGGGGCGGAGTTTCTCTTTTTTCAAACACAAGGAGGAATGACGCTCATGTACGACAAAGTATCCTCGTCTTTGAACTTCGTCGAGCGCGAGAAGGAAATCCTGGAGTTCTGGCGCGCGCATGGCATCGTGGAAAAGACGTTCACCGAGCGCGAGGGCGCGCCGGTCTTTACGTTCTTTGACGGCCCGCCCACGGCCAACGGCCGGCCCCACATCGGCCACGTGGAAACCCGCGCCATCAAGGACTTGATTCCTCGCTACAAGACCATGAAGGGCTACCAGGTCTACCGCAAGGCCGGCTGGGACACCCATGGCCTGCCCGTGGAGCTGGAGGTGGAAAAGTCCCTCGGCATCAACGGCAAGCCCCAGATTGAGCAGTACGGCATCGAGCCCTTCATCAAGAAGTGCAAGGAGTCCGTCTGGAAGTACAAGACCGAATGGGAGCAGATGAGCGACCGCGTCGGGTACTGGGCGGACATGAAGCACCCCTATGTCACCTATGACGACAACTACATCGAGTCCGTTTGGTGGTCGCTCAAGACCATCGCGGAAAAGGGACTGCTCTACAAGGGCCACAAGGTCGTGCCCTACTGCCCGCGCTGCGGCACGGCTCTGTCCTCGCACGAGGTCGCCCAGGGCTATAAGGACGTGACGGAGACCTCCGTCTACGTCAAGTTCCTTGTCCGCGGCGAGGAGAACACCTACCTGCTCGCCTGGACCACCACGCCTTGGACCTTGCCCTCCAACGTCGCCCTGGTCGTCAATGCCCACGAGGACTACGTCTACGCGAGCAAGAACGGCGAGACCTACATCCTGGCCAAGGCCCTGTGCGAAAAGGTCGTGGGCCAGGACGCGCAGATCCTCAAGACCGTAAAGGGCGCCGAGCTCGTCGGCATGGAATATGAGCCGCTCTATCCCTTCGCCGGCAAGACCCGCGAGCGCGGCTGGTACGTCGTGGCGGACGACTACGTCACCCTCACCGACGGTACCGGCATCGTCCATACCGCGCCCGCCTTTGGTGAGGATGACGCGCGTGTGGGCCGCGAGAACCACCTGCCCTTTGTGCAGCTGGTCAACACCCAGGGTCGCTTTGTCGACGCCGTCACCCCCTGGGCCGGCATGTTCGTCAAGGACGCCGATCCCCTCATCATCGAGGACATGAAGCAAAGCGGCAAGCTCTTTGCCGCCGTTCCCTATACGCACTCCTACCCCTTCTGCTGGCGGTGCGATACGCCGCTGCTCTACTACGCCCGCGCCTCCTGGTTCATCAAGATGACCGCCGTGCGCGACAAGCTCGTGGAGAACAACCGCCGCGTCAACTGGTTCCCGGACAACATCAAGGAAGGCCGCATGGGCAACTTCCTGGAGAACGTCATCGACTGGGGCCTATCCCGCGAGCGCTATTGGGGCACGCCGCTGCCGGTCTGGGTCTGCGACGACTGCGGCCACACGCACGTCATCGGCTCCAAGGCGGAGCTGCGCGAGCTCGGCGACAACGTCCCCGAGAACATCGAGCTGCACAAGCCCTATGTCGACAAGATCACCCTCAAGTGTGAGAAGTGCGGCGGCGTCATGCACCGCGTGCCCGAGGTCATCGACTGCTGGTACGACAGCGGCTCCATGCCCTTCGCCCAGTGGCATTACCCCTTCGAGAACAAGGAAATCTTCGAGAAGAACTTCCCCGCGCAGTTCATCTCCGAGGCCGTGGACCAGACCCGCGGCTGGTTCTACACGCTGCTGGCCATCTCCACGCTGCTCTTTGACCGGAATCCCTTTGAGAATTGCGTGGTTCTGGGCCTTGTCCAGGACAAGAACGGCATCAAGATGTCCAAGCACCTGGGCAACGTCATCTCTCCGTGGGATGTCCTGGAAAAGCAGGGCGCTGACGCCGTGCGCTGGTACTTCTACGCCGCGGCCGCACCGTGGCTGCCCTCTCGCTTCTCGCACGAAGCCGTGAGCGAACTGCAGCGCAAGTACATGGGCACGCTTTGGAACACCTATGCGTTCTTCGTGCTCTATGCCAACATCGACAACTTCGATCCCAAGAAGTATCCGCAGACCGCGCCGCGGACCGTCATGGACCGCTGGATTCTCTCCAAGCTCAACACGCTTATCAAGACCGTGGACGAGGACCTGGACGGCTATAAGATCACCGAGGCGGCCCGTGCCCTGTCCGATTACGTGGATGAGCTCTCCAACTGGTACGTGCGCCGCGGCCGCGACCGCTACTGGGGCAGCGGCATGACGGACGATAAGCTCGCCGCCTACCAGACGCTCTACACGGTCCTCGTGACGCTGGCCAAGCTCACCGCGCCCTTTACGCCGTTTATGGCGGAGTCCATCTACCAGAACCTCGTGCGCAAGGTGGACGAGACCGCGCCGGAATCCGTGCACCTGTGCGCCTTCCCCGAGGCGGACGAGAGCCTGATCGACAGTGCCCTGGAAGAGGAGATGGAGATCGTCCTCAAGGCCGTCAACCTTGGCCGCGCCGCCCGCAACGCCGCCAGCCTCAAGATCCGGCAGCCGCTTGCCGCCATGTACGTCAAGAGCGCCGAGAGCCTGCCCGAGGACATGGCCGCCCTCGTCGCGGACGAGCTGAACGTCAAGACCATCCGCTTTGTCACGGATGCGCGCCACTTCACCACCTACCAGATCAAGCCGCAGATGCGCACCCTTGGACCGCGCTACGGCAAGCTCTTGGGCAAGATCGGCCAGCACCTGGCCGCGGTCGATGGCAACGCCGTCGTCGACGAGCTGGACGCCGGAAAGAACTACGAGTTCGACCTGGAAGGCACGCACGTGTCCCTCGCGCGCGAGGACATGCTCATCGCGCCCACGCAGAAGCCCGGCTATGTCGCCCAGAGCGAGGGAGATTTTACCGTCGTGCTGGACGCCAACCTCACCGACGACCTGCGTCGCGAGGGCTACCTGCGCGAGGTCATCTCCAAGGTGCAGACCATGCGCAAGGAGGCCGGATTTGAGGTCACCGATCGCATCCGCGTCTACGTGAGCGGCAGCAAGACCATCGAGGACATCGTTTCGGCCCACGCCGAGGCGCTCTGCGAGGGCGTGCTCGCCGTGTCCGCCGCCGTCGCCGCCGCACCGGAGGGCGCCTATGCCAAGGATTGGGATCTCAATGGCGAAAAGGCCACCCTCGCCGTGGAAAAGGCGTAAACACAACTCCACAAAAAAACCGCCGACCCCTTTTCGGCGGTTTTTTCTCCCTTTGAAAGGAGGAGGCACATTGTACATCGCAGACGGCTGGCAGGACTACGAGGTCCTGGACACGGGCGAGGGCGAGAAGCTCGAGCGCTGGGGCCGTGTCATCCTGCGCCGACCGGACCCGCAGGTCATCTGGCCCGCGGAGGACGAATCCCTCTGGAATCAGGCCGATGCCCACTACCACCGCAGCGCCCAGGGCGGCGGCGCATGGGAAAAGCGGCGCGACTTTCCCGAGCAGTGGACCATTCGCTATCGGGATCTGACCTTTCGCGTGCGGCCCACGGGCTTTAAGCACACGGGCCTCTTCCCGGAGCAGGCCGTCAACTGGGACTGGATGCGCGGCCTCATCTCCAAGGCGGGGCGGCCGGTCCGCGTGCTCAACCTGTTCGCCTATACGGGCGGGGCGACCATGGCGTGCCTGGCCGCCGGCGCAGAGGTCTGCCACGTGGACGCGGCAAAGGGCATGGTCCAGTGGGCCAAGGAAAACGCCCAGCTCTCCCACCTGGCGGAAAAGCCCGCCCGCTACATCGTCGACGACGCGCTCAAGTTCGTCCTGCGCGAGCAGCGCCGCGGCCGCACCTATGAGGGCATCCTCATGGACCCGCCCTCCTATGGCCGCGGCCCGGACGGCCAGGTCTGGAAGCTCGAAAACGAGGTCTATTCCCTCGTGTCTGAGTGCGCAAAGCTCCTGAGCGACGAGCCGCTCTTCTTCCTCATCAACGGCTATACCACGGGTCTGCAGCCCGCGGTGCTGCGCAACCTCCTGCAAAAGACGGTCGTGCGCCGCCGCGGCGGCCATGCCGAGGCGGACGAGGTCGGGCTTCCCGTCTCCCGCGGCGGAATCGTGCTGCCCTGCGGCGCCTCCGGAAGGTGGGAGGCCCGATGACGGAAGCGGAAGCCGCTGCCTGCGTCCTCTACGAGGACAATCACCTGCTCGTCGTGGCCAAGCCCCCGAACCTCCCCGTCCAGGCCGATTCCTCCGGGGATGAGGACTTGCTCACCGCGATGAAGGCCTATATCAAGCAGAAGTATGGCAAGCCCGGCGAGGTCTACTTGGGCCTTGTGCACCGCCTCGACCGGCCCGTCGGCGGCGCCATGGTCTTTGCCCGCACGTCCAAGGCGGCCGCGCGCCTGTCCGAGCAGGTCCGCACCCGCGAGATGGGGCGCACCTACCTGGCCGTCGTGCGCGGGGACCCGCCAAAGGAGGGGGCGCTGCGCCATTTCCTCCTCAAGGACGAGAGGACCAATACCTCCCGCGCCGTTTCCGAGGGCACGAAGGGCGCAAAGGAGGCCCGCCTCACCTATCGCATCCTTGCGCGGCGGGAAGGTTTGTCCCTGTGCGAGATCCATCTGCAGACCGGGCGCTCCCACCAGATCCGCGTCCAGTTCGCGTCGAGCGGTTGGCCCCTTTGGGGGGATGCGCGCTACGGCGGCGGGAAGCCCGGCGAACAGATCGCGCTCTGGGGCTGTGCGCTGGACCTGACGCACCCGACCCGCAAGGAGCATCTGCACATCGCCTGCCCGCCGCCCAATCGCCCGCCCTTTTCCATCTTCCCGGAGGCAAAGAACGCAGGAACCGAAGGCACGTCCGCCTCGTTCCAATAAAGTGGGGGGATTGGCAAATTCATCCCCCCAGCATCTCCATTCATTCGGGAGGCGGAACATGGGCAAGGCAAAGAGGCTGTTGTGCGGAGCGCTGGCGCTGCTCCTACTGTGTACACTGTGCGCGTGCCGCACCGTGCGGCTGGAAAATGGCGAGACCTTCGTCATCACCCGGCAGGCGCACGGCGCAAGCGGAAGCGGCGAGGCGGAGCCGGAGCAGACCGCTGCCCCCGAAACTACGCCTTCTGCGCCGGAAACGCAGACGGACCTCCACTACTATGTCTCCCGGCAAAGCGCGGAGATTCAATCCCTGTTCTGGCGCATTTACAACGCCGTCTGCAACTTTGAGGAGCGCATCTCCTTGCCCGAGGGCACCACGCGCGAACAGGTGGAAGCGGTGGATGAGCTCCTGTACGTCGACTGCCCGGAGCTGATCCACTTTTCACACCTGTCATCCTATACGTTCGTGCAGTCCGCGCCGGATGTGATCCTGGAGGTCGCGGCAACGTACGTCCTCACCCCAGAGGAGAAGGCGGAGGCCGATGTGCAGCTCGACGCGGTCCTGGAGCGCCTGGCCCAGGAGACGTCGGGCATGAGCGAGTACCAAACCGAGCTCTACGTGCACGATGCGCTCGTCAATGGCTGTACCTATGACGCCGAGTCCGACCACACCGGTTCCGCCTATGGCGCGTGGGTGCTCGGCCGCGCGCGCTGCCAGGGGTACGCCAATGCCATGATGCTGGCGCTGCGCCGGCTGGGGATTCCCTGCATCTACATCTTTGGCGACGCCACGAGCGAGAGCGGCACCGAGTCCCATGCCTGGAACGGCGTCTGCCTGGAGGGCGACTGGGTCCTTGTGGACGCGACCTGGGATGACCCGGTCGGGGAGAGGGAGACACTCTCCCACGCCTACTTTAACCTCGATGCGGCGATGATGAACCGCAGCCATACGCCCTCGGCGGAGTTCGCGCTGACGGGCATGCCGGAGTTTTCGACGCGCAAGTGGAATTACTGTGTGCAGCAGGGCACCTTTGTCAGGGCGGACGAGGACGGCAAGGCCCAGCTTGCCGGGTGGCTTGCGCAGGTCTTTGCCCAGGGCGGAACCAGCTTGAGCGTCCAGTTTGAGACGGTGGAGCAGTGCCGGGACGCCGTGGAGAACCTGCAGGCCATTCTGCAGGTCGCTGCCGACGAGGCCGGCGTATACCCGACCGGCTCGGCATATACCGTGGATGAAAAGGCAAATGCGCTGGAGATCTTCTCCATCGCCTACGAAGAACCATAGGAGGATGGCCATGACGACCGAAACACTGGTCCTGCGCGGCGCGCGCGTGCTGCGCGAAGGCGGCTTTTCCCAGGCGGACGTTCAGATCCGCGGCGGACGCATTACCGCAATCGGCGAGAATCTGCCCGGCGACGTCCGGCAGGTCTCCGGCGACCTCGTCCCGGGCCTCATCGACGAACACATCCACGGCATCGCCGGGCATGACACCATGCGCGGCGCGCAGGATGTCTTCGCAATGTCCGAGGCGCTGGCCCGCCACGGCGTGACCACGTTTTTGCCGACGACCATGAACGCGGGCGTGGAGGAGACGCGCGCGGCGCTTCTGGGTGTGCGCGAGGTCATGCGCGCCGGAGCGCCCGGCGCAGCCATCGCCGGCGCCCACATGGAAGGTCCCTTTCTGGGCGCGGCCTATCCCGGCGCGCAAAAGGCGGGGGAGAACCTCCCGCCCACGGCCGAAAACTTTGCGCGCTTGACCGAAGGCGCTTCGGAAATCGTGCGCCTGCTCACCCTTGCGCCCGAAAATCCCGGCGCCTTGGCGCTCATCGCGCATCTGTCCAGCCGGGGTATCGTCGTCAGCGCCGGCCACACCGACGCAACCTATGAGCAGATCGAGCAGGCGGCGGAATATGGCCTTGCACAGATGACGCATCTCTACAACTGCATGAGCCCCCTGCATCACCGCGCTCCCGGCGCGGTCGGCGCGGCGCTGACGCTGGACAGCCTGTCCGCGCAGGTCATCGCCGACGGCATCCACTTGCACCCTGCCGCCGTAAAGCTCGCCGTGCGCGCCTGCCACCGCGTGCTGCTCATCACCGACGCCATGGAGGCGGCGGATATGCCCGATGGGGACTACGATCTGGGCGGGCAAAGGGTCTTTGTGCGCGAGGGCGCGGCGCGCCTTGCCGCCGGAAACCTCGCCGGATCGACGCTCACGCTCGAGCGCGGCGTGCGCAACGCCATGTGCTTTGCAGGCATCTCGCTGGAGCGCGCCGTGGGCATGGCCTCCTGGTGCGTCGCGGATTCGTTGGGTCTCACCGACCGCGGCCGGATTCGCCCCGGGCTTCGCGCGGATCTCTGCCTGCTGGACGAGGCAGGGCGCGTGCGCATGACCATGGTCGAAGGACGAATCGTCTACGAAGAAAGGTGAGGGATGGAGGAAATGGAGTGGGCGCAGAGCCTGATTGCGGGCTTTCGACAGCTCGGCCAAGCACCCCTTTGCGCTCTGTATGCGCTGTTCGGTTTTTTGCAAATCCTAATCCCGCCCTTTCCGGGGGACATCCTGCTGTTTCTCGGCGGCGGGCTCAAGCAGTCGGCGCCGCTCTCCCGCGCCGCCCCGATGCTCCTGGCCTATTGGACGGGGACAACCCTGGGGAGCCTGGGTGCATATGCGCTGGGCCGGCGCTTTGGCGCGCGCGTTCTTCACGCAAAGCTCGTACGGCGCTTCTTTTCCGAGCGGGCGCAGGCCAGCGTCACGCACTGGCTGGGAAGCTATGGCGCGGTGACCATCTTTGCGGCCAAGTTTGTCACGGGTATGAACGTGCCGATGCTCGTGCTCAGCGGCGCGCTGGGCTATGAGGGAAAGCGCTGCGTGCCCATGATCGTGCTCACCACCGCGGTGCACAACGCCATCTTTTTTCTCCTTGGCCGCACGGCGGGGAAGAACCTCTCCCTGATCGCGGGGTGGTTTGGCCGCTATCGCCTGGCGCTGATCTTTGCGGTGGTGCTGCTGTTGGGGGCGCTGCTCCTCGGTCCACGGCTCCTGCATCGGACCACGCGCGAGAGCGAAAAATAGCCGGCTGCTGCACTTTACAGGATGGGAAAATTGCGGTATAATACAATGTCGGGCTGTGTCCCAGGCGAAATCAGGAACGGAGGCGAGTCCATGCGACAACTGGACAGGTTGTGGAACTATCAGGCGGCGGACAAGAAGGTGGCGGACTACGAAACGGAGATCCGGCAGTTTCCGCTGCGTCAGCAGCTGCTGAAGCTGCGCAATATCGTTGCGGACCAGCAGACGGTCGTGCGCGGCATGGAGAACGACGCCAACAAGGCCTTGGCTCGCCTGGAGGAACTCACCGCACAGCGCGATAAGGCGGAGGCGGCGCTTTCCGAGGTCAAAAAGAACCTGGAGGAGAACGCCTTTGAGACCGCCGCACAGGTGCACGACGCCATCGTCCAGATGGCGGACGCCGAGGGCAAACTCAGGAGCGCGGAAAAGGAGCTCAGCAAGATGGTGAGCCACTCCCAGATGGTGGAGAACCGCTATAAGGAAGTGCGCACCAAGGCGGCCAAGGCCCGCGACGAGTACACGCGCCTGAAGGCCGGGTACGACAAGGAGTTTGAGAAGCAGACCGCGCACCTGGAGGAGCTCAAGCAGGCCCGCACGGAGGCCGCGCAGGGCATCGAGGAGAGCTACATGGAGCGCTACAAGGCCATTCGGAGCCAGCGCTTCCCGGTTCTGGCCTGCATCCGCAACGACCAGTGCTCGGGCTGCAACATGTCGCTGCCTTCCGCGATTGCCAAGCAGCTGCAGGGCAGCGATGAGATCGTCGAGTGCGAAAACTGCGGCCGCATCCTCTACATCCCGGATGCGGAGCAGGCCTAACGATTCGTTTTCCCCTTTTTTCGGTTGGATGAGTATGCCGGGTGATCGCGCACGAGAGAAACGTGTGAGGAAAGTCCGAGCATCGCAGGGCAAGGGTGCCGGATAACGTCCGGCGGAGGCGACTCCAGGGACAGTGCAACAGAGAGATACCGCGAAAGCGCGCTCTGCGCGCCCGCAAGGATGGAAAGGCGAGGTAAGAGCTCACCAGCGGCTTGGCGACTTGCCGGCTATGTAAACCCCACCCGATGCAAGATTGATTGTGGAACACATGTGGCGGCCCGTCACGTTCCCGGGTAATCGCTGGAGCTGTTCGGCAACGAGCAGACTAGATAGATGGTCACCCAAGACAGAACTCGGCTTATAGACATGCTCATCTCTTCCGAAAAATATAGCCCGCCGGACCCATCGGTCCGGCGGGCTTTGTCGTGCCTCGCCAAAAGGGGGAGGGATCACTCGCGCTCGCGCTCCGCGCCAAGGAACACCACCGCCAGCGTCCCCGGGCCCGCGTGCGCGCAGATCGTCGGCCCGACCTTCTCGATCCGGCAGGTCGCCCCCGGAACGAGTTCCTGAATCTGCGCCTCCAGGGCGCGCGCATCGTCCATGCAGTCGGCCTGCAGAATGGAGATCACCTGGTGCTCTGGATCGAGAATCTCCTTTTGCAGGTTCAAGGCCAGCTGGCGCACCGCGCGCCGGCGGCCCTTCTGCTTGTCCACGGAGATGAGCTTGCCCGCGCGCGTCACGGTCAGCATGGGCTTGATGTTCAGCAGCGTGCCCACCGCCGCCGTCGCCGCGGAGATGCGTCCGCCGCGCTTGAGATAGGCCAGATCGTCCACCGTGAACCAGTAGCGCACGTTGTACTTGTGCGCCTCCACCCAATCCGCCGTCTCCTCCAGCGTCGCGCCGGCGGTACGCAGCTTGGCGGCTTCCATGGCGAGATAGGCCTCGCCCATGGACACGTTTCGGGAGTTGATCACGACCAGCTTGCGCTCCGGATAGGCCTGAGCCAGCTCTTGCTGCGCCAGTACCGCATTGTTGTAGGTGCCCGAAAGCTCCGAGGAAAAGCAGATGAAGAGGATGTCTTGCCCCTGCTGCAGAAAGGGCGTAAAGTATTCCATGTACTTTTCCTTCGTCAGGAGCGAGGTCGTGGGGGTCTTTCCGGCGCGCATTGCCGCGTAAAACTTCGGAATCACGTCCCCGCGCCCAAGATCGGAGACCTCATCGCTTCCGTCCAGGGAGTAGGGCATGTAGACGATCTGCAGATCGTGCGCCGCGACCTCTCCGTAGGGGATGTCGGAATTGGAATCGGTGAAGAGAATGTAGGACATGATGACCTCCTTCTAAGAAAAACGAAGAATGATGCCGGGGTTCGCCCTTATTATTCCATATTTGCGCCTGTGCGTCAACACACCCCGCTCAAAAAGAAAAAGAGCGCAAAAACCGGCAGGCCGATCTTTCCAATCCCTCGGGCTTGTGCTACAATAGGGATGGATTGTAACCGCTTTCATCAGAACCCGAAAAGAACAAAAAGGGGGACAAGCATCCATGAACGACATCTGGACCATCGAATCCGACCGCCTGCGCCTGCAGGTTGTGCGCCCCGGCAGCGAAATTTACGGCAGAACCCGCTTTAATTGGAATGGCTTTATCAACCGCATCACGCTCGACGGAGAAATCGAGTTTGCCGAGCCCGAGCAGCGCGATCCCAGCCGCGTCACCAGCTACGGCGCCGGCCTCTGCTCGGAGTACCAGCACCCGGAAGCCCTGGCTTCCGCCAACATCGGGGAGGAGTATCCCCGCCTGGGCAACGGCTACCTCACCAAGACCCGTCCGGAGTTCAACTTCATGGTCAACGAGCCCTGCCGGCCCTTCCCCACGATCTGGGATGTGGAAAAGGACCAGATCCACTTCACCACCGACGTCGCCCTGTGCCAGGGCTTTGCCGCGCGGGAAGAGCGCTGGGTCAAGGTCGAGGGCAACCGCGTCGAGATCCGCACCAAGCTCTGCAACATCGGCAAGCGCGCCATCGTTGCGCAGGAGTATAACCACAACTTCCTCTCCCTGAACGGCGAGCCCGTTTCGCCTGCTTATGCGCTGCACGTTCCCGGCTTTGACAACGTGGCCGGCGGCCGCTTCATGGGCGATAACCTCTATGGCAACGACGAAACCAAGACGCTTCGCCTGCATCGCAGCCCGGAAGCGCCCTACATGACCTTCCTGGACACCCCCAGCGAGGAGTTTGCGCCCTTCTCCTTCCGGCTCACGAGCGATAATTCCACCCTCTCCGTCACCGAGGAGGACAGCTTCACGCCCGCGCGCGCCGTGGTTTGGGGCGTAGAGCACTGCATGTGCTGCGAGGTCTTTGTCCAGCTCAATGTCGCGCCCGGTCAGGAGCAGGAGTGGACCCGCACCTGGACCTTTGCGCGCTGAGGCGGGAAAGGGATATGCCATGCACAAACGAGAGGACGTCGATGCCCTCCTCCCGCATGCGGGCGGGGACTATGACGTTTTGGTCGCGGGCGCCGGTCCCGCGGGATTCGGCGCCGCGCTTGCGGCCTCCGCGCTGGGCGCGCGCACGCTCCTTTTGGAGGCGCGGGGCTTTCCGGGCGGCGTTGCGGCAACCTCGCTGTGGATGCCCATCAACCGGCTGAAGCTCGATGGCGGCTCGCGCGGGGGCGTGCATGAGCGCCTCGTGCGCCGCCTGGAATCCTTCGGCCCGGACGCCTGCCGGGAGGGCAAGACCACCTGGACCGATGGCGACGGCCTCCACGTCCATCCCGATTACCTCAAGGAGGCCATGCTCGAGCTCCTGGAGGAGTCCGGGTGCCACTATCGCCTGTATTCCCCCGTCGTCGGCGCAAGGACCGAAAACGGCGTCGTCCGCGCGGCGCTCGTGGGTACGCCAGGGGAAACGCAAGCCTTTTCCGCAAAGGTCCTGATCGACTGCACGGGCGACGGCGTCCTGAGCTACCACGCCGGGGCCAAGACGCAGGTCGGTAGCGAGGCGGATGGCCGCATGATGCCCATCACCTTGGGCTTTGCCCTGGGCAACGTGGACGAAGAGGCGCTCTTTGCCTTTTACGATCAGAAGAACACGGAGATGAGCCTGGCGCAGGTCATCCAGGCCGGGCGCGAGAGGGGACTGGCCATGTCCTCGTGGTATTCCTTTGACCGCACGACCATCCCGGGCGTCGTTTCCGTCAACAACGGCGGCATCTCCGGCCCGGATGGCCGCCTCAACGCCCTGGACCCCGCCGACCGTACCTTTGCCCAGCGCATCGGCCTGCGCATTGCCCTGGACTTTGTCCATCTTGCGCGGGAGCTTCCCATTCCCGGCCTGGCGCACTGCTCCCTGGTGGAGACCGGCGCCGCGGTCGGCGTGCGGGAGACCCGGCGCGTCCTTTGCGACTACGTCGTGACGCTGGAGGACGCCGAGCGCTGCGCCCGCTTTCCGGACGTCGTCGCGCGCCGCTACGGCGCGGTGGACCAGGCGGGCCTGGCCGACGGCGAGAAGGGGGAGAGGCCGGCCATGCAGTCCGGATACGACTTTCCCTACCGCGCGCTCCTGGCGCAGGGGCTGGAAGGGCTCCTGGTGGCCGGGCGCTGCGGCTCCTACACGCACATGGGCCTTGCCGCGGGCAAGAGCATGGGCAACATGATGGCCATCGGCCAGGCGGCAGGTGCCGCCGCGGCCCGCGCCTGTGCCCTGGGATGCACGCCCCGCGCCCTACCCTATGCGGAAGTCCGCGCCGCCCTGGAGACCCTGGGCGCGCGCCTTTGAAGAATACGGCACATAAAAGGAGGAAATCACGATGCCCATTGTGGATATGCCCGTTCGGGAGATGGAGAACTACCTGGGTTCCAGCCCCAAACCGGGGGACTTTGACGCCTACTGGTCCCGTGCCCTTTCTGAGCTCGATGCGCAGAACCTGCAGGTGGAGTTCGTGCCTGCCGCCTTCCAGGCACCGGGCGCGGAGTGCTTTGACCTCTACTTCACGGGCGTGGGCGGCTCGCGCGTGCACGCCAAGTTCCTCAAACCCGCCGGGGACGTGAAGAAGGCCCCCGCGGTTTTGCAGTTCCACGGCTATTCCGGGAGCGCCGGGGAATGGACCGGCAAGCTCGGCTACGTCCTGGCAGGTTTCTGCGTTGCGGCGCTGGATTGCCGCGGCCAGGGCGGCCTGTCGGAGGACCTCACGGCCTATAAGGGCCCCACAAAGGACGGCCTCATCATCCGCGGCTTGGACGATCCGGACCCGGATAAGCTCCACTTCCGCAACGTGTTCCTCGATACGGCGGCCCTTGCGCGCATTGTGATGGGCCTGCCCTATGTCGACGCCGACCGCGTGGGCGCCATGGGCGGCTCCCAGGGAGGCGGACTCACGCTTGCCTGCGCTTCACTGGAGCCGCGCATCAACCGCCTGGCGCCGGTCTATCCCTTCCTGTCGGACTACAAGCGCGTGTGGGACATGGACCTGGACCTGCGCGCCTATGCAGAGCTGCGCGATTTCTTCCGCCACCACGATCCCCGGCACGAGCGCGAAAACGCGATCTTTGAAAAGCTCGGCTACATTGACGTCAGCAACCTCGTGCCGCGCATTCGCGGCAAGGTGCTCATGGCGACCGGGCTCCTGGACGACGTCTGCCCGCCCTCGACCCAGTACGCGGCCTATAACCGCATCTCGAGCGAGAAGGCGCACGTGCTCTACCCGGACTTTGGCCACGAGTACCTTCCGGACTTTGACGACATCACCTTCCGCTTCATGATGGAGATGAGAGAGGAGTAGACAATGGCAGAATTCATCCTCACGGGCTTTGGCGACGAGATCGACGCCAGTTTGGACATCCAGATGGACGTCCTGGACAAGCTCGGCATCCACTATATCGAGACGCGCGGCATCGACGGAAAGAACATCGCGGACTATACCCCCGCGGAGGCAAAGGCGGTCCACGCCCGCATGCAGGCGCGCGGATTCGGCGTCTCGGCGCTCGGCTCGCCCATCGGCAAGATCGACATCCGCGATCCCTTCGCGCCGCACCTGGATTCGTTCCGCAACCTGCTGGACGTGGCGCATGCCATGGAGACAAAGTACATCCGCCTCTTCTCCTTCTTCCTTCCGGAGGGCGAGGACCCCAAGATCTTCCGCGATGAGGTCTTGGAGCGCATGGGCCGCTTTGTCGAGGCCGCGCGCGGCAGCGGAATCCAGCTTCTGCACGAAAACGAGAAGCACATCTATGGCGACGTCCCCGAGCGGTGCCTCGAGATCTTCCAGGCCTATCCGGAGATCCTTTGCACCTACGATCCCTCGAATTTCGTCCAGTGCGGGGTCCGCAACCGCGAAGCCTTCCAGCTTCTGCGCCCCTATGTGCGCTATCTGCACGTCAAGGACTCCCTCTATACAGACAAGGAGGCCGCCTTGGACAAGGGCTTTGACACCGTCAGCGACGCGCATCGCCCAGCAGGCCAGGGCGACGGCGAACTACCCTGGATTCTCGGGCAGCTCAAGGAGATGGACTACCACGGCTTCGCCTCGATCGAGCCGCACCTTTCCGGAGGCGACTTTGTGCCCGGCACCGGCGCGGATAAGTTCACCGCCGCCGCCAACGCCCTGAAGGGCCTCCTGGAAGCGCTCTAAATCACCGATTTTTTGGAGGAACCATCCATGCCCAAGTACGGCGCATACGACAAAAACGATGACCACACCTATGCCCTGGGGGTTTTCCCCTCCATGGAGCTGCTCAAAGCGCGGCCCGAGAGCGTGCGCTGCCTGCTCGTCGATCCAGCGGGCTACCGCAATGCAGGGGTCAACAAGCTGATTGAGGCCTGCCGAGGCCGGCACATCCCGGTGGAGGAGGCACCTCGGGCCGTGGAGCGCATCTCCGGCAAGGAAAACGCCTGGTGCGTGACGGTCCTGAGCAAGTACGACTGCCAGCTTTCCCCCGCGCGCAGCCACGTTGTCCTGCACAACCCTTCGGACGTGGGCAACGTCGGCACGATCCTGCGCAGCGCCCTGGGGTTTGGGTTTCGGGACGTGGCCATCATTCGCCCGGGCGTGGACCCGTTTGACCCGCGCGTGCTGCGCGCCTCCATGGGCGCCGCCTTCCACCTGAACCTCGTCCGCTTCGACAGCTTTGAAGCCTATTGCCAGACCGCGGGGGAGAGGGAGTTCTACCTCTTCCGGCTCCGCAATGCGCGCCCGCTCGCCGATCAGGGCCGCACGGCGCGCGCGCCCTTTTCCTTGGTCTTTGGCAACGAGGCGTCAGGCTTGCCGGAGGAGCTGGAACACTTTGGACGCGGCGTCATCATTCCGCACAGCCAGGAAATCGATAGCCTGAACCTTGCGGTCGCGGCGGGCATCGGCCTGTATGCCTTCTCTGCAGGGGCAAGGCCGCAAGAGGACCGCGAAGAATCTGCCAACTGAAAAAAGGGGAGAGCGGTATGAAGAAGTTTCGCACCGCCGTAATCGGCTGCGGCGGCATCTCACAGGTACACCTGACGGCCCTTTCCAAGATGGAGAACGTCGAACTCGTCTCCGTCGCCGACGTGAAGGAGGACCGCGCCCGCGCAAAGGCCGAGGCCTTCCACTGCGCCTATACCACCGACTGGACGGACTACGTCCGCAACCCGGAGATCGACGTCGTGCACATCTGCACGCCGCACTACCTCCATGCGCCCATGGCCATCGCCCTTCTGGACGCGGGAAAGCGCGTGCTCACGGAAAAGCCCATCGCCAGCGAGGTCAAGGACGCCGAGAACATGATCGCCCACGCGGATGGACGCCTGGGCGTCGTGTTCCAAAACCGCTACAACCAGGCCTCCCAGATCATCAAAAAGGCCATTGCGGACGGCACTTACGGCAAGCTCCTGTCCCTGCGCGCGGCGGTCAACTGGCACCGCACCCCCGCCTATTACACCGAGAGCGGCTGGCGCGGGCGCTTTGCCACGGAGGGCGGCGGCGTGCTCATCAACCAATCCATCCACACCCTGGACTTGCTGCTCTACTTTGCGGGCAAGCCTGTCTCGGTGCGCGGAAAGGTCTCCACGGACCTTCTCTACGACGTCATCGAGGTCGAGGATACCGCCCACGGCCTCATCCACTTTGAAAACGGGCTGATGGCCAATTTCTACTGCACCACGACCTTTGGCATCGACCGCCCGGTCGAGGTCGAACTGGTCTTTGAAAACGGCATCCTCAAGACCGACGCCGAAACCCTCTACGAGACTGTGAACGGCGAAACCCGCACGCTCTGCCGGTCCGCGGCTTCGGGCGAAAAGGCCTACTGGGGAACCAGCCATGAGATCCTCATCCGCGACTTCTACAAGGCCGCAGAGGAGGGAAAGACCTTCTGGATCGACGGCGAGTCCGCCATCCCGGTGCTGCGGCTGCTCAAGGCTGTCTACCGCTCCTCCGCACAGGACGGCGCGGAAATTTCACTCTAAACAAAAACACGTTGGGAGGACACAAGACCTATGCAGGACTTTATCTATTGCGCGCCCACGCGCGTCATCTTTGGCAAGGACACGGAATTGCAGGTCGGCAAGATCCTGAAGGAGGCGGGCGCGACCCGCGTCCTTCTGCAGTACGGCGGCGGCTCCATCAAGCGCAGCGGCCTGTATGACCGCGTGGTGGACGCGATTCGCGCCGCGGGCATCGAGCTGTATGAGATCGGCGGCGTGCAGCCGAACCCGCACCTGAGCCTCGTGCGCAAGGCCATCGCCTTGGCCCGCGAGAAGAAGGTGGACTACCTCCTCGCCGTCGGCGGCGGATCGGCCATCGACTCCACCAAGGCCACGGCCGTCGGCGTCCCCTACGAGGGCGACGTCTGGGACTTCTACTGCGGCAAGGCGACGCCCAAGACCGCCCTTCCCCTGGGCGTCATCCTCACCATCCCCGCGGCCGGGTCCGAGGGCAGCAACTCCTCGGTCATCACCAATGAGGACGGCTGGATCAAGCGCGGCCTCGGCTGCGACCTGACGCGCGCGGCCTTTGCCATCTACAACCCGGAGCTGACCTATACGCTCCCCGCCTACCAAACCGCGGCCGGCGCCACCGACATCATGGCGCACATCATGGAGCGCTATTTCACCAACGAGCCGGATGTGGACATGACCGACCGCCTCTGCGAGAGCGTGCTCAAGACCATCCTCAAGCAGGCGCCCGTGTGCGTCCAGGACCCCACGAACTACGCCGCGCGCGCGGAGATGATGTGGGCCTCCACCGTTGCGCACAACGACTTCCTCTCCTGCTTCCGCGTGGGCGATTGGTCCAGCCACCAGCTTGCCCATGAGCTCAGCGGCCTGTACGACTCCACGCACGGCGCCGCCCTGGCCGTGGTCTTCCCGGCCTGGATGACCTATGTCTACAAGCATGACGTCCAGCGCTTCTGCCGCTTTGCGGTGGAGGTCATGGGCGTGGAGATGGACTTCTTCCATCCCGAAGAAACCGCGCTCAAGGGCATTGCCGCCCTGCGCGCCTTCTTCCGCTCCATCGGCATGCCCACCACCCTCAAGGAGCTCGGCGTGCCCGAGAATGAGCTCGACCTGCTCGCCTCCAAGGTCAAGCGCGGCCCGGACGGCACCACCGGCCAGTTCGTCCCCCTGACGGAGGCCGATTGCCGCAAGATCTACGAGCTCATGAAGTGAGCCTGAGTAGAGCGCTCCTTTCGCAGCCCCAAGGACCGTCCCCTGTGCAAGGGACGGTCCTTTATTTCCGGGACGCGCGCAGCTGGCGCAGCATCGTCACCGGCTCAAAGAGGAGAAGCAGAAGCTCCTTTCGATCCATGCCCGTAAAGCGCAGCAGAAGCTTCAGCCGCGTCAGCGCGCAGAGCACCCCCGATAGATAGAGAATCCCCACATACCCCATCATGCCCAGGCGCGGCAGGAGCACGAGAATCCCCAGAATCCGCAGCGCAGAATCCACCGTCTCAATCACGAGCGTCGCGCCCTGCCGGCCCAGCCCCTTGAGCATCGCGTCGCAGATGCTCTCCACGTACAGCAGCGGCAGCAGCGGCGTCAAGAGCGTCAGCAGCCCGCCGGCCGCCTCGTTTCCGTAGAGCAGGTCCATGAGGTTCTGCCCAAACAGCAAGAAGAGCGCACAGAAGAATACCGCCATGTAGACGGCCGCCGCTAGCGTCTTGCGGGTCAGTGCCCGCACCCGCTCCGGCCGGCCTCGAGCGCTTTCGCGGGCGATCTCCGGCAGCAGCAGCGTCCCCACCGCCGCCGGGAAGGCCGCCGGAAACAGCAGAATCGGCAGTACCATGCCCGACAGCAGTCCGTATTGCTCCAGCGCATGCGAGGCGCTCGCCCCGGAGAGCTTGAGCAGGACCGGGATCAGCAGGTTTTCCGCCGTCTGCATGCCGCACTGCAGCAGCGCTCCCAGCCAGATCGGCAGCACGCCCGTCAGCACGTCCCGAAGGGGGATGCGCTCCAGCGTGGCCTCGCCGCTGCGCGCGTAGAAGAGCCCGCAAAGCAGCAGAGAAACGGCCTCTGCCGCGGTCGCTCCAAAGAGAATGGCCGCGCATGCCTGCGACAGCTCCTCGATCTTCAGGGAAAAGAGCAGAAAGAGCACGAGGCCCACCCGCACGACCTGCTCGGTCATCTGCGCAATCGTCGGATGCGCTACGTCTCCTCGGGACAGAAAATAGCCCCGCAGCGCCGCCGAGATCCCCATCATCGGCAGCGACGGCGCGATCCACTTCAGCGCCTTGGACGCGCGCGCATCTCCCAGCAGGTTGGCCGCAATCCCGTCTGCCGCGAAGTAGAGCCCCATTCCCAACACCAGCCCCAGCACGCCAGCGTACAGGCTCGCGGCGTGCACCGCCGATCGCGCTGCCTCCGGACGCTCCGCACAAAGGCGGCTCACCGTGATCGTCAGGCCCGCGCACGCCAGCATGGAGAACAGGCCGTACACCGTCATGATCAGCTGGTATAGCCCCATGCCCTCCATCCCAATGCGCTCCGAGAGCACGATGCGGTACAGCATCCCGATCCCCCGGAGAAAAAAGGAGGACATCGTCAGGAGCATCACGCCCTGGATCGCCTTATTCCGGTTCATGGCACCACCTTCCTCGCGCCATGTATATGCCGAAGCTCCCAAAAATCCGCCTAAAGACCGAGCTTGTCCTTACATTTCCCTACATTTCATAACATCCGGTTTTCATTCAAGAGAAGTTCGTTAAAAAATTGATTTTTCGGGATTTTTGCCTTGACTTTCGCTTTGGGACTTGCTATTATAATACCGTTCTGTGAAACGGTCTTTATTGAGCCACCCCCCACTGCCCCGCCAACTTGCAATAGGCAAGCGGCGGGGACCTTTTTTTGTGCAAGAAGTTTCAAAATGTGGAACGCTGTTTTATGAAACGGGAACGGCCGTGGAAACGCCTCCCTCTTGCGGAGAACGGGAAAAGAAGCTATACTATGCTTGCGATGGCGCCCCGCAGTGCGCAGGCGCCCACCGCAAAAAGAGAAGACAAAGGGGGAGCAACATCCATGGAATTCTTTTCCGCAACGACGTTCGGCTTTATGTCGCCCAAGGGGTTCACGAAGAAGCCCGAAAGTCTGGATTCCTTGCGCAAGATGTTTGCCGGCACGGGCAGCGACACGCTGCTTTTGCCCGTAGCGGCTCTGCAGGATCACGCCTATTCCACCAAGATCGACTGGACCACGGACGACGTCATGAGCGAGGAGGACATCCGCGCCTGCGTCGCGGTCGCGCGGGAGCTGGGCAAAAAGGTCATCCTCAAGGCCATGGTCAACTGCCGGGATGGCTACTGGCGCGCCTATATCAACTTCTTTGACAACTATGTCCCCTGCGAACCGCAGTGGGAGGATTGGTTCCGCTCCTACACGGACTTCAATGTCTACCTTGCGCGCATTGCCCAGGACGTGGGCGCGGAGCTCTACTGCGCCGGGTGCGAAATGGTCGGCACCGACCGCAAGGCGGACCTCTGGCGCGGACTCATCTCCGAGGTCCGCAAGGTCTATACCGGCCTTGTGACCTATAACTGCGACAAGTATCAGGAGGACAACGTGGCTTGGTGGGATTGCCTGGACGTGATCTCCTCCAGCGGCTACTACCCGATCGACAACTTGGACAACCAGTTTGCGCGCATCCACGCCGTGGCCGAGAAGTTCCACAAGCCCTTCCTCTTCATGGAGTGCGGGTGCCCCTGCCGCGAGGGCAGTGAGTTCATCCCGAACGATTGGACCCATGGCGGCGCGCTGGACATCGACGTCCAGACCCGTTGGTATCGCGCCTTCCTCGAGGCGCTAGACCGCAATCCCTGGATTCAGGGCGTGGGCTGGTGGGATTGGGGCGCCCGCCTGTATCCTGCGGATAAGGCCATGGAGAACGACGGCTATGGCATCTATGCAAAGCCGGCCGAAAAGCTCCTTCTCGACTGGAACCGCGCGCATGGCCGCGCCTAAACGCCGCCTGCTGCAGGCGTCCGCACTTCCTTCGGTGCGGACGCCTTTTTTTCACAAAAAGGCATGGACGGCGGACAACGGTGCATAGGATGGACTGCGTAAGTGAAACGTTTGCAAGGAGGCGCAGTCGGTCATGAAACAATGCAAGGTCATCGCTCTGATGCTGCTGGCGCTCGCGCTGCTCGCGGGCTGCTCCAGCCCCGACCCCATCGACCTGGAGGAGCCCATCGAACAGGTCCCCACCGCCGCGGAGCTGCAGGCCTCGCTGGAGGATGAGGGCTCAACGCGGGAGGTCACGCTCTACTACAAGGACTTGATGGGGTATCTCGTCCCCGTCAACTGTGAGATTCCCTGGGAGGAGGGCATTGCCAAGGCAACGCTCAAGCAGATGGTCTCCTCGGAGGCAAACGACCTGCAAGCCGCGCGCCTGGGGCTGCTCACCGCCTTGCCGGAAGGGTTGGAAGTGGACATGGACATCATCGGCCAGTTGGCCAAGGTCTCGCTGTCCTCGGCGTGCCTGTCCTGTGCGGACGCGGAGGAGGAGAGCGCCATGGTCAGCGCCATCGTCAGCGCCTTGACGGAGTTTGACTCCATCTCGGAGGTGCAGCTCCTGGTCGAGGGCGAGGAGGTCGATGCGCTGCCCTTTGGAACGAACATCAGTGCCCCGCTCACGCGCGAGGACCTGAACATCGAATCCGTTTCGGCGGATACGGATTTGACGGGGTCCGGCACGGTCCAGGTCTTCTTTGAGAGCGAGGCCAGCGGCTGCATGGTGCCCGTCACCCGCACCGTCTTCTCCAATGAGGACATCGATACCGCCGTGTTGGAACTCCTGAAAGGCCCACGCGACGACTCCGGCCTGGCAGGCTGCATCCCCAAGGGCGTCGGCCTCATCTCGATCAAGCAGAAGGATGGCGTCGTCACCATCAACATGACGGAGGAGTTTAAGCAGGTCATGGAGCAGGCCGATGGCGGCGCGGCCGCGGTCAAGGCCCTGGTGCTGACGTGTTCGCAGTTCCCGGACGTCAAGGAGGTCAAGCTCCAGGTCGAGGGCGAGGACTTCGTGCTCGATACGGAAACGCTCGCCGTGACAACCGTCGTCAACTCCGAACAAGAGGCGCTCATGGCCAGCGCCATCGGCTGAATGCCCCAAGGCGGCCCCGCAAAAGAAGGCGGGGCCGCTTTTCATCTCCCCGTCCCTGTGCTATAATGGGGAAAACGTCAGAACGGGAGAGAGAAGAGATGAAGCTGCTCATCGCCAGCAACAATGCCCACAAGATCCGCGAGATCAAGGAAATCCTCGGCGGGGTCTTCGACGAGATCCTTTCCCTTCGGGAAGCCGGCGTTTCCGCCGATCCCGAGGAGACGGGCGAAACCTTCGAGGAGAACGCGCGCATCAAGGCCGAGTGCATCCTCGCGCTCACGGGCTGCGCCGCCCTGGCGGATGACTCCGGCCTCGCGGTGGACGCGCTGGGCGGCGCCCCCGGCGTGCACTCCGCGCGCTACTGCGGCCGCCATGGCGACGACGACGCGAACAACGCCCTCCTGATTCGGAACCTTTCCGGCGTTCCCGCCCCGCGCACGGCGCGCTTTGTCAGCGCCGTGGCTCTTGCCCGCCCGGGAAGGCCCACGCTCATCTGCACCGGCACCTGCGAGGGAACCGTGGGCTTTGAACCCTGTGGGGACAATGGCTTTGGCTATGACCCCTATTTCACCCCCCTGGGAATGGACAAGACCTTTGCCGAACTCCCCGCAGAGGTCAAAAACCGCATGTCCCACCGCGCCCACGCGCTGGAAGCCCTGCGCCGCGCCTTGGAAGAGGAGGGCTGAGCCGTGCGCTTTCTCGTCCTGTCCGACACGCATGGCGACAAGACCGGCATGGTCCGCGCGCTGGACTACTTGGACGCCCTAAAGGCCGACGCCCTGCTGCACCTGGGCGACTTTGACGCCGACGCGGACTTTTTGGGGCGGGAGCTCCGCCTGCCCGTCACCGCCGTATCCGGGAACTGCGACGCCTTCCGGTCGATGCGCCCGACGGAGGAGATTCTGGAGGTCGAGGGCCTTCGCCTGCTGTTGACGCACGGCCACCGCTATGGCGTCAAGGAGAACCTGCAGCGCCTCCTGTATGCGGCCCTGGAACGGGATTGCGCCGCCGCGCTCTTTGGACACACCCACGAGCCGCATCTCTCGCGCGAGGAAGGGGTGCTCCTGCTCAACCCCGGCTCCCTGTGCCAGCCCCGCCTGGGCAACCAGGCAGGCCTTGCGCTGCTCACGGTGGAGAAGGGAGAGGCCAAGGCTGTTCTGCTGCCGTATGCGCTGCGAAGGTGAGGATTGGAATTTTTCGCCGACTTTTTTGGGAAACCACTTGACAGCCGAGGGGAAAATCGCTATAATCTATATTCGTCAGCGGGTGTGCCGCCCAAGGAAGGTATGCGCCTGTAGCTCAGCTGGATAGAGCAACGGCCTTCTAAGCCGTGGGTCAGGGGTTCGAATCCCTTCAGGCGCGCCATTCACACAAGCCTTTTCGGCATGGCAAGTATGGTGGATATAGCTCAGTTGGTTAGAGTGCCAGGTTGTGGCCCTGGAGGTCGTGGGTTCGAATCCCACTATTCACCCCATTTTTTTCAAAGATCCCGAGCGGCAGCAGCGGCGGCAGGTGCCCGCAGCGGCGCAGGTTCACGTTGGGGTGTAGCCAAGCGGTAAGGCACGGGACTTTGACTCCCGCATTCGTAGGTTCGAGCCCTGCCACCCCAGCCAATGTATGATCCATTAGCTCAGTTGGCAGAGCACTTGACTTTTAATCAAGGTGTCCGGAGTTCGAATCTCCGATGGATCACCATTTGATTTTTGCAATGCGGGCGTGGCGGAATGGCAGAC
>JBMNOF010000137.1:0-4357 GCA_050942925.1 Candidatus Spyradocola sp.
GTCTCGTACCCCCGCCACGCCAAGGCGTAGCTCGCCGCGTTCCCCGCGAGCGTCGCCAGCAGCAGCGCGCCCAGGATCATCTTGCTGTAGGGCCTCCGCCGCCGCGTCACCGTGCGGCGCTGCCGCTGCGCCAGGGTGGGCGAGTCCACGCCGTACCGCGTCCGCATCAGTCCTCCCGGGGCAGCGCCCCCTCCATGCGGTCGAGGCGCTTGTGCGCCTGCTTGGCCGACGCCTCCACCCGCGTCATGCGCTCCCGCATCGACACCATCTGCTCCGACATGTCGTCGATTCGTCGCTTGATGTCGTCGTTCCCCGCCTTGATGTACCCCACGTCCGACTGGATCGCCGCCAGCACCGCGCCGTCGTTCTTGGTGTCGTTGCTCTTGTTCCGCAGCCACCCCGCGAGGCCCACCAGGCACCCCACGATGGCGATGATGTAGGACACCACCTGTTCTCCCGGCATCTCCTCTATGCCTCCCCGTACTTTCTCACGGCCGCCTCGGTCTTGCTGCCGTAGTCTCCGTCCGCGGCAATCTGCGCCCCCTTGGCGTTCAGCCGCTCCTGCAGCGCCTTGACCCGCAGGCCCTTCATCCCCTTGCGCAGCGGCGCCTCCGGGTTGTACCGCACGACCGCGCACACCTTGCCTGCGTAGTGCGTAAGCTCGGAGGTGCACACCCCGTCCCGCGTGCTCTTGGCGTGCACGATGGTCTTCCCATCCGCCACCATCGTCACGTGCGTGATCCTGTTCCCCCGCGTAGTGGAGGGATTCGTACACAAAAATTGCAGGTCCCCCGGTTGGGCGGCCTGCTTCAGGACGGCAGCGCCGCCCATGGTCTTCCCGATGCGATCATAGCGCTCCGGCCAGAGCAGCTCGAACTGGTCGCTGTACACCTCCTGCGTGCTCGTGGGGATCGCGCTGCCCACCAGGTCCCAACACACCCCCTGCGCCGCATACGCTCGCGCCACCAGCGAGGAGCAGTCGAACACGCCCGCCTCCGCGCGCCGGGCCTGGCTGTAGGGGCAGCCCACCTTCCCCAGCGCCCATTGGGCGGCCTTGGCCGGGATGGATTTGTCCACACCGGGCTTGTCTCCTCCCCCCGCCTGGCCGCCCGCCGCATCGTACCACACGTTGTTGAGCCGCATCTTCCGCTCCACGTCTGCCACGCGCTTTTGCTTCCGGGGCGCTTTACACCGGGGATCGTTCTGCCCCCAGCGGTGCGCGCAGAGGGCGAACCGCCACACGTCCTCCCCGCTCATGCCGTGCCGCTCCTTGGCCCATTGGGCGTAGGTTCGGTATACCGCCGCCAGGCCCCGGATGCTCTCCCAGCCCTCCAGGTCAAAGGCGAAGCCCGCGTACCGGGCGTAGTCCGCCTTATACTTGGGCAGGAACTGGCAGGGTCCCACCGCGCCGGCGGAGGAGACCAGCCCCAGCCGGAAATTCGTCTCGCACTCCACCGTGCCCAGCAGGACGCCCACCGGCGCCCCGAACTCCTGGGCCGCCGCCTGCGCCACCGCCATCGCCTTGCCCGGCGGCTTGGCCTTCATGCCCTCTTGCATCCAGATCATCCACGTCACTCCTTCTATCCCCTTTTGTTCAGGAACACCCGCCCGAGGCGCACAGCGTTCTGCACCTTGCCGGGCGGGCGTCTGTCCCTTTCCTGCGCTCACGCCCGCGTCTCCACGCCCAGCTCGTTCAGCGCCGCCTCCATGGCCCCCTGCGCCTCCACCTTGGTTTCCAGCGCGGCCAGCCGCTGCTCCATCGTCAGCTCCGGCGCCACCGCGCGGACCGCCGCAAGGTTCAGCAGCTCACTCGCCTCCTCGGGCGTCACGCGCCCCCGCGCCACGGCGTAGTCGATGCGCCCCTCCGCGTCCTCCAACGTGTACACCGTGGTTTCCAGCACGTTCTTCAGCACTTCGTACATGGTTCTCCCTCCTTCACTCCTGGCTCGTTACCGTCCTTTCACCATCGCTTTACAGGCCCGTCACGGCCCCTTCCAGCGCCGCCACGCGGTCCGTCAGCGCCGCAATCGTCTGTACCGGGTCCGCCCGGCCCGTCACCGTCAGCATCCCCGCGCTGGCAATCAAGGTGTTTGTCCCCGCAAGCGCCGGGAGGGTCATTGCGCCTACGCCGCCGGTCAGCGGGAGCGTGCAGGCGTCGCCCCGGTAGTCCTCGTGCGCCGTGGCGCGGCTGCCCACCTCCAATTGCGGCGCGGCGTACACCGTCTGTGCTTGCTCCTGATCGTAGTCCGGGGTATCGTAGTACCCGCACTCGACGCGCAGACTGGTGACGGAGAGCATCTCTTCCGTCACGGTGAAGCTGTGGCTGAACTGCCGCCACGCCTGCGCCTCGGATGCATTCAGAACTCCCAGCGTGATCTTGGAGATTCCCTGGATGTTGGGCGTGGTCCATAAGGTGTACGGCACATCCTTGGCGGCCGTCCCATTCATCTTCGCCCATATGCTGTAGGTCACAACATCCCCCGCTTTGAGGCCCGTCCGCTCCGCCACCTTGGAGAAGTTGACCTTGTAGCTCTGCCAGGCTTTCTTCGTGTGCAGCGTATAGCAGCCGTCCAGCAGCTCCGCGCTGGACACCGTGCCTTGCAGGGAATCGACCTCTTCATTCTTCGCAAGCGTCCGCGTGCCCCGCAGCAGGTTCGTCCCGCACCGCGTCACCTGAACGCTTTCCGGGGGCTCCGCGCCCGCCTCGGGGATGACCTCCACGTTTATGCCCAGCAGATACCCCGCCACCGGCGCGCAGCGCACAGCACCGCCTGCGGCCTCAAACGGCGGGCACAGCGCGTCCACGATATGTTGGCTGCTCCAGGCGTCGGGGCCGACGGCGGCGTCGTCCAGCGCTGCCTTGCCGTCCAGCTCGGATTGCCAGGTGGAGAACGCCGCCGCGCGGGCCTGCTCGGCGGATATGCGCGCGGTCTCTGCCTGGGCGCGGGCGCTCTCCGCGCTCTGACGGGCGGCCTCCGCTGTCGCGCGGGCGGTTTCGGCGGCAGTGCGGACGCTCTCCGCGTTCTCCCGCTCACCCTCGCCGGCAGCCCGGCCTTGTTCCTCCGCGGCGCGGGCCTGCTCGGCGGCGGCGCGCGCGGTCTCCTGCGCGATTCGATTCTGCTCGGCGCTCTTGCGCGCAAGCTCGTCTTGAGCGCGGGCCGCCTCCGCTGTTTGCCGTGCAGTCTCCGCATCCGCCGCGCCCTCCACGACGCCCAGCGCGTCTTCCACGGCGGCGCGCGCCTGCTCCACCGCCGCACGGTCCGCGCGGGTCTCCGCCACAGCCGCAAGCGCGGTCTCCACCGCCGTGGGGTAGGCCTGCTCGATCAGGGGGCCATCGTCCGCCACCGCGCCCACGTAGAGGGCGAACTCGTCGCTGTGCCACACCAGCTCCCCGCCCGCCTGGATGGTCACGTGCGCCGCGATCCGACCCGGCCGCTGGGTGTGCGTGCGCGTGACGAGGAACACGCCGTCCTCCGGCAGGTCCACCAGGTCCGCGTACTCCCCCAGGCGCAGATGCAGCGTCGCCGTGCCGCCCGGAAACTGCGGCAAGATAAACTGCACCCGCTCGGCGTTGTGGTCGTGCTGGTTGCCGATGGCCGTCGCCTGCGGCACGGCGCAGCGGCCGTCAAACGATATGATCTTCAATGGATCACCTCCCGGCTCATTCTCTCACAAGGGGAACCGCATAGCGCACGCCCCTTGTCCGTCCGTCATGCCGCTTCCGTCCATCCGCTCACGCCCGGCTCCCACACGTTGCCCTCCGCGTCGCTGATCCAGCGCTTGCCGCCGTGCGACACCTTGTCGCCCTTGGCGTAGGCGTTGTGGCTGCCGGTGGGCGCGATCCACTCCGGCCACTCCTGCGCAGGGTCGGCGATGCGCGTCCACAGCGACGGCGCGTCCGCGGGCCGCCAGGAGGCTTGCGAGGTGTGCGCGGTCACGCAGCGGTAGAGCAGGCCGCCGTCCTTGCGGATGTCGCCCGCCACGTAGTCCACGCCCTCGCCACTCCAGGCGTCGTACAGGGCCAGATGCTGCACATAGGCCACCTCGTCGGGCAGGTAGCGCGCCGCCGTCTGCGTGGCGGCGCGCAGCCTGCGCGCCTGTTCCAATATGTCATTCCTCATTCGTCTTTACCCCCATTTCGTTCAGCGCCGCCAGGATTTCTTCCTCGCCCCGGATGTATGCAGAAAATGCCGTCACGTCCGCGGCCAGCCCTTGCAGGTCCGTCGCCCAGAGCAGAACGCCCACCGCGGGCGTGGCGCGGATGCCCGGCAGGATATGGCGCACGCGCTGTAGCTCGATTTTATCCACCTGCATGTTTTCCGCGATGCTCTCCATCATCTCGCGGCTCTCCTTGACG
>JBMNOF010000028.1:0-22908 GCA_050942925.1 Candidatus Spyradocola sp.
GATCACCATTGCCGAGACCATGATCGGCCGCGGCGACCGCGCGCTCTCCACCTACCAGCACATCTGCCCTGCGTACACCGAGGAGATTTCGGAGCGGCACCGCACCGAGCCCTACGTCTACCCGCAGATGATCGCCTCCGTGGACGCGCCGCGTCAGGGCGAGGCGAAGAACAGCTGGCTGACCGGTACCGCGAGCTGGACGCTCTACTCCGTGACGCAGTACATCCTCGGCATCCGTCCGCAGTACGACGGCCTCGAGATCGATCCCTGCATCTCGGACAAGTGGGACGGCTTCACCGTCACCCGCAAGTTCCGCGGCGATACCTACAAGATCACCGTTGAGAATCCTGACCACGTCATGAAGGGCGTCAAGTCCATCACCGTCGATGGCAAGCCTTTGGCCGGCAATGTCCTGCCCGTCTATGGAGACAAGGCTGTGCACGAGGTTAAGGTTGTCATGGGCTAACCCCAACGCTGATGCAAACAGACAGGCTCCCCACATGGGGAGCCTGTTTTTACGCCGCGCAGAGTTGACGCACACTCTGCGCTATGCTATGCTTGGGGATATACTCTTTGCCCACATACCCGAGCGCGCGGGGGGACGCTCCCTTGTGCACTCAGTCATTTGAGGAGGAAATCGCCATGGAACATCGCTATACCTACCGGCTAGAAACTCCGACGGACTGGACGGCCGCCGAGGCGCTGACGCGCGAGGCATTCTGGAACGTCTATATGCCCGGCTGTGACGAGCACTTTATCCTCCACTCGATGCGTGGCAAGCCCACCGTGGCGCAGGAGCTGAACTACATCTGCACAGAGGGTGAGACGATACGCGGACACATCTTCTACACCCACACAACCGTCGTGACCGCACAAGGGGAGACGCTCCCCGTGCTCTCCTTTGGACCGATCAGCGTCGACCCCGCGTGCCAGGGCCAGGGCATCGGCTCGCATCTGATTCGGATGACGCTGCGCCAAGCTGCCGACGCAGGACATGCTGGCGTCGTAATCACCGGAAACCCCGCCTACTATTCCCGCTTCGGCTTTCGGCCCGCGTCAGATTTCGGTATTGTCGACCAGGACGGCGCCTCCTATCCGGAGCTGATGGCCTTGGAGCTGGGGCCGCAGCGTCTTGCCGGCATCCGCGGCCGTCACCACTTCTGCCCGGAGTTTTCGGACATCGATCCCCAGGCTCTGGAACGCTTTGATAAAAACTTCCCGCCCAAGGAGCGCCTGCGGCTCCCGGGCCAGCTCTTCTGATTCCTTTTGACAACCGGGCGCCGGCAGTTCTGCCGGCGCCCCTCTTTATGACGTTAGAGATGTCCTCTTCTTGCCGATCATCCGCCGCGCCGAAACGCGCGACCTGCCCGCACTGGCCGCCAAGCTCTTTTCCGGGCATGAGGCGGAGCATTTTGCAGAGTTTTCCCAACTTCTTCCCTGCAAGACTGGCTCTCTTTCTCTGCTAGCCCGCGGGCTTTGCGCAGGCGCAGCTGCGTGTGAGGCCTGGGCGCGCGAAAAAGGGGATGCACAGAGTTCGCCAGCGACTGCGAGCTCGAAAACGAAGCGAGCGCCGCGTTCCACGCCCGTATGGGCTTTGCGGAGGTGAGCCGCATCCGCTGGTTCCTCAAACCTCTGTGAGGGCGCACCGGCGGCGCTCCACCTCTGCACTGAGCGCGGTGCCGTAGGGCGCCTCGCCCCGCAGGGGCACGTCCACCACGCGCAAGCATTCCGCATCCTCTCCGTAAGGCAGAGTGGCGCCGCTGACGCCATCCGGAAAGATCGCAATGGAGTTGCCAATGCACGACCAGCCCGCCCAAGCGCCGACGGGGACGGTGCCCACGTTGCTCACCCCCACCACCGGCACGTCGTAGAGCCGCGCCAGTCGGCCATAGGGTCCGTACCACTCCGCGCCGTAATACGCCCTTGTGCAGGCCGGCGGCACCGCCCAGGCACAGGGCGAGAGCACGATCTGTGCGCCCATGCGGCAGAGCGATTCCGCCAGAACAAGGGAGGAGCCCGAATTGTCCGCACAGATGGTCACCCCGAGCACGCCCAGATCCGTCTCCACCACCGAGAGCCTGTCGCCGACGCTGTAGCACGGTCCCTCCACATCGGTGAGCAAGTTGATCTTGCGGTGCAAAAGCCGGAGCTCGCCCTTTCTGTCGAGAAGAACGGCCGCATTGTAGACCTTTTCCCCGCTTCGCTCGGTGAGTCCGGCGCAGACAAAAATGCCGCTCTCCTCTGCCGCGCGGGCCAGGGCTTCCGTGCGCGAACCGGGAATGGATTCCGCCAAAGCGGCGGCGTTGGGATTGGCCCATCCCAGGTCGAGCGTCTCCGGCAGAAGGGCGAGCTCTGCGCCCGCATCCGCCGCGCGACGGATGCTGTCCTGCGCGCGGGCCAAATTGCCCTCTGCGTCTCCGTAAACCACGCGCATTTGACACATGGCGATCTTCATTGTTTCTTCCCCCTTTTGTTGATCGCCCGCGGTTGAAAAAGGCGCAGGCGCATGTTACAATCAGTCCCGAAGCATAGAAAGGCGGGATACACATGTACAACGAGCGCTTTGAGATCTCCTCTCACGATGTCGATCCCATCGGCGTGCTGCAGCCCTCGTGCCTGCTGCGCCTCATGCAGGAGACGGCCAACCACCAGATGCGCGACGAACACCCTTCCTACAAGGATCTGTTCGACATGGGCAAGGCCTTCCTTCTCAGCCGCATGGCCGTGGAGATCTACGCGCCGCTGCACCAGTACGACCGCGTCGATTCGTGTACCTGGCCGGCTTCCGGCCGCGGCGCGACCCATTACCGCTGCAGCACCCTCTACCTGGGCGAGACCCTGGTCGCGCGGGGCTTTGGCCACTGGGCGCTGGTGGACACGGAAACCCACCGCCTCCTGCGCGTGGGCGAAGTGCCCCTACACTACAGCGATGGCCCGCTGGTGGAGCTGCCGGGCATTCGCTTCCAGATGCCCGAGGCCCTGGAGACGGTCGGCTGTCACACGGTGCTCTACCATGAAATCGACCTCAACCGCCACCTCAACAACACGCGCTATATGGATCTCGTGGTGGACTTCCTCCCCGAGCGGGAGAGCCACCTGGTGACCGCCTTTTCGCTGCACTTTTTGAGCGAGGCGCCGCTCGGCGAGGAGCTGACGGTCCAGCGCAGCGAGGCGCAGACGGGTCCCGACGGTCGTTTGCGTCGCTTTTTCCGCACCATCCGCAGGGACGGCCGCGTAAACCTGGAGGCTTCGGTCACCCTCCAGCCCCGCAGCGGCGATTGACCGGCAAGACAATCTGCGCCCCGCGAAGGCTTCCTTCGCGGGGCGCGTTTGGTTTCTTACTTGCGAACCACCTGAATCAGGGCCTGCGTACCCTCATCTCCGCCGCCTGCCGCCGCCAGCTCGTCGTACTTATCGCGCACGAGCTTGAGCACATCCAGGGACAGATCGCGGGCCTGGGCTTCCTCCAGGGCAATGTTCATGTCCTTGATGAAGTGCTTGACGTAGAATCCCGGGGCAAAGTTGCCGTCAATGATCTTCTGGCCGTTGTTGGTCAACTGCCAGGAGCCCGCCGCGCCCGTGGAGATGGCGTCAAACATCTCCTGCGGACGGAGGCCGCACGTCTCGGCATAGGCGATGGCCTCGCAAACGGCCGCAATGCAGCCGGAAATGGCGATCTGGTTGGCCATCTTGGTGTGCTGGCCGCAACCCGCGCCACCCATGTAGCGGATGTTGGTGCCCATGGCCGCAAAGACATCCTGCATCTTATCAAACGCCTCGCGCTCGCCGCCAACCATGATGGCCAGCGTCCCCTTTTGCGCGCCGACATCGCCGCCGGACACGGGCGCATCCAGCGCGGTCATGCCCTTCTCCTTGGCCGCGGCAAAAATGCGCTCCGAAATCTTCGGGCTGGTGGTCGTCATGTCGATGAGCACGGTGCCGGGCGCAGCGGAATCCAGGATGCCGCCGGGAGCGAAATAGACCTCCTCAACGTCCTTGGGGTAGCCCACCATGGTGATGACCACATCCTGTCCCGCGGCGCAAGCGCCCGCCGTCTCGCACCACTTCGCGCCCGCGGCAAGGACGCCCGCCGCCTTTTCCTTGGTGCGGTTGTATACGCTCAGCTCATACCCCTTTTTCATCAAGTTCTGCACCATGGGCGCACCCATGACGCCCACGCCAATAAATCCGATCTTCATCTCTTTTTGCCCTCCTCGTTTTTCTCTCTGTTCACGGACGAATCTGCTTCTATTCTATCGCAATGCAGTCTTGTGCGCAAGCGCTTTACAGCAGGGCAATGTCCAGGAAGCGCAGCGCGCGGGCCCAGTCATAGCGGCTCAGATAGTGCGTGCCCGGCCGCAGGTGGTAACCCACGCTTCCCGAAACAAGACGCCCGCCGACTTCCGGCATCTGCGCGTCCTGCGCAATGCCCTGTGCGCCCAGCAGCGCCCAGGCCGGGCTTGCGAGCTGGGCCGAAAGGAACTCCGACTGCGGATCGGCCCACGCATCTTCCGACGCGCTGGAAACGTAGAGCGGACGGGGCGCGATGCACGCCAACAGCTGGTACTGCTCCACCGGCAGCTCCGCTTCCCTTCCCGCGTAGGCGGCATAGGCCTTGCAGAACCAGTAGGGGAAGCGGCCCGTGATGTCCGCAACCGTCTCCCCGACCTTGCCGCGGGTCACGGCGGCGCCGGAGCATCCGCTGTCGTTGGAGATGGCCGCGGCAAAGCGCGCGTCCTGTGCAGCCGCCCAGAGCGCCGTCTTTCCCAAGCGCGAGTGCCCCATGACGAAGATGCGCTGCGCGTCGATCTCCGGCAGCGTCTGCGCATAGTCCAAGACGCGCATGGCCGCATAGGCCCACAGGCCGATCTTGCCGACATCGTCCGCCTTTTCCCGCGGGAAGAACGCCGCGAGCCCATCCGAGAAATCGCCGTCGTCCCGCGTCACGTCCTCATAGCAGAACACCGCCATGGCGTACCCGTGGTCCACGACCTCCTCGATGGGCTGGTATCCGGCCGTCGAATAGGGGGTAAAGGAGATGTAGACGACGCAGGGCGCCGGGCGTCTGCCCTTGGGCAGCACTAAATGGACGGGGAAGGAGAACTTTCCCGCCGGCAGGTCCAACGTGAGCCGCACGCAGCGGTGCTCCGCCTTGCCGGCCCAATCGTCCTCTCGGTCCGACTCGACCTCCGCCTGCAGCGCCAGGGGCGGCGGCGGGGTCACGCCAAAGCATTCGCGCGCATAGAGCGCCAGCGTCTTTTCCCTCCAGTCGGAAAAGGATTCGGCCGTCATCCCTTCCGGGAACAGCGGCGGCAGGTTTCGCCGGATCTTTTCTTCTGCAATGTTCATGGAAACGCCCTCCCGTTTTGTTTTTTTCTCTCTATTTTCCGCGGAGCGCTACTTGCCCGTGCTGCCCAGCTCGCCGCTTCCCCTCTCCGAGGGGATGGCGCGAATCTCCTCGGGGGTGAGTTCGCAAACCACGGTGCGGGGCACGGGCAGAAGAATCGCCTGGCTGATCGCCTTGTTGATGGGATACAGCACGACGTCCTGCCCGGCAAACAGCGCCTCTTTCCCGGGTTTGATCAGGATCAGCGGCTTTTTGTTGAGGTTCGTCAGCGGAATCATCCACTCGCTGCGGAAGCCGGAATCGATCACGCCGCACCGCTGGGAGATCCCCTTTGTGCCCGTGGAGCCGCGTTCCTGCAGCTGAAAGTAGAACTCCGGCGAAAACGCGCTGACCAGCCCTGTCGGCACGCGGCGCGTCTCCAGGGGCTCAAAGCGCATGTATTCCTCGTCAAAGGCGGCATAGATGTCGTAGCCTGCGTCCTCCTCGCGCTTGGAGGGGATCACGGCGTCCGGGCGGAGCTTTGCAAAGCAGAGCTTCTCCATCACTCGCCCTCCTGGAGCGGATTCTCCGCCGCCAGCGACAGCAGGCGTCCATCGCACAGGAAGTCCACCTCGATGCTGCCGCCGGGCGCGCGCCGCTCGACAAAGAGGCGCATCGTGTGCTCGCCCGCGCTGAGCTGCACCGCGGGCTCCTCCGCCCGCACGACGGTCCAGCCGTCGGTCCCGTCTCCCGAGAGAATGGTCTCTCCATCCAGCTCCAAGACATAGGGGCAGGTGCGCTCCACCGCAATATCGGCCTCCAGATCCTCCGAAATGCGCAGCTTGCGCTCGAGGACAAAGGAGCAGGGGCCCACCCAGCCGTTGATTTCATCCAAATGGATGCGGTTTCCATTCGCAAAATAGGGCTCCCAGATCGGGTTCTCCGGCAGACTCCGCCCTTCGTAAATGGGACGGTCGCTCACGCCCATGCGGCCGCAGACGCGGTAGCCCTGCGCCCCGGCAATGCCGAAGGTCTTTTCCAATCCGCAAAAGCGAACGGTCATGCGGTTGCACTCGGTGACGGTTTTCACGTCTTCCGGCATCCAGACTGTGAAGGGAATGCGGGCATCCTCCCCGGGCAGGACCTTGGCATGCGCGGCCGTCATGGCCTGCACGCAGCCCTCGGTCTCGCAGGTGATCTCGCCCTCCAGGAGCTCATCCGTGGGGTTCTCGATGCGCAGCACGCACTGACGCGCCTTGCCCGGCGCGAGCACCGGTGCGCCGAGGAAGTGCACGCTCATCTTCCGCTCCGCCTTACGCGCGGCCGGAACCGCCACAAAGGGCGCGGCCGTCACCCGCACGGGCAGCTTCTCGCCGCGCTCGGCCGCCATCGCCATGCACATCAGCCCCGCGCGGGCCATGCGCGCCGCCATCGCGTCCCCGACATCCGAGGAAGAAGAGGCGCCCTCGAGCAGCCCGCGGAAGGCCGCAGCAAGGCGGTCCGGCTGGTCGCCCAGGAGCAGGGCGAGCAAAATGGTCGTAAGGCGCGGCAGGAGCGAACCATCCACGCCGCCGTAGCGCCACTCCATGCGGACCCGGGCGGTGGCGGGGTCCTTTTCGCAGAGCGCGCAGGCGTCCAGCGCAAGGCGGGCCAACCGGCTTTCCTCGGGCAGCGCGCTGGCGGCCTCGCGGATGCAGGCCGTCGCGCTGTCCCGCACAAAGGCCAGGGACATCGCCGACGCCAGGAACCCGGCCGCTTCCACGGCCTCGCCCTCGTGGTCGACCGCCGCGTCGCGCTCGGCGTACGCTCTGGCGCGCGCCGGATCGCCGGGGCACGCACAGGCCCACAGGGGCGCGCAGTCCATGCCGCCCGGTCCCACGCGCTCCGGATCGTCAAACACCGCCAGCGGCGGATCGATGCCGCGGTCCATGTTCCGCAGGAAGTGCGGGGTCAATGCGCCGCCCTTCTTATAGGCCTGCGCCAGCTCCTCCGCGGTGAAATCCATGCCGCTGTGCGCCAGGACGCGCAGCGCCGGCTCGATCCAGGTCATGTCCCCCAGGCCCAGCGCGCATCCACGCACCTTATAGAGATAGTCCGTATAGTGCAAATCAGCCATTTTTCTTCCTCCCTCTCTGCGGGCGCGCGGGGCGCGCCTTTTCTGGCCGGCTCTGCCGGCTCTTTTCCCCGCGATCCTTGGAGACCGCGCGTTTGTTTTCCGTTCTTTGGGGCGGCCGCGCCTTTTTCTCGGACCGCTCCCCTCCCCGCGGCTTTCCGCCGCCTCCCGGTCCGCCCGCGGGCGGAACCAGGCAGTGCTTTCCGTAGCCGATGAGATCCTCGCGCCCCGCGATGTGCAGTGCGCGCCGCACGAGCGCATAGTTCTGCGGCCTGCGATATTGCAGAAGCGCGCGCTGCATGGCCTTTTCCTGCGGGGACCGCGGGATGTAGACGCGCTCCATGGTCAAGGGGTTGAGTCCCGTATAGAACATGGTCGTCGAAAGCGTTCCCGGCGTTGGGATGAAATCCTGTACCTGCTCGGGTTGGTGCCCAATATCGCGCAGGTACTCCGCCAGTTCGATGGCGGCGCTGAGATCGCAGCCCGGATGGCTGGAAATGAAGTAGGGCACCAGGTACTGGTCCTTTCCCAAGCACTTGTTGACGCGCTTGTACTTCTCCGTAAAGGCCTTAAAGACCTCGCACCGGGGCTTGCCCATGAGGCGCAGAACCTTGGGCGCGACGTGCTCGGGCGCGACCTTGAGCTGACCGCTGATGTGATGCGCGCAGAGCTCGTTGAAAAAGTGGTCGCTCTTGTCGAGCATCATGTAGTCAAAGCGCAGGCCGGAACGGATAAAGACCTTTTTGATTCCCGGAATCTCGCGCATGTCGCGCAGGAGTCGCGTCAGTTCCTCTTCATCCACTTCCAAGTTGGGGCAGGGCTCGGGTGCCAAGCACTGCCGGTTCTTGCAGGCGCCGACCTTGAGTTGCTTTTTGCAGGCGGGGAAACGGAAGTTGGCGGTCGGCCCGCCCACGTCGTGAATATATCCCTTGAAGTTCGGGAGCTTTGTCAGCATCCGGGCTTCTTTTAGGATGGACTCCGGGCTCCTGGACTGCACGATGCGCCCCTGATGGAATGTCAACGCACAGAACGAGCAGGCGCCAAAGCAGCCGCGCGTGCTGGCGATGGAGAACTCCACCTCTGCAAGGGCCGGAATGCCGCCCTCCGCATCGTACATGGGATGCCATCGCCGCGTGTAGGGCAAGTCATAGACGCGGTCCAGCTCCTCCCGGGACAACGGCATCATGGGCGGCTCCGCGACAAGCACCTTTTTCTCGTGCCATTGTGCGAGCGTGTGGCCGCGGATGGGGTCCTGCTCCTCGTATTGCACCTTGAACGCCTTGCAATAGGCGACCTTGTCCGCCTTGCACTCCATAAAGGAGGGGATCTCCAGCGCGCCTTCCGGGACTTCGTTGGCCATGTAGCAGGTCCCGGGAATGCCGGTGAGCGGAAGGCCGTCGCGCAAGCGATCCGCAATGAGGACGGTCTGCTTTTCGGCCATCCCGTAGGAGAGCAGGTCTGCGCCGCAATCCGCCAAGATCGAATGGCGGACGCTGTCATCCCAGTAGTCATAGTGGGCAAAGCGGCGAAGGGACGCCTCGACGCCACCGATGATGATGGGAATCTTTCCAAATGCCTCATGGATGCGGTTGCAATAGACGATCGTCGCACGGTCCGGCCGAAGCCCCGGCTTGCCGCCCGGGGAGTAGAGGTCCTGGGACCTGGGGCGCTTGGCCGCGGTATAGTGGTTGACCATGGAGTCAATGTTGCCGGCCGCGACCATAAAGCCGTACTTCGGCCGGCCAAAGCGCGCAAAGTCCTGCGCGGTGTGGAAATCCGGCTGGTTAAGCATGCACACGCGATACCCGGCATCCTCCAACACGCGCGCAATGATGGCATGTCCAAAGGAGGGGTGGTCCACGTAGGCGTCCCCGGACACGACGACGAAATCCGGCTGATCCCAGCCGCGCGCGAGCATCTCCTCGCGCGTCACAGGCAAAAACTGATCGGGCATTTCTTCCTCCGCTTCACGCCTCGAGCCGTGAAAATTGATACCCTTATTGTACAACACCCATCCCCCGCACGCAAGGGTACAAAAAGGACCCGAGTCTCCTCGGGTCCTGGCTGCCAGGCGAATGATTAACGGAAGAAGTCGCGGTCTTCCGGGCGGAGGTACTTTTCCGCCTTGGGGATGTTGAACTCCACGCCAATACCGGGCTTGTCCCACACCGTGACGTGGCCGTCCTTGAAGAAGCCCTCCGGCAGGCCCTCGACGATGTCATACCACCAGGAGGGATGCGCCTCCGGATACTCGTAGGCGATGTAGTTGTTCGGCATCGTGGCGGAAACATGCGTCAGCGCCGCCATTCCGAACACGCCGTCGAACACGCCGTGCGGCGCCATCATGATTCCGTGCAGGTTGGCGTACTCCGCGATCCACTTCAGCTCGGCAATGCCGCCCACGTCTGCCGGATCGGGGCCCACGACGTTGACCGCATGGTTCTCGATGAGCTCGCGGAAGTTCTGGCGCAGGTAGACCTGCTCGCCGGTGTGGATGTTGGTGGTGGTGTTCTGGGTGATGTCGCGGTAGACCTGCGCCAAGCTGTAGGGCGTGTAGTCGCCGGTGACCATGTCCTCCAGCCACATGACGTTAAAGGGCTCGACGCCCTTGGCGAACTTCAGCGCGTCGATGGCCGTCAGGCCCGGGCCGCAGTCAAAGGCGATGCCCACCTTGTCGCCCACGATCTCCTTGATCTTGCCGACATAGTTGATGAGGTAGTTGAGGCCCTTATCCGTGAGCAAACTGCCGTTGGCATTGTCCGGATAGCGGGTATCCGGGGTCATGGGGTAAGAGGTATAGGCATAGCCCTCCTGCTCGGCCAGACGGCGGAAATCCGGGCTGTGGAAGGAGATGGGGGTCTTGACGATGGTGAAGCCGATCTCCTCGTTCAGGTACAGGATGTTCTCTGCGCGCTCCTCGGCATTGCGCGCATTGGGATGCGGCAGGGATTCCGGCGAATACTGCGTGCAGTAGACGCGGACGCGGTCGCGCACCTTGCCGCCCAGCAGCTTATAGACGGGAACGCCCGCTTCCTTGCCGGCAATGTCCCACAAAGCCATCTCAATCGAGCTGACGAGCTTTCCCCAGGGCTTGAACGCCCCCAGGCGCCGGATGCGGCGCATGACGTCCTCGACGTTGGTGGGATCGCAGCCCACAATCATGTCGCGGAAATACGGGACGTTCACATTGACGAAGTCCTTAAACTCCTCCACTTGCGAATATCCGTCGATTCCCTTGTCGGTCTTTACGCGCAGGCAAATATTGTTGCCGATAATTGCGCTCTTGAGGTCCGTGATCTTCATGAAACCCCTCCGTTCTGTGTCTTTGTCTTTTTACCGGGCGCTTTCACGCTCTGCCTTAACGATACCGCAACAAAGCGCCGCTGTCAACTAGAAAACGCATTGCCGTCCAAGGATTTGAGATAGACTTCCAGCAGCCGCAACGCTGTGTCCCGATCCTTTTCTGCGCAGGCCGCAAGGCGTGTGAAGAGCTCTTCCTGCCGGAGTGCAAGTCCCGCATCCCCGCGCGCGAAGATTTCGTCTGGTGTGATGTGCAACGCTTCGCAGATCTGCAGCGCGGTCTCTACCCGCATATTCACCGTCCCGCGCTCGATGTCTGCATACGTGCGCAGCGAGAGCCCCGCGCGCTCGGCCACTTCCATCTGCGTCAGCCCCAGGCGCTTACGCACCGCGTAGAGCCGGTTGCCGATCTCCCGAAAATCGTGAATGAGCATTCTGCTTCCCCTTTCCTCCCTTGTTTTAGGAATTTTACCTCCTATTTCGCTAGACAAATAGGAGCTACTCTGCTATAATTGCAAGCAGAAAGGTTCCTATTCCTATTGGGAAGGAAGGACGACTATGGACCAAGCAGCTTCTCCCTACATGGGGACAAAGGAGGCTTCTCGGTTGTGGGGCGTGTCAATGGATACCGTGGCGAAATGGTGCCGCCAAGGACGCATTCCCGGCGTGGAACAAGATGCCCCCCGCAGCCCCTGGCGCATCCCGCGCACCGCTCAACCCCCACGCCTTAAGAAAAAGCCGTAACGTGCGCATAATTCCTCCGAAAAACCACGAGAAAGAAGGGACTCTCCATTTCACGCTTGCAAAAGGCCTTGCTGGGGACAACGCTTGCGCTGTTCGCACTGATCGTGGTGCTCTTGCTGGCGCTGCTGGTGCTTTCTGTACAGCGTCCGGCATCCGTGCCCCTGACGCAGTCGCCCGCCGCATCGAACACACTGCCTGCATCCTCCGTGCCATCTTTGCTGCCGGAGGCGACGCCAACGTCCACGGACACCATCGCCATTCCCGGATACGAGGGGCTGACGCTGCGCGCGGGCGAGGATCTCTGCCTTGCCAATCCGGAGCAAAACACCTGCTACTTCGTCATCACGCTTTCCCTTGCGGACGGCACGCCGCTCTGGCAGTCGTCGTACATTCCCCCGGGCGAGGTCTCCGATCCCATTCGCCTGCTGGAGCCATTGGAGCCAGGTGTCTACTCAGACGCGCAACTCACCTATGCCTGCTTCAGCATGGACGAGGCCTTGACGCCCCTCAACGGTGCCCAGATGGAGCTCACGCTCCGTGTGGAATAAAGAAAGGAGTCCTCAACATGAAAAAGTCTCTGTCCCTGCTTCTTGCCTGCGCAATGCTGGTCTTCGCCATGCCCTGTGCATTGGCCGACAGCACCACCACACTCACCACCACGGTGCCCGCCAGCGCCACCTACACGCTCAACATTCCTGCTGACCAGACCATCGCCTATGGGGCAACTAGAACGGACATCGGAGCTTTAACGGTCTCCAATTCCTCCGGTTTTGCTGTTGGAAAAAATTTGGATGTAACCATCACCTATGGGGATTTTATCTCGGAAGATGTGGACACAACAATTCCCATGAAACTTTATGGTCATACTCCTAATTCCGATTCCGATTGCGAGCTTCCTTCTGGTTGTAATCTCACATTCAAAGGAAATAGTTCAGGTATACTCTCCGATAAGCCTATTGACTATCAAACACATTTTATATCAGGCCTTAATATCCGCATCAACTCTGCCGATTGGGGCAAGGCCCTGGGCGGTGACTACACGAACACCATCACCTTCTCGGCAAAAGTTGTCGTAGAAGAGTGATCTCCGCGGTGCAAGCGGCCCGCAGCTCCAAATTGGAGCTGCGGGCCGCTTGCGTATTTCAGGTTTTACGCCTGCATCTTGAGCAGGGCGCGGGTGTAGTCCAAAGAGAGCTTCAGGTCCTCGTAGGGGTCGCGCTCGTAAGCCAGATCGTGGTCCATGACGAACCAGGTTGGCTTACAGTTGAGGCACAGGGGCATGAGCTTTGGCAGGTTCAGCACGCCGTAGCCCGTGGGGCGGAACTCAAAGTGGCCGCGGTCCGCGCCGCCGCGCGCGGGCACAAACTCACGCACACGGCCGAGCTTGGAGTTGTCCGAGGAATAGTAGTCCTTGAGGTGGATGACCGGGCAGCGGTCGCGGTAGCGCGTCAGGTAGCGAGCGCAATCGCCGCCGCCGACTTCCATCCAGCCAAGGTCCGGCTCCAGGGCGAGCGTCTCGGGACGGGTGTTGTCCAGGATGTACTGCAGCGCCTCCACCCCCTCCACGCGGTCGATCAATTCGCCGTCGTGGTTGTGGAACAGCAGGCGCATCCCGCGCGCACGGGCCTTCTCCGCAATTCGGTCCAGGGTCTCTGCAACGTTGGAGAAGTTCTCCAGCGGCAGATCTGCCACCGTCAGGTACTCGCAGCCCACCTCCTGGTGGAAGTCCAGGACGCCCTCCGCATCCGCCGCAAGGTCCTTGAAGGGGACGTGGTTGCCCAGGGCATCCAGGCCCAGATCCGCCATCTGCTGGCGGACCTCTTTCGCGCCGTGGCCAAAAAACCCGAGGAACTCGATTCCGTCAAAGCCCACTTCTTTTAGGCGCCGAAGCACGGCAAAAAGGTCTTTCTCACAGTCCTCCCGCACAATGTAGAGCGGAGAACCCATCCGAATGGTCATGCGGTTCATCTCCTTTTGTGTTTGAAAAAAGCAGCGCTTTACAGCTCAAATTCCACGCGGCGCGCGCGGCCGACGAGGGTCAGCTGCTTGGCGGGCACGACCTCGCTGCGCGGCTCATAGTCGTACCACTGCAGCAGCACGCGGCCGCCATCCTGGATCTTGACCTTGCGCAGGAAATACTGTCCTTCGCTCTGGAAGAGCATGATGGCGTTGTCCACGAGCACCGTCGCGGGCAGGATGAGCACCTGATCGCCCTTGCGGATGCGGTAGCCCATCATGCTGTCGTCGGACACGGAAAGGTAAAAGACCTTTTCCGCAACAACGCCCTCGATGCGCCCGGACTGCACGGGCAGCACGTGGCTGCCCACATCGCGGCCGGCAACGTCGCGCACGGGCACAGCGCGCATCAATCCGCCCAGGGCATTCACCCAGGCGTCGGCGGGCTCCGCGGGCTGGGCCGTGTGCTTCGGTGCGGGGGCCGGACGCGGCGCCGTGTGCACGGGCTCCGGCGTGGGGATGCCGTCGGCCTTTCCCTCGAAGTCCGCGATGAACTCCGAGGTCTTGCCCAAAACCTTCAAAATCCTGGTGGCCTGCGTGTCCGCAATGATGCGGGTACCGGCCTCTACCTCCACAAGGAATTTTTCGGAGACGCCGCTCTTCTTGGCCAGCTGCTTGTGGGTCCAGCCGGCGCGCAGGCGCTCCTGCTTGATCATATCGCCAAGGCGTGACATGGGTGGAAGTCCCTCCTCCTGCTTGCGTTTTTTCCATTATACCTTTTTTCTAAAATTTTGGCAAAGTCTTTGTCCTTTGCCCCTTGGTATGGTATAATGTAGATGTTGGAACCGCATCACTTAGGATGAAGGAGGATACACACATGCAGTATTCCCGTGAAGTGGAAGAAATGGTCTGTGTGAAAAAGGGACCCAACCATGGTCCCGCACCCATCCCGGAAGAGGGCAAATGGGTACAGGCCAAGGAGATCAAAGATATTTCCGGCCTGACGCACGGCATTGGCTGGTGCGCTCCCCAGCAGGGCGCATGCAAGCTCACCCTGAACGTCAAGAACGGCGTCATTGAGGAAGCTCTCGTCGAGACCATCGGCTGCTCCGGCATGACCCACTCGGCCGCCATGGCCAGTGAGATCCTGCCCGGCAAGACGATCCTGGAGGCCCTGAACACGGACCTTGTCTGCGACGCCATCAACACCGCCATGCGCGAGCTGTTCCTGCAGATCGTCTATGGCCGCACCCAGTCCGCTTTCTCGGACGATGGTCTGGTCATCGGCGCTGGCCTGGAGGACCTGGGCAAGGGCCTGCGCTCTCAGGTTGGCACCATGTACGGCACCAAGGCCAAGGGTACCCGTTACCTGGAGATGGCCGAGGGCTATGTCATGCAGATCGCTCTGGACAAGGACGATCAGGTCTGTGGCTATCAGTTCCTGTCCCTGGGCAAGATGATGGACGCCATCAAGAAGGGCATGTCCCCCAACGAGGCGTACGAGAAGAACATCGGCACCTACGGCCGCTTTAAGGCTGAAGACGGCGCGGTCAAGTGGATTGACCCGCGCAAGCAGTAATAGGAGGTGTGCAAATCAATGGCTCTGTTTGAAGGTTATGAACGTCGCATGCCCCAGCTCCAGCCTGTTCTCGAAAAGTACGGCTTCAAGGACTTCGATGAGCTGAAGGCTTACAACAACTCCAAGGGTGTGGATGCCTACAAGATCGTGGAGGGCATTCAGCCCATCGCCTTTGAGAACGCCAAGTGGGCCTACGAGCTGGGCGCCGCCATCGCTCTGAAGAAGGGCGTCAAGACCGCTGCGGAGGCGGCCACCTGCATCGGCGAGGGCCTGCAGGCCTTCTGCATCCCGGGCTCCGTCGCGGACCAGCGCCAGGTGGGTCTGGGCCACGGCAACCTGGGCGCCATGCTGCTGGATGAGAAGACCCAGTGCTTTGCGTTCCTGGCTGGCCACGAGTCCTTCGCGGCTGCGGAGGGCGCCATCGGCATCGCGCGCAACGCGAACAAGGTCCGCAAGACCCCGCTGCGCGTCATCCTCAACGGCCTGGGCAAGGACGCTGCCATGATCATCAGCCGCATCAACGGCTTCACCTATGTGCAGACCAAGTACGACTACCTCTCCGCCGACGTCAAGGAGGACCATGCGCTGTCCATCGTGAACGAGACCGCGTACTCCACTGGCGAGCGCGCGAAGGTTCGTTGCTACGGCGCGGACGACGTGCGCGAGGGCGTTGCCATCATGTGGCATGAGGGCGTGGACGTTTCCATCACCGGTAACTCCACCAACCCCACCCGTTTCCAGCATCCCGTCGCTGGCACCTACAAGAAGGAAGCCATCGAGGCGGGCAAGAAGTACTTCTCCGTCGCTTCCGGCGGCGGCACCGGCCGCACCCTGCACCCGGACAACATGGCCGCTGGCCCTGCCTCTTACGGCATGACCGACACCATGGGCCGCATGCACTCTGACGCGCAGTTCGCCGGCTCCTCCTCCGTGCCCGCGCACGTGGAAATGATGGGCCTGATCGGCATGGGCAACAACCCCATGGTCGGCGCTACCGTTGCTGTCGCGGTTGCCGTGCAGCAGGCGCAGAACGCCTAATCTCAAAATTCAAAAAGGGATGCCGTTCCAACTGGAACGGCATCCCTTTTTTTGACTTTACAGCTTTAGGGAGAACTTGGGCTTGACCGAGAATTTGCGCTTGTCCAGATAGGCCAGCGTCGTGCCGCGGGGGAAGGAGAACTCGATGCGCGTGGCAAAGAGCTGCTGCTTGGTGACCTTCCACTGCTTGTTCTTCTCGCGGTCTCCATAGCGGTCGTCCCCGCAGATGGGCATTCCCAAGTGCGCCAGGTGCGCGCGGATCTGGTGCGTGCGCCCCGTGATGAGCTCGACCTCCAGCAGGGAGTACTCCAGGCAGGAATCGAGCATGGCATAGGCCGTCTCGATGGGCTGTGCGCCAGGCGCCGCCCAGTCGTAGATCGTCACGCGGGCGGCTTGTGCGTCCTTTTTGAGGTAGGCGCGCACGTGCGCCGCGCCCACGTCGGGTTTTCCCCACACCAGGCACCGGTAGAACTTGCGCACCGTCCGCTCGCGGAAGGCAGTCTCCAGCTGCTCGCGCGCCGCGTTCGTGCGGGCAAAGACCACGAGTCCACCTGTGTTGAAGTCCAAGCGATGGCACGCGACAGCCTCCGGGTAGACCTTCTGCACCGAGGCCTGCAAACTCGGCGCGCCCTTGCGCTCGTCCACCACGGCGATGCCCTGCTTTTTGTTGAGAATCAGCAGGTTTTTGTCCTCGTAGACGAGATCCAGCGGTTCGTCGTTCTCCAGGTAGCGGTCGTCGATGTAGAGCGTCAGCTCGTCGTCCGGGTAGACCAGCTCATCCGGATACAGGCGCGTTCCCTTGCGCCGCACGTCGCGGTTCTCCAGTGCCTTGCGCAAAATCGCGGGCGGGATGGAGGGAAAAGTGCGCCGCAGGTAGTTTTGCAGCGCCATGGGGCGATCGATGTTGGCTTGAATCTCTCTCATGTCGGAATCTCCTGCGCTATGTTGGAATGGGGAAAAACGGGCGGAAAAAACCCCCGGAAAGGCAAGCTCTCCGGGGGGATGGCATTAGATGTCGAGCTTAACGGACCAGCCCATCTCGTCCGGAATGCGGCCGTACTGGATGCCGGTGAGGGTGTCGTAGAGCTTCTGGGAGATCGGCCCAATGCCGCCATCGGCGACCTGAACCTCTTCCTTCTCCAGGCAGAAGGCGCCGACCGGGCTGATGACCGCCGCGGTGCCGGAGCCAAAGGCCTCGCTCATGTGTCCATTGCGCGCAGTCTCCATGACTTCGTCGATGGAGATCAGGCGCTCCTGGACATCGTAGCCCATCTTGCGGCCGAGCTTGATGACCGAGTCGCGGGTGATGCCCGGCAGGATGGAGCCGCGCAGCGGCGGGGTCACGATCGCGCCGTCGATGACGAAGAAGATGTTCATCGCGCCGACTTCCTCAATGTACTTGCGCTCCACAGCGTCCAGCCACAGGACCTGGGAGTAGCCCTTCTTCTCCGCCAGCTCGCCGGCGTAGATGGACGCCGCATAGTTGGCCGCCGCCTTGGTAAAGCCGATGCCGCCGCGAGCCGCGCGGACGTACTCGTCCTCGACGTAGATCTTGACGGGCTTGAGTCCCTCGGCATAGTACGCGCCGACAGGAGAAAGGATGATGAAGAACAGGTAGCTGTCCGAAGCGTGCACGCCCAGGAACACGTCGGTAGCGACCATGGTCGGACGGATGTAAAGAGAGGTGCCGGGTGCCGTGGGGATCCAGTCTTTGTCGACCTTGAGCAGGAGCTTAAGGCCTTCCATGGCCAGGTCTTCGTCCAGCGCGGGCATGCTCAGGCGCTCCGCCGAACGGGTGGCGCGGGCGAAGTTGTCCATCGGGCGGAAGAGGCGCACGCCATCCACCGCGTTGTAGGCCTTCATGCCTTCAAAGAAGGCCTGGCCATAGTGGATGAAGGTCGTGGCCGGATCGAAGGACAGGTTCTCATAGGGGCGAACCTGCGCGTTATGCCAGCCCTCCTTGGAGTTGTACTCCATGGTGAACATGTAATCCGTAAAGATCTTGCCAAAGCCCAGCTTGCTCTGGTCCTTCGGCTTCTCCTTGAGGTGCTTGTTTTCGATGAATTGGATCTCCTGCATGAAAACCATCCTTCCTAACCTGCAAAAGTTGATTCTATGATAGTCCTCCGGACCCCTCTTGTCAACAGAAACAACCTTTTCTTTACATCTTTTCCGCGTTCTCCTGCGGAATCTCCTCGTCCCAGGGGCCAAACCCTTCTTCGATGAGCACGGGCTCCACGCGGCCGAGGCTCGCTTCCACAAGGCCTGCGAGAAAGGCCGGGGCGTCCTCCTTTTTCAGGGAAACGTCGTACGTGACCGAGACCGCAAAATCGCGGGCGTTCACGCGCACGGGCTGGGATTTCAAGAAGTAGTCGAGCTTCCCCACCATGGCGTACTCCGCGTCAAAGAGGAACCGCTGCGTCTTGTGCATGACGACGACGCGCGCAGCGTCCAGCGCGACCTTGCTGCCCTGGGCATAGGCGCGGATCAACCCGCCCGCCCCCAAGAGGATGCCGCCGAAGTACCGCGTCACCACGACGCACACGTCCACAACCCCGCGCCTTGATCACCTCGATGATGGGCGTACCCGCCGTTCCGGAGGGCTCGCCGTCATCCGAGTAGCGCGCAATGCCCGCGTTTCTCCCGATGACGTAGGCATAGCAGTTGTGCGAAGCATCCTTGTGCTCGCGCCGGATGTCGGCGAGGAAATCCAGCGCCGCTTCTTCCGTCGTGCAGGGCGCGGCGTGGCCGATAAAACGGCTTTTGTTGATGATGAATTGCTCGCTTCCGCGGGCAAGCACCGTGCGGTAGGCGTCCTGTGCGCTCACTTTGCTCCCTCCTTCGCGACTGCCGCAAAACCTGCCGCATGCTCGCGCACCCGCAGCAGGAGGACCAGCCCCGGAACCGTCAAGAGCAGGCAGGCCAGCGCCGAGGACTCGTAGCCGATCCAATCGATCAGCGCGCCGGTGATCATGGACGCCACGGCGGTGGAAACCGTCAAGGCCATGTTCATCAGCCCGTAATAGCTCACGCGCTCCTCATAGGGGCAGAGGTGGAAGATCATGTTGCGGGCGCCCAAGGCGTTGGCAGCATTGGCCAGGCCGTAGATCGCGGTCATGACATAGGTCAGCCGCGCGTCCCGTGCGAGGAACGCCAGCACCAGGTACAGCACAAACCCCGCCTGGCCAATCAGCAGGCTGGGCCGGTATCCCCGCCGGTCCGCCAACCAGCCCCAGAAGAGGTTTCCTGCGGTCTGCGACACGTAGAGGATCGTCGTCACAATGCCTAGCTGGCCGCCCGTGAGCCCCAGCGCGTCCTTGGACTGCGCCGTCTGGAAGTTGAAGAAGGACATGCCGATCGTGATGAGGAACATCGCCACGACATAGCGGGCGAAATTTCGGTCCGCGACGAACACGCGCCGGGAGTCCGCGAAAAAGCTCGCGCGCTGCGCATTCCGCTTGTCGTCGACCGGGCGCATGCGCAGCGCCGGTTCGATCGTCAGCGCCTGGATGCCCGCCGAAGTCATGTCCAGCACAAAGGCGATGCCAAAGAGCACGCCAAAGCGCCGCACGTCTCCGTTGGCAGCGATGATCGCGCCGCCGATCTGCGCGCCCAGGATGCCCGCCGCCGACGTCAGCGCCCCGCGCACGCCAAAGAACCGCCCCTTGACGCGGTTGGGGATGACCTTGTTCATCATCTGCGTGTACGTCAGCGACGTAATGCCTTGACAGAGGCCGTTAAAGCAGTAGATGCCGTAAAACACGCAGACGAATCCCAGCGGCTCCATGCGGCTGAAGAACAGGATCAACACCGAGAGCACCAGCCAGGACACGCGCGAGAGCGCCGTGCCCAGGGTGCACAGGTGCTTAAACTTTGCCACGCCGTTGAGACGTTCGTTGAAAAACACCTGCACCAGCGCATTGCAGACCGACTGCAGGGTCGGCAGCAGACCGAGGAGAAACGAGTTGTTCACATAGTCCGAGATGAAGTACGTCACGACCGTGGTCAGGGGAATCATGCCCATCGCCACCGCATCAAACAGGCCTTCCGTCACGGAGATGACCATGTTCCGCCGCGCGCAGGGTTCCACCTGTCTTTGTAGCGCTTCCTCCACATTGGTCTGGCTCATGGCGCTGCGCCTCCTTACAAGCATTCAAAAAAGCAGCCGGCAGGCACAACTGCCTTGCCGACTGCTATTGTATCAGGTTTTTTCTCTCCTGGAAAGCCTTTATTCGCCAAGCGGCTGCGCCGTATGCAAAAGGGTTACGGACAGCGTGCGCACGTTGTGGCCCTCCATCCAGGCATCCGCCTCCTCCTGGGTGAGGACCGTGCCCTCTCCCTCGCCTTCCGCACCGTCGTAGGACGTCCAGGTATCCGTGTCAAAGACCACGGTGCGGACCGGCACGAGCGCGCCGCCGCGGACCTGGTAGTCCGTAAAGACCGTGTAGGCGGCGCCGCCGGAGGCGGTGTTGTAGATCGTCCCGTCCTCGCACAGGACGTAGGCGTTGCGCTCCCAGCCGGTCAAAAGCTTCTGCGGCTGTCCGTCTTGCAGCGCATAGAGGTCAAAGATCTCCCGGCCATTGCCGACGAGGAATTCCTGCGTGCCGTCGCCGTCCAAGTCCACCAGGGCATAGCCCCACTCCTGTTCCGGCCGGCCGCACATCAGGCTCAGGCCCGCCGCGTCGCAGGCGTCCATGTCCCACCCCTCCTGCGCGGCCTGCTCATAGGTCGCCAGAAGATCCGCGTACGGATCTTCCGGTGCTTCCGTCGCGGCGGGGGTGTCCGTCGGGACGGCCTCGGCCGTGGGGGCCGCTGTCGGAGACGCCGCTGCGGTGGGTGCAGCGGTCGGAGACGCTTCTTCGGTGGGTGCAACCGTCGGTTCGGACGCAGCCGGCGCAGAGCAGGCCGTCAGCGCGAGGAGACACAGGACGAGCAGACAGAGAATGCGCTTGTTCATCGCGTACCTCCGCCTCAGCCCAACAGGACGCGATGGTAGGACTTCTTGCCCTTGCGCAGCATCAAGCCCTCCGCGCCGAAGTCGCTTTCCGTGACCTCCTGATCGGGGTCGGCGACCTTGTTCTCGTTGACATAGACGCCGCCGCCCGCGATGAGTCGGCGCCCTTCGCCCAGGGACTTGCACAGGCCGGACTTGACCATCAGGTCGATGACGCGGCGGCAACCCTCCAGGGAGGGAATGGTCGTCGTGGGCACGGCGCCGTCCAGCGCCGAGCCGCCAAAGAGCGCCTCGGCGGCCTTTGCCGCGGCCTGCGCCTCGGCCTCGCCGTGGACGAGCTTGGTCACCTCAAAGGCGAGCACCTTCTTGGCCTCGTTGATCTCCGCGCCCTGGAGCGCGCCGAGGCGGCGCACTTCGTCCATGGGCAGGAAGGTGAGCAGCGCCAGACACTTTTCGACGTCCTGGTCGTCCACGTTCCGCCAGTACTGGTAGAAATCGTAGGGCGAGGTCTTCTTGGGATCGAGCCAGAGCGCGCCCGCCTCGGTCTTGCCCATCTTGCGGCCGTCGTGGGTGAGCAGGAGCTTAAACGTCATGGCGAAGGCATCCTCGTGCTCCTTGCGGCGGATGAGGTCCGCGCCGGAGAGGATGTTGCTCCACTGGTCGTCGCCGCCCATCTCCACGCGGCATCCGTAGCGGCGGAACAGCTCGAGGAAGTCGTAGCTCTGCATGAGCATGTAGTTGAACTCCAGGAAGGTCAGGCCCTTCTCCATGCGCTGCTTGTAGCACTCCGCCGTGAGCATGCGGTTGACGGAGAAGTGCACGCCGACCTCGCGCAGGAAGTCAATGTAGTTGAGATTCCGCAGCCAATCCGCATTGTTGACGATGAGGGCCTTGCCCTCGGAGAAGTCGAGGAAGCGGCTCATCTGCTTCTTGATGCACTCCACGTTGTGGTCGACATCCTCCATGGTCAGCATCTTGCGCAGGTCGCTCTTGCCGGAGGGGTCGCCCACCAGGCCGGTGCCGCCGCCCATCAGGGCGATGGGGCGATGGCCGGCGCGCTGCATGTGCGCCATGGCCATGATCGGGATGTAATGCCCGATGTGCAGGGAGTCCGCCGTGGGGTCAAAGCCCACGTAGAAGGTCACCTTCTCGTTGTCCAGCATCTTGTAGAGGTCGTCTTCGTACACGGTCTGCGCAATGAATCCTCTCTCGCGCAGCACGTCCATGACATTGCCCATCGATTGCTCTCCTTTTTCCGTTAATTCCCGTCCGCAGGACCTGCGTCAGCGCAGGCCCTGGGCGGTGAAGAGGTCCTTGAGGATATTCATGCCCTTTTCGATCTTGTCCAGCGTTGCGTTGGAGAAGTTCAGGCGCATGGTGTTGTGGTGGGTTCCCGGCTCGGTGTAGAAGTGCGTGCCCGGAATGTAGGCCACGCCCATTTCCGTGGCCGTGGGCAGCAGCTCCGTGGCATTGATGTTCTCGGGGAGTTCCACCCACAGGAAGATGCCGCCGTCCGGCTTGGTGTAGCGAACCGACGCGGGGAAGGTCGCGAGCATCTCCTGCATCTTGGCCATCTGGCGGCCATAGCTTTCCGAGATCTTTGCGATGTGGTCCATCAGGATGCCCTCGCGCAGATAGGCGTCAACGATGGCCTGGTTGAGGTTGGGGGAGTGCACGTCGGTGGACTGCTTGCCGATGACGAGCTTGCGCATGAGCGTGGGCTCGGTGCAGGCCACAGCCGCAACGCGCAGGCCCGGCGAAATGATCTTGGAGAAGCTGTTGCAGTACAAAACGCGCCCCGTCGTGTCAAAGGCCTTGATGGCCGGCAGGGGTTCGCCGGCATAGCGCAGGTCGCGATACGGATCGTCCTCGATGAGGACCACGTCGTCATACTTCTC
>JBMNOF010000138.1:0-4232 GCA_050942925.1 Candidatus Spyradocola sp.
TCCGCGCGCCTTCTCTTCAGGGGCCTTGTCGATTTCGTCGTAGCGCATCGCAGTGGCCTCGCCCTTCTGGGCCAGGACCATGGTGATGGCGGCGGTCAGAGTGGTCTTGCCGTGGTCAACGTGGCCAATGGTGCCAATGTTTACGTGCGGCTTGGTGCGTTCAAACTTAGCCTTCGCCATTGTAAAAACCCTCCATTAGAATGGATGTAATTTCGTTGCAGACGCCCTTTCTGCGGCACGCGGCCGCAGAAAGACACCTGCCAGGATTATTTCTTACCAAGAACCTTCTCGGCGATGTTCTTGGGAACCTGCTCGTAGCGATCGAACTGCATGGTGTAGTTGCCGCGGCCCTGCGTGGTGGAACGCAGCGCAGTGGCGTAACCGAACATCTCCGCCAGGGGGACGATCGCGTCGATCACCTGGGCGCCGTGACGGTTCTCCATGCCCTCGATGCGGCCGCGGCGAGCGTTGATGTCGCCGATGACGTCGCCCATGTACTCCTCGGGGACGACGATCTCGACCTTCATCATGGGCTCGAGCAGCGCCGGCGCGCCCTTGGTCATGGCATCCTTAAACGCCATGGAACCCGCGATCTTAAAGGCCATTTCGGAGGAGTCGACATCGTGGTAAGAACCATCGATGACGCGGGCCTTGAAGTCCATGACCTCGTAGCCGCCCAGAATGCCGTTCTTGGCCGCCTCCTGGATGCCCTGGTTGATGGGCTCGATGAACTCCTTCGGGATGGAGCCGCCAACGGTTGCGTTCTCAAACTGATAGCCGGAACCGGGCTCAAGCGGCGTGAACTCCACGATGCAGTGACCGTACTGGCCGTGACCGCCGCTCTGGCGGACGAAACGGCCTTCCGCGCGCGGAACAGCCTTGGTGAATGCCTCGCGGTAGGAAACCTGCGGCGCGCCAACGGTCGCTTCGACCTTGTACTCGCGCTTGATTCGGTCGACGATGATCTCCAGGTGGAGCTCGCCCATGCCGGCGATGATGGTCTGACCCGTCTCCTGATCCGTGTAGGTCTTAAAGGTCGGGTCTTCCTCCGCCAGGCGCATCAGGGCCATGGTCAGCTTCTCCTGACCGGCCTTGGTCTTGGGCTCGATGGCGACGCGGATAACCGGCTCCGGGAAGACCATGGACTCCAGGATGACGGGATGCTCCTCGTCGCAGAGGGTATCGCCGGTGGTGGTCTCCTTCAGGCCGACCGCCGCGGCAATATCGCCGGAGTAGACCTTTTCGATCTCCTCGCGGTGGTTCGCATGCATCTGCAGGATGCGGCCAAAGCGCTCACGCTTGCCCTTGGTGGAGTTGTAGACATAGGTGCCGGCCTCGCGCGTACCGGAGTAGACGCGGAAGAAGGCGAGCTTACCCACGAAGGGGTCCGCCATGATCTTGAAGGCCAGCGCCGCGAAGGGCTCCTCATCGGAGGAGGGGCGCTCGGTCTCTTCGCCCGTGCCGGGAACCGTACCCTTAATGGGCGGGATGTCGACAGGGGAAGGCATGTAGTCCACGATGGCGTCCAGCAGCTTCTGCACGCCCTTGTTGCGGTAAGAGGTGCCGCACAGGACGGGGACAAACTTGTTGGCGATGGTGCCCTTGCGGATGGCCGCCTTGATCTCGTCGATCGTCAGCTCCTGGCCGTCCAGGTACTTCTCCATCAGGTCGTCGTCGAGTTCCGCGACCTTCTCCATGAGCTCCGCGCGATACATCTCGACCTGGTCAACCATGTCCGCGGGGATGGGCTCGTCCTCAATGTGCGTGCCCAGGTCGTCGGTGTAGACGTAGGCCTTGTTCTCGACAAGATCAACCAGGCCGACGAAGCTGGCCTCGCTGCCGATGGGCAGCTGAATCGGCACCGCATTGCAGTGCAGGCGCTCGTGCATCATGTCCAGGACGTTGTAGAAGTCCGCACCCATGATGTCCATCTTGTTGACATACGCCATGCGCGGGACGCCGTACTTATCGGCCTGGTGCCAGACCGTTTCGGACTGGGGTTCGACGCCGCCCTTTGCGCAGAAGACGCAAACGGCGCCGTCCAGGACACGCAGGGAGCGCTCAACCTCAACCGTAAAGTCAACGTGCCCGGGAGTGTCGATGATATTGATGCGCTTGCCGTTCCAATGGCAGGTGGTTGCGGCGGAGGTGATGGTGATGCCACGCTCCTGCTCCTGCACCATCCAGTCCATGGTCGCGGTGCCGTCGTGCGTCTCGCCGATCTTGCGGTTGACACCCGTGTAGAACAGGATGCGCTCCGTGGTGGTCGTCTTGCCCGCATCGATGTGCGCCATAATACCAATATTTCTGGTATTTTCCAAAGAATACTCTCTGTTAGACACAGCCGTATATCCTCCTTTCGGTAGGAATTGAGCTGCTCTGTGCGTGTCTCACAGAGCAGTCAAGTGAATTTTGCATGTTACCAACGATAGTGCGCGAACGCCTTGTTGGCCTCTGCCATCTTGTGCATGTCCTCCTTGCGCTTGACGGAAGCGCCGGTGTTGTTGGAGGCGTCGATGATCTCGTTGCACAGGCGCTCGGCCTGGGTTTTCTCGCCGCGCTTGCGGGAGAACTCCACCAGCCAGCGCAGGGCCAGGGTCTGGCGGCGCTCCGGGCGGATCTCGATGGGGACCTGGTAGGTGGCGCCGCCGACTCTGCGGGCCTTGACCTCAAGGACGGGCATGATGTTGTTCATGGCCGCCTCAAAAACTTCGGTCGCTTCCTTGCCGGTCTTCTCGGCAACCGCCTCAAAGGCCTGATAGCAGACCTTCTGCGCCGTTCCGCGCTTGCCGTCGTACATGACCTGATTAATCAACTTCGTGACGATCGTGCTGCCGTAAATCGGATCGGGCAGCACTTCGCGCTTCGGTATAAATCCACGTCTGGGCATGGATATTCCCTCCTTACGTATTCGCTTTGGCTCGAAAAATCGGACTGCATGGATGGACGGGCGCAGGTCGCTCCGCGCGCCGCACAGCCTGCAACGAGCTGCGCAGCCTCCCCAAAGCGCTCGGCTCAGCATTCCGCGCGAGGGACCGGCTGTTCCGAACCGGCGCCCTGCGGACCTTTCGGTCAGGCTTTGGGTGCAGGGATCTACTCCCTTCTTTCAGGCTGTCTTACTTCTTCGGGCGTTTGGCGCCGTAGAGGGACCGAGCCTGCATGCGCTTGGCGACGCCAGCAGCATCCAGCGTACCGCGGATGATGTGGTAACGAACGCCAGGCAGGTCACGAACTCTGCCGCCACGGATGAGGACGACGGAGTGCTCCTGCAGATTGTGGCCGATGCCGGGAATGTAGGCAGTACCTTCAATTCCGCTGGTCAGACGCACACGCGCGATCTTGCGCATAGCGGAGTTCGGCTTCTTAGGGGTAAGCGTCTTGACCGACAGGCACACGCCGCGCTTCTGCGGGCAGCCCTGCAAAATCGGGGACTTGGACTTATACGTTTTGTTCTCCCGACCCTTGCGAATCAACTGATTAATCGTGGGCACGGAAGCACCTCCTTCCAAAACAAAGCATAATATATCCCAAAGGCGCCGCAACCCAATGGCGTCCATGGAAACAAATTCACTCGGGCTCTCGAAGAAGCCCCGCGGCGGCGCTGCCGACCGCGATGCCGCACATCTCACCGAGCTCCGCCATGGTGGGGACCTCGGTCACGGGCACGCCCTGCGGCTGGGCGAGCCGGGCAATCTCTTCCCGCATCTCTTCCTGCGCATCCTTTGCCAGGAAGACCCGCGAAACATCGCCCTTTTTCAGGTGCTTGACGAGCTGGCGAAAGCCGACAACGCGGCGCGAGTTCACGCGAAGATCCGCATTCATGTTCGTTTCGCCCTCCTCATTTTTTCTCCAAAACAAGCCGGAGGCATACGAGCACCATCATGTATTTTACCATCCGGCATTTTCTCTGTCAATGATTTCATCGAAACTTAATCGGATACCCCAGAAAAAACAGCACTTTTTCCGTCTTCGGTTGCAAAAGAAGCCGCCCCGCGGCCGCGCATGGCCTTGGGACGGCTTCTGCCTTCTCACTTTTTCCGAAAACCGGCCGTTTATTCGCCGAGGTTCTCGTGGATCTCCAGGTTGTGGTAACGCTTCATGCCCGTGCCGGCAGGGATGAGCTTGCCGATGAGCACGTTTTCCTTCAGGCCGATCAGCGGGTCGACCTTGCCCTTGATCGCGGCCTCCGTCAGGACCCTGGTCGTCTCCTGGAAGGAAGCGGCCGACAGGAA
>JBMNOF010000139.1:0-4230 GCA_050942925.1 Candidatus Spyradocola sp.
TCGAACCGGCGCTTGCCGACCTGCTGCTTGTCCAGGCGCACAAAGCCCGGAGCCTCGAGGCGCTGGCGCTTCTCCATGCAGACGACGGCGACGGCGCCCGGGGCGAGCCAGCGCCCCAGCGCGGGAAAGAAGGCTGCGCCGGGGTCGCGGGATGCGCCCTGCCAGTCCACGAGGTGGCCATAGGGGAGGTCGCATACCACCAGGTTGGGCGGCGCAGAAACGTCCGCGGGCGCCGGGGAAAAGATGTCGTAGACGAAGGCTTCGCCGGGCACGCGGCGCGCCTGCGCCAGCGCCGCCACGCGCTCCAGGCTCTCGAGCGCCTGGGCAAAGCTCTCGCGCCCAAAGCTCTGCAGGCTCGCCTCGAGCTGCGCGCGCCGGCGCGCACACCCTTCGGGCGTGAGCAGGCCGAGATTCTCCTTGGCCAGAGCCACGGCCCCGGGGTCCGCGTCCGAGCCATAGACCGCGGCCGGCGCCGGTTCGCCGAGCAGCGCCGCCACGACCAAAAGGGACCCGCCGCCGCAGAGCGGGTCCCAAAGGCGCACTTCCGCGCCGTCCAAAGCCGCGGCGCCGCGGCCGTAGAGCTCCAGCGCGAGCCGGGCGGGGAAGTTGGGCCTCCCCGCGCCGCCGCGCAGCGCGCGCCCGCTGGCGAAATCGGTGTAGTCGCGGTCCGCTCCGTAGAGATAGTTCAATCCGCGTTCCTCCCTAGAAAAAGCTCTTCACCATCATGCCCACGCCGAGGATCGCAAGGGGGATGCCCAGGATCAGGCCGATGATCGTCAGACAGAGCACAATGCCCACCACCAGGAGCACGAGCCCGAGAAGGAACCCGAGGATGTGCCCGGTCAGGGAAAGCGCCCAGCCGACGATGCCGCCGACGAGCTTGAAGGGAAAACTCAGGATGTCCCAAAGCATGGTTTCCGTACCTCCTTTATGGGTTCCAGTATACGATGAAACGCGGAAAAAGAAAAGGGCGCCCCGCGCGAAAACCCGCGCCGGACGCCCGAAACGTCGCTTTACTTGTTGACCAGGTGGATCGCGAAGCCGCCGATCTCCTCCTTGAGGTAGATGGCGTTGAGCTTCTCGCCCTTGTACTTGGCGGTGGACTCGTCAAACTCGAAGCCCATGGACTCCAGATAGGCCTTGGCGCGCAGCACGCTCGTCGTGCCGATGGCGATGTGGCCGTTCTTGCCCAGGTAGGGCTTCTTCATGCACTCGACCGCGGTGCCGGCAAAGGTAGAGGAATTGCCGTCCTTGACCGCCCAGCCGAAGATCGCGCTGAAGCGCTTGGCCACCTTCATGGCCTCGTCCGCATCCGCGCAGTTGACGCCCACGTGCAGGAGCTCAAAGCCGAGCATCTTCTGCACCGCAGAGCGGGTGATCTCAGTGATCTTGGCAAAGTTCTTGTCCGCGATGGCCTGCTTGTCCACCATCCAGGAGCCGCCGCAGGCGATGACCTTGTCAAAGGAGAGGTAGTCCAGCAAGTTCTTCTCGTTGACGCCGCCGGTGGGCATGAAGCGCATGGAGCCGTAGGGCGCCGCAACCGCCTTGATGACCTTGATGCCGCCCATGGCCTCGGCCGGGAAGAACTTGACAACCTTCAGGCCGTAGCTCATGGCCTTCTCAATGTCCGAAGTGGTGGGGCAGCCGGGGAAGATGGGGTAGCCCTTCCCCACACAGTAGCCGACGACTTCCGGGTTGAAGCCCGGAGACACGATGAACTTCGCGCCCGCAGCGATGGCGCGGTCCACCTGCTCGGTGGTCAGAACCGTGCCCGCGCCAACCAGCACGTCCGGCAGTTCCTTAGCCACGCGGCGGATGGACTCCTCCGCAGCCGCCGTGCGGAAGGTGATCTCCGCAACCGGCAGGCCGCCCTCTGCCAGCGCTTTGCAGAGCGGCACAGCGTCGTCCGGATCGTTCAAAACAACCACAGGCACGATGCCCAGGGCTTCGATCTTCTTGTTCATGTCCATAAAACGAATCTCCCTTCATCTCTGTCTTCGGGACGGGCTCCCCCATCCGGGTTCTCTACTACAATAGTAACGCAACTTTTCCCTTCTGACAACCCGTTCTCCCACGGAAATTCGCGTTTGATCCACAATGCGGAACCGCGTTTCAAATTTGAAGCGCGCGGTTGGGACTTGACTTCTTCGCCGGCTTGGGCTACCATCAAAGGCGAAAACATTCCACGGTAAAGGGGATTTTGAGCATGATCGACGGTTTTGTGCGCGTTGCGGCCATCACGCCCAACCTTCGGGTGGCCGACTGCGCTTTGAACGCGGCGGAAACGATCCGCGCGGCCGAGCGCGCAGCCCAGGCGGGCGTCTGCGTGGCCGTATTCCCGGAGCTGGGCCTGACGGGCTACACCTGCGGGGACCTGTTCCTGCAGGAGACGCTGCTGCGCGGCGCGCAGGAGGCGCTGCGGCAGGTGCTCGCGGGCACGGCGCGCCTGGACCTCGTCCTGGCGGTGGGGCTGCCCGTGCGCTGCGGCGCGGCGCTTTACAACTGCGCGGCGGTCCTGTGCGCGGGCCGGCTTCTGGGCCTCGTTCCCAAGACGCACATTCCCAACTACGGCGAGTTTTACGAGCTTAGGCACTTCACCTCCGGGGCGAACGTGGACGAGGAGATCGAGCTCTGCGGGCAAAAGACGCGCCTGTGCGCCAAGCAGCTCTTCGCCTGCCGGGAGGTGCCGGATCTCGTCGTCGGTGTGGAGATCTGTGAGGACCTCTGGGTGCCCGCGCCGCCCTCCGAGGCGCTGGCGCAGGCGGGCGCGACGGTCCTGCTCAACCTCTCGGCCAGCGACGAGATCATCGGCAAGGCCGCCTACCGCCGGAGCCTGGTTGCGGGGCAGTCCGGCCGTCTCCAGTGCGCCTACGCCTATGCCGACGCGGGCCGCGGCGAGTCCACGCAGGACATGGTCTTTGCCGGCCATGACCTTGTCGCGGAAAACGGCGCGATCCTTGCGGAGACCAAGCGCTTTCGGAACGAGATGGCGATGGCGGACGTGGACGTGCAGCGCCTGGCCGCCGACCGCCGCCGGGCCAACACCTTTGCGCGCGGCGCGGCGCTGCCGCGGACGGACTTCTCCCTGCCCGTGCGGGAACTTGCGCTTGTGCGGGAGATCTCGCCCACGCCCTTTGTGCCCCAGAGCACGGAGCACCTGAACGAGCGCTGCGAGGAGATCCTCGCACTGCAGGCGGGCGGCCTGGCCACGCGCCTCCAGCACACGGGCATCCGCCGCGCGGTCGTAGGGCTGTCCGGCGGCCTGGACTCCACGCTGGCTTTGATCGTCATGGCCCACGCCTTTGACGACCTGGGCCTACCCCGGAAGGGCATTGTCGCGGTGACCATGCCCGGATTCGGCACGACCTCCCGCACCCGCGGCAACGCCGAAAAGCTGGCCGAGGCCTACGGCGTGGAGCTGCGCACCGTCTCCATCTCCGCGGCGGTCGAGCAGCACTTCCGCGACATCGGCCAGGACATGGAGGACCACGACGTCACCTACGAGAACAGCCAGGCGCGCGAGCGCACGCAGGTGCTGATGGACATCGCCAACAAGATCGGCGGCCTGGTCGTGGGCACGGGCGACCTGTCCGAGCTGGCCCTGGGCTGGGCGACCTACAACGGGGACCACATGAGCATGTACGCGGTCAACTGCTCCATCCCCAAGACCCTGGTGCGGCACCTGACGGCGTTTGAGGCCGCGCGCAGCCCCGAGCCCTTGCGCTCCGTGCTCCTGGACGTGCTCGGCACGCCCGTCAGTCCCGAGCTGCTGCCGCCCAAGGAGGGCGAGATCTCCCAGCGGACGGAGGACATCGTCGGCCCGTACGAGCTGCACGACTTCTTCCTCTACTATCTGCTGCGCTTCGGCTTCTCCCCGCGCAAGATCTACCGCCTCTGCCGCGTTGCGATGCAGGGCCGCTATTCGGACGAGGAGATCAAGAAGTGGCTGCGCACCTTCCTGCGTCGCTTCTTCTCCCAGCAGTTCAAGCGCTCGTGCCTGCCGGACGGCCCCAAGGTCGGTTCGGTCACGCTCTCCCCGCGCGGAGACTGGCGCATGCCCTCGGACGCCAGCGCCGCCCTTTGGCTCCGGGAGGCCGAATCCCTCTAAGCCGTTCCACCCGCACAAAAAGGCCTTCGCCATGCGGCGAAGGCCTTTTTTCGTTCTTTTTCGTTCGAGAGAGAGACGGCCTGCGGCCGTGCGGCGCCCTTCCTTCCCCCAGGCACAGCCTG
>JBMNOF010000140.1:0-4210 GCA_050942925.1 Candidatus Spyradocola sp.
CCTCCCTCTTTCGGCAAAAAGCGCCCGCTGCATCTTGCAGCGGGCGCTCTCTTTCGTTAGGCGTTCTGCAGCTTCTCCAGGGATGCGCGCAGACGGCGAAGCGCCTCCTCGCGTCCCAACAGGACCGCAATCTCGATCGCGCCGCAGGGCGTCACGAGCTTGCCCGCCATGGCGATGCGCGCCGGCCAGAGGATGACGCCGTTCTTCTTGCCCTTCTTCGCCGCAAGGTCGATCAGGGCGTCGTGAACCGCGCTCTCGGTCCATTCCGGAAGCGCCTCCAGCGTGGCGAGAATGTCGGGCAGATCCTCGCTCGCCGTGTCGGCGTTGGTCTTCATCTTCTTGGAGAAGTAGAGCTCCTCGGAGAACTCCGGCATCTTCGTCAGGAAGTCCACCATCCCCGGCAGCTCGCCAAAGACCTCGACGCGCGGCTGCAGGCTCCTCTGCAGGATGTCCTTGTCCATGTGCGCAATGCCCGCCTTCTCGTACCAGGGCATGGCCGCGGCGGTGAACTGCTCGGGCGTCATGCGGCGGATGTACTCGGCGTTCATCCAGCGCAGCTTCTCCACATCAAAGATCGCCGGAGACTTGGACAGCCCCTCCAGCGAGAAGGCCTCCACCAACTCCTCCAGGTTGAAGAACTCGCGGTTGTCGCCCGGGTTCCAGCCGATGAGCGCAATGTAGTTCAGCAGCGCCTCCTTGAGGTATCCCTTTTCGATGAAGTCGCTGTAGTAGGCATCGCCGTCGCGCTTGGAGAGCTTGCGGTGCTGGTCCTTCATGACCGGGGTCAGGTGAATGTAGACAGGCTTCTCCCAGCCAAAGGCGTCGTACAGCAGATTGTACTTGGGCGTGGACGAGAGGTACTCGTTGCCGCGCATGACGTGGGTGATGCCCATGGTGTGGTCGTCGATGACGTTGGCAAAGTTGTAGGTCGGCATGCCGTCCGCCTTGATGAGGACGTTGTCGTCCAGCTCCGCGCAGTCCACCGCGATGTGCCCGTAGAGCACGTCGTCAAAGGAGGCCTCGCCCGTCTCCGGCACGTTCTGCCGGATGACGTAGGGCACGCCCGCGTCGAGCTTTGCCTGAATCTCCTCCGGGCTCAGGTGCAGGCAGTGCTTGTCGTACTTCCAGGTCTTGCCCTCGGCCTCGGCCGCAGCGCGGCGCTCGGCCAGTTCCTCCTTGGTACAGAAGCAGTAGTACGCCTGACCCTTTGCGACCAGCTCCTTGGCATAGGGCAGGTACATGTCCTTGCGCTCGGACTGGATGTAGGGACCGTAGTCGCCGCCGATGTCCGGACCCTCATCCCAGTTGAGGCCGCAGTCGCGCAGCGTGTCGTAGATCACCTGCGTCGCGCCGGGCACAAATCGCTCCTGATCCGTGTCCTCAATGCGCAGGATGAAGGTTCCGTGGTTTTTCTTGGTGAATAAATAGGTGTAAAGCGCCGTGCGCAGGCCGCCCAGATGCAGATACCCGGTCGGACTGGGCGCGAATCGCGTGCGAACGTTCATTTTTCTGTCGTCTCCTTGCGTTTACTCGGGCTTGTAGCTGCCCTTGAGGCTCACCGTGCGGTTAAAGACGAGCCGGTCTTCCGTGGAGTCCTTGTCCACGACGAAATACCCCTGACGCAGGAACTGGAAGTGATCCCCCACCTTGGCGCCTGCCAGCCCGCCTTCCAGGACCGCGTGGTCGAGCACCTGGATGGAGTCCCAGTTAAAGGCGTCGGTGAAGTCCTTTTCCTTCGGGGCTTCGGCCTCCTCGGCTTCGTCGATCTCGCCCTCGGCCTCGGGTTCCTCGCCCTCTTCCTTGAGCATGTAGTCGTAGAGGCGAACCTCGATGGGCTTGGCGGTGCTCTCCTCCACCCAGTGGAGCGTGCCCTTGACCTTGCGGTTGGCGCCCTCGCCGCCGGAAAGGGAGGTCAGGTCCACCGAGCACAGCAGCTCGGTCACATTGCCCGCCTCGTCCTTGATGACCTCGTCGCAGCGGATGATGTAGGCCGCCTTGAGGCGCACCTCGCGGCCCGGGGCCAGGCGGAAGAACTTCTTGGGCGCATCCTCCAGGAAGTCCTCGCGCTCGATGAGGAGGTGCCGGCCGAACGCGACCTCGCGCTCACCCATCTCCGGGTGGTTGGGGTGGTTTTCGGTCTTGAGGTAGACGATCTTGCCCTCCTCCCAGTTGGTGAGGGTGACGCGCAGGGGGTTGAGCACAGCCATGGCGCGGGGAGCCTTGTCGTTGAGGTCCTCGCGGATGCAGTGCTCCAGCAGGCCGATGTCCACAACCGAGTCCGCCTTGGCGATGCCGGCGCGGCGCAGGAAATCGTGGATGGACGCGGGGGTGTAGCCCCTTCTGCGCATGCCGACGAGCGTGGGCATGCGGGGATCGTCCCAGCCGGACACGAAGTGCTCCTCCACCAGGCGGCGCAGATAGCGCTTGGAGAGCTTGGTGTGCGTCATGTTCAGGCGCGCAAACTCGATCTGCCGCGGATGGGCGGGCAGGCCGCAGTTGTCGCGCACCCAGTTGTAGAGCGGGCGGTGAATCTCATACTCCAAAGAGCAGAGCGAGTGCGTGACGCCCTCCAGGCAGTCCTGGATGGGGTGCGCAAAGTCGTACATCGGGTAGATGCACCACTTGTCGCCCGTCTGGTGGTGGTGCTTGTGCAGTACGCGATAGATGGTGGGGTCGCGCATGCAGATGTTGGGCGAGGACATGTCGATCTTGGCGCGAAGGGTGAGAGACCCGTCCGGGAACTCGCCGTTCTTCATGCGCGCAAAGAGGTCCAGGCTTTCCTCGACGGGGCGGTCGCGGTAGGGGCTGTTGCGGCCGGGCTCGGTCAGGGTGCCGCGGTATTCCTTCATCTGCTCCGGGGTGAGCTCATCGACATAGGCAAGGCCCTTCTTGATGAAGTCCACCGCGATCTCATACGTCTTGTCAAAATAGGAAGAGCCGTAGACCAGCTTGTCCCACTGAAAGCCCATCCAGCGGATGTCGTCCTGGATGGCGTCCACGTACTCGACGTCCTCCTTGGCGGGGTTGGTGTCGTCAAAGCGCAGGTTGCACTTCCCGCCGAACTTTTCGGCGATGGAAAAGTCGATGTACATGGCCTTGACATGCCCGATGTGCAGATAGCCGTTGGGTTCGGGAGGGAATCTGGTTTGCACCTGCCCGATCACCTTTCCGTCGGCAAGATCCTGCGCGACAAATTCCTCAATAAAATTCGAGGTGGTTTTCTCGTTCGCTTCCATTGTACTCCCTCCTTAGAAAAAAATTCGTGTGTGACCGATAGGGTATTATAGCACCGAACGCCGCGTTTCTCAACGGTCGAATTGTAAAACCCGCGATTTTGCCTGCATCGGTTGGCCCTTCCCTACTTCTGCGCTTCGCGGTGCGCGCCCTGCAGGAGCAGATCTCCCGCGGGCACGTAGGTTGCGCCCGCGATGTCCGGCTGACAGAGCCACACATAGCGGAAAAAGTAGACGGGGATGCAGACCGCCTCATCCAAGGCGATCTCCTCGATGCGGTGCAGGGCCTCGAAGCGCTCCTGCTCGTCCCCGGCCCGGTAAACGTCCTCCAGGGCGGCGGAAAGCGCCTCGCTCTCCCGCACGGATTGGAGGAGCCGGTTTTCCATGTCCCACAGCGCCTGGGCGTCGCCATAGACGTTGAAAAAGGTGCCGCGCGCCATCTGGAACTCGCCGGCGAGCCGGTCGTCCAAGACCTCCAGCCTTTCGCCTTCGACGGCGTGCACGCGTACGCCCAGCCCCTCCTCCCAGGCGCGGCAGAGCGCGTCGGCCAGGCCCGTGTCCGCCTCCTGCTCCGTCACGAGAAAGGCCACCTCGGGAAAGCCCTCGCCGCCGGGATAGCCGGCCTGGGCAAGGAGCGCCCGGGCTTCCTCCGTCCGCTCCTCCTGCGGCGCAAACCCTTGCCTGCCCGGCACGTAAAACGACGTCTCTCCCTCGGCAATGCCCGGCGGGGTCAGCGCATCGGCCGGAACCGCGCCGGGCACCTCCGCCGCCTGCAGCACGGCCCTTGCGTCCACGGCCAGGGCGAAGGCCTTGCGCACCAGGGGATCGTCAAAGGGCGCGGCCTTGGGGTTCATGTCCACGTACAGGGTCGTGGCCTCGGTGCTCTCCCGCACAAAGCCCTCCTGCCGCAATTCGTCCAGCTCCTCATCGGGATAGGACAGGCAGACGTCCAGCTCCCCCGCGCGCAGGGCGCGGAC
>JBMNOF010000142.1:0-4183 GCA_050942925.1 Candidatus Spyradocola sp.
AGTGTTGAGGTCAGGGGTTCGAGTCCCCTTAGCTCCACCACTTGGACCGCTAGCTCAGTTGGTAGAGCACCTGACTCTTAATCAGGGTGTCCAGGGTTCGAGTCCCTGGCGGTCCACCAAGCGCCGCAGAATCTACAAATTGGGTTCTGCGGCATTTTTTTCGGAGATTTTTACGCAAAAAACCGCCGGGCCGGGTTTGACGTGCTCGATTTTTTGCGCTATCATAGCCTTGACATGACGCGCGGTGGCGAAACCGCGCAAGGTGAGGAGATTGCTATGGTCGTAGTCTTGATTCCTTCCTATAAACCGGATGAAAAGCTCCTGACGCTTCTGCAGGCGCTGCACGCACAGGGAAAGTATGCTGGCCTTGTCGTGGTGGACGACGGAGGCGGGGAGACCTATGCCCCGATCTTTGCGCGCGCAGAGGAGATCCCTGGGGTCTCCGTGGTGCGCCACGCGGTCAACCAGGGCAAGGGCCGTGCACTCAAGACCGGCATCAACGCCACGATGCTTCTCTATCCCGAAGCGGATATCGTGACCGCGGACGCCGACGGCCAGCATACACCGGAGGACATCGCCCGCATCGCCGACGCGCTGGAAGAGGCCGACGGCGCTACGATCATCCTGGGCAAGCGCGTCTTTGGCAAGGGAACCCCCATCAAGTCCTTCCTGGGGAATACCATAACGCGCTGGGTCTTTGCACTGTCCACCGGCACGCGCGTCTATGACACGCAGACGGGTCTGCGCGGCCTGCCCAGCGCGCTGCTGCCGGACATGCTCCGCATTCCCGGAGATCGGTACGAGTATGAGATGAACGTCCTCCTGCAGGCGCCGCGCGAAGGTGCTGCCTTCCGGGAGGTCGAAATCCAGACCGTCTATGAAAACAACAACGCGGGCAGCCACTTCCACCCCTTTCGGGACGCCATGCTGGTCTTTACGCGGATTCTCTTCTTTGCCGCTTCGTCCCTCATCTGCTTTGGCGTGGACTACGGCGCGTACGCCGTGCTCTTGGAAATCCGCGGCCTGCCTCCGGAGTTCGCATACGTGGGGGCGCGCATCCTCTCGTCCCTGCTGAACTTTGTCCTCAACCGCAACCTCGTCTTCCGTGCGCACAAGGGTTCGATGTGGAAGCAATTCCTCGGATACTATGCGCTGGTCATTGTCATCATGGTGTTGGGCAGCTTAGGCGTGCAGTTGGGCACGGACCTGCTCGACTGGAACAACTACCTGGTCAAGATCCTGGTGGATTTGCTCCTGAGCATCGTCTCCTTCATGGGGCAGAGGCTCATGGTCTTTAAGCCTGCCCGGCATCGCGCCCTCAAGCGCGCATCGGACAAGCAATAGTGAACGATAAGGAGGAACCGACATGATTGCCAAAAACGATGCGGCGCGCGCCCTCTCCTGCGCCATGCGCACGGGAGCGGACTTCGCCGAAATTTTCGTCGAAGATGTGGAGTCCGGGGCTCTTTCGCTCCTGGATAGTCGCATCGAGGCCGCGAACCGCGTCCGCACCCGTGGCGCGGGCATCCGCGTCTTCCGCGGGGTGGAGACGGCATACGCCTATACAAACGACTTGACGCCCGAAGGCCTTATGCGTTGCGCCGAGGCGGCTGCCGCGGCGCTGGGCACGGCGGAGGATGCGCCCAGCGTACAGCTTCTGCGCTCCGTGGCCACGAACCGCCATCCCATCCTGCGCTTCGCCTCGGATGTCTCCGGCCGCCGCCGTGCGGACCTGCTGCGCGCCGCGGACGCCGCCGCCCGCAGCCTTTCCCCGGAAATCCGTCAGGTGGCCGCGGGATTGACTGACGACTATCAGCGCGTCCTGATCGCCAACACGGAGGGACTCTTCGTGCAGGATGAACGCGTGCATACGCGCCTGCGCGTCACGGCCGTCGCGGCCTCGGAGACCGAGAACCAGACCGGAACCGAGTCCCCCGGCGCGCAGGCCGGCTTTGAGTTCATCGAAGGCCTTTCCGTCGAGGAACTCGGCCGCAGCGCTGCCCGCACGGCCTTGACCATGCTCCGCGCGCGCCCGTGCCCGGCCGGCGCCATGCCCGTTGTCATCGAAAACGGCTTTGGCGGCGTTATCTTCCACGAGGCCTGCGGCCATGCGCTGGAGGCCACAAGCGTGGGCAAGGATAGTTCCGTCTTCTGCGGCAAGCTCGGACAGAAAATTGCAGCCGATTGCGTCAGCGCTGTAGACGACGGAACCATCGTCAACGGTTGGGGTAGCCTCAACATCGACGACGAGGGCAATCCGGCCCGCCGCAACCTGCTCATCGAGAACGGCGTTCTCAAGGGTTACCTGATCGATCGGCTCGGCTCCCGCCGCATGGGCATGCCCATGACTGGAAGTTCCCGCCGTCAGGACTACACCTATGCTCCGACCTCTCGCATGACCAATACCTTCATTTGCGCAGGGGCTGACGATGGGGACGAGATGATCGCCACCATGGGCGACGGACTCTACGCGGCAAAGATGGGTGGCGGGTCCGTCAACCCCGTGACCGGTGAGTTCAACTTTGCCGTCAACGAGGGATACCTCGTGCGGGACGGAAAGATCGCCGAACCTGTGCGTGGCGCCAGCCTCATCGGCAAGGGCTCGGAAATCCTCTTCCACATCGACCGCGTGGGCAAGAACCTTGCTCGCGCCCAGGGTGTCTGCGGTTCGCTTTCCGGCGGCGTGCCCGTCGACGTGGGCCAGCCGCGCATCCGCGTTTCCAACATCACCGTCGGCGGACGGGAAAGGGGGTAAGCACCATGGCGGATTTTGCGAAGTATTTCCCGATTTTGGACATGGCCAAACAGGCGGGTTTTTCGCGCGCCGAGGTCTTTGTAAGCTCATCGGAGGCCTTCTCCGTGAGCGTCTACGATGGCAAGGTTGAGGACCTGAGCGTTGAAACGCGCAGCGGAATTGCCCTGCGCGGTCTGCTAAATGGGCAGATGGGCTATGCCGCCACCGAGGCTGAAGGAACGGAGGCCTATGAGGAGCTCGTCCGTGCCGCGCTGGAGAACGCCCAGCTCCTAGAGTCCCGCGACGAACAGTTCCTCTACGATGGAGAGGAAGCGTTGACCTGGACGCGCGCGGTGGACGAGTCCCTTCTTTCCGTCTCTGCGGAGGAAAAAATCGCCTTGGCCCGCGAGATGGAACGCCTTTGCAAGGCCGCGGACTCGCGCGTTACCCGCGCCACGACCTGCGAAGTGGGTACAGTCATTTCCAACTGCATGATTCTCAACACTGAGGGCCTGCGCCGCACATTCAGCGACGGCATGGCCTATGCCGCGGCCGAGCCCGTTCTTTCCGACGGAACGCAGCAGTACAGCGGCGTTTCTTTCGGGTTCTCGCGCTCTTTCGCGGATTTGAGCGCCGAAGAGATCGCGCGCGAAGCCGTGGAAAAGGCGGCTGCAACGATTGGCGCTGTTTCCATGCCCTCCGGCTCCGTCCCCGTGGTGCTCGCACCCGCGGCCGTGCGTACGTTGCTCTCGACTTTCGGCGGCGTGTTCTCTGCCGAAAGCTGCCAGCGCGGCCTATCCTTGCTCGCGGGCAAGGAGGGAGAGACGATTGCGGCGCCCGTCGTGACGCTCCTGGACGACCCGTCCGATGGTCTGGGCCTTGCAGGTCGCCCCTTTGACGGCGAGGGCGTGCCCACCCGCAAAAAGGCCGTGATCGACAAGGGCGTGCTCACGACGCTCCTGTACAACCTCAAGACCGCGCACAAGGCGGGCAAGACCAGTACCGGCAACGCCTCCCGCCCCTCTCATCTGGCCACCGTTGGTACGGCGCCCACGAATTTCTACATCGCCCCGGGCGACAATGCCCCGGAGGCGCTCTATGCCGCGGCTGGCGAGGGCGTGCGCATCGATGAGCTGCAGGGCGCGCACGCGGGCGCCAACCCCATCTCCGGCGATTTCTCCCTCGCCGCAAAGGGCGTGCGCATCCGCGGCGGCAAGCTCGCTGAGCCCGTCAACCAGATCACCGTTTCCGGAAATTTCTATCGCCTCCTGGAGGGCGTCGCCGCCGTGGGCAGCGACCTCAAGTTCGGCGTGCCGGGAGCGGCGGCCATGGGCGCTCCGTCCCTCCTGGTGAACGGACTCTCCATTGCCGGCAAGGACGAATGATCGAGATTCAGTTTCTGGAGCCGGGCTATCCGACAAAGGTGTGGTGGGAAGGGCTCGTGCGGCT
>JBMNOF010000029.1:0-22008 GCA_050942925.1 Candidatus Spyradocola sp.
CAATTTCCGGTGATAATGGCGAAGGGGTCCCACCTGTTCCCATCCCGAACACAGAAGTTAAGCCCTTCAGCGTCGAAAGTACCTGGCTGGACACGGCCCGGGAGGATAGATCATCGCCGGATTCCATATTCCTCAGTAGCTCAATGGCAGAGCACTCGGCTGTTAACCGGGGTGTTGTAAGTTCGAGTCTTACCTGGGGAGCCAAAGCAAGAGCCTATTCCAAGCGAATGGGCTCTTTTCTCGTATAGAAAAAGGGAGGGAAACCAATGACGACAGCGGAAGCGATCCGGGAGCGGCACAGCGTCCGGCAGTACCGGGACGAGCCCCTGCGGGATGCGGACGCGGCGCGCCTGCAGGCGGAGATCGACGCCTGCAATGCGCAAAGCGGGCTGCACATCCAGCTCGTTCGGAAGGAGCCCAAGGCCTTCTCCGGCGCGCTAGCCCGGTATGGGACGTTTCGTGGCGTGACGGATTACCTGGCCATCCTCGGTCCGCGCGGAAAGGACCTCGAGGAAACCTGCGGCTATGTCGGCGAGCAGCTCGTGCTGAAGGCACAGCAGATGGGTCTGAACACCTGTTGGGTGGCCCTGACCTACCGCAGGGTCCCAGGCGCCGTCTCCCAGCGCGAGGGGGAGGCGCTCTGCGCGGTCATCGCCGTGGGATATGGGCAAAACCCGGGGAAACCGCACCGCACAAAGACACTGCGCCAGGTCACGGAAGGGGAGGACCCCTTTCCGCCGTGGTTCGTCGCGGGCGTCGAGGCCGCGCTGCTCGCCCCCACCGCATTGAACCGGCAGGGCTTCCGATTCTCCCTTTCGAATGGCCGCGTGCGCCTGCAAATGCGCCCGGGCCCGTATGCCAAGCTCGACAAGGGAATCGTGCGCCTGCACTTTGCCCTGGGCGCGGGCGAGGCGTTCCGCTGGGCAGAACCGCTGCCGGCGCAAATCGGGAAAACGGAGGAGAGGACAGAATGACGCTTGCCGATCTGCACATTCATTCGCGGTATGCCCGCGCGACCAGCCGCGACGGCGATACGCCGCACCTGGACCTCTGGGCGCGGTACAAGGGCCTGGGCATCGTGGGCACGGGCGACTTCACGCACCCGGGCTGGCGCAAAGAGCTTCGCGAGACGCTCGTGCCGGCGGAGGAGGGGCTCTACCGCCTCCGCGACGATCTGCGCCTGCCGGCGGAGGTCGAGGCGGAGGAACCGCGCTTCGTCCTCTCCGGCGAGATCAGCACGATCTACAAGCGGGGCGGAAAGACGCGCAAGGTCCACCACGTGATCCTGCTGCCGGGACTGGACGAGGCCGAGGCCCTGGCGCAGCGCCTGGAAGCCATCGGCAACCTGCACAGCGACGGCCGCCCCATCCTCGGATTGGATAGCCGGGACCTGCTCGAGATCGTACTGGAGACCTGTCCCGAGGCGGTGTACATCCCGGCGCACGTCTGGACGCCGCACTTTTCGCTCTTTGGCGCGTTTTCCGGGTTTGACACGGTGGAGGAATGCTTCGGGGATTTGACGCCCTATGTGCACGCGCTGGAGACCGGCCTTTCCTCCGACCCGCCCATGAACCGGCGCTGGTCCGCGCTCGACCGGTTTCAGCTCGTCTCGAACTCCGACGCGCACTCGCCCAACAAGCTCGGGCGCGAGGCCAACATTTTGTCGTGTGCGCGGACCTACCCGGCGCTCAAGCGCGCCATCGAGACCGGGGAGGGGCTCGAGGGAACGGTCGAGTTCTTTCCCGAGGAGGGAAAGTATCACTTTGACGGACACCGCGCCTGCGGCTGCTGCCTGGAGCCCAGCCGCGCCCTGGAGCTGAACAACCTGTGCCCGGTCTGCGGCAAGCGCGTGACGATCGGCGTGGCGCACCGCGTGGAGGAGCTGGCGGACCGTCCCGAGGGCGGCGAGGTCCTCGGCAAGGCGTTTGAAAGCCTCCTGCCCCTGCCCGAGCTGCTGGGGGATGTGCTGGGCGCGTCCGCGGCGAGCAAGCGCGTGCAGGCGGCCTACTTCTCCCTGCTGCGCAAGCTCGGGCCGGAATTCCGCATCCTGCGAGAGCTTTCGGTCGAGGAGATGGAGCGCACAGCCGGGCCCGTCGCGGCGGAGGCCCTGCGCCGGCTCCGTGCGGGCCGCGTGCGCCGCGCACCGGGATACGATGGGGAATACGGCCGCATCACGCTGTTCGCGCCGCACGAGCTGGAGGTGCTCGGCGGGCAGACCATGCTCTTTTCGCTCGGGCAGGGCGAGGGCCTTGCGCGGAGAAAGGCGCCGGCAAAGTCCGCTTCGCGCGCAGCGTCCCCGGCGGATGCGGCGAAGGGCGAGCCGGCGCCCGCACCCGCCGCTCCCGCCGGGCTCAACGCGCGCCAGGAGGAGGCGGTCGCCGCGCAGGAGGCGGCCGTGGCGGTCGTGGCGGGACCGGGCACGGGCAAGACGCACACGCTGGTCGCGCGCATCGTCCACGAGATCGAGCAGGAAAAGGTGCCAACCAAGGAGATCACGGCCGTGACCTTTACGCGGCAGGCCGCGGAAGAGCTCCGCGCGCGCCTGGCAGAGGCGCTCGGCGGCCGCCAGGCGGTGCGGAACCTGACGGTGGGGACCTTCCACGCGGTGTGCCTGGCGCACCTGCCGCCGAAGCAGCTCCTCGGCCGGGCAGAGGTGGTGCGCGTCCTGGCGGAGCTCCTGCGCGAGCGCGGGGAGACGAGCCTGACCGCCGCGGAATGCCAGCGCCGGATTTCCGCGCAGAAGAACGGCCTGGAGGCGGAGCTCCCCGAAGGCCTGCGGGAGGCCTACGACGCGCGCCTGGCCGAGGCGGGCGCGCGCGACCTGGACGACGTGCTCCTGGAGGGGCTGGAGATCCAGGCCCCGGCCTTCCAAAACCTGCTGGTGGACGAGTTCCAGGACGTCAATCCCGTCCAGAGGGAGCTGGTGCTGCGCTGGAGCCGGGGCGGCCGCTCGCTCTTCGTCATCGGCGACCCGGACCAGAGCATCTACGGCTTCCGCGGCGCGAGCGCGGCGGGCTTTGCGGAGCTGGGCGCGCACGGCAACCTGCGCACCCTTCGCCTGACGGAAAACTATCGCTCCGCGCCGGCGGTGCTGGAGGCGGCCAAGGCCGTCATCGCGCACAACGGCGGGCCGGAGCGCGAGCTGCACGCGCATCGCGGCGCGGGCGCGCCCGTGCGGGTCGTGACCGCGCCGGACGCCTTCTCCGAAGGGGTGTGGATCGCCAAGGAGATCGGCCGGCTCGTGGGCGGCGTGGGCATGCTCGAGGCGCAGCAGGCCGGCGCGCCCGAGTCGGTGCGCGCGTTTTCGGAGATCGCGGTGCTCTGCCGCACGCACCGGCAGCTCGAGCAGATCGAGGTCTGCCTGCGGCACGACGGCATCCCCTGCGAGGTGTTTGGGCGCGGCGCGTTCCTCGAGGACGCGGCCGTACAGGGCGCTGTGGGGCTTCTGCGCGGCCTGACGCATCCGCAGGAGGCGGAGACGCTGCGCGCGGCCGTACAGGCCCTCTGGGGCGTTTCAGAGGGCGCTGCGTGGGCGGCTGCGGCGGCAGTCGGCGGTCCCGCGGAGGAAGGAAGTGCTTCCGAGCGCCTGGAGCGGGCGGCCGGCGCCTTTCCGGAGCTTGCGGCGGTGGCGCTGGCGGTCCGTGCGGTGGAGCCGCTCCTGCGCAGCCGGCCCCGCCGCGCCCTGGACGCCCTGGCTGAGGCGCTGGGTCGCCAGGACGACGAGAACTTCCTGCGGCTGCGGCAGACGGCGGCGCTCTTTGCCCGGATGGAGGACTTCCTCGCGGCGCTGCTGCTGGGCGAGGAGGCGGACGTGCGCCGGATGGCGGGCGTGCAGGCGGCCTCGGGCGCGGTCAAGCTGATGACGCTGCACGCGGCAAAGGGCCTGGAATTCCCGGTGGTGATCCTGGCGGGGGCGACGGAGGGCGAACTGCCGCTCGATCGCCCCGGCCGCCGGGCCGACGTGCAGGAGGAGCGCCGGCTCCTCTTTGTGGGCATGACGCGCGCGCGGGAGGAGCTGATCCTCACCTGCGGCGGCGCGCCCTCGCCCTTCCTCGCGGAGCTGCCGGCGGACGTCCGGCGGGAGAGCGCGCGGGCCGTGCGCCGCGAGCCGAAGCCCGAGCAGCTCTCGCTGTTCTAAAACACAAGAAGAGGGACCGCTTTCTCGCAAGCGGTCCCTCTTCTTTTCTGCGCAAAAGGAAAGACAAAAAAATCCGATCGCCCGGAGAGCCGAGCGATCGGATCGCACTGGAGCTGATGACCGGATTTGAACCGGTGACCTCGTCCTTACCAAGGACGCGCTCTACCTGCTGAGCTACATCAGCATTCGCATTGCATTCCCTGCGCCGCAAGGAACGTATGTAATTATAGCGCCTCAGCCACCAAAATGCAAGACCTTTTTTGATTTTTCTCCAAAGAATTTTTGCCCCGCCGGGGGTGGGGGAGACAAGGGCGAAAAGAAGAGCGGCCGCCCCGCTGGGGCGGCCGGGAGGCGTCAGAGGATGCGCCTGCACTCGAAGTAGCAGCGCTTTTCGTGGGCCTCGCCCATGGAGAAGGCCTTGCGGGGCAAGGGTCCCTTGGCGATGGCCGGGAAGAGGGCGAACTTGTCCGGCGGGGGCAGGAGCAGGGCGGCGGCTCCGGCACGGCGGCCCAGCGTCTGCGCGGCGTCGTCGCCGTGGACGTAGTCCAGGGCGGCGTCCGGGTGCGCGGCGAGGAACGCGTCCAGCAGGGGCTGCAGCACCGGGACCGGCAGGCCGGGGTAGGCGCGCTCGCCGGCGGGGGAAACGAGCCGGACCTCGTCCCGGTCGCCGGAGGCGGCGCGGGCCAGCGCGGCGTCGAGCGCCTCGAGATCCGCGGGCGCCAGGTTCGTCAGCACCCGGTGGATGGGCGCAAAGCGCAGCGCGGGGTCGTGCAGGTTCACCACCTCGCACAGCGCCCAGCGCGCGGGGTCCGTTTCCGCGGCCTCGGGCGAGAGGGAGGCCTTGCGCTCCAGCCAGTAGGCGCGCGCCGCGGCCAGGGAGTGGTTGCCGTCCCCCACGGCGAACAGGGGCGCTTCCCCGCGGGATGCGTCCAGCGCAAGGAGCGCGCCGGCGGCCGCGTCGATCTCCTCCGGCGCGGTCACGGCCCAGCCGGTCAGATGGCCCATGCCCTGCAGAAGGTCGACGTCGTAGAGCGGGGCGCGGCCGTGCACGCGCTCGTAGAGCGGCTCGATGAGCGTCTGTCCCGGGTCGTTCACCAGGAGCATGACGTGCGGGCACTCCAGCAGCGCGCCCCGCCGCACCTGCGTGCGAGCCGGGATGCGGGAGAGGATCGTCCCCTCCGTCGCGCGCACGCGGGAGGTGGAGCCGGGCAGGTAGTCGTATTCCTCCAAGTCCACGGCGAGCAGGAGGCCGCGGCGCGGGCCGGACTCCGTGCGGCGCTCGGTCAGCACCAGGCCGTGCACGGACCGGGTGAGCACGTCCCGCGCATAGGCGCGCATGGTCTCGTGGATGCGGGGCACGCGCTGCGCCGCCTCCGAGAGGTAGACCTCCGGCAGCACGATGCGCAGCGTGGAGGGCGCGCCGCCCACGAGGCGGTCCGTTTCCTCCCAGACCTCGGGCTGGGAGGTGTATTGGTCGCAGGCGATGCAAGCCCACTTGGACTCGTCAACGCCCTGCGGCAGAAGGATCTCCGGCGCCCTGGCGCCGACGCTTGCAAGCCGGTTCATGGAAAAGGCCCCCTTTGCGCGAAACGAATTTTCTCCAGTATAGAGCATGGCGCGGTGCATTGCAAGAAACGCCCCGTTTTGACATCGATTTTTTACGGAAGGGTTTCGCAGCGTGCGTTTTCTTTTGCCCATCACTATGGTATACTAAACAACGGAATCTTTTACGAAAGGAAGGATCGTGACATGCTGAACCGCGAGGGCTGGAGTCTGCTGGCGATCCTCTTGTTTTTTCTTGCACTGCTGGGGGCGGGATTTGCGCACCTGGGGCGCGAGCGCTCCCTGGGGGAGCGGCTTTCTGCGGGCGGAGGCGCGGCGGACACGGCGGCGGGCCTCGTCGCGGCGGCGGGCGGCGTCGTGCTGCTGGCCGTTGCGCCGGGAACGCTGTACCTCTATGGCCTTGCGCGCATCGGCCTGCCCCTGAGCCTGGCCGCCGGGGAGATCGCCCTGCTCTGCGCGATTCTGCCGCGCCTGCGCGCCGCCGCGCCCGGGGCGCTGTCTGCCCCGGAGCTCTACAGCCGTGACCGGCTGCCGCGCGCGGCCTTTGCGGTGGTTGCGGCGGCATCGGCGCTGCTGCTGGCGGCGGCGGGGATCTCCCTGTTGGCGCGGGTGATCGCCGGCGTGTTCGCCCTGCACCAAACGCTCGCTTTGGCCGCGGCGGCGCTGCTGTGCTTGGTACTGGCCCTGCTCTGCGGGCCGCAGGCGCGCCGGCGCATGGATCGCGGGCAGGCGGTGCTGTTGGCGGTGCTGCTCTCGGCGCTGCCCGCGGTCGCGGTTTGGACCGGCTCCGCCGGGGAGGAAAACCTGGTGGAGCTGCTCGGCGGCGCGCTGGCGCGGGCGGATACGGGCCGTCCCCTCTTTGCGGACGTCCTCTCCGACCTGTGCTGGGGCGTCGGCGCGCTGGGCGCGGTGTCGCTGCTGGTGCGGGCGATGGCCGTGCGGGAGGCCTATGCCGTGCAGCACGGGACCCGCATCGGCGCGGTGCTCGTGGCGCTGCTGACGGTGCTGGCCGCGGCGGCGGGGCTGCTCGTCCGGGGAGTAGACGCGGGGCTCTCCACGCCCGCTGCGGCGGAGACGGCGCTCCTGCAGGGCGCGGTGAACACCGCCCTGCCCGCGCCCGTGTCCGCGCTGCTGGTTGCGGCGATGACGACGGCGCTGCTGCTGTCGGCGGCGGGGCTGCTGCGCGCGGTGGGGGATCTGCTGGCCTGGGATGTGCTGGCCCCGGCGCTCGGGCAGACGCAGGAGCGCCCGCTCTGCCGCGCCGCGGACGGAATCGCGGTGGCGGGCGCGGTCGTGGCGTTCCTGCTCTGGCTGAACCGGAGCGATCCCCTGACGGGCATGGCGCAGGCCGCCTTCCTGCTGGGCGCGGTGCTGGGCACGGGGCTGTTGCTCCGGGCGCTGGGCGCCGCTCCGACGGCGCGCGGCGCGTGGGGGAGCCTGGCCGCGGGCACGGCGGTGGCCGTCGTCTGGACGGCGGTGCCCTCGCTGCGCGCGCTCGGGATGATCGGCGCGCTGCCCTGCGCGGCGGCGGTGGCGCTGACGCAGGGGCTGTTCCGGCCGCGGCCGCACAAGGCGGTTGCGGAAGCGCCGCAGGCGGCGGATGAGCCCGCCGCCGCGCCGGAGGAAGCGCAAGCGCCGGACGAGGCGCAGGCGGCCTCCGAGCCGGAGACGAAGAAAAGCGAGGGAGAAGGGGAAAATGGAACTTTCGCTCTTTGACGTATTGGGACCGGTGATGATCGGGCCGTCCTCGTCGCACACGGCGGGGGCGGCCCGCCTTGCAGACGTGGCTCGGCAGATAGCGGGGGACTTTGTGCGCGTGTCCTTTGGCCTGTACGGGTCGTTTGCGCGCACGTATCGCGGGCACGGAACCGACCGGGCGCTCGTGGCCGGGGTGCTGGGGCTCTCCCCGCAGGACGACCGCCTGCGCTGCGCCTTTGAGATCGCGCGGGAGAGAGGGCTCGAGTACGACTTTCGCCCGGTGCACCTGGAGGGGGCGCACGAGAACACGGTGGTGATGACCTTTTTCCGGGCGGACGGCACGAGCGTGGAGATCGAGGGCGCGTCGCTCGGGGGCGGGCGCATCCGCATCACCCGGATCGACGACTACCCTGCGGAGATCACCGCCGACGCCCCGACGCTGGTGATCCTGCAAAAGGACCAGCAGGGCATGGTCAGCCACGTGACGCAGCTGCTCGCCGAGCGGAACATCAACATCGCGGTGATGCGGGTCTCGCGCTCGGCGCGCGGGGAGATCGCCTGCTGCGTCATCGAGGTGGACGGCGACCTGCCCGAGGGGCTGGTGGAGCGCGCGGCCGGGGTGCCGGGCGTGCTCTCGGCGCGGGCGGTGCGCTGAAGGGAGGAGAAGGCGGATGTATCGAAACTTTGCGGACGTGGAGCGGATCTGTGCGCAGCGAGGCATCGGCCCGGCGCAGCTCTTTCTGGAGAGCGAGTGCAAGCTCACCGAGCGCACGCCGGAGGAGGTCCGTGCCCGGCTGCGGGAGCGCTGGGAAGTGATGGAGGCCTCGGCGCGCCGCGCGCTGGAGGCGCCCCAGCGCGCAGCCGGCGGGCTGATCGACGGCATGGCCCAGCGGCAGTGGACGTATGCCCGGGGGGAGAGCCTCTGCGGCCCCTTCCTCAACCGGGTGATGGCCCGCGCCCTCTCCTGCAGCGAGGTCAATGCGTCCATGGGCCGCATCTGCGCCGCGCCGACGGCTGGCGCCTGCGGCGTGCTGCCCGCGGTGCTCGTCTCCCTGCGGGAGGAGCGGGAACTCGCGCCCGCGCGCCTGGAGGACGCGCTGCTGGTGGCCTCGGGCTTTGGCGCGGTGGTCATGCGCAACGCCACCGTGGCTGGGGCGGAGGGCGGCTGCCAGGCGGAGTGCGGGGTTGCGGCGGCCATGGCGGCAGCTGCGGCGGTCCAGGCCGTGGGCGGGTCGCTGCAGCAAATGCTCTCGGCCTTCTCGCACGCGCTCTCCTGCTGCATGGGCCTCGTCTGCGACCCGGTGGCGGGGCTCGTGCAGGTGCCCTGCGCCCAGAGGAACGCCTCCCAGGCCGTCAGCGCGCTGCTGTGCGCGGACCTGGCGCTGGCGGGGCAGGTCTATCCCATCCCGGCGGACGAGGTCGTGGAGGCCATGCGCCGCGTCGGGCATCAGCTTCCCCCGGAGCTGCGGGAGACGGCGCAGGGCGGCATCGCGGACACGGAGACCGCCCGCGCGATTGCCGCGCGCCTGGCCGGGGAGGGACGGGTTGTTCCGGATGCCGGACAGACCGGAGAATCCGTGTAGAATTTGGACGAAACGCGCTCGACAAAACCCGCCGGCCGTGCTATGATGGAGAAAATCCATAGGCAGGGTTAGGGTCTGCGCGTAAAGTGCTCTGCGGCTGGGGAATGGCCAAGGGGACGAAAAGCCTCGCGCTTGCGGTGCAGCCCCTGCTTCCCACTGCTGCAACCGGGAGCGCAAACCTCCTTTTTGTAGCGAAATGCCAAAAAAGGAGGTCTTTTTGTCCATGAATGGGCGCATGTACGCTTCCCTTTGCGATCGCGATTACTGGGCGGAGGCGGCGAGGCAGTTCTCCTCGCCGCGGATGCTGGCCGTCTGCGCGATGTTCATCGCGCTGCGCTCGGCGCTCAGCTGGCTCTACATCCCCTTGACCGAGACGCTGAACATCCAGTTCACTTTCTTCATCACGGCCCTGGGCGCGTCCATCTACGGCCCGCTCATGGCCCTGGCCGAGGGCTTTCTCTCGGACACGATCGGCTTTTTCCTCATGCCCACTGGCGGCTACTTTCCCGGCTACACGCTCAACGCCATGCTGGCCTCGCTCTTTTACGCGCTGTTCTTCTACCGGCGGCAGCTGTCGGTGGTGCGCGTCTTTACGGCAAAGCTCCTGGTGAACCTGCTGATCAACGTGGGGCTCGGCGCGCTGTGGAGCGCCCTGCTCTATGGCAAGGGCTATCTCTACACGGTCACGACCAGCCTGCTCAAGAACGTCGTGCTGCTACCGCTGGAGACGGTGGTGATGGTGCTGGTCTTCCGGGCCGTGCACCCGCTGCTCCTCCGGCTGGCGCTCATCCCTGCGCAGTCGCGCGGCGCGATTCCCTGGATCGCGCGAAAGAAAAACATCAAGGTGGAAGAATAAAAGAACGGCCCGTGGGCTGCGGTTTGCGCGCAGCCCACGGGCCGTTTGGGTTTTATTGGGCTTGCTGGTCCAGAGCGGCCTGGAGGGCCTTGGCCAGCTGGTCCGGGCAGGAGGTGCCGTTGCGGCACTGGATGCCGCGGCAGCAGGCGATGACGTCCTCGGCCCTGCGGCCAACGGACAGCGCCGCGACGCCCTGCGTGTTGCCGGGGCAGCCGGACTCAAAGAAGCAGCTCTCGATGACGCCCTGGTCGTTGAGCTTGACGTGGATGCTGCGGGAGCAGGTGCCCCGCGTCTTGTAATGGATCTCCATGGGGATTCGACCTCCGTATGTTCAAAGTGTGTGGGATTCAGCGGGGAAGGCGGGCGCTTTCGCCCTGTTCCCCGAGCAGGCGCAGGACCTGGGCGAGGTCCATGCGCGCGCAGCGGCCAAAGGCGCTGTCCGCGCGGCCGCCGCCCTTGCCGCCGAGCTCCGACAGGATCGCGCGCAGCGCCTGGCCGGCGTGCACGCGCGAGCCCGGGCCCACGCCCAGGGCGACGGCATACCCCTCGCCCGCGGGCGCGCAGAGGAAGCAGACCGCGCCCTCCCGCCGGGTCAGAAGCGCCAGGCCCTCGCGGAGCTGATCGGTGTCCGCGTCCGGCAGGCACGCGGCGTACAGCGGACCGGCCGGCGAGTCCACCGGCTGGAGCGCGGAGAGCTGCGCGGTCACGCGCTCCCGGCCGAGCTCTGCTAGGCGGCGCGCCTGCTCCTGGTTCTGCGCGTGCAGGCGCTCGACGGCAGCGACCAGGTCCTGCGCGCCGCAGGAGAAGAGGCGCGCCGCGCCCTCGGCCTGCTCCGCCCGCGGCCAGGCCCAGCGCAGGGCACGGAGCCCCGCGACGAAGAAGATGCGCAGGTTGCCGTGGCTCTGCTGCCAGGAGAGGATGTGCAGCGCCTGCACCTGCCCCGTCGTGCGCGCGTGCGTGCCGCAGCAGGCCACGGCCTCCTCGGAGCCGATGCACACGATGCGCAGCTCCGGGTGCGGGTCCGGCTTCTTGCGAAGCGGCAGGGCGGCGAGCTCTTCCGCCGTCGGGAAGAAGCAGCGGACCGCCTCGTCCCGCGCGATCCAGCGGTTGACCTCATCCTCCAGTTCGTCCGCGAGCGCCCGCGTCATGGGCACGGAGTCCGCGCCCGCAAGGTCCACATAGGCGTCGTCCTTGCCGATGTGCAGGCCCAGGGAGTAGGCGTGAAACCGCTCGGCCAGGACGTGGGAGAGCATGTGCTGGCCCGTGTGCTGCTGCGTATGGTCCAGCCGCCGCGCGCCGTCCACGCAGCCGCGGACCTCGCCCGAAAGGGGATGCGGCGCGCGCACGCGGTGGACGATGGGCGAAAGGTCGTCCTCCCGGCGGACGTCCTCCACGGGGAAGCCGTTCAGCGTGCCGGCGTCACAGGGCTGGCCGCCGCCCGTGGGATAAAAGGCCGTGTTGGAAAGAATTACATCGTAAAGACCGTCCTCGCCCGGGACCGCCGCGCAGCTCTGCACCTCGGCGGAAAAGTCCAGGAGGGACGGATCGGAATGGTAGAGAGCAATCATCCAAAATCCTCCTCGCCGCACAGGGCGCGGCGAAACCGTGTGAAGGGAACCCGGCGCTTCCCCCGCGCCGTCAGCAGCAGAAGATCAGCCGTCCGCCGCCGCAGAAGCTCATGCACGCCAGGCATTGCAGGACGTTGCACAGCAGATTGGAGTTGCCGCCAACCGTGCGCTCGTGGGTCTGCTCGTAGACGCCGCGCATCTGTTCGGCCGCCTGGCGGTACTCCATGTTTCCGGGGTCCATGTTGGCCGCGGTCTGGAAGGCCTGCTGCGCGCGGGAATACATGCCCTGGCGCATGTAGACCAGGCCATAGAGGTAGTACCACTCGGCCGTGCGGTTCTGGATGCGGTCCAGGGCGCTGGCCGCCTGCAGGATCAGTCCGCGCGAGATCATCTCCCGGATGTCCTGGAACTGCTCGGAGGAGGCGTAGCCCGTTCCCTGCGAGCCGGACGCGCGCCCATAGCTGCCGCTATAGCCGCCGTAGCCGCCATAGGACGAGCCGCCGTACCCGTAGGAAGAGGAGGCGCCGCCGCCGGAGCGGATGCGCTTGATCTCGTCATAGGCGGCGTTGATCTGCTTGACCTTTTCGCTGACCTGGTCCTGCACCTCCTTGGGGGCGGTGGCATAGCGGTCGGGGTGATACTTTTTGACCAGGTTGCGGTATGCGGTCTTGATTTCGTCGTCTGTGGCGGACGGGGAAACGCCCAAGACCTTATAGGGATCCATCGTCCAACCTCCTTCCCTCGGCCACGGCGTCCATCGTGCGGGGCATGCCCTCGTTCAGGACGTTTTCCACCAGGGGCCGGGTCTTTTCATTGTCGATGACGTCGTAGCAGAGCTGCGCCTGGCAGATGCACTGCATCATCAGGGGGAGCGCCCATGCGCAGGCTTCCTTGCGGGTATACCCGGCCATGCGCCAGACGTTGTAGGCGTGCTTCTTCTCGTCGCGGTCGTAGTCGTCCAGGGCGTCGAGCCAGTAGATCCACTTGCCGATGTTATAGCCCAGGAAGCGGAGCGAGGGCTGGGACGACTCGGGCATGCCAAAGGCGAAGAGCGTGCCCAGAAACGCGGAGAAGGGCTCGGCCGCGTCGTCCGGGTCCGCGCAGCCCGCGCGCTCCAGCGCGGCCTGGTCGCGGGACATGCGGACGAGCGCCTCGTTCAATTCGGGGTAGAGCGCGGCGATGCGCGACTGCGGACGGCGGAGCAGGAGCCCCAGCGCCGCGCCGGAGGCCTTGCCGTCCGCGCGGTCGTCGTGCGCCTTTTCCGCGGAGAGCAGCAGGTGCGCATCCGCGCAGAAGTCGATCGTCCCGCCCTGCATCATGTTCAGCCGCGTGCCCTTGACGGGGCAGCGAAGCGTCTGCGGGCTGGCGTCGTCCAGGACGCCGTCGCGCACCAGGGCAAGGAAGGCCAGGTCGTAGCGGAGCAGCGCGCGGCAAAGGGGGCCGGACCTGCGGCCCAGGGCCTTGCAGATCCCGCAGTAATAGGCGCGGAAGCGCGCCTCGTCCTTGATTTTCAGCTCCGGCCGACAGGGGCGAATGTAGCCGAACATGGGAGGTCCCCCTTTTGCATGGATCGGCGTGGAAATAATGAAAAACGATGGGGTATACGTCGAGGGCCCCGTCGTTTCTCATGTATACAGTTTGTAGTTTACACCGGCAACTTAAAATTTGTAGGGCGCAAGTCCTAACTTTTTGTGAACTTTGCGCAGGGTCTTGAAGGCCAGGGCGGAAGCGCGCTCCGCGCCGGTCTGCATGACGTGCTCCAGGTAGGCCTTGTCGGCGAGGATTTCGTCGTAGCGCGCGTGGGTGGGGGCGAGGGCCTCGATGACCGCGTCGGCGACCTCGTCCTTGAGCGCGCCGTAGCCCTTGCCGTCAAAGTGCGCCACGAGCTCGTCCGCGCTCTGGCCGGTGACGGCGGAGAGGATCTCCAGCAGGTTGGTCACGCCCGGCTTGTTCTCGCGGTCGAAGCGGATGACGCCGTCGGAGTCGGTGACGGCGCGGCGGAACTTGCGGCGGATGTCGTCCGGCTTGTCGAGGATGGCGATGTAGCTGTTCGGGTCATCGGACTTGGACATCTTGTGGGTGGGGTCGAGCAGGGACATGATGCGCGTGCCGGCCTTGCCGAAGTAGCCGTCCGGAACGGTGAACAGGTCGCCGTAGAGGTTGTTCATGCGGATGGCGATGTTGCGGGCCAGCTCCAGGTGCTGCTTCTGGTCCGCGCCGATGGGCACAAGGTCGGTCTGGTAGAGCAGGATGTCCGCAGCCATGAGGACGGGGTAGGTCAGGAGCCCGGCGTTGATGTTGTCCGCGTGCTTCTGCGCCTTATCCTTGAACTGGGTCATGCGCTGCAATTCGCCCATGTAGGTGAAGCACCCGAGGAGCCAGGAGAGCTCGCTGTGAGCGGGGACATGGCTCTGGCAGTACATGATGTTCTTTTCCGGGTCCAGGCCGCTAGCGATGAACAGCGCAAGCGTCTCCGAGCAGCGGCGGCGGAGCGCCGCGGGGTCCTGGCGGACCGTCAGGGCGTGCAGGTCCACAACACAATAAATGCAGTTAAACTCCCCGCTGTCCTGCAGGGAGACCCAGTTGCGCAGTGCGCCGATATAGTTGCCCAGGGTGAGGATGCCCGAGGGCTGAATGCCGCTGAAAATCGTCTTTTTCTTGGCAGGAAGTTCCGACATTTCGACTTACCTCCTAGGGGAGCGTTCCCGAAAGTTTATGACGGATTCATGATAACACTTGCAGGAAGAATCGTCAAATGAAATTCTCATGCGCGGCGGGAAAAACTGTGCTATACTGTAGGCGAAGGAAGACGAGGGAGGGATTCGTCCATGCAGGAGAAGCAGGAATTGTACGAAGAGGCGCTGCGGGCCATGTCGGAGCTGTGCGAGCGCGCGGAGATCGGGCCGGGCGACCTGGTGGTCGTGGGCTGTTCGACCTCCGAGATCCAGGGCGAGCGCATCGGGACCAGCGGCACGCTGGAGGTCGCGCGCGCCGTGCTCCAGGGGCTGCTGGAGCCCGTGCAGGCGCGGGGCGGGGTCCTTGCGGTGCAGTGCTGCGAGCACCTGAACCGCGCCCTGGTTCTGCCCCGGTCTGCGCTCGTGCAGAACCGGCTGACCGAGGTTTGCGCCGAGCCCTGGGAGCACGCGGGCGGCTCCATGGCGACCGCCTACTACCAGGCGCTGGAGGAGCCGGCCCTGGCGGAGACGATCTCGGCCAAGGCGGGCCTGGACATCGGGGATACGCTGATCGGCATGCACCTGCGGCGCGTGGCGGTGCCCGTGCGCCTGGCGCAGGCGACCATCGGCAGCGCGCACCTTTGCGCGGCCAAGACGCGGCCGGCGCTCATCGGCGGGGAGCGCGCCCATTACCCCCAGAAGATCCGCTGAGGGGAGAAATGTTAATTTTTGTCTGACCCCTTGACAGGGGCGGATGCGTTTGCTATCATGAACCCAGTTTCATACATCGGCTGTGATGAGAAGGAGTACCCGGTTGATCCAAAGTACAGAGAGGGGCGGACGGTGGAAGCGCCCCGTGCGGAGGCCGGCGAAGTAGTCTCGGAGCCTCGCGCTGAACCCCTCGCCCTTGCGGCGGAGAAAGTAGGCGGCGACGCCTTCCCAGCGTTAACGGGGAGCGGCATCGGCGCATCGCGCCCGTGTCGGTGGAGTGCGCGCCTGCGTTTTTTCTGCGGCGCGAAATTAGGTGGTAACGCGAAGATCCTTCGTCCTATGTTGGGCGGAGGGTCTCTTTTTTTTCGAAGAGAAAGGAGATCTATCATGCTGCTGAGCAAGCTGTTGACCCGCACGCACTTTGATTCCTATGCGGACTTCAAGAAGAATTACGAGCTGCACGTCCCCGAGAACTTCAACTTTGCCCGCGACGTGGTAGACGCCTGGGCAGAGGCCGATCCGGAAAAGCGCGCCCTGGTCTGGCTCAACGACCGCGGCGAGCGGCGGACCTTCACCTTCAAGGAGATCTCGGACCTGTCCAAGAAGGCGGCGAACTTCTTGAGCTCCCTGGGGCTCAAAAAGGGCGACCGCATCCTGACGCTGCTCAAGCGCAACTGGCAGTACTGGGTCACGGCCGTGGCCTGCCACCGGATGGGCGTGGTCATCATCCCGGCCTCCGTGCAGCTGGCGACCAAGGACATCGTCTACCGCGTCAATGCGGCGGACATCCGCGCCATCATCGCAACGGACGACGAGTGGTCGCAGGGCCAGGTCGAGGACGCAAAGCCGCAGTGCCCGAACCTGGAGTTCCTGCTGCTGGCCCGCGGCGGCAAGGAGGGCTGGATCGACTACGACAAGGGGATTGAGCAGGCCGCGCCGGAATACACCATGCCCCACATCGTGAACACGGACGTGCTGGTCTGCTACTTCACCTCCGGCACGACCGGCATGCCCAAGCTCGTGGTCCACGACCAGACCTATCCCCTGGGCCACATCGTGACGGCCAAGTTCTGGCAGCGCGTGGAGGACGGCGGCCTGCACCTGACGGTCTCCGACAGCGGCTGGGCCAAGTTTGGCTGGGGCTGCATCTACGGCCAGTGGATCTCCGGCTCCGCGGTCCTCGGCTACGACATGGACAAGTTCAGCGCGCGGCACCTGATCGACGTGGTCCGCACCGAAAAGCCGACCACCTTCTGCGTGCCGCCGACGATGTACCGGTTCATGATGAAGGAGGGCATCACCCGCGAGGACTTCCAGTCCGTGCGCTCCTGCGGCACCGCGGGCGAGGCGCTCGCGCCCGAGACGAGCCGCGAGTTCCAGCGCATCACGGGCCTTGTGATCCACGAGGGCTTCGGCCAGAGCGAGGGCACGGTGCTCATCGGCAACTTCCCCTGGTTTGATCCCTGCCCGGGCGCGCTGGGCAAGCCCTCGCCGCTGTACGACATCGCCATCGTGGACGAGAACGGCAACGAGTGCGCCGTGGGCCAGGAGGGCGAGATCGTCATCCGCAACCTGCACGAGACCGTGCCGCCGGGACTGACCCGCGGCTACTGGATCGACGGCAAGGTGCAGCGCAACTACGACGATGTCTACCACACGGGCGACGTGGCCTGGGCCGATGAAAACGGCTTCTACTGGTACGTGGGCCGCAACGACGACGTGATCAAGTGCTCCGGCTACCGCATTGGGCCGTTCGAGATCGAGAGCGTGCTGCTGACGCACCCGGCCGTGCACGAGGTGGCCATCACTGCGGCGCCCGACCCCATCCGTGGCCAGGTGGTTTGCGCCTCCATCGTCCTTTCCGAGGGCTTTGCGGGCACGGCGGAGCTGACCAAGGAGCTGCAGAACTACGTCAAGCACCTGACCGCGCCCTACAAGTACCCGCGCGTGGTCCGCTACGTGGAGGAGCTGCCCAAGACCGTTTCGGGAAAGATTTCGCGCGCGCGCATCCGTGCGGGCGAGACCACGCCCAAGGCCTGACGCGCAGGCGTTCCGGCAGACACGTCTGTCAATCGAGACGGAAAACCGAGGCTTTCCAGGCCCGGCGCTTTACGGCGCCGGGCCTTTTCGCTATAATAAAAGAAGAACAAATTGGAAAGAAGGTGGAGAATTTATGAAGGCCTTGATCCTCTCGTGCAACACGGGGGGCGGGCACAATGCGGCGGCGCGCGCGATCCTGGAGGAGATGCAGCGCCGCGGCCTGGACGCGAGGATGGAGGACGCGCTGCGCTTTGGCGGACCCAAGACGTCCAAGATCGTGTCCGAGGGCTACGTGCGCATCGCCAAGGATGCGCCGGCGCTCTTTGGCGGGCTCTACCGCGCCGGCGACCGAATCCGTTCCGACAAGCGCAAGTCGCCCGTCTATTACGCCAACGCGCTCTGCGCCGGGGCGCTGACGGACTACATCCGCCAGGAGGGCTTCGACGCGGTGGTCTGCCCGCACCTCTTCCCCGCGGAGACGCTCACCCATGCCCGGCGGGAGCTGGGGCTCCGCTGCCCCTTCTACGTCGTGGCGACGGACTACACCTGCATCCCCTTCCTGGAGGAGACGGAGCCGGACCTCTTCTTTGTGCCGCATGCGGACCTGGTTGCAGAGTTCGCCGGCCGCGGCATTCCCCAGGAGCGGATGGCGGTTACGGGCATCCCGGTCTCCGAGCGCTTCTGTTCCCGGCAGGAGCAGGGCGCGGCCCGGCGCGCGCTGGGACTGCCGCAGGAGGGGCGGCTCCTTCTGCTGATGACCGGGTCCATGGGCTTTGGGGACGTGCTGCCCCTGCCGGAAGCGCTCTGCGGCATTGCGCCGGACGTGCGGGTCCTCGTGCTCACGGGGAACAACGCGCGCCTGCTGGAGCATCTGCAGGCGCGGTATGCGGCGGACGGCCGCGTGCAGGCCGTGCCCTTTACGAACGACGTGCCCCTGTACTTCGCCGCGGCGGACGCGCTGCTGACCAAGCCGGGCGGCCTCACCTCCACCGAGGCGGGGGTATTCGGCATCCCGCTGGTGCACACGGACCCCATCCCCGGATGTGAGACGTGCAATGCGGCGTTCTTTTCCGGACACGGGATGTCCCTGCAGGCCGCTGGGCGGGAGGAGATCGTCCGCGCGGCCGCGCGCCTGCTGGAGGACCCGCAGGCCTGTGCCCAGATGCGCCAGGCGCAGGCGCAGACACTCAACCGCCGGGCCGCCCGCGACATCGTCGACCGGGTCGAGCGCGGCGGGCGGAACGACTAGACCGACAATTCGCAAAGAGGAGGGATTCCGCCATGATTTATCCGATCTTTTTCATCGCCGTCGGCTTTCTTTCCGGCGGCATCCTGTTCTCCTATCACATCCCCAAGTGGCTTTGCGGGGTGGACGTGGTGGCCGAGTCCGCGGACCACAACCCCGGCACTTACAACGCGGTCAAGCTCTGCGGCCTGCGCATTGGGCTGCTCTGCCTGCTGCTGGACCTGGCCAAGGGCTTTGTGCCGGTCTTCTTGGCGCTGCGCGTTCTGCGCATCGAGGACCCGTGGGTGGCGCCGGTGCTGGCCGCGCCGGTGCTGGGGCATGCGATGGCCCTGTTCTACCCCTTTGCGGGGGGAAAGGCGGTGGCCGTCTCCTTCGGCGCGCTGCTGGGGCTGCTGCCCTGGAGTCCCGCGGTGCTGGCCCTGGCGCTGCCCTACGTGTTCTTCTCCACGATCCTGGTGCTGCAGCCGCACGAGAGGCGGACGGTGCTCAGCTTTTTCTGCATGGCCGTGCTCTGCCTGCTGGGCGCGGTGCTCTGGACGCACCGCATGAGCGTCACGCTCGGCGCGTCCCTTGTGGCGCTGACGGCCATGTGGAAGAACCGCCCGCAGCCGGTGGCGGTAGAGGAGCCCGCGGCCCTTGCGCAAAAGGGAAAGCCCTAAGCCCGAACCCTGGGGCAAAGAACGCCCCAGGCGTGCCGGATTTTCGGTCCGGAACGCCTGGGGTATTTTTTTTATGGTCTTGTGCGCCGCGCGCGGAAGAAGGCGGAGAGGACGGCGGCGCAGTCCTCGCGAAGCACCCCGCCCAGCACGGCCGCGCCGGCACCCAGGCCCCGGCACACATGGGCAGGGCTCCAGGGTGACGTAGAGCGTGCAGCCCTCCAGGGTCCAGCAGTCCAGGGCCGCCCCCGCGGCCCTTGCACAAAAGGGAAGAGAACCCCAGGTGTTTTTTTATGGTCTTGTGCGCCGCGCGCGGAAGAAGGCGGAGAGGACGGCGGCGCAGTCCTCGCGAAGCACACTGCCCAGCACGGGCACGCCGGCGCCCAGGCCCCGGCGCACATGGGGCAAGGCTCCAGGGTGACGTAGAGCGTGCAGCCCTCCAGGGTCCAGCAGTCCAGGGCCGCCCCCGCGGCCCTTGCGCAAAAGGGAAGAGAACCCCAGGTGTTTTTTTATGGTCTTGTGCGCCGCGCGCGGAAGAAAGCGGAGAGGACGGCGGCGCACTCCTCGCGGAGCACCCCGCCCAGCACGGGCACGCCGGCGCCCAGGGCGGGGTCCAGGTGCAGGGCATAGCGGCTGCCCAGCGCGCCCTGCGCCGGGTCAAACGCGCCAAAGACCACCAGGTCCGGCCGCGCCTGCACCAAGGCCCCGGCGCACATGGGACAGGGCTCCAGGGTGACGTAGAGCGTGCAGCCCTCCAGAGTCCAGTGGCCCAGGGCCGCCCCCGCGGCCCGGAGCGCGAGGATCTCGGCGTGGGCGGAGACATCCGCCGCCGCCTCGCGCTCGTTGCGGGCCTCGGCGAGCAGGCGGCCGTCCCGGACCACGACCGCGCCCACGGGCGCCTCGCCAGCGGCGGCGGCCTCCTGCGCCAGGGCAAGGCAGCGGCGCATCCAGCGCTCGTGCTCAGTCAAAGGGATCATAGGCGGGATTGCGCTCCGGGATTTTGCCGTGGACCTCCGTGTCGCGCCAGGCGATCAGGCGCGCGTGGAGGCCGTCGCGCACCACGGGCAGCTCGTCGGCGAGGTTCTGCGTCTCGGAGGGGTCGCGCTCCAAATCGTAGAGCTCCAAAGCGCCGTCCTCAAAGAACTCGATGAGCTTGTAGCGGCCGTCGCGCACCGCGCAGGCGGGGGTGCCGCCCTGGTTGCCGTAGTGGGGATAGTGCCAGAAGATGGGGCCGCGCGCAAAGGGACGGCCCTCGAAGGCGTCGCGGGCGTTGACGCCGTCCACGTGCTGGTCCGGGCGGGCGGGCAGGCCCGCGTAGGACAGGAGCGTGGGGTAGAGGTCCGGGGAGGTGAAGAGCGCGTCCGTCACGCAGCCGGCGGGGATGTGGCCGGGGAAGCGGGCGAGCAGGGGCTCGCGCAGGCCGCCGTCCGTCATCCAGCCCTTGCCCTCGCGCAGGGGGAAGTTGCAGGTGGGCGAGCCCTCGGCCGTGGACAGGCCGCCGTTGTCCGAGGAGAAGAGCACGAGCGTGTTCTCGGCAAGGCCCTCCTCGTCCAGGAGGTCGAGCACGCGGCCGATGTTCGTGTCGAGGATCTCCATCATCGCGGCGTAGACCGGGTCGCTCTGGACGATGCGGCGCTCGACGCGCTCGTCCTTCTTGTGCTCGCAGGGGAAGTGCTCGCCAAGGACGATGGGATCGATCCGGTCCAGACCTAGGCGATGGGCCTTGCGGCGGTACTTTTCCACCAGGTCCTCGGGCGCCATCTTGGGCATGTGGACGAGGTAGTACCAGAGGTTGAGGAAGAAGGGACGGTCCTTGTCGCGGCCGCGGATGAGGTCCAGGGCGCGGTCGGTCAGGTAGGTGTCCAGGTAGGTCCCCTCGGGAATGTCGGAGTCGTCAATGGTGGGGTTCTGGAAGGGCGCAAAGTAGCCGTGCGCCGGGTGGCCCCAGTGGCAGCCGCCGATGTTGACGTCAAACCCGTGGCGGGTGATGAGCTCGGCGTCGCCCAGGTGCCATTTGCCCACGTGCCAGGTCTGGTATCCGCCCGCGTGCAGGGCCTCGGGCAGGGTGTACTCGTTGTCCGGCAGGTGGTCGAGGAAGGGCACCTCCAGCAGGCGGCCGCGCTCCTGGCCGTAGATCCAGTTGGTGATCCCCACGCGCGCCGGGTACTTGCCCGTGAGCAGCGAGGCGCGCGAGGGCGAGCAGACCGGGCAGGCCGCATAGGCGTCCGTAAAGCGCATGCCCTGCAGGGCCAGGCGGTCGAGGTTCGGCGTCTCGTAGAACGTGGAGCCGTAGCACGAAAGGTCCCGCCAGCCCAGGTCGTCCGCCAGCAGGAATACGATGTTGGGTTGCATACGACAAACCCCCTTTTTTGTTCGTTTCCCCCATTATAGCACACGTTGCCGCGCGGGGGAAAGCGCCGGTTGCATTTCCTGCGGGGGTATGGTATAAAGGGAGAAGAAGAAAACGCTGTAAAGGGGCATTTGCATGAAATTCGTCTCGTGGAACGTCAACGGCCTGCGCGCGTGCATGGGCAAGGGCTTTTTGGACTTTTTCAAGGCCGCGGATGCGGACGTCTTCTGCCTGCAGGAGACCAAGCTCCAGGCGGGGCAGATCGATTTTGCCCCCGAGGGCTATCACGCCTACTGGAACTACGCCCGCAAGAAGGGGTACTCGGGTACGGCGGTCTTTACCCGGCAGGAGCCGCTGGCGGTGTCGTACGGAATCGGCGCGGAGGAGCACGATCAGGAGGGCCGCGTGATCACGCTGGAGTATCCCGACCTCTACTTTGTGTGCGTCTACACCCCCAACGCCCAGGCGGAACTGACGCGCCTGTCCTATCGCATGGAGTGGGAGGATGCCTTCCGCGAGTACCTCCGCAAGCTGGACGCGAAAAAGCCGGTCGTTGTCTGCGGCGACATGAACGTGGCGCACGAGGAGATCGACCTGAAGAACCCCAAGACCAACCGCGGCAACGCGGGCTTTACGGACGAGGAGCGCGGCAAGTTCACCGAGCTGCTCGGCGCGGGCTTTACGGACACCTTCCGCGCCCTGCACCCGGGCCTGGAGCAGGCCTATACCTGGTGGTCCTATCGCTTCCGTTCCCGCGAGAGGAACACGGGCTGGCGCATCGACTACTTCCTGACGTCGAACCGGCTCTTCCCCCGCGTGACGGACGCGGCCATCCACGCGGATGTCTACGGCAGCGACCACTGCCCGGTGAGCCTGACGCTCTCGGACGCGGAATAGGGGGAGCGCGAGGGGGCGGAGCCCCCT